>NZ_JBWKQL010000010.1:0-202313 GCF_059418765.1 Pseudomonas sp. GW821-FHT07F05
AAGGAGTTTTCCGTTTCGTCTGCGCCGGAAGTGGGGCGAATTATAGACAGATCCAGAGGGGCGTCAAGCACTTATTTAAACTTTATTCCAAGCGAAGTGTAATCCGCCCGAACGCCTTCTTGCCGGCCTGGCAAACATGGGTCGCCCCCAGCTTGAATACAAACCCGCGCTCTACCACCTCACCATCTATACGCACGCCGCCGGATGCCAGCAGGTCGCGAGCGACTGCCGAGTTCTTTACCAGCCCCGCCTTATTAAGGACGGCAGCAATCGGCATGTCTTCGGAAGCGGCCAGCTCGATCTCGGGAAGATCTTCCGGAAGCTCCCCATCCTTCATACGATTGCCTGCAGAACGATGGGCAGAAGCTGCAGCCTCTTCACCATGGAAGCGCGCGACAATCTCTTCGGCAAGCTTGATCTTGATGTCGCGCGGATTCGCCCCGGCTTCGCAATCCGCCTTAAAGGCAGCGATCTCCTCCATGGAGCGGAAGCTCAGCAGCTCAAAGTAACGCCACATCAGCGCATCAGGGATGGAGACGAGCTTGCTGTACATAATGCCGGGCGCTTCCTGGATACCTACATAGTTACCCAGAGATTTGGACATCTTCTTGACGCCGTCCAACCCTTCCAGCAACGGCATCGTCAGAACACACTGAGCCTCCTGACCATAGGCGCGCTGAAGCTCACGCCCCATCAGCAAGTTGAATTTCTGATCGGTGCCACCCAGCTCGACGTCCGCGCGCAAGGCAACCGAGTCGTAACCCTGCACCAGCGGATAAAGGAATTCGTGGATGGCGATCGACTGGTTCGACTTGTAACGCTTGTCGAAGTCATCACGCTCAAGCATACGGGCAACGGTGTATTGGGAAGAAAGCCGAATGAAGTCAGCGGGGCTCAGCTGGTCCATCCAGGTGGAATTGAAGGCCACCTCGGTTTTGGCCGGATCCAGAATCTTGAAGACCTGAGCTTTATAGGTCTCGGCATAGTCGAGCACTTGCTCGCGCGTAAGCGGGGGACGGGTAGCGCTCTTGCCGCTTGGATCGCCGATCATCCCGGTGAAATCGCCAATCAGGAAAATCACCTGATGCCCGAGATCCTGGAATTGACGCAGCTTATTAATTAGCACTGTGTGCCCGAGGTGCAGGTCGGGCGCGGTTGGATCAAAACCGGCCTTGATGCGAAGTGGCTGCCCACGCTTGAGCTTTGTGATCAGCTCGGCCTCGACCAGGAGTTCATCTGCACCGCGCTTGATCAGCGCTAGCTGCTCTTCAACCGACTTCATAACCGCCCCGTAATGCCTTATTTCAAAGGGAAACAACCATACAAGATCAGCGCTCAAATACAAGTTCTGACAATAGGTGCTCGACGAATCGCGGAGCGAGCCGATCGCAAGCTTGCCTCAGGCGAGATTTGGTTATATTTTATACAGTTATTTCATCTTCATCATGTCATTCATCTTTTCCATTTCATCTTTTTTCAAAGTCAAAATTACCTATGACCGACACTCCGCCTAAAGCGCCACCGCTTTATCCGAAGAGCCACCTGCTAGCAGCCAGCGGTATCGCCGCACTGCTCAGCCTGGCTCTCCTCGTATTCCCATCCAGTGACGTCGAAGCCAAACGAACAAACCTTGCTCTTGAACTGGACACGCCCGCTGATCAGATCGAGCAAGAACAAGACGCTCAAGAACAGACTCAAGCCACAGAGGCGCCGGTAGATTCTCCCTTCGCCCAGATCGAAGGTGATGCGACTGAGCCGACTGAAACAGCGAAGCCCTCCACCGACACAAAGGCTGCGCCGAAAGAGGTTGCCACTGCCAAAGGTCCCACCCACCGGGAAGTGGTGGTATCGAAAGGCGATACGCTGTCGACGCTGTTCGGCAAAGTCGGCTTACCCGCAACGGCAGTGCATGACGTTATTGCCAGCGACAAACAAGCCAAGCAATTCAGCCAGTTGAAAAACGGCCAGGTTCTGCAGTTCGAACTGTCGCCTGAAGGCAGCCTTAAGCAGCTGCACAGCAAGCTGAGCGAGACAGAAAGCATCAGCTTGTCCCGGACAGACAAGGGCTACACGTTTACCCGTGACGTAAGCAAACCCAATGTTCGCACTGCCTATGTGCACGGCATGATCAACAACTCGCTGTCGCAATCCGCCCAGCGTGCAGGCCTCAGCCATACCATGACCATGGAGATGGCAAACATCTTTGGCTACGACGTCGACTTCACCCAGGATATCCGCAAGGGTGACGAATTCGATGTCATTTACGAGCAGAAGGTCGTCAACGGCAAGACGGTCAGTACGGGCAATATTCTTTCGGCGCGCTTTGTAAACCGTGGCAAGACTTACACCGCAGTGCGTTATACGAACAAGCAAGGCAACACCAACTACTACACCGCCGATGGCAACAGCATGCGTAAGGCATTCATCCGTACTCCAGTCGAATTCGCCCGCATCAGCTCGCTGTTTTCATCCGGTCGCAAACACCCGATCCTGAACAAGATTCGCGCCCACCAAGGCATCGACTACGCTGCACCTCGTGGTACGCCAATCAAGGCGACCGGCGACGGCAAAGTCATTCTTGCCGGTCGGCGCGGCGGCTACGGCAATACCGTGATCATTCAGCACGGTGAGACCTACCGGACGCTGTACGGCCACATGCAGGGTTTTGCCAAGGGCATTCAGTCCGGATCCAGCGTCAAGCAGGGCCAAGTCATTGGCTATATTGGAACCACCGGCCTGTCCACGGGTCCTCATGTTCATTACGAGTTTCAGGTAAACGGCGTTCATGTCGACCCGTTGGGGCAGAAGCTGCCGATGGCAGACCCGATCGCCAAGTCCGAAAAACAGCGGTTCATGCAGGAGAGCCAACCTTTGATGGCTCGCATGGACCAGGAAAAGGCCACCATGCTGGCCTCGAGTAAGCGCTGACCCATGACTTTATATGTAGGTGTAATGTCCGGAAGCAGTCTGGATGGACTCGACTTCGCGCTGGTAGAACAGGATGACCGACCACGTTTGCTCGGCACCTACTACATTCCCATGCCGGACGATCTTCGCGCCGAACTGCTGGGGCTATGCGCCAGCGGTCCGGATGAGCTGGCCCGTGCCGGCATCGCCGAGCAGAAATGGGTTCATCTCGCGGCTCAAGGCGTACTGGCCCTGCTGGATCAGCAGAACGTGTCAGCCGGCGAAATCCGCGCGATTGGCAGCCACGGCCAGACGATTCGCCACGAACCAGCCCGTGGCTTCACCATTCAGATTGGCAACCCTGCCCTGCTCGCCGAAATGACCGGCATCACCGTTGTCAGTGACTTCCGCAAGCGCGATATCGCTGCAGGTGGACAGGGCGCGCCGCTGGTTCCGGCATTCCACGAAGCGTTGTTCGACGATAACAAGGACTACCGCGCCGTACTCAACGTCGGTGGTTTCAGCAACCTCAGCTTGATCGAGATCGACAAACCGGTTTCCGGGTTCGATTCAGGTCCTGGCAACGTGTTGCTCGACGCGTGGATACAAGCACAGCGTGGCGTGAGCTATGACCGCGATGGCGCGTGGGGCGCGAGTGGAACAGTCAATGATGCGCTGCTCAAGTCCATGCTCAGTGATCAGTTCTTCCAGACCAAGGGCCCGAAAAGCACCGGCCGTGAAGTGTTCAACCTTGGCTGGGTTCATCACCATTTGTTCCAGATGCCAACGCTGAGACCCGAAGACGTGCAGGCTACACTTCTGGAAGTCACCGCATTGAGCATTACCGAGTCGCTGCAATCGGCACAGGCGCAGACCAAAGAGCTGTTGGTCTGCGGTGGCGGCGCTCACAACAAGGCATTGATGGATCGACTGGCGGCGCTGCTGCCGGCAACAAAGGTCACAAGCACAGCGGAATTCGGCGTTGATCCTGATTGGGTGGAAGCAATGGCGTTCGCCTGGCTTGCCCATTGCGCACTGGAAAGCGTACCCGCCAACCGTCCGAGCGTGACCGGAGCCAAAGGGTTGCGAGTTCTGGGCGCAATCTACCCAGCCTAAGTGCAACGCCCGCCATGCAAAACGCCGCGCAAATGCGCGGCGTTTTTGTGTGCGACGGTTGGATCAGATCGAAAACGAAGAGCCGCAGCCGCAAGTAGTCGCGGCATTAGGATTCTTGATTACGAAGCGAGAGCCTTCCAGACCCTCCTGATAATCCACTTCCGCACCTGCCAGGTACTGGAAGCTCATGGGGTCAACCACCAGGCTGACACCCTCGCGCTCAACAATCGTGTCATCTTCGGCGACGTCTTCATCAAACGTGAAGCCGTACTGAAAGCCGGAACAACCGCCACCGGTCACGAAGACGCGGAGCTTCAGGCGGTCATTGCCCTCTTCATCGACCAGAGTTTTCACCTTGTGCGCGGCACCGTGGGTGAATTCCAAAGCCACAGGGGTGAAGGATTCAACGCTCATGCTCAAAATCTCCCGGCGCTAAGCCGTCATAATGCGTAATGTCGCGCATTATCCGCTTCTCCTAGAAAATTGGTCAACTATTGTCACGGCAGCCGCAAGCGACAAGCTGCAAGAAACAGCCAGCTATCGGCTTACAACCTGAGACGTACGACCTGGCGCTGTTAAGGCAACATCCCCGCGTGGGACAGGCCCAGGCGCTCATCGAGGCCAAACATGATGTTCATGTTCTGCACGGCCTGGCCCGAAGCGCCTTTGACCAGATTGTCGATGACCGACAGCACCACCACCAGATCGCCATCCTGCGGACGGTGCACAGCCATGCGGCAGACGTTGGCTCCACGTACGCTGCGGGTTTCCGGATGGCTGCCGGCGGGCATCACGTCGACGAATGGCTCATTGGCATAGCGTTTTTCAAACAACGCCTGCAGATCGACCGATCTGTCGACGACGGTTGCGTACAACGTGGCGTGAATGCCACGGATCATCGGCGTCAGGTGCGGCACGAACGTCAGCCCGACATCGCCGCCGGCTGCACGACGCAGCCCTTGGGTGATTTCGGGAAGATGGCGATGCCCTTTAACGGCATAAGCCTTGAAGCTCTCGCTGGTTTCGGAATATAGCGAGCCCACGCTGGCGCCGCGACCTGCACCACTGACACCCGATTTGCAGTCGGCGATCAATCGTGATGCATCAGCAAGGCCCGCTTCGAGCAGCGGCAGAAAGCCCAGCTGAGTGGCGGTGGGATAGCAACCCGGCACCGCAATCAGGCGTGCGCCTTTGATGTGCTCGCGGTTGACTTCCGGCAGGCCGTATACCGCCTCGTCGAGCAGCTCCGGTGCACCATGGGGCTGGTTGTACCACTTGGCCCACTCGACCGGATCTTGCAGACGGAAATCGGCGGAGAGGTCGATGACCTTGGTGCCAGCGGCGAGCAACTCGCCCGCTAACGCATGTGCGACACCGTGAGGCGTGGCGAAGAACACCACGTCGCAGGCGCCAAGCACCTTGACGTCCGGCACACTGAACGCCAGACCGTCATAGTGACCGCGCAGGTTTGGATACATGTCAGCGACAGGCAGACCTGCCTCGGAGCGCGAGGTGATCGCAACCACTTCAGCCTCCGGGTGTTGCGCCAGAAGACGCAACAACTCGACGCCGGTGTAACCCGTACCGCCGACGATACCGACCTTGACCATAACCTGCCCCTCAACGAAACCAGTGGAAAGCCGCTGATCATATGGGTCGATTGCCAATGGGACAACCGCGAACGTGACGTACGGGCGCCGAAGCCACTACTATTTGGCACCGTGTTCCTGGAAACAAACCAAAATGCTCTATCTCTGGATCAAAGCCCTGCATATCGTCGCCATGGTGTGCTGGTTCGCAGCCCTGTTCTATCTTCCGCGGTTGTTCGTCTATCACGCCATGAGCGAAGACTCGGTTAGCCGCGAGCGTTTCTGCACCATGGAGCGCAAGTTGTACCGGGGCATCATGATTCCCTCGATGATCGCCACACTGGTATTCGGTATCTGGCTGATCGTCCTGGCCCCGGGTTTCCTGCAGCAAGGCTGGTTGCATGCCAAGCTCACCCTGGTCGTCCTGCTGATTGGCTATCACCACGTGTGCGGCGCTCAGGTCAAACGCTTCGCGCGCGGAGTACCAGGCCGCAGCCATGTGTTCTATCGCTGGTTCAACGAGATACCGGTGTTGATCCTGCTGGCTGTGGTCATTCTGGTAGTCGTCAAACCGTTCTGACGCGCACTGCTCACATCGTATGAACTCAAAAGACAAGGAAGCCAGCATGGCGGAGCACTTCAAGATCGTTTTCGAGGGACAGTTGCGGACAGGTGTTGAGCTGGAAACAGCGCGCCTGAACCTGGCGCAGCTGTTCAAGACTGACGTTTCCGGCGTTGATCGTCTATTCACCGGCAACCCGGTGACCATCAAGCGCAGTCTGACGCGAGACGACGCGCAGCGCTATCTTGCGGCGCTGAACGATGCGGGTGTCGAAGGCCGTATCGAGCCTGAGGATCCGGTATCACTGAGCCTTGAAGAAGTCGTTGAACACGCGCCCCAGCGTCCGTATTTCGAACCCGCGGTATCGCCCTACGCGCCGCCGCGCACACCGGTTGCACAAGACTGGCCCGCCGTCGGCGAATTAAAGGTGTTTACCACTCAGGGGCGGATCGGCCGTCTGCGCTATCTGGCGTGGAGCATGGCGCTGGTGGGCGTGGCCATACTGGTCGCCGCCCTGTGTGTCGGCGTTCTCAGCGTTTCGCTCGTGGCGGGAGGGCTGCTGGGCACCGTCGCGTTCGTCGCGTTTGTCGTCATCAGTGTCCAGATCGGCGCCCAGCGCCTGCATGACGCCGGTATGTCGGCCTGGTTGCTGCTGCTGAATCTGGTGCCGGTGGTGGGCAGCTTCTTTCCAATTGTGATGATGGCCGTGCCCGGTAGCACAGGCCCTAATCAGTATGGTCCGCCGCCGCCCGCCAATACGCCACGCGTCAAAGCCCTCGCAGTGATCTGGCTTGTGGTACTGGCGCTGGCGATCGTGGCTGGGGTGATGGGTGGCCTGAAAACCATTCAGGAAGAAGTTGAAGCCACCACCAGCGCATACGAACAAGCATTGCCCTACGACGATGACACCAATGACACCAATGACGCGGAACAACCGACCGTCCCCGTTGATCCTGTAGATATTGGTGACTCGTCCGACAGCAACGACGACCAATAACTATCTGGCAGCAAGGACGCTGTCTCAATACGAGCTGCAAACACTGGAGAATTGCATGACCCGTTACGCCATGGTCACAGGGGCATCCAGCGGTATTGGCCTGGCGATGGCAGAAGCCCTCGCCCGCCGAGGTCGCAACCTTATTCTGGTGGCCAGGCACCGGGAAATGCTGGAAAGCATTGCGCTTGAGTTCACCCAACGGTTTGGCGTCGAGGTGCTGTTCCGCGCCTGCGATCTGGGTGAACCGCTGCGCCTCTCGGGCTTTCTGCTAGAGCTCGAAGAGGGCGCGCGAAGCATCGATTTGTTGGTCAACTGCGCGGGCATCGGCAACAGCGGGCCGTTTCTCGCTCAAGAATGGGCGCAAGAGCAGGACCTGCTCGACCTTAATGTGCTCGCATTGACGCGGCTGTGTCACACGGTTGGCAACCTGATGGCGGTCCAAGGCGGCGGTCAGATTCTCAACGTTGCTTCGATCATGGGCTTTCAACCAGGGCCGTGGATGAGCACCTACGCCGCGAGCAAAGCGTATGTACTGCATTTTTCCGAGGGGCTTCGCGAGGAGCTGCATAAAACCGGCGTGAAGGTTTCGGTGTTGTGCCCCGGGCCGACGCGAACGGCGTTTTTCCGCACCGCACAGCTGGACGCCGGCAAGTTCACCCACGACAAACACATGACCGCCGAAGAAGTTGCGCTGTACACGGTTCGCGCGCTGGAAAAGAACCGTGCGGTGATTATCCCGGGTTGGCGTAACAGGCTGCTGACGCGGGTTCCGCGCTTCGCCGGTCGCTGGATGACGCGAAAACTCTGGGGCTCGATTCTCAAATCTCGTACGTCAGTCTGACGCGACCCGTCGCAACAAACGGCTGGGCGTGACCCGGGACGCTCAGTACACTGCCTTCATCCCCCTCGAAACGGAGCAAGAAGGCTGTGGATACTTTGTTCACCAAGATCATCAACCGCGAAATCCCGGCGAAGATCATCTACGAAGATGATCAAGTGCTGGCCTTTCACGACATCGCCCCACAGGCGCCAGTGCATTTTCTGGTCATTCCGAAGAAGCCGATCGCCACCCTCAACGACGTGACTGAAGACGATAAAGGGCTGCTGGGCCATATCCTGTTCACGGCGCAGCGCCTGGCGAAAGAACTGGGTTGCGAGGACGGCTTTCGCGTGGTCATGAACACCAACGAGAAAGGCGGGCAGACCGTTTATCACATTCACATGCACGTGCTGGGTCAGCGCCAGATGAACTGGCCGCCGGGCTGAGTCACCGCGTTCGGATTCTATCGACCTGCCGAGTGCGTGCCTTGCGCCTCGGCGGGCTGACGCCGGACAAGCCCGGCTTCATCGTTTGCGGTAGACTGGCCATCGTGGATTTACCCGGAGGCGCCCATGGCTACCGAACGTCACTACTCCCCTATCGACCGTTTTCTGCTTCAGGCCGACGCTGCGATGAAGACGCTGCTGCCCGTCAGCGCGCACGCACACCGTCCCTCGCCTGCCATTGTTCAACCCGATATCAAGATGAATGAGACCGACACCCGACATGTCGCCGGGCTCATGCGCATTAATCACACCGGCGAAGTCTGTGCTCAGGCGTTGTATCAGGGGCAGGCGCTTACCGCGAAACTGCCTCAGGTGCGCAAAGCCATGGAGCACGCCGCCGAGGAAGAAATCGACCACCTGGTGTGGTGCGAGCAACGCATTCATCAGTTGGGCAGTCATACCAGTGTGCTCAACCCGCTGTTCTACGGCGCTTCGTTCGGCATCGGCGCAGTGGCGGGCTTGATCAGTGATCGGATCAGCCTGGGCTTTGTTGCCGCGACGGAAGATCAAGTCTGCAAGCATTTGAATGAGCATCTGGAGCAATTGCCGGTCGAGGACGAGAAGTCCCGTGCGATTCTCAAACAGATGTGTGCCGACGAGGAGCAACACGCCGAAAGCGCGATCGAGGCAGGCGGATTCCGCTTTCCGGCGCCGGTGAAATTCGGCATGAGCCTGATCGCCAAAGTCATGACCAAGACCACCTACAGGATCTGACCGAAACTGCGATTTCGGGCTGTTATTACGGAGCCCGATTATCGTTGAAAGCCAGATACAAAGAAGGCGCCTCTAGAGGCGCCTTTTTTTGTACCGCTGAAACCTTAGACCGGCATGTTGCGGCCGTAGAAGATTTCGAGCATCTCGTGCTTCACGCGACCAGTCACCTGCTCGCGCTGCTCAGCGGAGAGATTGCTGGTGGCGTCACCGAACAGGTAGTTGTCCAGCTCGAACTGCTTGAGCAGCATTTTCGTGTGGAACAGGTTTTCCTGGTACACGTTCACGTCAGTCATCTGGTAGCTGTCGCGGGTGTCGTCGGAAAGGTAATTCTGGATCGAGTTGATCTCGTGGTCGATGAAGTGCTTCTTGCCTTCGACGTCACGGGTGAAACCGCGCACACGATAGTCGACGGTCACGATGTCGGACTCGAACTTGTGGATCAGGTAGTTCAGCGCTTTCAACGGCGAGATCACGCCGCAGGTCGACACGTCGATGTCCACTCGGAAGGTGGCGATGCCGTCTACGGGATGGATTTCAGGATAGGTGTGAACCGTGATGTGGCTCTTGTCCAGGTGCGCGAGGATAGTCTCGGGCAGCGGACCCGGCGATTCTTCGATCTGGCTGTCAGTCGGCGTGACCGGCTGCTCGGAGATCAGAATGGTCACACTGGCGCCTTGTGGGTCGTAGTCCTGACGCGCGATGTTCAGGATGTTCGCGCCAATGATATCGACGACATCGGTGAGAATCCGCGTCAGGCGTTCGGCGTCGTATACGCTGTTGATGTACTCGACGTAAGCCTGCTGGTCCTGCGGGGTTTCCGCATAGCAGATGTCATAGATGTTGAAGCTCAAGGTCTTGGTCAGGTTATTGAACCCGTGGAGCTTGAGTTTGCTTTTCACCGTTAAAAACTCTCTATATGGGTGCGGCGCTGGCCGCGTGATCAAGCATGCCCGTCAACTGAGCCCGGCTCAGCTGCGTAGGACGGTTAACACCTCTTCGCGTTGGCGATTTTGGTTGTCTGGTCGGAGGCGAGCCGGCTATCCGGCGGTCGCGCCCTGAAAAAGGGGCGCATTATGCAGACGTCAGAAGTCGCATGCCATAGCCTGCACCGCTTTTGTGAAAATTGAGCGTTGCTCAGCCCAGTTCGATGATCTCGTAATCGTGGGTGATTTCGACGCCCGCATTACCCAGCATGATCGATGCCGAGCAGTATTTCTCGGCCGACAGCTCGATCGCACGCTTGACCTGCGTTTCTTTCAGACCGCGTCCTTTAACCACAAAGTGCAGGTGGATCTTGGTGAACACCTTGGGATCTTCGCTGGCGCGCTCTGCTTCCAGAAACGCCTCGCAGCTTTCGATGGGCTGACGGGCTTTCTTGAGGATGCTGACCACGTCGTAGTTGCTGCAGCCACCCAGGCCAATCAGCACCATTTCCATCGGGCGAACACCCAGGTTGCGACCGCCGCTTTCGGGTGGGCCATCCATCACGACCACATGGCCGCTGCCGGACTCACCGAGGAACATCGACTCACCCGCCCATTGAATACGCGCCTTCATCACCGGACTCCAATGCTTGAAAAATGGCGGCCAGCTTAGCACAGGGCCCTACCGTCGCTGAGTGGACTGGACATGCCCGAAAACGACCGCAATGTAGGAAGTGTCTGAAAAAAAGGCTAATTGCCGCTGTTGAACTGCGTTAAATCGGAAATACTGCCGATACCTCTAGGAATGCCTCAGGGCGCAGTTTTTTACGGGATACAGCCATGCTCGCCGTGCCGCCTCCGAACAAGATGAAAATCGCCGACAAACTGCTCCCGCACGCCCAGCGACGACGATGCCCGGCCAAGAGCAACATCATTTGCGCAGGCGAAGAATCGGACTCGCTATACCTGATCATCAAGGGCTCGGTGACGATCCTGATCGAAGACAACGAAGGCCGCGAGATGATTGTGGCCTACCTGAACAGCGGGGATTTCTTTGGCGAACTGGGGCTGTTTCAGCAGACGGCCGCCGGCGCCCAGCGCAGCGCCTGGGTGCGTGCCAAAACCGAATGTGAAGTGGCCGAAATCAGCTACGCCAAATTCCGCGAGCTCAGTCAGCATGACCCTGAGTTGATGTACGCCATCGGTTCGCAGATCGCCGAAAGGCTGCGCAACACCACGCGCAAGGTCGGCGATCTGGCGTTTCTGGACGTCACCGGGCGCGTTGCCCGCAGCTTGCTCGATCTATGCAAACAGCCCGACGCGATGACCCACCCCGATGGCATGCAGATCAAGATCACCCGCCAGGAGATTGGCCGTATCGTGGGGTGTTCCCGAGAAATGGTCGGTCGTGTGCTCAAGTCACTCGAAGAGCAGAATCTGGTGCATGTCCGGGGCAAAACCATGGTGGTGTTCGGCACCCGCTAACGACGTGATCGATGCCCGCAGCGGAATCAGATCCGGGCGAGCAGGCGTTCATATCGTTCCCTCAGGCGGGTTAGAAAATCCGGCGCGTCAAATAGCTCATGCAAAGCAATGTGGCTTTCTGCTTTGCAGCGTTGATCCAGCTCGCAGGTCTCATTGAAGCGGTTGACCGCGTTGACCATTGCCACGCGCTCGTCATCCAGCAGCATCGCGGCATGGGCCAACACCACCGGCCGTTTGCCACCCTGACTCTGGCGCCAGCGCTGCGCGGTACCGACCATCTTGCGAGCGTTGAGGTTGACGTTGAAGCGGCCGTCGCAGAAAGCGCCTTCGACTTCGCCCAGAGATGCAGCGCCGCCCAGCTCACCCAGGGTATCGAGGATCGGCTGACACAGGCGCATGTAGGCATTTTCGATGCGGTCGCGATCCAGATCGGTGTCCGGCTGGACATACACGAGCGCCACATTGACGGTTGAAGAAGATTGCGGCACCGGCTCGCCGCCACTTTCACGCAACAGGACGGGCCAGCCACTGTCGGCGAGGGTTTCGCTGGCTTCAGTGAAGCCGGGAAGCCGACTCAACCGGCGTGGCATAACCAACGCGCGATCAATAGGCCGCCAGAACAGCAAGCCACTGTCAGCGTGGCCATCACACACCGACGCCAGGAGGTCTTGCTCGGCCTTGAGGCCGGCTTCAACGCAGGTTTCCAAGAGCTGAAGGGTCATGCTGCCTCCTGACGCGAAGAGCGATGGCTTTCTGGCCTACAACCCTGGATCAGTCCAGCCCGCCGGACTTGATCGCCGTGCCTTTCTCCGGGAAGAACAGTCTCTGCAGTTCCACGCCCGGCTTCTCGGCGCGCATGAACGCCTCGCCCACCAGGAAGGAATAGACATCGCTGATTTCCATGAGCTCGACATCGGCGCGGTGGAAAATACCGCTTTCGGTAATGACCAGCCGATCACGGGGAATACGTGGCAGCAGGTCGAGGGTGGTTTCCAGGCTGACGTCGAACGTGTGCAAGTTGCGGTTGTTGACGCCCACCAGCGGGGTGTCGAGGGTTTTGAGTGCCCGCTCCAGCTCGTCGCCATCGTGGACTTCAACCAGCACGTCGAGGCCGACATCTTTGGCGACCGATGCCAGCTCGGCCATCTTCACATCATCCAGCGCCGATACGATCAACAGGATGCAATCGGCGCCCAATGCCCGCGCTTCGACAATCTGATACGGGTCGATCATGAAGTCCTTGCGGATCACCGGCAGCGAGCACGCCGCCCGGGCTTGCTTCAGATACTCGTCAGCGCCTTGAAAGAAATCAATGTCAGTGAGCACAGAAAGACAGGTGGCCCCGCCCGCTTCGTAGCTCTTGGCGATCTCCGCCGGCTGGAAGTTTTCGCGGATCACGCCTTTGCTCGGCGAAGCCTTCTTGATTTCTGCAATGACGGCCGGCTGCTTGCGCTTGGCCTGAGCAATCATTGCTTTAGCGAACCCACGCGGCGCATCGGCTGCGGCGGCCAAGGTTTCCAACTCGGCGAGGCTGACGCTGGCACGGCGTGCAGCGACTTCCTCGACCTTTCGGGCCAGAATCTTTTCCAATACCGTCGGCACGCTCATTCTTCATTCTCCTGCTTGAATACCGCGGTAAAGGCACCCAGTTCTTCCAGCTTCTCGCGGGCCAGGCCCGTGTGCAATGCGTCGTGGGCCAAGGCCACGCCTTCTCTCAATGACGACGCATGGTCAGCCGCGTAAAGCGCGGCGCCGGCGTTGAGCACGATCATTTCAGCGGCTTTCTGGCCGTGCTCGGATTTGCGCCGCCCCAACGCGTCGCGAATCAATTCCAGCGACTGCGCCGGGCTGTCGACCACCAGGCCGAACAGGCTCTGGCTCTTCATGCCCAGATCTTCCGGCTGCACCCAGTATTCGGTCACTTCGCCGTTCTTCAGTTCCGCGACAAACGTCGGCGCGGCGATGCTGAATTCGTCCAGGCCATCCTGGGAGTGCACCACCAGCACGTGTTTGCTGCCCATGCGCAGTAGCACCTCGGCCAATGGCCGGCACAGCGCCTGACTGAACACGCCGACCACCTGATGCTTGACGCCGGCAGGATTGGTCAGTGGACCGAGCATGTTGAACAGGGTCCGCAGGCCCAGTTCCTTTCGTGGCCCGGCGGCGTGCTTCATGGCGCCATGATGGGTTTGCGCGAACATGAAGCCGATACCGACGCTGTCGATGCAGCGCGCCACTTGCACTGGGGTCAGGTTCAGGTAAACGCCTGCGGCTTCCAGCAAATCAGCGCTGCCGCTCTTGCCGGAGACCGCGCGATTGCCGTGTTTGGCCACTGTGCAACCGGCCGCCGCGATCACGAATGAGGCGGCGGTCGAGACGTTGAAGATGTTCGCGCCATCGCCACCGGTGCCGACGATGTCGACCACGCCGTCCAGCGTCTTGAGCTGTACCTGATCCGCCAGCTCGCGCATGACCGACACGGCACCGACGATTTCGTCGATGCTTTCGCTCTTCATGCGCATGCCCATCAGGAATGCGCCGATCTGCGCCTGTGTGCACTGGCCGGTCATGATTTCGCGCATGACGTCGCGCATTTCATCGGTGCTCAGGTCCAGTTGATTCACAACCCGGCCCAGCGCCGTTTTGATATCCATTGCCATGTCGAATTGCCCTTAACCCTGACGGGTGCCGCCGGTCTGCTTGAGGAAGTTGGCGAACAGCTCGTGGCCCTGCTCGGAAAGAATCGACTCAGGGTGAAATTGAACGCCCTCAACGTTAAGGGTTTTGTGTCGCAGGCCCATGACTTCATCGACCGAGCCGTCTTCGAGCTGAGTCCAAGCGGTTAATTCCAGGCAGTCCGGGAGTGTCTCGCGCTTGACCACCAGCGAGTGATAGCGGGTCACAGTCAGCGGATGCTTTAGGCCTTCGAACACGCCTTTGTCTTCGTGGATCAGCTCGCTGGTCTTGCCGTGCATGACCTGGCGCGCACGCACTACGTCGCCGCCAAACGCCTGGCCGATTGACTGATGGCCCAGGCAGACGCCGAGCACAGGCAGCTTGCCGGCAAAGTGTTTGATCACGTCAATGGACACGCCGGCTTCGTTCGGCGTGCACGGGCCGGGGGAAACGACAATGCGCTCGGGGTTCAGGGCTTCGATTTCGGCGACGGTCATCTCGTCGTTGCGAATGACTTTGACGTCGGCACCCAGCTCGCCCAAGTACTGCACGACGTTGTAGGTGAAGGAGTCGTAGTTATCGATCATCAGCAGCATGGTGCTTAACCTTTTGAATGACTGACTTTATAACGTGGCCTTCTGTTTACTGACCTCAGTGGCACGCAGAGGGGTCGCAGGAGGTGTTCCGGCGAGGCACTGCAAAACCGAGGCATCAGAAGGCATATCAATACAGATCCGGCGGGGCCGGCGGGGGAAATAGTCAGGCGCGCCAACGCCAACGGGCGTGGCCCTTGATAACGCGCATCAAGAAGCTGCTGACAATCGACACAGGAAAGGTCTCGTTCATACGTTGCCGCACAGTAGCGTACCGCCGCAGGCCGCGCAATATCGCAGTGCCCGGATGGCCCGGCCCAGAGGCCGATTGGCAGGATTTGAACGCTCGCAAGGTGCAGATTGCAGCGTGGAAGGCGGTACAGAATATTTGCCGTGAATGCCACAGCATCGTGGGTGATTTGTGTCGCGGCTGCTACCTTCTCGTACAGCACTAAAACAATAAGGGATGCCCCCATGCTCAAAGCCACACTGCGCTGGCCGTTCGCGGCTTGCCTGCTCTCGCTCGCTTGCTCCTCCGCCCTGGCCGCCTCTTCCCCCTATTCAACGATGATCGTGTTCGGCGACAGCCTCGCCGACGCCGGACAGTTCCCCGATGCGGGCGGACCACCGGGCGCCACCTTGCGCTTCACCAACCGCACCGGCCCGACGTACCTGAACGGCAGCGGAGAGGCATTCGGTCTGAACTCATCAACGTTGCTGGGCGGAATGCTTGGCGTGGCGCCCGGTGATTTGCAGGCGTCGACCTCCCCCGTTCGCGCGGCGCAAGGGTTGGCGGACGGCAATAACTGGGCCGTGGGCGGCGACCGGACCGATCAGATCCTCGCGGCGATCACCACCCAATCACAGGTTGCCAACACCGATGCGTCGACGGGCGTCACGACGGTGTTCCGGACACGACCCGGTTATCTGGTTGAAAACAGCTCGCGGGCTGACCCGAACGCCCTTTACTACCTGACCGGGGGCGGCAACGACTTCCTTCAGGGCCGGGTGCTGAGTGCGGGACAGGCCGTCAACGCTGCCAACAACCTGGCGAACGGCGCACA
Source organism: Pseudomonas sp. GW821-FHT07F05 (assembly GCF_059418765.1). Classification (NCBI taxonomy): domain Bacteria; kingdom Pseudomonadati; phylum Pseudomonadota; class Gammaproteobacteria; order Pseudomonadales; family Pseudomonadaceae; genus Pseudomonas; species Pseudomonas sp. GW821-FHT07F05. The sequence continues at coordinate 15,953 of NZ_JBWKQL010000010.1, forward strand.
AATCCTGTCCCAGGCCGGCGCGCGTTACATCATGGTCTGGCTGCTGCCGGACATCGGCCGCACGCCCGCTGCATTCGGCACGCCATTACAGGGGCCATCGACGTTGCTGAGCGGGGTGTTCAACCAGCAGTTGGTCAATCGGCTGGGGCAAATCGATGCCGAAGTCATTCCGCTCAATGTCCCGGGGCTCATACGTGATGTCCTGACCGACCCGGCGCGCTACGGGCTGGCGGCCGATCAGAACTTGGTTGGCACCTGTTTCAACGGCAACAACTGCACCGCCAACAGCGTCTACGGGATTGGCGGCCTGACCCCTGATCCGACCAAGCTGCTGTTCAACGACGGCGTGCACCCGACGGTTGCGGGTCAACGCCTTATCGCCGATTACGGGTATTCGATTCTGTCGGCACCGTGGGAGATCACCTTGCTGCCGGAAATGGCCAACGGCACATTGCGCGCGCAACAGGATGAACTGCGCAGTCAATGGCTGGCGGACTGGGGCAACTGGCAGAACGTTGGTGAATGGCGCGCCATCGTCGCCGGCGGCGGTCAGAAAATGGATTTCGACGCGCAAAGCAATTCCGCCAGCGGCGACGGTCATGGCTACAACCTCACAGTGGGTGGCAGCTACCGCTTCGCCGAGGATTGGAGAGCCGGCCTGGTTGCGGGCGCTTACCGGCAAACCCTCGAAGCCGGTGCCAAGGACTCGGACTACAAACTCAACAGCTATATCGCGACCGCGTTCGTGCAATATCAGGCGCAACACTGGTGGGCGGACCTGGCCGCTTCGGGCGGAAAGCTCGACTACGACAACCTCAAGCGCAAGTTCGCGCTGGGCATCAGCGAAGGGGCAGAGAAAGGCGACACCGACGGCGACCTGTGGGCCATCAGTGGCCGCGTGGGCTTTGATCTGGCCGAGCAGAGCAGTCGCTGGCATTTCTCGCCGTTCATCAGCGCCGACTATTCCCACGTCAATGTCGATGGCTATTCGGAGAACAGTGCGCGCGCGACGGCACTTAATTACGACGACCAGACGCGCAAGTCGAAACGTTTAGGCGCGGGGCTGCAAGGCAAGTTCGACGTCACGCCGCAGACTCAAGTGTTTGGCGAAGTGGCCCATGAGCGCGAGTTCGACACCGATCAGCAGGACGTGACCATCGCGCTGAACAGCGTGCCGGGCGTGGACTTTGATCTGAAAGGCTATGACCCCCAGCGCAGTCTGAATCGTGCAAGCGTGGGCCTGAGCCAGAAACTGGCGCCGGACCTGACGCTGCGGGCCGGCTATAACTGGCGCAAGAATGATGACGTGACGCAGCAAGGGGTGAATCTGGCGGTGAGTCTGGATTTCTGACGCACTAAAACATGTCGGAGCGCCCCGTGTGGCGCTCCACCTGCTCGCGATGGTTTCGTTGAGCACGCTAAAGATTTAGCGGCGCGGAATCAGCCTTCGCGAGCAAGCTCACTCCTACAACGGATTGGTGTTCGGCATAAAAAACGGCGCCCCGGGCGCCGTTTTCATGAGCAGACCAACCATCAAGCCTCAGGCGTCTGCTGCGCCAGGGCTACCGCTCGGAACATGGCGCGGCGCTTGTTGAGGGTTTCTTCCCACTCCAGCGCTGGCACAGAGTCGGCGACAATCCCGCCACCGGCCTGCACGTGCAGCTCGCCGTTCTTGATCACCGCGGTACGAATGGCAATCGCGGTGTCCATGTTGCCGTTCCAGGCAAAGTAGCCCACGGCGCCGCCGTACACACCACGCTTGACCGGCTCCAGCTCGTCGATGATTTCCATCGCACGAATCTTCGGCGCGCCCGACAACGTGCCCGCCGGCAAGATGGCCCGCAGCGCGTCCATCGCCGTCAGGCCGCTTTTCAGCTGACCGGTGACGTTGGACACGATGTGCATGACATTCGAATAACGCTCGATGACCATCTTCTCGGTGAGCTTCACCGAGCCGACTTCCGAAACGCGCCCAGTGTCGTTGCGTCCCAGATCGATGAGCATCAGGTGCTCGGCAATCTCTTTGTCATCGGACAGCAGATCGACTTCCAGCGCGTGATCTTCTTCTTCGGTGGCGCCACGGGGACGCGTCCCGGCAATCGGGCGCACGGTGATCAAGTTGTCTTCGACCCGCACCAGCACTTCCGGCGAACTGCCGACGACATGGAAGTCGCCGAAGTTGAAGAAGTACATGTACGGCGTCGGATTGAAGCACCGCAGCGCGCGATACAGGTCGATCGGGGCGGCGCTGAAGTCGATGGACATGCGCTGGGACGGTACGACCTGCATGCAATCGCCCGCCAGGATGTATTCCTTGATCGTGTCGACGGCTTTTTCATAATCCGACTGGGTGAAGCTGGATCGGAACACCGGATCCGCCGCCTGCGGACGGGTCAGGTCCAGACCACGACGGGGCATGATCGGCTGGCGCAATTTCTCCATCAACGCTTCGAGTCGCGCCAGGCCACCTTCGTAGGCTTCAGGCTCAGCCGGATCGACCAGCACGATCGCGTGCATCTTGCCAGCCAGGTTATCGAATACCACAACGGCATCGGACACCATCAGCAGAATATCCGGCACGCCCAACGGATCAGGATTGGGGCACTTGCCCAGACGCGGCTCTACATAACGCACGCAGTCATAACCGAAGTAGCCCACCAGGCCGCCGTTGAAGCGTGGCAGACCGGCGATGGTCGGGACGTTGTAGCGCGCCTTGAAGGTCTCGACGAAATCCAGCGGGTCTTTGACTTCCAGGCGCTCGATCTCGACGCCGTCGTGGGTCACGCTGACGGTATGGTCATGCACGCGCATGACGGTGCGGCATGGCAGCCCGATGATCGAATAACGCCCCCACTTTTCCCCGCCCTGCACCGACTCAAGCAGGTAGGAGTTGGGCTCGTCAGCCAGCTTCAGATAGATCGACAGCGGCGTATCGAAGTCGGCTAGGGTTTCATAGGCAAGGGGAATGCGGTTGTAGCCTTCAGCGGCCAAACGCAGGAATTCTTCGCGGGTCATATCAGCCTCGTGGTCTGAGGGAAAACGGTCAGGGATGCAAACGCGCCGGGGTTCCGGCCAGATTCAAGTCAGGCGCGCCAACGCCAGCGGGCCAGGGCCTTGATGACTTTCATCCAGAGTTTGCGAGTGACCACCACGATGGATTCTCTAAAAGAGGGAGACTTGAGGTCGGGCAACGTTATCTCAGCGCCTTGCGCTAAGCAACCGGCAGAACTGCCCGGAATCAGCATGCGCAAATCGTCGATGACCAGTGCCGGTGACTCTTCCGCGATCGGGCGTCCGTGGTTGTAGCCGTAACTCAGCGCCACACAGGCCACACCCGCCGCTTTCGCCGCCAGCACGTCGTTGCGCGAGTCACCCACGAACAGTGACTGCGACCCCGGTACGCCGGCCATTTTCATGACAAAGAACAGCGCCGCCGGGTCGGGTTTCTGCTGCGGCAGCGTGTCGCCACCCACGATCCAGCGAAAGAACCGGCCGAGCTTCAGGTCATCCAGCAACGGCGCAACAAAGCGCTCCGGCTTGTTGGTGATCAGCGCCATCTCGACGCCCATCTTCTGCAGCCATTTCAGGGTTTCCCGCACGCCAGGGTAGACCTTGGTCAGCGCGTGACTGCCGCTGTAGGCCTCCATGAAAATCGCCAGCGCAGCCTCCGAGGACTCTTCATCCACGGCGGTGTGATCCATGCCGTTCGCCAACGCGCGGCGTACCAGCACGCGCACACCGTTGCCGATCCAGTCACGTACCCGTTCGATTCCTGCCGGCGGCCGGCCAAGCTGGATCAAGGTTTTATCCACAGCTGCAGCCAGATCCGGCACGGAGTCGACCAGTGTGCCGTCGAGATCGAACATGATCAGCTTGGGCAGACGGCCCGGAAACAGCTGCTCGAAGCCGCTGGTCAACGGGCCAACGCCAGTTCTGCGTGCATCTTCGCAATGACTTCGCGGTAATCAGGCGCGTTGAAAATGGCCGAGCCTGCGACGAAGGTGTCGGCACCGGCTGCGGCGATCTCGCGGATGTTGTTGACGTTGACGCCGCCGTCGATCTCCAGACGGATGTCGCGACCGGACGCGTCAATGAGCGCGCGGGCCTCGCGCAGCTTGTTGATCGTGCCGGGGATGAATTTCTGACCGCCGAAGCCCGGGTTGACGCTCATGAGCAGGATCATGTCGACCTTGTCCATGACGTATTCGAGCAGGTTCAGCGGGGTCGCCGGGTTGAACACCAGACCCGCCTTGCAGCCGCCTTCGCGGATCAGTTGCAGAGAGCGGTCGATGTGCTGGGTTGCTTCCGGGTGGAAGGTGATGAAGGTTGCCCCGGCTTCGATGAAGTCGCCAATGATGCGATCCACCGGGCTGACCATCAGGTGAACGTCGATGGGCGCGGTGATGCCGTATTTGCGCAATGCCGCGCAGACCATCGGTCCGATCGTCAGGTTGGGGACGTAGTGGTTGTCCATGACGTCGAAGTGGACGATGTCGGCGCCAGCGGCCAGGACGTTGTCGACTTCCTCTCCCAGGCGGGCGAAATCGGCGGACAGAATCGAAGGAGCAATAGCGAAGGGCTGCATGACGCACCTTTTATGAGCGAAATCACGGTGGCGCGCATTGTACTCCAAGAGTTTGAAACGTGCGTTGGGTCGCACGAGAGTGATCCGAGCGGCGTGACTCAGGGTGCGTCAAAGGCACAAGGCCCGGTGCGACAGCATTGCGCACCGGGCCCAGGCTTGATTCAGGGATTCAGAATCAAAAGAGACGGCTGAAACCTTACACGGTCTCGACCAGCAGACGAGGACGCGAGCTCAGGGCATAACGGGCCAGACCAAAGCTCAACGCCGCGCCGATGATCAGCATGAAGAACGTGCCCCACGCCGCCTTGGCGACCTGCTTGGCCGCAACATCCGCCGCTTCACGGGCCTGTTGCTCAGCTTGCTGCTTGAGCTCCGCCACTTTGGCCGCGGCTTGCTGATAGGCCTGGGCATAGTTGTCGACGATCTGCTGCGCCTCGGCTTTGCTCTTGCCGGTGCGGGCCGCAACGATGTTGACCAGCGCGTCCTTGTCAGCTGCATTCAACGCCGGTTCGCCGGCTTTCTGAATGCGATCAAACCACTGCTTCAACTGATCGCCGGCCTGGGTTGGATCGGTAGACGAATGCTCTGCGGTCTGCTTGGCATCGGCGCCAGCCACGTCAGCTTTCTGATCCAGCTTCGAAGGATCGAGCTCTGGCTTGCCGGACTGCTTGAGCGTGGTGTCCAGCTGTGATTTCAGGCTGTCCCAATCCAGGCTGATGCCGTTCTTATCCAGCTGTTGCTTGATGCTCTGGCCCACACCGGGCGCGGCCGCAGCCACGCCGTCGGCCGCCAGGGAAATACCCTTGCCGGCGATGTTGCCGGCAGTGCCGACGAGCGAGCCGGCCAGCGACGCGAGGAGCCAGGTGGTCAGCAACGTGCTGACCGTCCAGCTGAGCAAACCATGCAGACCACCACGGTCCGGCGCAGTACGACCCGACACCCAGGCACCGGCGGCAATGGCCACCAGGGTACTGATGAACAACCAGGCGCCGGCGCCCTTGCCGAAACCGCTGAGCGGGTTGCCTTGAGCCATCGGATCAAGCGCGCCCGCGCCGATCGCCGTGCCAAGCACGCTGAGCACCAGATAGGTCACCAGCGTGATTGCCGCACCAGCGAACACCGATCCCCAAGACACTCGAAACGGCGAAGCGCTGCCCAGAACAGCAGATGTTGCGTAGGTCGAAGCCATGTAAATTTCCTCTGGTGCAGGGGGTGCACATCAGGCGTGCAACCGACGTATCAGTGCAAATGCACCACCTGCGTTGATAAGGGCGAGCCTGCGAGGGCGGACTCACCGCGTCTTATGAGACGTGAAACCAGTTTGATCAGCGCGTTGAGAGATGTGATGGCGCATTTGCACCGCTTCGGCTGGTGCATTCGCACCGACCCTCGCAAGCACGGCTGCACTAAGCTGCAGCACTAAGCATTTGCCAGCCGGTCCGATAGCGTGGAGCGCCCGGCTGACCGAAGCCCGACCGCATTGAGACGTCAGGAGAGCAAGCATGTCAGAGGCCATCCTCGCCAGAGAAACCAACCGCCGCCAGTTGCAGCAGATCATCTCGGGTCTGTCGGACGGGGTGATGCTGGTGGAGGTCGATCAGACCATCATCTGGGCCAACGAAGCGGCGCTGCTGATGCACGGGGTCGAAGAGATCAGCGAACTGGACGCCAACGGCGAGGCCTATCGCGAAAAGTTTTCCCTGCGTTATCGCAACAATCATCCGCTGGACGTTGACCAATATCCGATCAGCCGCGTGGCGGCAGGCGAGGTGTTCAGCGACGTGCTCATCGAGGTCAGCAAGATCGGTGAAGAAGAGGAGCGCAGCTGGGTCCATCGCGTCCGCAGCATGGTGCTTGAAGACAGCACCGGCACTCCCGAATCGCTGGTGCTGATCCTCGCCGACGCAACGGAGTGGGCCGGCGCCGAGCAGCGCTTCGAAAAGACCTTCAACGCCAACCCCGCCCCCGCCGTGATCTGCCGCCTGAGTGATCTGCGCTTCATCAAGGTCAATCAGGGCTTTCTGGAAATGACCGGGCACTCGAGAGAGAACGTGATTGGCCGCTCGGTGTACGAGGTGGACGTGCTGGAAAATGCCGGGCGCAAGGACCTCGCCATCGAGCGTCTGAATCAGGGCGCGACCATCCCGCAGATGCAGGCTGAGCTGAAGTTGCCGGAGGGCGGTACCAAACTGGTCATCGTCGCCGGGCAGCCGCTGGACATGAACGAAGAAGATTGCATGCTGTTTTCGTTCACCGACCTTGAGCCGAGACGCAAAGCCGAAACCGCGCTGCGCCAGAGCGAAGAGCGTTTTGCCAAAGCGTTCAAGCTGACGCCGGTGCCGACACTGGTGTGTACAGCTGATCGGCAACAGATCGTCGAAGCTAACGAGGCGTTCTTCAGCACACTCGGTTACACCCCCCAGGAGCTGATTGGCCGGACTGTCGCGGAGTTAGGCTTCATCGAGGACGGCGCGGTGATGGACGGGTTGTTCAACGTCCTGGAAACCACCGGCCGCGTCGACGGGCTCGATCTGAAGGTCCGCAAGAAAGGCAGCGAGTCGCTGGACTGCATGCTGGCCGCTGACACGGTGACGATTCAGGACAACGCCTGCTACCTCTTCGTACTGATGGACATTACCGAGCGCAAGCGATCCGAGCTTGAGCTGGTGGAGGCCATCGAAACAGTGATGCAGGACGCCTCATGGTTCAGCCAGACGCTGATCGAAAAGCTGGCCAATGCCAAGCGGGTCAACAGTCGACAGATGCCCAGCGCTTCATTCACCGACCTGACCGCTCGCGAGCGGGATGTGCTGGGTTTGATCTGTGAGGGGCTGGCGGACAAAGAGATCGCTGCACGGTTGAACCTGGCGCTCAACACCATTCGCAACCATGTCGCGACGGTGTATTCCAAGCTCGACGTGCACAGCCGGGCGGAAGCCATTGTCTGGGCTAGGGAGCGAAACCTGTTCGCCAATCAGGGCAAAAGCAAACGCTGAGTGATGCAAATGCGCCAGTGCCTCTGGTGCATAGTCACCTTCATGGAGTGATGCCCGGGCTCTACGCTATCAGTGTGGCTGACCCGTCTGGGTCAGCGAGATATTCATCACTGATACTCATTTCCTGGAGCCAAGATATGAAAAGCGAACAAGTGAAAGGCGTTCTGGAACAAGCCGCCGGCAAGGCCCAAGACGTCTTCGGCAACCTGACCGGTGACGAGCGCACCCAAATGGAAGGCAAGGCGCGTCAAGCGGCGGGTGAGCTGCAGGAACGTTACGGCGATCTGCTGGACGAAGTGGCGACCTTCACCCAGCAACGGCCACGTACCACGCTAATGGTGCTCGCCGGCCTGACGCTGACCGTCGGCTGGTTGCTGGCCCGTCGTCGCGGTTGACGTTCCTGGCCTGACCAGCCGGATCAATAGGCCGCGCGGTAGATTTTCTCGATGTCAGCGGAGGTCAGTTTCCGCGGGTTGTTGCGCATGAGGCGATCGATCTTGCTGGCCTCCTCAGCCATCGCGGAAATGGCGTCTTCGGGCACATTGAAGCTGCGCAGGCCAGACGGGATTTCCACCGCTGCGCACAAGTCGGCCATGGCTTTCACGGCCAGATCGGCGGCGTCCCTGTCGCTCAAATGCGCGACGCGGACGCCCATCGCGTCGGCAATGTCGCGCATCCGTTCGACGCAGGCCAGTTTGTTCCACTCCATCACGTAGGGCAGCAGCAGCGCGTTGCTGACGCCGTGAGCGATGTTGAAACGCCCTCCCAGCGGATACGCCAGCGCATGCACCGCGCCAACCCCGGCATTGCCGAACGCCATACCGGCCATGAGGCTAGCGGTGGCCATGTCTTCTCGCGCTTGCAAGCTGGACGGATTGGCGTAGGCCTTGGGCAGCGCTTTGACGATCAGCTTGATGGCGCCCAGCGCGATAGCGTCGGTGATCGGCGAGGCATTCACCGAAAGGTAGGCCTCGATGGCGTGCACCAGGGCATCGACTCCGCTGGCTGCCGTAACGCTGCGCGGACAGGTCAGGGTCATCAACGGGCTGACCAGCGCGACGTCGGGCAACAGATAATCGCTGACGATGCCTTTTTTCAGCTGAGCCTGTTTGTCCGAAAAGATCGCCACGTTGGTGACTTCCGAACCGGTGCCCGCAGTGGTCGGGATGGCAATCAGTGGCGGGCCTTTGCGCTTGACCAGATCAACCCCGAATAACTCGGCCAGCGGCCCTTCGTGGCTGGCGAACGCGGCGACGCCTTTGGCGATGTCAATAGCACTGCCGCCTACACCGATCAGGCCGTCATGACCGCCGTCCCGGTAGGCCCGGGTGCAGTCTTCAACGATAGAGATTTCTGGCTCGGGTTTGACCCGATCAAACAAGCCATAACGACGGCCGCCCAATTGGGCCAGTGCGAGATCGACCGTTCCGGATTTGACCAGGATTGCGTCGGTGACGATCAGCGGGTTTTGAACGTTGAGCCGGGTCAGCTCGGCCGACAACTGCTCGATGGCAGCCGGGCCGGTGATCAGTTTGTTGGCGATTTTGAAGGCAGAAACACTCATCGGGCTCGTCCTTTACGTTGTTGTTGGAGACGTGGCTCTTTTACAAGGCAGGGTTGGCATGCGTTGAGTGAAACATAGACCGGATCGTGGGATGCGTCAGTTTTGTGGTGCGGGAAGAGCCCTCGGTGTGCGCTATTAATCTTGCGGTGTGGCACCTGGCGCTTTCCCGGCTAAAGCCGGTCCCACTAAAAGCAGGCGGTGTGTCAGCGAGAACCGCTGGATGAACGCAGTTCATGTGTGGGACCGGCTTCAGCCGGGAAGAGGCCCTTGTGTGCGCTATCAATTTTGCGGCGCGGCACCCGACGCCTTTTCGGCTAAAACCGGTCCTACCATTCGCGGCCCGGTCAGTTCCTGCGGCGGGGATTGATCATTCCACCGCCGTGCGCAGTTTCTCGCTGCGACCACGCAGCCATTCCAGCACCAGCAGCAGCACCACTGAGAAGCCGATGAGCAAGGTGGCGGCGGCGGCAATCGTCGGGCTGAGGTTTTCGCGGATGCCGCTGAACATCTGCCGGGGCAAGGTCGCCTGGCCCGGGCCTGCGAGGAACAGCGTGACCACCACTTCATCGAACGAGGTCGCGAAGGCAAACAGCGCCCCGGAGATCACACCCGGTGCAATCAGCGGCAGGGTCACACGCCGAAACGCCGTGGTGGGCGAAGCGCCCAGACTCGCCGCTGCGCGCACCAGGTTGTAATTGAAGCCCTGCAACGTGGCCGACACCGTAATGATCACGAACGGCACACCCAGCACGGCGTGCACGAGGATCAGCGAGATGTAGCTGTTGCCCAGCCCCAGCGGCGCAAAAAACAGGTAGCTCGCCACCCCGACAATCACCACCGGCACCACCATCGGCGAAATTACCACCGCCATCACCAGCGCCTTGCCGGGGAAGTTACTGCGGGTCAGACCGATGGCCGCCAACGTCCCGAACCCCATGGCAAGTACCGTGGCAGCCGGCGCGACGATCAGGCTGTTCTTAAGGGCGCGCATCCACTCTGCCGAGCCGAAAAAGTCCTGATACCAGTGCAGCGAAAAGCCCTGCAGCGGGTAGACCAGAAAGCTGCCGGAGTTAAACGACAGCGGCACGATCACCAGCACCGGCAGCACCAGAAACAGCAGAATCAACCCGCACAGCGTGCGCAGCGTGTAATGCCAGACCCGCTCGATGGGCGAGGAATAAGGGCTCAACATGGTCGTTCTCCTCAGCTCAGACGCAGGCGGCTGGCGCCGACCAGCCAGTTATAGATCAGGTACAGCACGACGGTCGCCAGCAGCAACAACCCGCCCAGCGCCGTCGCCATGCCCCAGTTGATGCTGGTGTTGGTGTAGAACGCCACGAAATAACTGACCATCTGATCGTTCGGGCTGCCCAGCAGCGCCGGGGTGATGTAGTAACCGATGGCGAGGATGAACACCAACAGACAGCCCGCGCCAACACCGGCGTAGGTCTGCGGGAAATACACGCGCCAGAAACTCGCGATCGGGTTGCAGCCCAGGGAGATCGCGGCGCGCATGTAGGTCGGTGAGATGCCCTTCATCACGCTGTAGATAGGCAGGATCATGAACGGCAACATGATGTGCACCATCGAGATGTAAACGCCGACCCGGTTGAACACCAATTCCAGCGGTTTATCGATGATGCCCATGGCCATCAGCGCGCCGTTGATCAGGCCGCTCGATTGCAGCAATACAATCCAGGCGGCGACGCGCACCAGGATCGACGTCCAGAACGGCAGCAGGACCAGAATCATCAACAGGTTGCTCTGCCGTGCAGGCAGATTGGCCAACAGGTATGCCAGCGGATACGCCAGCAGCAGGCAAATCACGGTGATCACCAGGCCCATCCAGAAGGTGCGGGCGAAGATGTCGATGTAAATCGCCTGATCGGGCGTCGCGGGCGCCACTTCACCGAGGTCATCGATGCGGTGGTCGACAGCGGCCAGCAAATAATAGGGGGTGAAGCTTGAGGTGTTGCGGCGGATCGCCTGCCAGTACGCGGGATCGCCCCAACGTTCATCGATGGCTTCCAGCGCCTCCTTATAAGAAGCCGGTTCTTCCTTGAAAGGCATGGCGCGGGCCGTTTTCGCCAACAGACTGCGGTAGCCCGCCAACTCCTGGTTCAAGCGCTTGGACAGATCGCCCAGCGTCTGATTCTTGCGCGCTTCGCCCAGGTCCTGGCTTGCGGCTTTGTAGACCGCGTCCGGCGGCAGCCCCTTGCCGTCCCATTTCGCCACTTCGACCACAGTGAGCGGCATGCCCCCCACCACTTCCGGGTTGCTGACGCTTTTGTAGAGCAGTGCCGCGATCGGCACGAGAAACACCAGCAGCAGGAAGATCACCAATGGCGCGATCAACGCCTGAGCCTTCCAGCGATTGACGCGCTCGGCACGGGCCAGGCGTTGCTTCAGGGTCGGGCTGGCGCCTTCAGTCAGGGGCACGGCGATGGCCATAGTGAACTCCGAAATCTTTGAACAAAGAGCGCGTCCCCTGCCCTGCTTTCAGACAGGTCAGACGACGCACCCGGATCTAACTCACAACGAAGCGCTTACTGGGCAGTGCTCTTATTTGGCGGCCCAAGAATTGAAGCGCTGTTCCAGCGACTCACCGAAGTCGGCCCAGAATTTCACGTCGATCTGCACCTGATCCTTGATGTTCTCAGGGGTGGTCGGCATGTTTTTCAGGGTGTCAGCGCTCAGCAACGGGACCGCGCCTGTATTGGCTGGGCCGTAGGCGATGTTTTCGGAATAGGTCTTTTGCTGTTCTGGCTTGAGGGAGTAAGCGATGAACTTCTTCGCTTCTTCGGCGTTTTTCGCGCCCTTCGGAATGGCCCATGCGTCGAAGTCATACACGCCGCCGGTCCAGACCACTTTCAGGTTGCTCTCTTTCTGCACGGCAGCGATGCGACCGTTGTAGGCCGAGCTCATCACGACGTCGCCCGATTGCAGATATTGAGGCGGCTGTGCGCCCGCTTCCCACCACTGAATGCTTGGCTTGAGCTTGTCGAGCATCTTGAAGGCGCGGTCCTGGCCGTCCTTGGTCGCCAGCACTTTGTAGACGTCTTTCGGCGCAACGCCGTCGGCCATCAGGGCGAATTCCAGGGTGTATTTGGCGCCCTTGCGCAGGCCACGTTTGCCCGGGAATTTCTCGGTGTCCCAGAAATCAGCCCAACCGGTTGGTGCGGATTTCAGCTTGTCGGCGTTGTAGGCCAGCACGGTGGACCAGACGAAAAAGCCTACGCCGCACTCGGAAATTGCGCCCTTGACGTAGCTGTCCTTGTTGCCGAGATCGACCGAGGCCAGCGACTCGAACATGTCTTCGTCACAGCCGCGGGACAGCTCTGGCGACTCCACTTCCACCAGATCCCAGGTCACGCTCTTGGTGTCGACCATGGCTTTGACCTTGGCCATCTCACCGTTGTATTCGCCGGCGATGATCTTGCCGTTGCCGGCTTTTTCCCACGGCGCGTAGAAGGCCTTTTCCTGGGCCGCCTTGTTCGCGCCACCGAAGGAAATGACCGTCAGGTCCGCTGCCATGGCTTGCGCCGCGCACATCATGCCGACCGATAAGGCGGTGAGCTTCAATGTCTTGAGCATCAGTTTTTCTCTCCACGAACAATGTTGGTTAAGCGATGGGGCGATTTGGCTCGCCTCTGGGTTCTTCGGTTGACGCGTAACGCGGGTGTATCAATGTGCATCCAGCAATGGGTCCAGCGCGCGCGCGTGCTCGACCTGCCATCCAATGGGCACGACATCGCCAACGCTCAGCGACGGATCCAGCTCGGCGATGGGCTGCTTGACGAAGAAATCGGTTTTACCGGCCACTTCCAGGCGCACTCGCACGTGGTCGCCCAGGTAGATGAATTCGGCAACACGGCCGGAGAAGCGGTTGACGCAACTCTCGCTGCGGCCGTTGAGGTTTACGCGCTCCGGACGAATAGAGAGCGTGACCGGGCTCCCGGTGGCACCGACGTTGATCGCCAGCGCTTCGACTTTTTCGCCGCGTGCCAGGCCCACTACACAACGGTCGCCGCTCTGGCTGAGCAAGGTGCCGTTGATGCGGTTGTTCTCGCCGATGAAGTTCGCGACGAAGGTGTTTTTCGGCTCTTCGTAGAGGGTGCGCGGCGGGGCGATCTGCTGGATTTCGCCCTGATGGAATACCGCGACGCGGTCGGACATGGTCAGCGCTTCGCCCTGATCGTGGGTGACGTAGACGACGGTCACGCCCAAGCGCTGGTGCAGATGCTTGATTTCCATCTGCATGTGTTCGCGCAGTTGTTTGTCGAGCGCACCGAGGGGTTCGTCCATCAGCACCAGCTGCGGCTCGAACACCAGCGCGCGGGCCAGCGCGACACGTTGCTGCTGGCCACCCGACAACTGCGCGGGGTAGCGATGGGCGAAGGTGCCGAGCTGGACCATGTCGAGGGCACGTTTGACCTTTTCGGCGACGTCGGTCTTGCTCATGCCGCGCACCGACAGCGGGAACGCGAGGTTCTCAGCGACCGTCATGTGCGGGAACAGCGCGTAGTTCTGGAACACCATGCCGATGTCGCGCTTGTGCGGCGGCACATTGTTGATCGAGCGACCGGCCAGCAGGATCTCGCCGGCGGTTGGCGTCTCGAACCCGGCGAGCATCATCAGGCTGGTGGTTTTGCCGGAGCCGGACGGCCCGAGCAGGGTGAGGAATTCGCCTTTGCAAATATCCAGGTTGAGGTCTTTGACGATCAGGGCTTCGCCGTCGTAGCTCTTTTGCACACCGCGAAAGCTGACCAGAACATCACTCGCCCCAGCGCTTGAATCGACGTTGCTCATTGCCCACACCTTTGTTTGATCCACCGTAGGGATCAAACATAGATGAGCCTGAAGGCCGCGCAAATCGGGGCGTGAGAGAGAATGACCTAGGTGGGGTGGAAGGTTTCGGGTAGGGATTGCCCTACAGGGATGGCGGGGATAGGTATGTCGCCCGGGAGTTATTTATGGCCTGGTCTGACGTCTTCGCGAGCAAGCTCACTCCTACAGGGGATCGCAATAACCTGTAGGCGTGAGCTTGCTCGCGATTGCGTTTTACGAAGTACCACAGGAAGTCGTTTTTAGACACGCAATCAAACCAACTTGTGTTCCATCGCATACTTCACCAGCTCGGCCAGCGAATTGATTTTCAGCTTCTGCATCAGGCGCGCCTTGTGGGTGCTGATGGTCTTGCTGCTCAGCGCCAGTTGCTGGGCGATGTCGTTGACGTTCGCGCCCTGGGCCAGGCGCTCGAACACCGAGAACTCGCGCTCGGACAACAATGAGTGCAACGGCCGGCTGTCCGTCAGACCGACCTCAAACACCATGCGATCGGCCAGGTCCGGGTCGATATAACGCCCGCCCGCAGCCACCCGCCGGATCGCCGTCAGCAGCAACGCAGGGTCGCTGTCCTTGGTCGCGTAGCCGGCGGCGCCGACCTTCAAGGCCCGCGCGGCCATTTGCGCTTCATCGTGCATCGACAGCACCAGAATCGCGGGCGGATTGTTCAGCGCGCGAATTCTCGGGATCGCCTCCAGGCCATTCACCCCCGGCATGGAAATATCCAGCAGCACCACCTCGCACGGGATGTGGCGCAAGGCCTCCAGCAACTGCTCGCCATTGCTGGCCTCTCCGACCACTTGCAGATCCTTCGCCAGGCCGATCAGCTGTTTGATGCCCTCGCGGACAATCGTGTGGTCTTCGGCAACCAATACGCGAATCAATGCACGTGCTCCTCAGCGACCGGGTCCAGCGGAATGTGGATGCGCAAGGTTGTGCCTTCTCCGGGCAAGGTGTCCAGATGCAATTGCCCGCCCATGATCAGAACCCGCTCGCGCATGCCCACCAGGCCGAACGACGCCGGACGTTCTGCGTGCTGATCGAAACCCTTGCCGTCGTCGGCGATGCGCATGCACAGCACGCCATCGCTCAGCGTCAGGCTCAGCTCGACCGTATGCGCTTCGGCATGGCGCATGACGTTGGTCAGCGACTCCTGAAGAATGCGAAACAGCCCGATGGCCGTTGCGTCCGGCAGGCTGGGCAAGTTGTCCGGCACCTGCACCAGGCACGGAATCTGGGTGCGTGCTTCGAAGCGCCGGGCCTGCCATTCAATGGCCGACGCAATGCCTGCATCGAGAATCGGTGGCCGCAGCGCGGTCGCCACGTCTCGCACCAACTGGAACAACTGCGCAATCAGGCGCTTCATGCTGTTCAACCGATCACGCAAGCCAGGGTCAAGATCGGCGTAGGCCAGTTCACACATGGACGTTTCCAGCTTGAGCACGGTCAGCATCTGACCCAGCTCGTCGTGGACTTCCCGGGCGATTCGGGCCTTTTCTTCTTCGCGCACGGTTTCCAGGTGCGCCGACAGCTCGCGCAACTGCTCGGCCAGCACCTGCAAGCGCGCCTCGCTCTCCTGCAGCGCGGCGAGGGACCGCCGCCGTTCGGTCACGTCGGTGATGAACACCACCAGGTACTCGGCGTCGCGAAAACGCAGGAAGCTCAGCGACACATCGGCAGGCAGAATTCTGCCATCGGCGCGCACGCAATTGCTTTCGTAGTTCTGCGGCCCTTCCTCGCTGGAGCGCGCGGTTTTCCACAGATTGAGCCAGCGATCCATGTTCAGCCCCGGCTCGAAATCAATCAGCGGCCGGTCCACCACTCCACCCGGCGCATAACCCAGCATGGTTTCGGCGGCCTGATTGGCGTAGCGCACGTGGCTGTCCCAATTGACCCAGAGAATGCCGACGGTGCTCTGATCGATGGAGAACTGCGCCAGCCGCAATGCCTCCTCCCCTGCCTGACGCCTGGCAATGTCATCCCGGGCGGCGAGTAATTGTTTCTCCAATTGCTGCTGTTGTTTGCGCTGCCAGTAAACAATCGCCGCGCTGGCGAGGAGCAGGACCAACAGCAGCAGCGCGATGTTCTTCCACAGCCCCGGCGACTCACTGATCTGCGGGTATTTGGGCTGGAGCCACTGCGTATGCAGTTGTTCGAGATCCCGGGCCGGAATGGCGCTCAATGCCTGGCTGATAATCTCGGCGAGCTGCGGCGTGTCACGTCGGGAGGCCACGCGCAGCAGCTGCGGGAAGCCAATGTCGCCAACCACGGCGAGCCCGGCAAACTCGGCTTCGCGGGACAGACGGCTGAGTTGCGCCTCATCGATCACGGCGTATCGCGCCTGCTGACTGAGCAAGAGCTGCAACGCCTGACGCTCCAGCGGCACGCCTTGCAGATTGAGGTGGGTGTAATTGCTGCGCAGGTAGTCAGCGGTGGCGCTGGGCATGCGCACAGCGACGCGCACCTGGCCGTCGAGCTTTTCCAGATCCACCGCGCCGGCGCCGTCACGTTCGCCAACGATCAGTTGCGGAACGCGCATGTACGGATCGGAATACAGCCACAGGCGCAAGCCGGCGGGCGTCTGGGTCAGGCCCGGCGCGAAGTCGATCTGGCCGTCGGCCAAGGCTTTTTCGAGCTCGCCCTGATCGGCATAACTGCGCCACAGCAGCTCCACCTGAAGGGTCTTCGCCATGAGATTAATGAGGTCGACGTTCGCGCCGGACAACTGCTGCGCACGACGATCGAGCTGGGCGTAAGGCGTTTGAAGGACGAGCCCCACGCGCAACTGCCCGCGCTGAGTCAACCAGTCACGCTGCTCGCGGCTCAAGGGGTCGGCCTGCGTGGGCGAGGCGACGGCGTAGTGCGACATTGGCAACACGATCAGCATCAGGCCGATCAAGAGCGCGCGGGTATCGCCGATAACCCGGAGGCACAGCGCACGGATTCTCAAACTGTCGTCTCCATTTCCCTGAATCCCATGCCGATCATGCTATGTGTCTGTCGCTTGCTGAGACGCGGCGATTGCCTGGCCTGACAAACCGCCGTCAACCCATTAGTCTGCCGGAATTGTTTCCGGCCTTTGGAATATTCGATGTCCTACACCCTTCGCGCACTCTTTCCTGCGCTGTGCCTGACGCTGATACTACCTTGCTCGTCGCTCGTCATGGCTGCGGATCCGGCGCCGGACAACGACGCCAAGCCTGCTGAAGCGCCAGTCGAGCGAGCGGCATTGCCGTCGCGCACTGAAGAAGACACCCTGGCGCTGGAGCGTCAGGTGCCACAAGCCGAGCAACAGCAGTTGCAGGCGGGCGACGAGACGTTTCTGGCGTTGTGGAAACCGGCGAATGTCGACGAGCCCAAAGGCGCGGTGATCATCGTGCCGGGGGCCGATGAGTCAGCAGACTGGCCGACTGCGGTGGCACCGCTGCGCCGCAAGTTGCCGGACGTCGGGTGGTCCAGCCTCAGTCTGAGCATGCCGGACGCTCACAATGACGGCGTATTCGCGCGCGCGGCGGATGCTCCGGCTGCGGCCTCTACGGGTGATAAACCCAAGGACGCGCCGGTCAAGGCACCGGATCCTGCAGCCACTGCTGAAGCGGAGGCCGCAGCGGCCGCCGAACAGGCCGCTGCCCAAGCCGAGATGGCCAAGGCCAGCGCCGAGAAAATCTTTACCCGGATCGACAGCGCCGTGGCGTTCGCCCAGCGGAACAAAGCCCGGAACATCGTCCTCCTCGGCC
The DNA here is from genome assembly GCF_059418765.1 of Pseudomonas sp. GW821-FHT07F05. NCBI lineage: Bacteria > Pseudomonadati > Pseudomonadota > Gammaproteobacteria > Pseudomonadales > Pseudomonadaceae > Pseudomonas > Pseudomonas sp. GW821-FHT07F05. Next base: position 33,680 of record NZ_JBWKQL010000010.1, read on the forward strand.
ATGGCAGCGGCGCTTATTGGGCGGCGCGTTACATGAGCGAGCGGCCCTCGCCAGCCGTTCAACGCCTGGTCATGGTCACGGCCGTGGACACCGGCAAGGAAACGCCGTCGCTGATGGAGCTGCTGCCCACGCTGAAAGTCCCGACGGCCGACTTCGTCAACAAGGACCGTTCGGTGCCGCGTCAGCAGGCACAAGACCGCCTGGATGCCAGCAAACGAAACAAGAACGCCAGGTTCACCCAAGTGGCGTTGAGCGCCATTCCCGGCAATCCCGCGATGGAGCAAGATCAATTGTTTCGTCGCGTTCGGGGTTGGCTGGAGGGTGACGCCGCAAAGTAACCATTACCGCCTTCGACGCTGCCCGAGCTGCCCGAGCTGCCCGAGCTGCGGGCAGCATCCACACCCAAAGCCTCAGCGAAACCCGCGCCGATCACGAATGACCGCATAGGCGTGGTGCAGCTCGCGGGTCTTCTCGGTGGCATCACGAACCTGTATCTGATTGGCGCCACTGCCAGCGATCTTGTCCGGGTGATGGCGACTGAGCAATCGACGGTAGGCGCGCTTGATCTGCGCTGGTTCCGCATCCGCTTTCACGCCCAGCAAACGCAGCGCATCCTGAAACTCGCCGCCACTGCTGGCGGGAGCACCCCGCGAACGCTGCTCGTCTTCGGTCGATGACAAGCCTTCAACTTTGCCCGCCGGCCAGCCCAGCCATTTGCCCCACAGCACAATCAATTCACGTTCGGTGCGCGACGCCCTGCCATCCGCCCACGCCATGCGCCAACAGGCACGCAACAAACCCTCTGCCGCATGGGGCTGGCTTTTCAGGCGCGTCAGGTGGACGCGCAAATTATCGCGCCCGTCCTTGCCCCGATTGAACGCCTGAATGGCCCGCCGCTGCGCTGCCTCGCTGAGGTCCAGTCGGCGCATTTCCACGCGCGCCTGCTGAATATGCCCGTCGACCACACGGCCATCGCTCTTCGCCAGACGCCCCAGCAGAATGAAAATAAGCTCGTCGTCGCGCGGCACGGTGCGGCCATTGGCACGCTCGCGCATCTCCGCCCAGCTCCGGAAATGCAGCCGCCGATCAAGCGCCTGCCCCAGAAGCGCGCCGAGCATGGCGCCGGGAATGCTGGCAATCAGATACCCGACGCCACCGCCAACCACCGTGAATGGCCACAGCATCTAGGGCTTCACCGCAAGGATCTGCTCGACTTCGGCCAGTCGCTCATGGGTACCGACATCCACCCAGCGGCCGGCAAAACGTTCGCCGGTCACTAGGCCTTTCGCCATGGCGTCACGCAACAGAGGCGCCAGCTTGAACGCGCCTTCGGTGCAGCCCGCGAAAAGTTGCGGATGCAGCACCGCGATACCGCTGTAGGTCAGGCGCGGCTGATCAGCATCGTTGTGAACTTGCCCGTCGACCAGCGCAAAATCCCCGCCGGGGTGATGCGGCGGGTTGTCCACCAGCACCAGATGGGCGAGCCCCTTGAGCGGCTTCATCAACACGCTGAAATCGAAATCGACCCAGATGTCTCCGTTGACCACCAGAAACGGCTCGTCGCCCAGCAGCGGCAGCGCACGAAAGATCCCGCCGCCCGTCTCCAGCGGTTCGCCCTCAGGGGAGTAGGAGATATTCAGACCCCACTGGTGACCGTCGCCCACATGATTTTCGATCTGCTGGCCCAACCACGCGTGGTTGATCAAAACGCTCTGGAATCCGGCCGATTTGATTGCGCGCAGGTGATATTCAATCAGTGGAACACCGCCGGCTCGCACCAGCGGTTTGGGCGTGTGCAGGGTCAACGGGCGCAGGCGCTCGCCTTTACCCGCCGCCAGAATCATCGCTTTCATGCGGCCCTCATCAAGACAATCTTCACGTGCAGTCCCTCTTCAATTGCAGTCCATTCCGTTACACAACAGATGCTGGTTTTGCCTGTGTCGGTTTTGTATGGCCAAGGCTGGTCAGCAGATTACTCAGTTCAACCAGCTCCGGGCGTCGCGCCAACACCGCTTCTATATAAGAGAAGAAGCGCGGCACATCGGCGACGTAGCGTGGCTTGCCATCACGATGGCAGATGCGGGCGAAAATACCGATCACCTTCAAATGCCGCTGCACGCCCATCAAATCGCTGGCACGCCGGAATTCATCGAATTCGCCCTGCACCGGGATGCCCGCCGCAGCGGCCTTGTTCCAGTACAGCTGGAGCCAGGCCGCTACACGCTCCTCCGGCCAACTCAGGAAAGCATCCTTGAACAGGCAGGTGATGTCGTAGGTGACCGGGCCGTACACCGCGTCCTGAAAATCCAGCACGCCAGGGTTCGGTTCGCTGAGCATCAGGTTGCGCGGCATGTAATCGCGGTGCACCAGCACCTTCGGCTGGGCCAGCGCGCTTTCGATCAGCAGATCGCTGACTGCCTGCCAACTGGCCTGCTGGGCCTGGTCAAACTCCACGCCCAGATGACGCTTCACATACCACTCGGGAAACAGCTCCAGCTCGCGGCGCAGCAGTGCCACGTCGTAACTCGGCAACGGCGCGTCCATCGGCAGTTGCTGGTAGGCGAGCAGTGCGTCGATTGCCTCCATGAACAGCCGATCGGCGTTTTGCTCGTCGATGACATCCAGGTAGGTCTGACGACCCAGGTCGTTCAACAAAAGAAAGCCCTGATTCAGGTCTTCGGCATAAATTTTCGGAACATTAATGCCCGACCCGCTCAATAAATGAGCGATATCCACGAAGGGTTTGCAGTTTTCCTGGGGCGGCGGCGCGTCCATGACAATAAAAGTTCGGCCCTCCCCCTCCCAGCGAAAGTAACGACGGAAACTGGCGTCGCTACTGGCGGCAGTCAACGTGGCCGGGGGAATCGGGCCCCAGCCCTGGGCCTCAAATAACCGCGGGAGCTGCTCATCGAGCCAAACTTTCAGGTGTTGCAGGCGTACATCTTGATCTGGCATTGCAAGGGTCTCCGACGGCGCTAGCCGTCAAGCGGGTCATGCTTTATTATCCGACATCTTTTTCAGCCCATCGAGAGGCGTGCGGCCCCCCCGCGGGCAGATGGCGCGCAGGAAGCCCGGACTAATAAGATGGCATTGAAATCCCCCGCGTTTCGTAAAAAATTTCCGTTGCTCGTAACCGGCAGTTTGCTGGCGATGCAACCCCTGGCCGTCCCGTACGTGGTTGCCGCCGAACAGTATGACTGCTCGGTGTCTGCAACAGGTGCATGGGATTGCTCTCCGAAAACCAACGCAGCCCAGTTGCCTCCGCGCCCCGTGCACGACGCCAACAGTGTTTCGTCCAACAGCAGCACGGCAGATGGCGCTCAGACGACCACCACCTCCGATGGCGAAGTCGTGCCCAAAACGATGCTGGTCACCGAGGCCAAGGGCCGTGGCCTGAAATCGCGCAGCGCCGATTACAGCCACCTTGACTGGGTTCCGCGCGAGAAGCTGACCGCAGCCCAACTGGCCGAGACCGGTCCGTATTGCTCGGGCGCCTACATCGAACCCATCCGTCCGGGCATGGACGACAAGACGCCGAAGAGCGACGCACCGACCTTCATCGGCGCCAAGGCTTCGCGTTATCAGCAGGAAGAGCAGGTTGCGACTCTGGCCGGTGATGTTGTCCTGCGTCAGGGCAGCATGCAGGTCGAGGCTGACGAAGCCAGCCTGCATCAGGCCGAGAACCGTGGCGAGCTGAACGGCGATGTCCGTCTGCGCGACAACGGCGCCCTGATCGTCGGCGACCATGCTGAAGTTCAGCTCGACACCGGCGAAGCCAAAGTCGACAACGCCGAATACGTGCTGCACAAAAACAACGTTCGCGGTAACGCCCTGTACGCTCGTCGTGCCGAGAACGCGATCATCCGCTTGAAGGACGGCACGTACACCACGTGCGAACCGAACAGCAACGCGTGGACCGTTAAGGGCAACAACATCACCCTGAATCCGGCCACCGGTTTCGGTACTGCCACCAACGCCACACTGCGCGTTCATGACATTCCGATCCTTTACACGCCTTACATTTATTTCCCGATCGACGACCGTCGCCAGTCCGGCTTCCTGCCACCGACCATCGGCACGGACAGCGACACCGGCTTCTCGTTGCTCACTCCGTACTACTTCAACCTGGCGCCGAACTACGACGCCACGTTGTACCCGACCTACATGGCCAAGCGCGGCATGTTGCTGGAAGGCGAGTTCCGTTACCTGACCAAGAGCAGTGAAGGTCAGTTCGGTGCGGCTTACCTGAACGACGACAACGACGATCGCAAAAATCAGTCGGACTACAAAGACACCCGCTGGTTGATCAACTGGCAGGATCGAAGTGGTCTGGATTCACGTCTGACCAGCAAGATCGACTACACCAAAGTCAGCGATCCTTACTACTTCAAGGACCTGAAAAGCGGTCAGGAAGGCGTCAGCACCCACGACTACCTGAACCAGCAGGGCGCGGTCTACTATCGTGGTGATAACTACACCGCGACGCTGAACGCTCAGCAGTATCAGCTGACCACCGTGACCCAGATCACGCCTTATGGCCGCCTGCCTCAGCTCACGCTGAATGGTTCGCTGCCGTTCCAGCCTGCAGGCTTCAAGTTCGATTACGAGACTGAGCTGGTTCGCTTTGATCGTGATTTGAGAACCGGTGGCTACACCAACGAAGACGACGTGACCTCGCCGCGTCTGGACACCAACGTCCGGGGGCTTGCTCGTGCGAACGGCGATCGTCTGAACCTGGCGCCGTCCATCAGCCTGCCGCTGACTGCCAGCTACGGTTTTGTAACGCCCAAGCTGAAGTACGTTTACACCCAGTACGATCTGGACCTGGACTCGCAGGGCAAGAGCACGTTGCTGGCGGATGAGACTTATCACAGCAGCGAAAACCGCAGCGTGCCAATTTTCAGCGTCGACAGCGGCCTGTATTTCGATCGCAACACCAACTGGTTCGGGAAAAACTACCGCCAGACGCTGGAGCCTCGTGCGTACTACCTCTACGTGCCAGAGAAAGATCAAACCGATATCCCGATTTTCGACTCGGGTGAAACCACGTTCAACTACGCCTCGCTGTTCCGCGACAACCGCTTCGTCGGCTCCGACCGTATCGGTGACGAGAACAAGCTGTCGCTGGGCGTAACCAACCGCTGGATCGAAGACAACGGTTTCGAGCGTCAGCGTGTCAGCATTGGTCAGGCGGTGTATTTCGCCGACCGTAAGGTGCAACTGCCAGGCATTGCCTACGAAGACCGCAAGGACGCCCAGTCCGACGTGTCGCCTTACGCACTGGAATACGAATACCGCTTCAACCGCGACTGGCGGGCGACGTCGGACTTCAACTGGGACCCGGACAGCCGCAGCACTCGCTCCGGTAGCGCAATGGTTCACTACCAGCCTGAAGACGAGCCGGGCAAGATCATCAACGCCGGCTACCGCTATCGCAACGACCAGGTTCGTTACGACCAGACTACAGGTCGCTGGAGCGTAGGTGGGGGTGACTACACCTATCCGGATGGCACCGTCATCAAGGACTACTACAAGATCCAGCAACATGACTTCTCGGTCATCTGGCCTGTGGTTCCGCAGTGGAGCGCCATCGCTCGCTGGCAGTACGACTACAACCGTGACCGCACCCTCGAAGCCTTTGGTGGTTTTGAATATGACAACTGCTGCTGGAAGCTGCGTCTGATCAACCGGTACTGGGTCGACTATGACGAGTCCACCCAAGAGATACCGCAGAACGAAAAAGGCGACCGCGGCGTCTTCCTACAAATCGTGTTGAAGGGACTTGGCGGCGTTGTTGGCCAAAAAGTTGAAAGCTTCCTCGACAAAGGCATCCAAGGTTATCGTGAACGTGAAGACCAAGCTTTCTGATTGTCTGCGCCCGCTGATGCTGGGCGCGCTGCTTATCGGTACTGTTGCGCACGCTGAAGTGCGCACCATCGACAAGGTAGTTGCCATCGTCGACAACGACGTGGTCATGCAAAGCCAGCTCGACCAGCGCACCCGTGAGGTTCAGCAAACCATCGCCAAGCGCGGGCAGGGTGTTCCGCCTGCCAGCGCGCTGGAGTCTCAGGTCCTGGATCGTCTGATCCTGGAAAACCTGCAGATCCAGATCGGCGAACGCTCCGGCATTCGCATCAGCGATGAAGAACTGAATCAGGCGGTTGCAACCATCGCTCAACGCAACAACATGACTGTTGACCAGTTCAAGGCTGCACTGACCCACGACGGGCTGTCCTACACCAGCGCGCGTGAGCAGATTCGCCGGGAAATGATCATCAGCCGTGTGCGTCAGCGCCGGGTTGCCGAGCGCATCCAGGTCTCGGAGCAGGAAGTGAAGAACTTCCTCGCTTCCGACCTGGGCAAGGCTCAGTTCTCCGAAGAATTCCACTTGGCCAACATCTTGATCCCGACGCCGGACAGCGCGACGTCGGATCAGATTCAGGCCGCTGCAGCCAAAGCCAAGGACCTCTACGGCAAGCTGCAACAGGGTGCGAACTTCGAGCAGATGGCGATCGCGTCGTCCGCCAGTGAAAGTGCTCTGGACGGTGGTGACATGGGCTGGCGTAAGGCCGCTCAGCTGCCGCCTCCGTTTGGTGACATGCTGTCGTCGATGCGTCCGGGTGAGGTCACCCCTCCTGCGCGTACACCGGGCGGCTTCATCATTCTCAAGCTGCTGGAAAAACGCGGCGGCGAGACTCAGACCCAGATGCGCGACGAAGTCCACGTTCGTCACATCCTGATCAAGCCAAGCGAAATCCGCAGCCCAGCCGAGACCAAGCTGCTGGCGCAACGGATCTACGACCGGATCCAGAATGGCGAAGACTTCGGCGAACTGGCGAAGAGCTTTTCCGAAGACCCGGGTTCGGCGCTTAACGGCGGCGACATGAACTGGGTTGACCCGCGTTCGCTGGTTCCGGAGTTCCGCGACGTCATGAACGAGACACCTCAGGGTGTCGTGTCCAAGCCGTTCGAGACTCAATTCGGCTGGCACGTTCTGGAAGTCCTCGGCCGTCGCTCGACTGACAGCACCAGTCAGGCCCGTGAGCAACAGGCGATGACTGTGCTGCGTAACCGCAAGTACGACGAAGAGCTGCAAACCTGGCTGCGTCAGATCCGTGATGAAGCCTACGTCGAGATCAAGCTCCCCGGAGCTGATCAGGCGGCCAAGTGAAACCCCAGCGTTTCGCCCTGACACCCGGCGAGCCGGCCGGCATCGGTCCCGACCTTTGCCTGCTGCTCGCCGCGCAGTCCCAGCCCCATCCCCTGATTGCCATTACCAGCTGCGACCTGCTCACCGAGCGGGCCGCCCGGCTGGGTGTGGCTGTCAGCTTGATCCCCGTCACACCCGCCGCCTGGCCTGACGTCCCGGCCCCCGCTGGCAGTCTGTATGTCTGGGACACCCCCGTTCAGGCGCCGGTCGTTGCCGGCCAGCTCGACAAAGCCAACGGCGGCTTCGTGCTCGAAACCCTGACCCGCGCCGGCCAGGGCTGCCTGGACGGCCACTTCGCCGGCATGATCACAGCGCCGGTGCACAAGGGCGTGATCAACGACAGTGGCATCGCGTTCTCCGGGCACACTGAATTTCTTGCGGAGCTGACCCACACCGAACAGGTGGTGATGATGCTGGCAACCGGTGATCTGCGGGTGGCGCTGGTGACCACTCACCTGCCCCTGCGTGACGTCGCCGACGCGATCACCGCTGAACGGCTGGAGCGCGTGACGCGCATCCTGCACGCGGATCTGGTCAACAAATTCGGTATCGCCCGCCCGCGGATTCTGGTCTGTGGCCTGAACCCCCATGCCGGCGAGAGCGGTCACCTGGGCCGCGAAGAAATCGACATCATTGAACCTACTCTGGCGCGTCTGCGCAGCGAGGGCCTGGATTTACATGGCCCGCTGCCTGCCGACACGCTCTTCACCCCCAAATATCTGGAGCACTGCGACGCAGTGCTGGCGATGTACCACGACCAGGGCCTGCCCGTGCTGAAGTACAAAGGCTTCGGCGCCGCCGTCAACATCACGCTGGGCCTGCCGATCATTCGCACCTCCGTGGATCACGGCACGGCGCTGGATCTGGCGGGCACCGGCAAGATTGACACCGGCAGCCTCAGGGTCGCTCTGGAAACCGCCTATCAGATGGCCGAGACCCATTCATGAACGAGCAATTTCAACACAAGGCGCGCAAGCGTTTTGGCCAGAACTTCCTGCACGATGCCGGTGTGATCGACAAGATCCTGCGCTCCATTCGGGCCAAGACCGAGGACCGCATGCTGGAAATCGGCCCGGGACAAGGCGCCCTGACCGAGGGCCTGCTGAACAGCGGCGCACAATTGGACGTCGTCGAGCTCGACAAAGACCTCGTGCCGATTCTCATGCATCAGTTCGGCACCAAGCCGAATTTCAGTCTGCACCAGGGTGACGCGCTGAAGTTCGACTTCACCAGCCTGAACGCAGCACCCAACAGCCTCCGTGTCGTCGGCAACCTGCCGTACAACATCTCGACGCCGCTGATTTTCCATCTGCTGCAGAACGCTTACCTGATCCGCGACATGCACTTCATGCTGCAGAAAGAAGTGGTCGAGCGTCTGGCGGCGGGTCCTGGCGGCGGTGATTGGGGACGCCTGTCGATCATGGTTCAGTACCACTGCCGCGTGGAGCATCTGTTCAACGTCGGGCCCGGCGCGTTCAATCCGCCGCCTAAAGTCGATTCGGCCATCGTTCGTCTGGTGCCCCACGAAACCCTGCCGCATCCGGCCAAGGATCACCGCGTGCTTGAGCGCGTCGTCCGCGAGGCCTTCAACCAGCGCCGCAAGACCCTGCGCAATACGCTGAAAGCCCTGCTGACCAGCGAAGAAATCACCGAAGCCGGCGTCGATGGCAGCCTGCGTCCGGAGCAGCTGGATCTGGCGGCGTTTGTGCGACTGGCCGACAAGCTCAGCGAAAAGCCAGTCGCCGCCTGACTTTCTCGGGACATGTCCGGTCAAAGCCTCATCGGTCTTTATCCGTGACATGTCCTAGACTGATTTCCAACCGGACGACTTCCGGCTATTTCCGCTTTCGCTTCTAAGGCCTCTTGCATGTCTGATTCTCGTTACCAGGTCGACGTCAGCGTCGAGACCCGATTCCTAGCCGAACAGTCTCAGCCTGAGCAAAACCGCTTCGCCTTTGCCTACACCATCACCGTGCAGAACAACGGCGAGTTGCCAGCCAAGTTGCTGTCACGCCATTGGGTGATTACCGACGGCGACGGTCAGGTTGAAGAAGTGCGCGGCGACGGCGTTGTGGGACAGCAGCCGCTGATCCAGCCGGGACAAAGCCACACCTACACCAGCGGCACCGTGATGACCACTAAGGTGGGCAACATGCAGGGCACTTATCAAATGCTCGCCGAAGACGGCAAGCGCTTCGATGCTGTCATCGCTCCGTTCCGTCTGGCCGTCCCGGGGGCGCTTCACTGATGGCGGTCTACGCAGTCGGCGACCTGCAAGGCTGCCTTGAACCGCTGAAGTGCCTGCTCGAACGCGTTGCATTCGAGCCCGGCAAAGACACGCTCTGGCTGGTCGGCGACCTCGTCAACCGAGGTCCACAGTCACTAGAAACCCTGCGCTATCTCTACGCCATGCGCGACTCGATCGTCTGCGTACTGGGCAATCACGACCTGCACCTGCTGGCGGCCGGCCGCAATATCGAGCGCCTGAAGAAAGGCGACACGCTGCGGGAAATCCTCGAAGCGCCAGACGCCGTCGTGCTGCTCGACTGGTTGCGCCAACAGAAGCTGATGCATTACGACGCTGAACGCGACATCGCACTGGTGCACGCAGGGATCCCGCCGCAATGGACGCTGAAGAAAGCACTGCGCTGCGCCGAAGAGGTGGAAGAGGCATTGCGCGATGACAATCGCTTCGAGCCTTTTCTCGACGGCATGTACGGCAACGAGCCTGCCAAGTGGGACAAAGACCTGCAGGGCGTCACCCGGCTGCGGGTGATCACCAATTACTTCACGCGCATGCGTTTTTGCACCAGCGATGGCAAGCTCGACCTCAAGAGCAAGGAAGGCCTCGACAGTGCGCCGGCGGGTTACGCGCCGTGGTTCAAGCACAAGGAGCGCAAGACCAAGGGCGTCGGTATCATTTTTGGTCACTGGGCCGCACTTGAAGGCCGATGTGACGAGCCCGGGGTGTATGCGCTGGACACGGGCTGTGTCTGGGGCGGCGCCATGACGCTGCTCAACGTCGACACTCGCGCGCTGATCCGTTGCGACTGCGACGAGCGCGGCAACGCAAAAGTACCCGCCCCTGCGCTAACCCCCCTCAGCGAGCCAATTCCGCTGCAGCAGTAAAGATCTCACTACGTTCTCGACCGTTCGAGGACCCGACGGCCCAGGAGCCCGAGCCATGACTGACTTCAAACGCATTTCACCCGAACAAGTCCATGCCCTGCGCGAACAAGGCGCGGTACTGGTGGACGTACGTGACGCGCAGACCTACGCGTCCCAGCACATTCCGGATTCCCATCATCTCGACAACCACTCCATCGCCGACTTCATCCGTCAGGCCGATCTGGATAAACCGTTGGTCGTCCTCTGCTATCACGGCAACTCCAGTCAGAGCGCAGCGGCCTATCTTGTAGGTCAGGGCTTCTCCGAGGTCTACAGCATGGATGGCGGTTTCGAGTTGTGGAAAACCCAATTCCCGACTGAAACCACGCAAGGCTGATCGAAAAATATTTTTGCTGGCCGCTATCCCGCGTCCTACGCGGGCTCGCGCCCTCATCTGACGAACGGGTATGCCCTCTTCATCCCCATTGCTTCTTTCTGTGCCCGAATCCGAACTACTCTTAGCCTCAGGCCATCCGAATCAGGGGAGAGCCGGTACACCGGCGCGTGGGTCATCGGTAGCTACTTTTATGGTGTTTGGGGGGTAATGGCAGCCGCGTGATCGGCTTCCATCCAGCATCAACTGACGATCCGCCGCCGGCTCCACGTATCGAGCGAGGTGACGTCATGAGTATTTTTAGCCACTTCCAACAACGCTTTGAATCGACACGGCAGGAAGAGCTCTCGCTACAGGAGTATCTCGAGCTCTGCAAAACCGATCGCAGCGCATACGCTTCCGCCGCAGAACGTCTGCTGATGGCCATCGGTGAGCCTGAGTTGTTCGACACGTCGACCAATTCCAGGCTGTCCAGAATCTTCTCCAACAAGGTCATTCGGCGCTATCCGGCGTTCGAGGATTTCCATGGCATGGAGGACTGCATCGAGCAAATCGTCTCGTACTTCCGCCACGCCGCCCAAGGCCTGGAAGAGAAGAAACAGATCCTTTACCTGCTCGGCCCGGTAGGCGGCGGCAAGTCGTCCCTGGCTGAAAAACTCAAAACGCTGGTCGAAAAAGTACCGTTCTACGCCATCAAAGGGTCCCCGGTTTTCGAATCCCCTTTGGGCCTGTTCAAACCCACCGAAGACGGGACGATCCTCGAAGAGGACTACGGCATCCCGCGCCGGTACCTGAACACCATCATGTCGCCATGGGCGACCAAACGACTGGCCGAATTCGGCGGCGACATCAGTCAGTTCAAAGTGGTGAAACTCTACCCTTCCATTCTCAACCAGATCGCCGTCGCCAAAACCGAGCCCGGCGACGAGAACAACCAGGACATCTCGGCGCTGGTGGGTAAGGTCGATATCCGCAAGCTCGAGGAATACCCACAGAACGACGCCGACGCTTACAGCTATTCGGGCGCGCTGTGCCGGGCCAACCAGGGCCTGATGGAATTCGTGGAAATGTTCAAGGCGCCGATCAAGGTGCTTCACCCACTGCTGACCGCCACCCAGGAAGGTAACTACAACAGTACCGAAGGCCTGGGCGCGATTCCGTTCACCGGTATTTTGCTGGCCCACTCCAACGAATCGGAATGGCACAGCTTCCGCAACAACAAGAACAACGAAGCCTTCATCGACCGGATTTACATCGTGAAGGTGCCGTACTGCCTGCGGGTCAGTGACGAGATCAAGATTTACGACAAGCTGCTGTTCAACAGCTCGCTGGCCAAAGCCCACTGCGCGCCGGACACGCTGAAAATGCTCGCGCAGTTCACCGTGCTGTCGCGGCTTAAAGAGCCGGACAACTCCAACATCTATTCCAAGATGAGGGTCTACGACGGCGAGAACCTCAAGGACACCGATCCAAAAGCCAAGTCGATTCAGGAATACCGCGACAGCGCCGGTGTCGACGAAGGCATGAACGGACTCTCGACCCGGTTCGCGTTCAAGATCTTGTCGAAGGTTTTCAACTTCGACCCCCATGAGATCGCCGCCAACCCGGTCCATTTGCTGTACGTGCTGGAGCAACAGATCGAGCAGGAGCAGTTCCAGGCCGAAACCCGCGAGCGGTATCTGCGCTTCATCAAGGAATACCTGGCGCCGCGCTACATCGAGTTCATCGGCAAGGAAATCCAGACTGCGTACCTCGAGTCCTACAGCGAGTACGGCCAAAACATTTTTGACCGCTACGTGCTGTACGCGGACTTCTGGATTCAGGATCAGGAATACCGTGATCCGGAGACCGGCGAGATCCTTAATCGCGTGGCGTTGAACGAGGAACTGGAGAAGATCGAAAAACCGGCTGGCATCAGTAACCCGAAAGACTTCCGCAACGAGATCGTCAACTTCGTGCTGCGAGCCCGCGCCAACAACAACGGCAAGAACCCGACCTGGCTGAGCTACGAGAAGCTGCGGGTGGTGATCGAGAAGAAAATGTTCTCGAACACCGAAGACCTGCTGCCTGTCATCAGTTTCAACGCCAAAGCCAGCAAAGAGGACCAGCAGAAGCACAACGACTTTGTCACACGAATGGTCGAGCGGGGCTACACCGATAAACAGGTAAGGCTTCTTTCCGAATGGTACCTACGGGTCCGGAAATCGCAGTAAGGCAGCTGCAAGCGTCAAGCCACAGGCTGCAGGAAGAAAGCGCGTCATCTGCTATCCGGATAACCGCCTCTACTCGCAGCTTGCGGCTCACAACTTGAAGCTCCCCGGAGGGGCCTATGAGCTATGTGATCGACCGACGTCTCAATGGGAAGAACAAGAGCACGGTGAATCGGCAGCGCTTTCTTCGCCGTTATCGTGACCACATCAAGAAGGCAGTTGAAGAAGCCGTCAGCCGGCGCTCCATTACCGATATGGAGCACGGCGAACAGATCAGTATTCCGGGGCGGGATATCGACGAACCGGTGTTGCACCATGGTCGCGGCGGCAAGCAAACGGTTGTTCATCCGGGTAACAAGGAGTTCACCACCGGTGAGCACATTGCACGCCCGCAAGGTGGCGGCGGTGGCAAAGGGCCTGGCAAGGCGGGCAACTCCGGCGAGGGCATGGATGAGTTCGTGTTCCAGATCACTCAGGAAGAATTTCTCGAATTCATGTTCGAGGACCTGGAGCTGCCCAATCTGGTCAAGCGCAACCTGAGCGGCACTGACACGTTCAAGACCGTTCGCGCGGGCATCAGTAACGAAGGCAACCCGTCACGCATCAACATCATCCGCACATTGCGCTCGGCACATGCGCGGCGTATCGCGCTGTCCGGCAGCAGCAGGGCCAAGCTGCGCCAAGTGCAGGCTGAGCTGGAACGCCTGAGGATCGAGGAGCCCGACAACTTCGGCGATATCCAGGAACTGGAAATCGAGGCCGCAAAACTTCAAGCGCGCATCCGTCGCGTCCCGTATCTGGACACCTTCGACCTCAAATACAACCTGCTGGTCAAACAGCCGAACCCCAGCTCCAAAGCCGTGATGTTCTGTCTGATGGACGTTTCCGGGTCGATGACCCAGGCCACCAAGGACATCGCCAAGCGCTTTTTCATCCTGCTGTATCTGTTCCTCAAGCGTAACTACGACAAGATCGAAGTCGTCTTCATCCGCCACCACACCAGTGCGCGGGAAGTCGACGAAGAGGAGTTTTTCTATTCACGGGAAACCGGCGGCACCATCGTTTCCAGCGCATTGAAGCTGATGCAGGAAATCATGGCGGAGCGCTACCCCACCAACGAATGGAATATCTACGCAGCCCAGGCCTCGGACGGCGACAACTGGAACGATGACTCGCCCATTTGCCGCGATATCCTGATCAAACAGATCATGCCGTTCGTGCAGTACTACACCTACGTCGAAATTACCCCGCGCGAACATCAGGCGCTGTGGTTCGAATACGAACGCATCGGCGAAGCCTTCGCCGACACGTTCGCCCAGCAGCAGCTGGTCTCTGCCGGTGATATCTATCCGGTGTTCCGTGAACTCTTCCAGCGCAGGTTAGTGACATGACCGCTAGAGAGCAGAAGCGCCAACCCCTCTCCACGGGTTCAGAGTGGACGTTCGAACTGATCCAGGCCTACGACCGGGAGATCAGCCGCATTGCCGAACGTTATGCGCTGGACACTTACCCCAACCAGATCGAGGTGATCACCGCCGAGCAGATGATGGACGCCTATGCGTCTGTCGGCATGCCCTTGGGTTATCACCATTGGTCCTACGGCAAGCACTTCCTCAGCACGGAAAAATCCTACTCGCGAGGCCAGATGGGTCTGGCCTACGAGATCGTCATCAACTCCGATCCGTGCATCGCCTATCTGATGGAAGAGAACACCATCTGCATGCAGGCGCTGGTCGTGGCCCACGCCTGCTATGGGCATAACAGCTTCTTCAAGGGCAATTACCTGTTCCGCACCTGGACCGACGCCAGTTCAATCATCGATTACCTCGTCTTCGCCAAGCAGTACATCATGCAGTGCGAAGAGCGCCACGGGATCGATGCGGTCGAGGATCTGCTGGATTCCTGCCACGCGCTGATGAACTACGGCGTGGATCGCTACAAGCGGCCCTATCCGATTTCGGCGGAGGAAGAACGCCGCCGCATGAAGGACCGGGAAGAGCACCTGCAGAAGCAGATCAACGATCTGTGGCGTACGATTCCGAAAAGTGCGAGCAAGAACGACAAAGAGGACTTCTCGCGCTTCCCCGCCGAGCCCCAGGAAAACATCCTTTACTTCATCGAAAAGCACGCCCCATTGCTGGAGCCCTGGCAGCGTGAAGTGGTGCGGATCGTGCGCAAGATCGCCCAGTATTTCTACCCACAGCGTCAAACCCAAGTGATGAATGAGGGCTGGGCAACGTTCTGGCATTACACGCTGATGAACGATCTGTACGACGAGGGGCTGGTGACTGACGGTTTCATGCTCGAATTCCTGACCTCCCATACCAGTGTCGTCTACCAGCCGAGCTTCGACAGTCCCTACTACAGCGGTATTAATCCCTACACGTTGGGCTTTGCCATGTATCAGGACATCCGGCGGATGTGCGAGCACCCGACCGAGGAAGACCGCCACTGGTTTCCCGATCTGGCCGGCACCGACTGGCTGACGGCTGTGAAGTTTGCGATGAGCAGCTTCAAGGACGAGAGCTTCATCCTGCAATACCTGTCGCCCAAGGTGATTCGTGACCTCAAGCTGTTCAGCATCCTCGACGATGATCAAAAGGACGATCTCCTCGTGCCCGCCATCCACGATGAAACCGGCTACAAGATGATTCGTGAAACCCTCGCCGCGCAATACAACCTCGGCAACCGCGAACCCAACGTGCAGATCTACAGCATTGACCGGCGCGGCGATCGCTCCCTGACCCTTCGTCATCAACAGCACGACCGCAAACCCTTGGGCGATTCGACGGATGAGGTGCTGAAACACCTGCATCGGTTGTGGGGTTTTGATATCCATCTGGAAACGCTGCAAGGCGACCAGGTGATGAAAGTCCACCATGTGCCGCCGAGAAGCGAACACGCTGACAGTGAATATCCCCGGCTGGACCTGGCGGTCGTCCACTTATAAACCCTGAGCGTTTCCAGCCTCCGCGATCGCGACTTAAGGTTTATCCTGTCGCCCTCACGGAGGCTTTTTTATGCAGATTTATAAAGTTGGCGGCGCGGTACGCGATCGCCTGCTTGGCAAACCGGTCACTGACATCGACTGGGTAGTGGTGGGTGCGTCGACCGAAGAGATGCTGGTCAAGGGTTACCGCCCGGTGGGAACGGATTTTCCCGTTTTCCTGCATCCGCTGACCGGTGAGGAGTACGCACTGGCCCGCACCGAACGCAAGACCGGCAAAGGCTACGGCGGCTTTGTTTTTCACGCCCACCCGGACGTCACACTTGAGCAAGACCTGATCCGCCGGGACCTGACCATCAATGCCATTGCCGAAGACAAAAATGGACAACTGACTGATCCTTATCATGGTCAGCAGGACCTTGAAGCCCGAGTATTACGTCACGTTTCCCCCGCGTTCGCCGAAGATCCACTGCGCGTCCTGCGCGTGGCCCGCTTCGCCGCGCGCTATGCCCCCGACGGTTTCACCATCGCCCCGGAAACCCTCGAACTGATGCGCCAACTGAGCGGCTCCGGTGAACTGGAAGCGCTGACACCGGAGCGCAGCTGGAAGGAAATCTCCCGCGCGCTGATGGAAAAAGAGCCGCAGGTGTTCATCGAAGTCCTGCGCGAATGCGGCGCCCTGAACGTGCTGATGCCAGAAGTCGACGCGCTGTTTGGCGTGCCTCAGCCGGAAGCCCATCACCCTGAAATCGATACCGGTGTGCACGTTCTCAGCGTGTTGCATCAGTCCGCCCTGCACCGCCAGCCGCTAAGCGTTCGCTGGGCTTGCTTGCTGCACGACTTGGGCAAGGGCCTCACGCCGCAAGAGGAATGGCCGCGGCATATCGCCCATGAGCACAAGGGACTCAAGGCGATCAAGGCAATGAACCAGCGTTTCAAGGTGCCAAGGGACTGTCAGGAACTGGCGCTGCTGGTGGGCGAATATCACACCCATGGCCATCGCGCGCTGGAGCTGAAGCCTTCGACATTGCTGGATCTGCTGCAGAGCTTTGACGTGTATCGTCGCCCGCAGCGCTTCGAGGAGTTCATCGCTGCCTGCGAAATGGACGCCCGAGGCCGCAAGGGATTTGAGTCGCGCACGTATCCGCAAGCCGAGTACCTGCGCGGTGCTGCCGAAGCGGCGCGGCAAGTGGCAGTGCAACCGCTGCTGGAGAAGGGTTTTCAGGGCCAGCAACTGGGCGAGGCGCTTAAGCGGGAGCGGCTGGATACTCTGAAGGTATACAAGGCGTCGTATCAGCTTTAAGCCGCTGGCTTGGCTGCGGCTCGGTCGGGCTGCCTGCTACATCGTAACCAGCAGGGTGGCCGGGGTGAGTTGCTCGCCGCGCCATTCAAAGGCAACCGGCCAGAGTTTCTGATCGATGTTCGCATCGGCCCAAAGCTGGGCAAATGACACGCCGGCCTCTGGATGCAGGCGTTGCGGCGCGATCAGTGACAGCGGCCACAGCACGAACGCGTTTTTGAGGATTTCGGCCCGAGGCAGAATAAGGCCGTCGAAGTTGCCGACCTGTTCGCCATACAGCAGGACGTCGATGTCCAGCGGCAGCCCCTTTCGATCAGGGGCATAACGCCCGTTATCGGCTTCGATGAATTTGAGGCGGCGGTCCAGTTCAGTCAGCGGCAGGTCGGTCAGCGCCGACACCACCAGATTGAAAAACGGCCCGCTCTTGATCCCCACCGGATGACTTTCGAACACGGGCGAGCAGGTCATGTCGGTCAGAAAGCCGGCAAGGGCGTCGAGGCCTGCGCACAGATGGCGCTCCCGCTCGATGTTGCTGCCCAGTCCCAGAAAAATCCGTGTCAGCGACATCCGCGCTCGATCTCCACCCCAACGCCCTTCGCCGCAGGCACGGCTCCCGGCTTGGTCAATTTGAGGTGCAGCCAGGGAATGTTGAACTCGCTCATCAGCACTTCGGCGAGTCGCTCGGCAAAGGTCTCGACCAGCTGGAATTGAGAGGCTTCGGCGAACGTCTGAATTCGTGCGGACACACTGGCGTAATCGAGCGCCTTGGTCAGGTCGTCGCCTGCGGCTGCAGGCCGATTGTCCCAGGCAAAACTCAGGTCCAGACGCAGGCACTGGCGAATGCCACGCTCCCAGTCGTACGCGCCGATGACGGTATCGACCTCCAGACCCTCAATGAAAACTCTGTCCAAGCCTGTTTCTCCGCTGCACGACAAGGGCGCGATGCGCCGTTAGAATCAAGGCAACCTCGCCCGGAATGGTTAGCATGTTTTGGTTACTGGCGGTCCTCGCCTACCTGCTCGGCTCGCTGTCCTTTGCCATCCTGATCAGCCGCATAACCGGTCGCCCGGACCCTCGCGCCAGCGGCTCGGGCAACGCCGGCGCCACCAACATGCTGCGCCTGGCCGGCAAGAAACTCGCGGTACTGACCCTGATTGGCGACGTCTGCAAAGGCATGATCCCGGTGCTGATCGCCAGAGGATTGGACCTCGACCCACGCCTGCAAGCCTGGATCGGACTGTGCGCAGTGCTGGGGCATCTGTTCCCGCTGTACTTCCGTTTTCGTGGCGGCAAGGGCGTGGCCACGGCCGCCGGCATGTTGCTGGCCTTGTATCCGCCAGCCGCCCTGCTCGCCATAGGCGCCTGGCTGCTGACGTTCTACCTCACTCGCACCAGCTCGTTGGCGTCCCTGATTGCCACGCCGCTCACCCTTCCGCTGCTTGCCTGGCAGGAACCCCACGCTTTGCTGCCGATGAGCGTATTGACGTTGCTCATCGTCTGGCGCCATCGGGGCAATCTACGCGACCTGTTTGCCGGGCGCGAACGGCATTTCTGACGCTGCCCCCTTTCACATCCCCAATCAGGCGCTCAAACCTATTTGCCCTCAAAGACCGGGCAACTGCTCCATCGGCCAGCGCGCCTGAACCGTAATGCTCAAACTTTCCCTCTGCCCCGCCCGCAAACGCTGGCAGCCGGCAAAGGCGATCATCGCGCCGTTGTCGGTGCAGAACTCAGGACGCGCGTAGTAGACATTGCCGCCCAGGCCATCGAGCATCTGCTCCAGCGACTGGCGCAACGCCTTGTTCGCGCTCACGCCACCGGCGATGACCAGACGCTTGAGCCCGGTCTGCTTCAGCGCGCGTTTGCACTTGATGGTCAAAGTGTCCACCACCGCCTGCTGGAAGGCCAGCGAGATGTCGCAACGGGTTTGCTCGCTGTCGTCCCCGGCGCTCTGGCACTGCTGCCACGTGTTCAGCGAAAAGGTTTTCAAGCCGCTGAAGCTGAAATCCAGCCCGGGGCGGTCCGTCATCGGACGCGGAAAGACAAACCGCCCAGACACACCGGATTGCGCCAGACGGGAAATCTCCGGACCACCGGGGTAGTTCAGCCCCATCATCTTTGCGGTTTTGTCGAAAGCTTCGCCGGCGGCGTCGTCCAGGGTCTCGCCCAGCAGCTCGTAAAGACCAATGCCATCGACGCGAACCAGCTGCGTATGGCCGCCGGAAACCAACAAAGCGACGAACGGAAACTCAGGCGGATTTTCCTCCAGCATCGGCGCCAGCAGATGCCCTTCCATGTGGTGAACACCCAGCGCCGGAATGTCCCACGCAAACGCCAGAGCCTGTGCGCACGAAGCCCCTACCAGCAGGGCCCCGACCAGTCCCGGGCCAGCGGTATAAGCGATGGCATCGATCTCGGTCACGGCGCAGTCCGCCTCGGCCAACACCTGACGAATCAAGGGCAGCATGCGTTTTACGTGATCGCGCGAGGCAAGCTCCGGGACCACGCCACCGTAGACGCGGTGCAGGTCGATCTGGCTGAATAATGCATCGGCAAGCAACCCGCGGTCGCTGTCGTACAGCGCGACACCGGTCTCATCGCAGGAAGTTTCCATTCCCAGTACTAGCATGGGGTACGCCTTGTAGAGGCTGAATTCGAAGGCGCGCATAATAGTCGCCGCTCATGCCTGCGACCAGTGCTTTTCGATCAGAGGCTTTGCATTCCGCGAAGCAAGGGGTTAACATCCGCAACCCTTAAAAACCGACGTACTTAGTGCAAGCGTTGCAGTAAGCGTTGACCCCGGTAATGAATGAAGGTAGCTCTGGATGCCAGCCGTCAAAGTTAAAGAGAACGAACCCTTCGACGTAGCTCTGCGTCGTTTCAAGCGCTCCTGCGAAAAAGCCGGTGTTCTGGCTGAAGTTCGTAGCCGCGAATTTTACGAGAAGCCGACTTCTGAGCGTAAGCGTAAAGCAGCAGCTGCTGTTAAGCGTCACGCCAAGAAAGTACAGCGCGAACAGCGCCGCGCCGTTCGTCTGTATTAATACAGACGTCTGACGCAAGCTTCTGCCTTGCCCGGCCTTCAAAGCCGGGCTGTCGGCAGTTGCAGTTCTAGCCTCAGGCAACACCGATCAAGCAACACAAGACAGAGGCTGTTGACGCCGCAGATGCGACCGAGACAAACCCCGTCGATTTCTTCCAGCCTGATTCAGGCCGCGTTGACCCGTCTACACTGACCAAGCAACCGTCGTTACGGTTTGGATTCGCCACGATCTTTCTGGCGGGGCGCCTGATGATGAGAACGCCATGGCCGGACTGATTCCCCAAGGTTTTATTGACGACCTCCTGAACCGCACCGACATCGTCGATGTTGTCAGCTCACGCGTTCAATTAAAAAAGACCGGCAAGAACTTCAGCGCCTGTTGTCCTTTCCATAAAGAGAAGACACCGTCGTTCAGCGTCAGCCCGGACAAACAGTTCTATTACTGCTTCGGCTGTGGCGCGGGTGGCAATGCCCTCGGCTTCATCATGGACCACGACAACCTGGATTTCCCCCAGGCCGTCGAAGACCTGGCCAAAGCCGCCGGGATGGAAGTCCCACGCGAACAAGGCGTCAAAGGGCAAAAGCCCAGGCAGCCTACCGATTCGCCGCTCTACCCCCTATTAACAGCCGCCGCCGACTACTATCGCGCTGCGCTGAAGAGCCATCCAACGCGAAAATCTGCGGTGGAATACCTGAAAGGCCGTGGCCTGTCAGGCGAGATTGCCCGGGACTTCGGACTCGGCTTCGCCCCTCCTGGCTGGGATAACCTCTACAAACACCTTAGCAGCGACACCCTTCAACAGAAGGCGATGATCGATGCCGGCCTGCTGATCGAAAACGCCGAAACCGGCAAACGCTACGACCGCTTTCGCGACCGGGTGATGTTCCCCATTCGCGATAGTCGCGGCCGTGTGATCGCATTTGGCGGGCGGGTACTGGGCGACGACAAGCCCAAATACCTGAACTCTCCTGAAACCCCGGTGTTTCATAAGGGTCAGGAGTTATACGGTTTATTCGAAGCTCGCAAATTTAACCGTAACCTGGACGAGATTATCGTCGTCGAAGGCTACATGGACGTTATTGCGCTGGCCCAACAAGGCTTGCGCAATGCCGTTGCGACGCTCGGTACGGCGACCAGTGAAGAGCATTTGAAGCGGCTGTTTCGCGTGGTACCGAACGTGTTGTTCTGCTTTGACGGTGACCAGGCTGGCCGAAACGCCGCTTGGCGTGCGCTGGAAGCGACGATTCCCGGTTTGCAAGACGGCCGGCGCGCGAGGTTTCTGTTTCTGCCCGAAGGGGAAGATCCCGACACTCTGGTGCGGGCCGAAGGCACCGACGCATTTAAGGCCAGGATCAACCAGCATGCACAACCGCTGGCCGACTATTTTTTCGAGCAACTGACCAAGGAGGCCGATCCGCGCTCCCTGGAAGGCAAGGCACACATGGTAACGCTGGCCGCGCCACTGATCGAAAAAGTGCCGGGCGCGAATTTGCGTGAGCTGATGCGTCGACGCCTGAAAGAGATCACCGGGCTGGACACCGCTGCAGTCAGCCAGTTGATGCAGTCTGCTCCGGCGGAAGCCCAGCCCAGCTACGATCCGGGCTTTGATTACGACGCCGTGCCGGATTACGGCGATTACCAGCAGCACGATTATCAGGCGCAGCAGGAATGGACACCGAGCGCGCCGGGCGGTCAGCAGAAGAAATGGGACAAGAAGCCGTGGGACAAAGGCAAGAAATGGGACAAGAACGGCAAGCGTCCTGATTTCGAACCTCGCGGGCCACGCACACCGGCGACGGTTGAGCCACCGGCACTGACAGCACTCAGAACTTTGCTGCATCACCCTGAACTGTCAGCGCAGGTCGCAAACGCCAGTACGTTCGCCGATGAAGAGAATGTGTATTCACAGCTTCTGGTGGCCCTGATCGACGCTACACAGAAAAACCCGAAGCTGCGCACGATGCAGTTGATTGCCCGCTGGCATGGCACCGATCAAGGACGATTGCTGCGTCAACTGGCGGAAAAGGAATGGCTGATCTCGGCCGATAACCTTGAACAACAGTTTTTCGACACTATAACTAGCTTGTCTGCCCGCCAACGCGAGCGACATCTGGAGCAATTGATCAGGAAGGAACGGCAGTCAGGCCTGAGCGCGGAAGAAAAAGTTCAGCTGCTCAACCTGTTAAATCGCAAAGTTCCTGCACAAACCCCGACCTCAACTGGCGTGTGAGGTCATAGCTCGGGTATAATCCCCGGCTTGTTTTTTGCCCGCCAAGACCTTCAGTGGATAGGGTGTTATGTCCGGAAAAGCGCAACAGCAGTCTCGTATCAAAGAGTTGATCACCCTGGGTCGTGAGCAGAAGTATCTGACTTACGCAGAGGTCAACGACCACCTGCCTGAGGATATTTCAGATCCAGAGCAGGTGGAAGACATCATCCGCATGATCAACGACATGGGGATCCCCGTACACGAGAGTGCTCCGGATGCGGACGCCCTTATGTTGGCCGACGCCGATACCGACGAGGCAGCCGCTGAAGAAGCCGCTGCTGCGTTGGCTGCGGTGGAGACCGACATCGGTCGCACGACTGACCCAGTGCGCATGTATATGCGCGAAATGGGTACCGTCGAGCTTCTGACACGTGAAGGCGAAATTGAAATCGCCAAGCGTATCGAAGAAGGCATCCGTGAAGTGATGGGCGCCATCGCGCACTTCCCTGGCACGGTTGAGCACATTCTCTCCGAGTACACTCGCGTTACCACCGAAGGCGGTCGCCTGTCCGACGTTTTGAGCGGATATATCGACCCGGACGACGGCATAGCGCCGCCAGCCGAAGTCCCGCCGCCGGTAGATCCCAAGGCCGAGAAGGTCGAAGGGGCTGACGACGAAGAGGACGACGCTACCGACGATGAAGAGGACGAGGTCGAAAGCGGCCCGGATCCAGTCATCGCCGCCCAGCGCTTCGGTGCCGTTTCAGACCAGATGGCAATCGCCCTCAAGGCGTTGAAAAAGCACGGTCGTGGCAGCAAGCAGGCCAACGCTGAACTGTTGGCTCTGGCCGAGCTGTTCATGCCGATCAAGCTGGTTCCGAAACAGTTTGAAGGTCTGGTTGAGCGCGTCCGCGGTGCCCTTGAGCGTCTGCGCGCCCAGGAACGCGCCATCATGCAGCTGTGCGTTCGTGATGCACGCATGCCGCGCGCCGACTTCCTGCGCCAGTTCCCGGGCAACGAAGTTGACCAGAGCTGGACCGATGGGCTGGCCAAAGGCAAAAGCAAATACGCTGAAGCCATTGGTCGTCTTCAGGCCGACATTCAGCGCTGCCAGCAAAAGCTGACCGCGCTGGAAGAAGAAACCGGCCTGACCATTCTGGAAATCAAGGACATCAACCGTCGGATGTCGATCGGTGAGGCCAAGGCCCGCCGCGCGAAGAAAGAAATGGTTGAAGCCAACCTGCGTCTTGTGATCTCGATCGCCAAGAAGTACACCAACCGTGGCCTGCAATTCCTCGATCTGATCCAGGAAGGCAACATCGGTTTGATGAAGGCGGTGGACAAGTTCGAATACCGTCGTGGTTACAAGTTCTCGACGTACGCCACCTGGTGGATTCGTCAGGCGATCACTCGCTCGATCGCTGACCAGGCACGCACCATTCGTATTCCGGTGCACATGATCGAGACGATCAACAAGCTCAACCGCATTTCCCGTCAGATGTTGCAGGAAATGGGTCGCGAACCGACGCCGGAAGAGCTGGGCGAACGCATGGAAATGCCTGAGGACAAGATCCGCAAGGTGTTGAAGATCGCGAAAGAGCCGATCTCCATGGAAACGCCGATCGGTGACGACGAAGATTCCCACCTGGGTGACTTCATTGAAGATTCGACCATGCAGTCGCCAATCGATGTCGCCACGGTAGAGAGCTTGAAAGAAGCGACGCGCGAAGTGCTGTCGGGCCTCACCGCCCGTGAAGCCAAGGTCCTGCGTATGCGTTTCGGTATCGACATGAATACTGACCACACCCTTGAGGAAGTCGGTAAGCAGTTCGATGTAACCCGTGAGCGTATCCGTCAGATCGAAGCCAAGGCGTTGCGCAAGCTGCGTCACCCGACGCGAAGCGAACACCTGCGTTCGTTCCTCGACGAGTAAGCGACGCGTCATACCAAAACCCCCGGCATTGCTGGGGGTTTTGCGTTTTAAGGAATAAATTTTCGGCACAGTGCCACTGTTGTCCAGCCCGGCTACACTCGTTTGATTCTTACCAATGAATCACCGAGGCTGCCATGATTTGGATGCCGGCCATTGCTCTCTTATGCTTGCTTACCTCCTCTGCAGTCTCCGCCCAGGCATTGCTTCACAACGAAGATGAAGGGCAAGCGATGCGGCAAGGGTTACAGTCCACCGAAGACGCCCAATCTAGAAATCCAGTCGATATAAACCAAAACTTATCCACTCCCCTGCTCAGCGACCGATTTTTCGGTGTCAATCAGGCGCGCCCATCAGAACGACACAACGACCTGACGGATTCGTCAGCCGCATTGCCGGCAGGTTTCCATGCCAGCGAACGCAGCAAGCTCTGGCACGAGTTCTTGCTGATCGGACTGCCCGGGCTGCTGGTGCTGACAACGGTGCTAGCCATTGTGGTGCGGGTCAACCGTCGCCTCAGCTCGGAAATTTCCCGCCGGATCGCGCTGGAACAAGAGCTGCGCAGCAGCGAGTACCACTATCGCGGGATGATCGAGAGCCTTTCGGCCATCGCGTGGGAAGCCAACACTCACGACTACTCCTACAACTACGTCTCGCCCCATGCGCAGGAATTGCTGGGGTATCCGCTGCACCAGTGGCGACGGCCCGGATTCTGGCGCAGCATCGTTCATCCCGAGGACATCGACTACGCCCAAGCCTACTGCGACCGTGAGGTTGCGGAAGGCAACGATCACAGCGTCGATTACCGAGTCCTGAGCGCCGACGGCAGGGTGGTCTGGATTCGCGATATCGTGAGCATGATCGGCTGTGGCCGAGAGCCCGTGATGCGCGGGCTGATGATCGACATCAGCGAAGCCAAGCAGACCGAAGAAGCGCTGCGCCTGTCGGAAGGGAAGTTCGCCTCGGTGTTCGCGCAATGCCCTGACATGCTGGTGATCGCGCGCCTTTCCGATGGCTGTTTTCTGGAGGCCAATCCGGCATTTGCCGAGCAAATTGGCGTCAGCCCGGCCGACGTTGTAGGACGCCTGCCCTCCGAGTTGAATATCTGGGGCATTCCCGACATCGGCCACAGTCTGCTGCAACGCCTTCAAAGGGGCAGCATACGCAATCTGGAAATGCCGTTTCGGCGCAGTGATGGCCGCTTGTTCACCGGGCTTCTGTCAGCCGAGCCCTTTGATCTGGACTCCACGGCCGCAGTGGTTCTGGTGGTGAGGGACATCACGCCGCTCAAGGAAGCCCAGCAACAGCTGCAAATGTCCGAAGAGAAATTTGCCAAGGCCTTCCATTCTTCGCCAGACGGACTGCTGATTACACGGCAAAACGACGGGTTGCTGGTGGAGGTCAACGACGGCTTCAGCCGGATCACCGGTTATCACAGCTCGCTGTCCGTAGACCGTACCACCCTCGACCTGGGCATCTGGGTAGACCTGAACGAGCGACAGCAACTGCTTGAGCAATTGAACCGCGACGGCTTCGTGAAGGACTTCACCAGCCACATTCGTCGAAGGGATGGTCAGATCCGCCTGTGCGAGATTTCCGCACGACCGCTGCCGATTGCCGGTGAGGATTACATGCTTACCATCGCGCGCGACATCACCGACCGCCACCAGATGCAGGAGAAACTGCAACTGGCCGCGACGGTATTTGAGAGCACGGCGGAGGGTGTGTTGATCACCGACACCCGACAGCGGATCAATGCCGTCAACCGCGCCTTCAGCGAGATCACCGGCTACAGCGAGCAGGAAGCCCTCGGCGAGACACCGCGTCTCCTGGCGTCCGGATTCCATGACAGCGCGTTCTACGCCGCCATGTGGTACCAACTGACGGCCGAAGGTCACTGGCAGGGCGAGATCAGCAACCGGCGCAAAAATGGCGAGATCTACCCGAGCTGGCTGACCATCAGTGCCGTGCGCAATCGCGATAAATTCATCACCCATTTTGTCGCGGTGTTCGCTGATATTTCCAGCCTGAAGCAGGCTCAGGCACGGCTGGATTATCAGGCGCACCACGACCCGCTGACCGGCCTGCCCAATCGGACGCTGTTCGAAAGCCGACTGCACGCCGCGCTGATTCACTCAAGAGCGGCTTACAGCCTCGGCGCGGTGTTGTTCCTCGACCTGGATCGCTTCAAGCACATCAATGACAGTCTCGGTCACCCGGTCGGCGATCTGCTGCTGAAGAGCATTGCGGTGCGCCTGAAGGAGAACCTGCGTGACATCGACACCGTCGCGCGACTCGGAGGCGACGAGTTCATTATCCTGTTGCCGGGCCTGCAAAATCCGACTGACGCCGAAGTGGTCGCCACCAAGCTGCTCAACAGCTTTTCAGCGCCGTTTCAGGCGGGCGAACACGAGTTCTTCATGAGCACCAGCATTGGCAGCGCGCTGTTTCCCACAGACGGCGCAGACGTCGCCACGTTGATCAAGAACGCCGACGCGGCGATGTATCGTTCGAAGGCCAAAGGTCGTAACCGCGTCGAGCACTACACACGCGATCTGACCGCTCAGGCCAGCGAGCGAGTCGCCCTGGAGCACGAACTGCGGCGCGCCATCGAGCGTAACGAGTTCACCCTGTCCTACCAGCCCAAGATCAGCCTGCTGACACACCGACTGGTCGGCGCCGAAGCGCTGATACGCTGGTTTCACCCCACATTCGGCGATGTCCCACCTGAGCGGTTCATCCCGCTGGCAGAAGAAAACGGCATGATCCTGCAGATCGGGGAATGGGTGCTCGATACGGCCTGCCAGCAATTGCATGCGTGGAACCAGCGCTACGACATGTCCGGCCCATTGTCAGTGAACCTTGCCGGCGCCCAGTTACGTCAGACCGATCTCGTCAACAAGATCGAACGACTGCTGCTCCAGCACCAGCTTCAGCCAGGGTGTCTGCAACTGGAGATCACCGAGAACTTCATCATGTCGCAGACCGAGGAAGCGCTTTCAGTCCTGCATCGCCTGAAGACACTCGGCGTACAGCTGGCGATCGACGACTTCGGTACCGGCTACTCTTCGCTCAGTTACCTCAAGCGCCTGCCGCTGGACATCCTCAAGATCGACCAATCCTTTGTGCGCGGTTTGCCTGATGACCCCCACGATGCGGCGATTGTCCGCGCCATCATTGCGCTGGGCCGCAGCATGCAGCTGACAGTCATCGCAGAAGGCGTCGAAACCCTCGAACAGCAGCAATTCCTGGCGGACGAGGGCTGCGAACAAATCCAGGGCTACCTCGTCAGCCTCCCCCTGCGCGCGGAGGAATTCTGCACGACATTTCTTCGTACAACCGTTTCAGACGTTTCGGATAGCACAGCGCGTAAACCGTCGTTATAATCCGCGGCCTACTGAGGGCCTATAGCTCAGTTGGTTAGAGCAGGGGACTCATAATCCCTTGGTCCACGGTTCGAGTCCGTGTGGGCCCACCAAATAAAAAGCCGCGCATTGCGCGGCTTTTTTCGTTCTTTCGCGATACCCACCGCCGGCCTCATCACAACCTCAATCAATCACCACATGCGGCAAAAACCGGCTGCTGTCCTTGGTGATCAAACTGTCATCTTCACGAATCCCGATCCCTGAAGCCGTATCACCCACCACCCAAGACCCGATCAGCGTGTAGCTGTCGCCAAAACGAGGCAGTGGCGCGAACTCTTGAAGGATGTAGGGAGCATCGTTATAAGGGCCGTCTTCGAAAATGACCTGGTCAGTTGGGGTGCGGATTTCGATGTTGGCGCCTTCGCGGGAAAAGTACGGCTTGCGGACCCAACCCTTTGGCACCGCAGATTGTGGGTGCTTATCAACGAAGGACGGCAACAGATTGGGATGCCCTTCGTTGAATTCCCAAAGCAGCGGCAGGATGCCTTTGTTCGAAATAATCGCCTTCCAGGCAGGTTCGATGAACTGCGTATCGCACTGGGGGATGGCCTGGCCGTGGGGCTCATGAAAGACATGCTCCCAAGCGTGCAGCTTGAAGATGCGTTCGATCCAGCGACCTTCAAGGTCGACGAATCTACCTTGGGTATTAAGGCCGATGTCTTCGATGTCGATGTGGCGGGTTTCGATGCCGACATGTTCAGCCATTTTGCGCAGGAATTCCGTCGTACCCCGGTCTTCGATGGAGCCTGACATACACGAAAAGTAGAACGGCCCGCCTTCCTTGATCGCCGCAAAAGCCCGGACCAGATCCTCCGCTATCGAGTTGAATTGCGAAGCGTGGGCCGGCAATACGCCGCGCTGGATCTGCTCTTCAAGCCAGATGAGCTGAAACGCGCCCGCTTCATACGCTGACGTAGGCGTGTCCATGTTGGCTTCCAGCAGCTTGGCCGGGTTTATGCCGTCATAGCTGAAGTCAAAGCGGCCATACAGATGCGGGTGGCCTTCCTTCCACGAGGTGCGAACCAGATCGAAGAACGCCTGCGGAATGGCCAGCCGGGTCAGCAGCTCTTCGCTCTCGACGACCCTTTCCACAACGTCCAGGCACATGGCATGAAGCTCCTGGGTCGGCGCTTCAATGTCGCGTGTGATCTGCGCTTCGGTGAACTGGTAGTAGGCCCGCTCATCCCAGTAGCGCTCGCCGTCGATGGTGTGAAAGTTGAAGCCTTCACGCTCGGCCGTCTGTCGCCAGTCAGGACGTTCCTGGATGCTGATCCTTTTCATGGGTAACGTCCCTGTTATCCGCCGAAGCTTGAGCCGCTGCTTTTGCCACCCCAACCGCTGCGAGCGGTGGCCTGGCTGCCGAAACCGCCACGGGAAACAGAAGACGAGACGGAGGAGTTACGACCGAGGGTGCTTTTGCTGTAAGTGCCGGTCGAGCTGCTTCGCGCCTGGGTGGAGTTGCCGAAGGTTTTGCCCTGCTCGATCTGGCGCGACAGTGTGGAGTAGCCATACCCACCCCGCGAGTCCCGCTCTTGGTAAATGGGCTGAGCGTAGTAACGACCGCCACCGCCTGTGAATCCGTTGACCATGTTGCTGACGAGCATGCCCATCAGGAACCCGTTCACCCCGGAACCGAAGCCACCGCCACCGCCACCCGACTGGTTAGCCTGAGCCTTCGCTGCGTCGACCTGTGACTTGGGAAGCTCACCGGAAACTTCCAGCTGAAAACCGCCGAGCTTGGGCGTGAACTTGCCATCGGCATTCTGCTGGCAGTAATCGGGGACGAAATCTGCTTCGCAAGCCGTCTTGTCGTCGTAGGTCGGGGCAATGCGGCGGTGCTCCGCCAGCGCGCTCATGTAAGCGTCCGAGCAGATGTCGACCGGTACTTTCTGGTCAACGCAGGACTGGACCGACGGATAGGTCTGCTGCGCGGAAACCTCGACGGTATCGGACTTGCTGCATGCGCTGATCGCCAACGGCAGGGTGCTGGCCAGGACCAGCTTGAGGGAACTACGTCTCATCGATAACTCCTTTTTCGATAACGGGCGATCAGGTCGACGGCGTCATGCAGGCCGAGTTGAGAAAACCGACACTGATCGAGACGCTGGCGGCGTAGATGGCCGCGGCAAGCTCGCCTCGGGTGATGCGTGCGGACAGATCCTTGAGCACCATGCTGGTCGCGGTGAAGGCCAGCAGCTGTACGACTGCTGCGATTACTGCCCAGATCACCACATCCAGAACGCTGATGCTGTAGGTGATCACGTTGCTGGCAGGAAGAGCGAAACCGATCAGCGCACCGCCGAGGGCGACGGCGGCGGCAACATTGCCCTCACGAATCTGGGCAAATTCCTTGTGCGGCGTCAGACGCGTGTAGGCCATCTGAAACAACGAGAACAATCCGCCGGCCACAATGATGTAGACCACAAAACTCAGCAACGACTGGAAGCTGACAGACATACGAAGCGCTTCAAGCATTTTTTACTTCCTTTTAAATGACGGTGAAATCAGTGGACTGCAGGGTCACGCCGACCGACGTGGTGAAGGAGACAACGCCCTCCTCGTCCTCTTCAACGGACAGCAACAGAAACTCGCGACGATCCACCAGTCCGGTGTCCCGCGCGTACAACATGCTCAGGTGCTTGATGCGGTAGGCACCGTCAGGACTGACGACGTGCTCGTCCATGGGCGTGAGCTCGGTCTGGCCTTGTTCCGTGCCCCACTGACGACCGTACTCCCAGCCGTCATGCTCGAATACCGGCAGACCGACTTTGGACGCAGGCCCCACAAGACGCTTGAGCTCCGCCTCGCTGTTGATCGTGACGGCGCTGCTGTAACCGAACAGGATGATGTCCTGAACATCTTCAGCGGCAGGCCCGTTCATCATGACCTGCAGCCAGTAATCTTCGTCCTCGAAGTAGAAGCGCACCAGACGGACCGATTGCCCGAGGTCAACCTGACCCACCGCCCAGACCACTTCTTCGTCGGGGACCACCAGCTCCGAATGGCCGTCGAGCATCAGCTTGAGCGAGTCGTCGAGGTCGAGCATACGACCGGTCGCCAGCCCGAACGGATTAGCCAGGCTTGGATTGCCGAGACCGCCCGGTGGAGTGGGGGACTCCAGGCCTAACGCGCGTTTGATCCAGCTCATGTTTCATCTCCTTTGAATTCGCGCCGAGGCGATGTAAAAAATTTTAAATTCACTGCGCCGGATCTCGCTCGAGAAGCCGCCGCGAGTGCATCAGCCAGGCCGTCACAATACCGGCAAGCGCGCCACACAGGTGTGACTCAATCGATACGCCCGGCACCGGAATGAACCCAAAAATCAATCCGCTGTAGCCCAGCAGGGTCACCAGTGCAATCGCGAAACTCGCCAGGCTGCGCTGGTACCACGCCCGGGCCAGCAGATACGCCCACAAGCCAAAGATCAGACCGCTGGCGCCCACATGGATGACCGGCCGGCCGACTACCCAGACCATCAGCCCGCCGAGGACAACGATGAGCAGCACCACGCGGACGTAACGTTGAAGCCCCTCGGTCGCAACCAGCCAGCTCAGCACCACAAAAGGCAGCAGATTGCTCAGCAGGTGACGGACAGAGCCATGGAGAAACGGGGAGAAAACGACGCCTTGGAGTCCGGATACCGTTCTGGGCACCAGGCCGTGGGACAGCAGGCTGTTGGCGGTCACGGAGTTAACCATCTGCACAGCAATCATCACAGCGGCAAGGCAGAGTATCGTTCGTAGTCCATTTCCGATATTCATCTGTACACCGCTGGAGCCCAAAAAACTGAAACCGAAAAAAGGCAGACGGAAATCCGGCTGCCTATTTTTAACGGTGCTTATTGCCCAGCGTTACCGCTCTGGTTTTGCGCTTTCAAGCGGGCCAGCACGTCAGCCGCGCCGCCTGTTTTTGCGCCGATCCCGGCATCCTGAAGACGCCGCTCCAGATCGCTGCCATTGGCAGCCTCGGTCAGCTCGTCGGCCGCTTCAAGCCTCGCGTCCTGCTCATCCTGACGCTGCTTGATACGGGCCAGCGAACCCACTGCGGTTTCGAGTCGGCCGTTGGCACCACCGGTTGCGGCAGCGGCGTTGATCTGCGCCTTTTGCACGCTGTCGCGGGCCTTGGCCATATCGGTTTGCTGACGCAAGCCTTTGATCTGGCTTTCAGCCTTGATGACCTGTGCGGTCAACTTGGCCACATGGACGCCAAACTGATCGGCGGCAAGCTTCTCCTGATCACGCAGGGCCGTCAGCTCGGCCACTTTCTCGGCACACTCGAGGGCGAGGGCTTCTTCGCCTTTATTCATCGCTGCGAGGGCTTTCTGCTCCCAGTTGGCGATGTTCTTGTCGTGCTCTTCGACGCGTTGCAGCGAGAGCTTGTGCTTGGCTTTGATCTGAATCAGCTGGTTGCGCGCCGCAAGCATAGAGGCGTCGGCGTCACGGATTTCCTGGTCGAGGATTCGCAGTGCCTGAGCATCGACGATGGCTTCACCCACCTCGGAAGCCCCACCACGCAACGCTGTGACCATTTTTTTCCAAAGGCTCATTGATGTGTCTCCCGATTACTGTGAATCAACTGTTAGAAGGTCTTCGTAGGCATCAGCCGCACGAATCACGTTGTCTGCCAGCGTGAGGACTTCGTGGACGATGACCGTCAGCGAAGAGGCGGCACTCAGGGCGCCGAACATGCTGTAGACGGTTTCGCCGTTTGGCATGGTCTCGATGCCGATCGAAGACAGCGGGAAGAGGTCCCGACTGCGCAACACTGTCTCGTTGAAAGACGTTGGGTCTTTGACCTGAGAGGCGTAGACCAGGACGGAATCAACCAGGATCTGGTCGCCCGCAATGGCAATGATGATGGGCAAGCCGCCGAACTGGTTCATCACCAGGCTCAGACTCGGCTCGGCACCGTGAATAAGGGTTAGTTTGATGTCTTCGTTCTTCACCACGTCCAGTTCGGCGAAGGCCGAGTGAAGCGTGTCGATGGTCCAATTGGTGTTCTCAGTCATGAATCCCTCCAGTTTGATCCGGTTACCCAAGTAGGGCTGGCGCAGCACTTTTTCGATGTCTCTCAGCACTTCCGCGTTTTCTGGAAGTACGTACAGCTCTCGTTTCACGTACCCGGCAGCCGTCAGCCGAGCGCGCATTTCGCGCATGTAGTCGGTTGAAGTTTTCCGAGCCATTGAGGTTTTTCCTGAACATCACATGTGATAGCAACGCACCCTACGCGCAAGCATCCCGATACGCAACATCTCACATGTGATGATTTGGTGAATGAGGCAATGCCGGTGGTGACGCGCCGCGTTTGCCGGGCTTCGGATATATTCATCATCCCCATGGTCTGTAACCCCATGAACTCAGCCTCTCTCCCCTCCTGGCTTCGCCGCGCCCTGCGTCCACTGCTGGACCCATACCGCCGCTATCGCCATGCCCGCTACATTCACGCCGGTCGCATCGTGGTCGGACTACTGGTGTCGATTCTTCTGACGACCGGCATTAATTTGCCCCACGGTGAGTGGGCGTCGGTGACGATGCTGATCGTGATTGGCGGGTTGCAGCACCACGGCAACATCGGCAAGAAGTCGGTAGAGCGGGCTTACGGGACGTTGATAGGGGCGGCCCTGGGCCTGGCGATTGTGGCGCAGGAAAGCTATCTGGGCATGCCGTTGCTGACGTACGTGATCATGTCGCTGATCTGCGGCTTCTTCGCGTATCACGCCATCGGCAAGGGCGGCTACACGGCGCTGCTATCGGCGATCACCCTGTTTATCGTGGCGGGCCACGGTGATAACCCGATCACGGACGGGTTGTGGCGGACGGTGGATATCCTGATCGGCATCGCCCTCGCCCTGGCGTTCTCATTCGCGCTGCCGCTGTACGCCGTGTATTCGTGGCGCTACAACCTGGCAAGTGGCCTGCGGGACTGTGCGCTGGCTTACGATCGCATCGCCAGCGGGCAGTCGATCACTGCAGATGAGCACGTGAAGCTGACGGCACGGATGGGCGCGACATTGTTGCAGCTGCGTTCGCTGATGCCTTCGGTGTCCAAGGAAGTGAAGATTTCGATCGTTGAGCTGGACGCTATTCAGAGCCACTACCGCATGTGCCTGAGCATTCTCGAAATTCTGTCGAACCTGCGTCCGGGAGACGCTGGCAGCACGGGCGTGACGGCGGAGCAACGGCGCATTCGTCGCATGCTGATCGGCATGGCCCGCGCGCTGCAGACCGGTGCGACCGAGCGTTTGCAGCGGCCAACCGAGAGTTTGACCGTCGGGCCCGACGTTCCAACCGCCTCGACCGAGGTGCTCGGTTATCAACTGATGACCCGCCAGTTCACGCAGAATCTCGAAAGCCTGCAACAGCGACTGGCGAAAACAGCGCCGGCATGGAAGATCTGAACCCTGCCAGCGCTGTGATCACATATCGGCGGAGGATCAATAAACCGGCGGAACAACCATCTCACGCGGTACCGGTGCCCGTAGGTAATTGGCGTTGTACTCGCGCTCCGGCAGCACCACTTGCGGCGTTTCGGTATCGCCGCGCGGGATTTGCTCCAGCAGGTGGTGAATGCAATTCAAGCGCGCGCGTTTCTTGTCGTCGGCCTCGACAATCCACCACGGCGCGACGTCAGTGTGGGAACGCGTGAGCATTTCTTCCTTCGCGTTGGTGTAGGCCTCCCAGCGACGACGGGATTCGAGGTCCATCGGCGAGAGCTTCCACTGTTTCAGCGGGTCATGGATGCGCATCAGAAAGCGCCGGTATTGCTCGTCATCGGTGATGGAGAACCAGTACTTGATCAGGATGATGCCCGAGCGCACCAGCATTTTTTCGAACTCGGGCACGGTGCGGAAAAACTCTTCGTACTCCTCGTCATTGCAGAAGCCCATGACCCGCTCGACCCCGGCCCGGTTGTACCAACTGCGGTCGAACAGCACCATTTCGCCAGCCGCAGGAAGGTGCGCGACGTAGCGCTGGAAGTACCACTGCGTGCGCTCGCGTTCACTCGGCGCGGTCAGTGCAGCCACACGGCAGACCCGCGGGTTGAGCCGCTGAGTGATGCGCTTGATCGCACCGCCCTTGCCTGCCGCATCCCGGCCTTCGAACAGCACGACCACCTTGAGCTTCTGGCTCACCACCCAGTCCTGCAGTTTCACCAGCTCGCCCTGCAGGCGCAGCAGCTCACGGAAATACAGGCGGCGATCAATCCCTTTGGGCACCTCCTCACCTAAGTCAGCCAACAGGCCATCCAGGCGCGCGTCGTCGTACTCCATTTCCAGTTCTTCGTCGAAGCTGTCGAGGATATCGGCCTGGATGTAGCGGGCGGTTTCGGAGAAATCCAGAGTCATGACGAGGCTCCCGGCGTGGATTCAAAGGGGGTGGGGGAGAATTTAGGCACGCCAGGGGTGACAGAAGAATGACAAAAGCCTTACAGCGTGTAAAAGTCCTACATGACCGACGCAGGTTCTCTGACGCCCATCTCTGGTGGACGATCAACGCAGAATGCTTGGGCTTTCGCGTCGCCTTGCCATTCGAATATCACCCAAACCCCTACGGAATCTCCTAACATGCCCCGCTTGCCGAAGGAGATCCGCCCTTGCCTGACACCCGCCCACCAGCGCTCGACGACATCGACCGCAAACTGATCGCCGCGCTGCAAATCAATGCCCGGGAACCGGTCGCCAATCTGGCTCGGCAATTAGGCATCGCGCGCACCACCGTGACCTCGCGACTGGCACGCCTGGAAAAAGCCAAAGTCATCACCGGCTACGGCGTGCGACTGGGTCAGCGGCTGGTGGATGGAGGTCTGCAGGCTTACGTCGGCATCACCGTGCAGCCTCGCTCCGGCAAGGAAGTGCTGCGGCGGCTGAGTGCGCTCGCCCAGGTGCAACAGTTGTGCGCAGTGAGTGGCGAATTCGATTACGTGGCGTGGCTGCGCACGGACTCGCCGGAGCAGCTGGATCAGATGCTTGATCTGATCGGCAGCGTCGACGGGGTGGAGAAGACCACCACGTCGATCATCCTCAGCAGCAAGATTGATCGCGGCCAGCCGTCCTGACGCGCCATTTCCGACAATATGACGAAAAGCTCCGTCACTTTGCTGAGGTTCTCGACACAACGACGGCACTCTGCGTCTTATTAACGTCCCAACTGTTATCTAGACTTGTTCACTTTCGCGCCCCAGTCGAACAAGGTCAGTCATGAAGAACAATCGCCACCCCGCCAACGGAAAGAAACCGATCACGATTTTCGGCCCGGACTTCCCGTTTGCCTTCGACGACTGGATTGAACACCCAGCTGGCCTTGGTAGCATTCCTACGGAAAACCTCGGCAAAGAGGTGGCGATTGTCGGCGCAGGCATCGCCGGGCTGGTCGCGGCTTATGAGCTGATGAAGCTGGGTCTCAAACCCGTCGTTTATGAAGCCTCCAAAATGGGCGGCCGCCTGCGTTCGCAACAATTCGAAGGCGCTGAAGGCATCATCGCCGAGCTGGGCGGCATGCGCTTCCCGGTGTCCTCCACCGCTTTTTATCACTACGTCGACAAGCTCGGCCTGGAGTCCAAGCCCTTCCCCAACCCGCTGACGGCCGCGTCGGGCAGCACAGTGATTGATCTGGAAGGCAGCACTCACTACGCACAGAAACTGTCGGACTTGCCTGCGCTGTTTCAGGAAGTGGCTGACGCCTGGGCGGACGCGCTGGAGGACGGCTCGCAGTTCGCCGACATCCAGCAAGCCATCCGCGACCGCGATGTGCCTCGGCTCAAGGATCTATGGAACAAATTGGTGCCGTTGTGGGACGACCGCACGTTCTATGATTTCGTTGCCACGTCCAAGGCCTTCGCCAAGCTGTCGTTCTATCACCGCGAAGTGTTTGGGCAGGTCGGTTTCGGCACCGGTGGCTGGGACTCGGACTTCCCGAACTCGATGCTGGAGATCTTCCGCGTGGTCATGACCAACTGCGACGATCACCAGCACCTGATCGTCGGCGGCGTCGCGCAAGTCCCTATCGGCATCTGGCGCCACGCCCCTGAACGTTGCGCCCATTGGCCAGAAGGCACCAGCCTGTCGACGCTGCACCGAGGCGCCCCGCGCACGGGCCTCAAAGGCATCAGCCGCGCCGCCAACGGCCAGTTCGCGGTCACGGACAATCTGGGTGACGTTCGCCATTACGATGCGGTTTTGGCGACGTGCCAGACTTGGTTGCTGACCACCCAGATCGAGTGCGAAGAGTCGCTGTTTTCCCAGAAGATGTGGATGGCACTGGACCGCACGCGTTACATGCAGGCGTCGAAAACCTTCGTCATGGTGGACCGGCCGTTCTGGAAGGACAAAGACCCGGAGACCGGCCGCGACTTGATGAGCATGACCCTGACCGACCGCCTGACCCGTGGCACCTATCTATTCGACAACGGCACCTATTCCAACGGCGTCGAGAAGCCGGGGGTGATTTGCCTGTCTTACTCGTGGATGAGTGACGCGCTGAAAATGCTGCCCCACCCCGTTGAAAAACGCGTCAGCCTGGCGCTCGGCGCGCTGAAAAAGATCTACCCGAAGGTCGATATCGCCGCACGCGTCATCGGAGACCCGATCACCGTGTCGTGGGAATCCGACCCACACTTCCTCGGTGCTTTCAAAGGCGCGCTGCCGGGCCACTACCGCTACAACCAACGGATGTACGCGCACTTCATGCAGAAGGACATGCCTGACGAGCAACGCGGCATTTTCATCGCCGGCGACGACGTGTCCTGGACGCCCGCCTGGGTCGAGGGCGCCGTGCAGACGTCGCTGAACGCGGTGTGGGGCATCATGACCCACTTCGGCGGCAAGACTCACGCCGAGAACCCGGGCCCGGGTGACGTGTTCCACGAGATCGGCCCGATCGTTTTG
This sequence comes from Pseudomonas sp. GW821-FHT07F05, assembly GCF_059418765.1. Taxonomy (NCBI): domain Bacteria; kingdom Pseudomonadati; phylum Pseudomonadota; class Gammaproteobacteria; order Pseudomonadales; family Pseudomonadaceae; genus Pseudomonas; species Pseudomonas sp. GW821-FHT07F05. The sequence continues at coordinate 71,337 of NZ_JBWKQL010000010.1, forward strand.
CCGGAATAAGGAAGCCACTATGCGCGTCGCCTTCTACCAATGCCCGCCGCTGCCGCTGGATGTCAGCGCCAACCTCATGCGCCTGGAAGCTCAGGCGATCGAAGCATCGGCGCAGGGGGCGAAGCTGCTGGTCTTCCCGGAGATGTTTCTCAGCGGGTACAACATTGGCGCCCAGGCCGCGCGGGAGCTGGCGCAAGCAAGCAACGGCCCGGCTGCGCTGAAGATTGCCGAGATCGCTCAGGCCACGGGCGTCGCGATTCTGTACGGCTACCCGGAGTTGAGCACCGACGGCCAGGTTTACAACGCGGTGCAGCTGATCGACGCGCAAGGTGTGCAGCTCTGCAATTACCGTAAGACCCATCTGTACGGCGACTTGGACAACGCGATGTTCAGTGCGGGCGATGAGCACTTTCCGGTGGTGGAATTCGGAGGCTGGAAACTCGGCTTTTTGATCTGCTACGACGTCGAGTTTCCCGAGAACACGCGGCGTCTGGCCCTGGCCGGCGCCGACCTGATTCTGGTACCGACCGCGAACATGGCGCCGTACGATTTCGTCGCGGAAGTCACCGTGCGGGCCCGCGCCTTCGAGAACCAGTGCTACCTGATTTACGCCAATTACTGCGGCAGTGAGGGCGAGATCCATTACTGCGGTTTGAGCAGCATCTGCGCGCCGGACGGCCGGCAAATCGGTCTTGCTGGACAGGATGAGGCGCTGGTGATTGCGGATCTGGACCGTGAATCGATGAGCGAATCTCAGGCGATCAATACGTATTTCAAGGATCGCCGACCGGGGTTTTATTCCGGCCTGAGTAAACCGTAAGGTAATTCTCCTGCGCCGCCCCTGCGCACGTCCCACACCTGCACGCCCGTAATCCGCTAGCATGGCCGCTCAGTCATCTAACCTCACAAGCGCCATGCCCAACCCCATCAGCCAGCGATCCCTGACCCTGCCCAACGGCCTGAACGTGGTGCTTGTTTCGGCCCCACGCTTGAAGCGTTGCGCGGCGGCATTGCGGGTGGCGGCAGGCAATCATGATGTCTCGGCCCGCTGGCCGGGGCTGGCGCATTTTCTTGAGCACTTGTTTTTTCTCGGTACCGAGCGCTTTAAGGATGACGAAAAGCTGATGGCGTTCGTGCAGCGTCATGGCGGGCAAGTGAACGCCAGCACACGCGAGCGCACCACCGACTTTTTCTTCGAACTGCCGCGCGCCGTGTTCCCCGGCGGTCTCGAGCGGCTGTGCGAAATGCTCGCACATCCCCGTATGACGATTGCCGATCAGCTGCGAGAACGGGAGGTGCTGCACGCGGAATTCATCGCCTGGTCGCGGGACGATGCCTCTTGTGAGCTGCTGAAGCGCCTGCAGCCCTTGTCGGCCTTGCATCCGATTCGATGGTTTCATGCCGGCAATCGCTTCAGTCTTCCGGTTCCCCGTCAGGCATTCCAGCATGCGCTGCAGGATTTCTACCGACGGTTCTATCAGGCCGGACAGATGACGTTGAGCCTCGCGGGGCCTCAGTCGCTGGATGAACTGGAACAATTGGCCACGCAGTCTGGCGGGTGTTTCGCTCAAGGTCTTCGGGTTGAGCAACAGCAAGCGCCTGCGCTGCTCACTGATGCACCGAAGCCAATCGGCGAGGCTGATCAGCGTCGGATGCATCTGACGTTCGCATGCGAAGGCTTACCGGCAGGGCAAGAACAGGCCGCGGCGTTTCTCTGCACCTGGATGAATGAAGCGCAAGGGGGCGGGCTGGTGGCGGAGCTGCGTGACCGAGGCTTGATTGAGTCGCTGAAGGCCGAGGTCATGTATGAGTTTGGCGGCCAGGCAGTCATCGACATTGAGGTCGCATTGGCCGCGAAGACACCCGACGCGTCATCGCACGTATCAGCAACGGTGTTCGGCTGGCTCGCCTTTTTCAAATCCCATTACCGCCCGTTGCTCGGAGAATACGCGCGACTGGAACAGCGGCTTCTGGCCGTCAGCGGCGCACTTTCGCTGGCGCGGTATTTCAGCGCGGAAGCTAATGCGGCGGGCCTGTCGGTAGATGCGGTCGACGCACTGCTCAGCCAGCTCACACCAGACGCGCTGTTGCAGGCGCAAGCCGAATCTCCGGCGTACGACGCCTCAACCGTCCATTGGCGGCTGCCCGACCCCAATCCATTTTTGAACCAGACAACGCCGGCCACGGCGCCGACCGTGCCGCTGCCCGCGCTGACATTCAGCGACGCGCTGCCAGAAAACGGCGAAGCCGCACTGTACCTGCGATGGGCGTTTGCCACGGCGCAACCAACGCTTGCACGGATGTTGGGTGAAAGCCTGAAACCGCTAACGGCCCAAGCCTGTCAAGCGGGGGTCACGCTGGCATTCAGTGCCTACGGCAGATTCTGGCAGTTGAAAGTCTCAGGCCTGGCGCAACCGCTGCCCGCCGTGCTGGAGCAGGCTCTGCTTTTGCTCGGCAAGCCGGATGCTCAGACCTTGGCGCGCTACGGTGCGCCAGCTAATGAACCGGCCGTTATCCCGATCCGTCAGCTGTTAAAGACGTTGCCTGATCATTATTTGAACAACCCAATCACACATCAGACCGACAATCTGCAGCGCGCGTGGGCTGAGGCTGGTTGGACAGGGTTTGCCACGGGTTTCACACCCTCAGCGCAACAGTTGTTGAGTCACGCCGCTCGGCTCATCCCCGGTCTCCCGGAGCATTCAGCACTCACAGCACCTCGGGCCACAGGCACACGGTGGGCAATCGAACCGTCAGAATCTTCCGAAACTGCGCTGCTGATCTTCTACCCAACGCCCTCCCACTCCCTTGACGACGAAGCCACGTGGCGACTCTTCGCACAGCTGATGCAGGCTCCGTTCTACCAGCGCCTAAGGGTCGAGTTGCAGTTGGGTTACGCCGTTTTCAGTGGTTTCCGACAGATCGCTGGCCAGGGCGGTCTGCTGTTCGGCGTGCAATCGCCCGGCGCGAGCGCGGAGCAACTCGTTGCGCACATTGAGACGTTCATCAAGAGTCTGCCGACAATGATTAACGCCGCAGACTTACCCGGGCAGGTAAAAATCCTGCGGGATCAACTCGAAACGGCTGACATGGAGCATCTGCAAGCCGCCGATCTGCTCTGGCAAGCGCATCTGGCAGGGCACGGCAGCGACTACAACGCCTGCCTGCAACATTCCCTTGCACATCTTCAGCAAGCCGCTCTGCTCGAAACCGCTCATCGGCTGGCCCAGCCCGACAGCCCCAGACTCTGCCTATCGAACCGCCCTAACGCCCTCTAGCCCGCCCCGACCGCAGGCCACAACCAGCTGATCATTGCCCATTGTGCAAGGATCTTTATCGGATATTTCATCATTGGCTGTTCGATAATTTTAGTAACATAGCCCCCTAAGCATTTGAACGTCTCCGCTCGCAGGAGCACTAACGAATGTACTCACCCACCGCTGCACTAACCCAGAAGGAGTCAATTATGTGGACTAAACCTGCTTACACTGATCTGCGTATCGGCTTTGAAGTCACCATGTACTTCGCAAGCCGTTGATTGTTGCGCGGTGAGAAGCCTCGGTTCGCCGGGGCTTTTTTATTAACGCGATTCTGATTCAGGGCCGGCCTGGCCCGTCGCTACGGGGTTTACATGCACATCCAGATTCTCGGTTCCGCCGCCGGCGGCGGTTTCCCTCAGTGGAACTGCAACTGCGTCAATTGCGCAGGCTTTCGCGACGGCAGCTTGCGGGCGCACGCGCGCACCCAGTCGTCCATCGCGCTGTCGGACGACGGTGTGAACTGGATCTTGTGCAACGCCTCTCCCGACATCCGCGCCCAGCTCCAGGGTTTTGCCCCGATGCAACCCAATCGTGGCCTGCGCGATACCGGGATCAGCGCGATCATTCTGATGGACAGCCAGATCGACCACACCACAGGTTTGCTGAGCCTGCGTGAGGGCTGCCCGCATCAAGTCTGGTGCACGGACATGGTTCATGAGGATCTGAGCACGGGTTTCCCGCTGTTCAACATGCTCACCCACTGGAATGGCGGCTTGACTTGGAATCGCATCGAGCTGGAAGGCAGCTTTGTCATTCCGGCCTGCCCGAACCTGCGCTTCACGCCATTTCCACTGCGTAGCGCGGCACCGCCCTACTCGCCACACCGATTCGACCCGCACCCGGGCGACAACATCGGCTTGATGGTCGAGGACCTGAGCACGGGCGGCAAACTGTTCTACGCGCCGGGCCTGGGCAAAGTCGATGACGCCCTCATGGAGAAGATGAGGGCCGCCGACTGCCTGTTGGTCGACGGCACGATGTGGGATGACGATGAAATGCAGCGCCGTGGCGTCGGCACCCGCACCGGGACAGAGATGGGTCATCTTGCGCAAAACGGCCCCGGCGGCATGCTCGAAGTGCTGGAAAAGCTGCCGCAACAGCGCAAGGTGCTTATCCACATCAACAACACCAACCCTATCCTCGACGAAGACTCGCCCGAGCGCGCCGAACTGGCGCGGCGGAACGTCGAAGTGGCATTCGACGGGATGAGCATCGAGCTTTAAGAATGCTGAATAACCGACTGTAGGGTGAGTTTGCTCATGAAGGTGTCAGGTCAGCCAGCCGATGAGGCACAGGTAGATCGCCTTCGTGAGCAGCTCACGCCCACGGGATCTGCGGAAATTCTTGACGAGAACTGCCGACATGAACGATGCAACGCCGCTGTCCCCCGCTGAATTCGAACAGGCCCTGCGCGCCAAGGGCGCGTATTACCACATCTATCACCCTTTCCATGTGGGGATGTACGAAGGGCGCGCGACCCGCGGGCAGATTCAGGGCTGGGTCGCCAACCGGTTCTACTATCAGGTGAATATCCCGCTGAAGGACGCTGCGATCCTGGCCAACTGCCCGGACCGGGAAATCCGCCGCGAGTGGATACAGCGCTTGCTGGATCATGACGGCGCCCCCGGTGAAGACGGTGGCATTGAAGCCTGGCTGCGTCTGGGTCAGGCCGTGGGACTGGACCCTGACCAGTTGCGCTCGCAGGAACTCGTCCTGCCCGGCGTACGATTTGCCGTCGACGCCTACGTGAACTTCGCCCGCCGCGCCAACTGGCAGGAAGCAGCGAGCAGTTCGCTGACCGAGCTGTTTGCGCCGCAGATCCATCAGTCGCGCCTGGACAGCTGGCCGCAGCACTACCCGTGGATCGACCCGACCGGCTACGAATACTTCCGCACCCGCCTGGGTCAGGCCCGCCGCGACGTCGAGCATGGTCTGGCGATCACGCTGCAGCACTACACCACGCGGGAAGGCCAGCAGCGCATGCTGGAAATTCTGCAGTTCAAACTCGACATTTTGTGGAGCATGCTCGATGCCATGAGCATGGCGTATGAGCTGAACCGCCCGCCCTATCACAGCGTGACCGACCAACGCGTCTGGCACAAAGGAATCGCCCTATGAGCTTCAATCGCGAACAGGTGCCCAGCTGGCGCCGCGGTTATCGTTTCCAGTTCGAGCCGGCGCAAAACGGTTACGTGCTGCTCTACCCCGAGGGCATGATCAAGCTCAATGAAAGCGCGAGCGCGATCGGTGGCCTGATTGACGGTCAGCGCAGCGTCGACGCCATCATTGCGTTGCTCGACGAAAAATTCCCCGGCGTCCCCGAACTCGGCACCGACGTCGAGCAATTCATGGAGGTCGCCCGTGCAGAGCTCTGGATCGAATTTGCCTGACTCAGTGAATACTCAGTCCGATGTCTACATTCCGCCCACGCCCCCGGTCGGGCTGCCATTGTGGCTGCTCGCCGAGCTGACCTATCGCTGCCCGTTGCAATGCCCGTATTGCTCCAACCCGCTGGATTTTGCCAAGCAGGGCGAAGAGTTGAGCACCGAGCAGTGGTTCAAAGTCATGGCTGAAGCCCGGCAAATGGGCGCAGCCCAGATCGGCTTCTCGGGCGGCGAGCCGCTGGTGCGTCAGGACCTGGCCGAGCTGATCGCCGAAGCGCGGCGGCTGGGCTTCTACACCAACCTGATCACCTCCGGCATCGGCCTGACCGAGCAGAAGATCATCGACTTCAAGGAAGCCGGGCTGGACCACATCCAGATCAGCTTCCAGGCCAGCGACGAGCAAGTGAACAACATGCTCGCCGGCTCGAAGAAAGCCTTTGCGCAGAAGCTGGAAATGGCCCGCGCCGTGAAAAAGCATGGCTATCCGATGGTCCTCAACTTCGTGACCCACCGGCATAACATCGACAAGATCGACAAGATCATCGAGCTTTGTGTGGCGCTGGAAGCTGACTTCGTGGAGCTGGCGACCTGTCAGTTCTACGGCTGGGCGCACCTGAATCGTGTGGGCTTGCTGCCGACCAAAGATCAACTTGTGCGCGCCGAACGCATCACCAACGAATACCGGGTCAAGCTCGCCGCGGAAAACCACCCGGTGAAGCTGATCTTCGTCACCCCCGATTACTACGAAGAGCGCCCAAAAGCGTGCATGAACGGCTGGGGCAATCTGTTCCTGACCGTGACGCCGGATGGCACTGCCCTGCCGTGCCATGGCGCACGGCAGATGCCGATCCAGTTTCCCAACGTGCGCGATCACACCATGCAGCACATCTGGTACGAGTCGTTCGGCTTCAATCGCTTTCGCGGTTACGAGTGGATGCCAGAGCCTTGCCGCTCCTGCGACGAGAAGGAAAAGGACTTCGGCGGCTGCCGTTGTCAGGCATTCATGCTCACCGGCGATGCGAGCAACACGGACCCGGTGTGCAGCAAGTCGCCGCAGCATCACTTGATCACCCAGGCCCGTGATGAAGCCGAGTATGCTAGCCAGACCATCGAGCAACTGGCCTTCCGCAATGAACGAAACTCACGCCTCATCGCCAAGTCCTGACCTTCTTTCTGCCGCCCAGGCTGTGGCGGCAGGCACCGATTTCGCCGAACTCAGCGTCAGCCCTGCGGGGCTTTTCTGGAGTGAATTCCGCCCGCAGGATGCCGCGACGCGCATCTGGCGCTGGCACGACGGCGCGACTGCTTGCCTGACCCCCGAGGGTTTCAGCGTGCGCAGCCGGGTGTATGAATACGGCGGCGGTTCGTTCTGCCTGACTGACGATGCCGTGGTGTTCGTCAACGAAGCGGACCAGCAGATTTACCTCCAGCCCTTCGATTCCCAAACGCCTCAACCCCTGACCCAAGGCGACAAGCTCTTCGGAGATGTCCGCTATGCGCGTGGGCAGATTCTGGCGGTTGAGGAGGATAAGGATACTCATCGGTTGGTCGGATTCGACGTCTCCGACGGCCGCCGCCACGTACTGGCCGAAGGTGCCGACTTTTATGCGTCGCCCTCCGTCAGCCCGGATGGCAATCGTCTGGTGTGGATCGAGTGGTGGCGGCCCCATCAGCCCTGGACGTCCTCGCGACTGATGAGCGTCGAACGCCAGCCCGACTTCTCATGGGGCAGGCCGCACTGCCTCGCGGGCGGGTTGGGGCTGGAATCCCTGCAGCAACCCCGCTTTGATGAAACTGGCCGCTTGTATTGCCTGACCGACCGCGCCGGCTTCTGGCAGCCGTGGGTTGAGACGCTGGATGGTTTTGAAGCACTTCCTGCCGCCCCTGCCGACCACGCGTCGGCGCCGTGGCAACTGGGCGCGTCAACTTGGGCGCCGCTTGGCGACGGTGCGTACCTCGCCGCCTGGTTCGAAGACGGCAAAGGCCTGCTCGGCGTGCGCTCGGCGCAGGGTTCAGTTGACGATTTCAGCGGCGATTACAGCCGTTTCAGAAGCCTCGCGGTGGACTCGGACTATGTCTATTGCATCGCCGCGTCCCCCGTCAGCCCTTCTGCTGTCATTGTCATCAGTCGTGCTGACAAGCGCGTTCAGGTGCTGGCCGGCGGCATGAGCCCGCTCCCCATTGAGCGCATCAGCCAGCCGCAAACCCTGCGTTATCCGAGCGGCTCCAGCGAAGCGCACGGGTATTTCTATCCGGCCATGAATGGCGACGACAAGCCGCCGCTGGTGGTGTTTATCCACGGCGGCCCGACCTCCGCGTGCTACCCCGCACTGGACCCGCGCATTCAGTTCTGGACGCAGCGGGGCTTCGCCGTCGCCGACCTCAACTATCGCGGCAGCACCGGTTACGGCCGCGCCTATCGCCAGGCACTGTTTCTGGAATGGGGCGTTGTCGATGTCGAAGACGCCTGCGCAGTGGTTGAATACCTGGGCAATCAGGGCCTGATCGATCCGGAAAACGCATTCATTCGCGGGGGCAGTGCAGGTGGCTATACGACGCTGTGCGCACTGGCGTTCAAGGATGTGTTCCGCGCAGGGGCAAGCCTGTATGGGGTGAGCGATCCGCTGGCACTGGCGGAGGCCACGCACAAGTTCGAAGCGGATTACCTGGACTGGCTGATCGGCGACCCCGATGTCGACATGGGGCGCTACCGGAAACGCACGCCGCTGCTGCATGCCAATCAGATCAAAGTCCCGGTGATCTTCTTCCAGGGCGAACTCGACGCCGTGGTCGTCCCCGCCCAGACCCGCGACATGCTCAATGCGTTACTGGAAAACGGCATACCGGCGGAGGGGCACTTCTACCCCGACGAACGCCACGGCTTCCGCAAAGCCGCCAACCTGGCCCATGCACTGGAAACCGAATGGGCGTTTTACCGGAAGGTGATTGATGGGTGAGGTGTCAGACGTTTTGCGCGTCAGCCACTGACGCACCTGGCCAACGCGATCATGTGGGAGTGAGCTTGCTCACGAAGAAGGCATTTCAACCGCTGGAATTTTAACGGTTGTACCGGCCCCTTCGCGAGCAAGCTCGCTCCCACAGGTTGTGCGTAAACTGTCAAACCCGCGACATCGCCATGTGTAACGCGCGAATCCGTGATTGGCTCATCCATAAACGTGCAGCGCCACGGCACCGATCAATACCAGCCCCACCCCGCAGACCTGAATGGCGCTGAGCCGCTCTTTAAAGAACAGGAAGCCAAGCACGGCGGCGATACCCCCTGACAGGGTACTGATGACGGTGACCACGGAAATCGATCCCACCATCGCGCCATACGAGAACGCAGAAAACCCACCCAGGTTGAGCAGGCTTGCCGCCACAAGGGTTACCCCGGCGCGTGCAGGCGGCAACTTCAGGGCGTCTTTCATCCGCAAAATCATCGGCGACAAAACGGCGAGCCCGACCAGATACCCCAGCCAGAGCATCGTGACCGGGCCCAGTGCTGGCAACGCGTAACGGCCCTGCATCCAGAAGCTCGATCCGTACAGCAAGGCGGCGCCCAGTGCGTAGACAATCGCTTGCTGGTTGTGCTTTTTCGCCGTGGAATCGTTACCTGACGTGATGCTCGACAGAACGACTCCCAGCATGCACAACGCGATCAACAACAGCTGCGTCATCGAGATGTGCTCGCCGCTCGCCCACGAGAGCAGCGTGGTGAAGACGCCGTACGACGTCACCAGTGGAGCCACAATCGAAGCTTTGCCGAGCGAGAACGCTTTGGATAACGCCAGCGCACCACTGACCGTGAAAACCGAAGCGAGTACACCCAGAAGCCACGTGTGCCAAGGCGCAGAGAATGATTGGGAGATGAAAGCCGGGAAGCACAGCAACAGAATGCACATGATCAGAAAGCCAAGCGCCTGACCGAAGTAAACCGCTCGCTTGACCCCAACGGCACGGGCATTGAGCCCTACCAGAAAATCTGTGCCGCCCCAGAACAGAGCGGCGAGTAATCCCAAAACAACGTCCATCCCTGACCTTCCTGATCATAAAGTCCGACGTCGGACTCTATGTCAGCTGACCTGAGACAGGAAGCGCGGTGTTTAGCGGATTGGGTTACTTGCGACTGACAATGATGTAGATCGCGTGGATGATCCCCGGGATGTAGCCCAACAGGGTCAGCAGGATGTTCAGCCAGAATGCGCCGGCGAAGCCGACTTGCAGGAACACGCCCAGGGGTGGCAGCAGGATGGCGATGATGATGCGAATGATGTCCATGGGTGAAGCTCCTGATTAATGGCCCAATGGGGGCCGCACAGCTAATCGACCTTGGGCCGTAACAGGGGTTCCGCAGCGCAATCATCAAGCCACTACCTTCTCGCGCAGGCGCGCCAACCGAAGCAGTCGAAGACGTAGGACTTTTCCAGGACGCAGAAAAAAGAAAACCCCGCCTAAGCGAGGTTTTCCAGACTGTTTCCCATGACTTCCATTTCTTCCCGCCGTCCTGGCAGGCAATCCCTTACGTGTCCCTGTTATCTGTTGCGCGTCCTGCGCTACGTCCATGTGAGTAGATTAAACTTGGATCCACTGGAGCGATAGAGCCGAATGCCACCACGTCATGTAAGCAAATGCTTACACGATTTTCGTGGTGTCAGAACTGTGACGCCTCCAATAGGTACAGCGACTCACTGCCAGCCCTCACTGATGCTGAGAGGGACTGAATTCGAGGGAGCAGACGCGCGAAGTAGAAACGCGCAGTGCCCAGCTTACTGGCGTAGAAATCTTCCTGAGTTTCCTTGCCCCACGCCGCTTTTGCCATCATCGCCCACATGTAGGCGTACGCCGTGTATCCGAATGCATGCAGATACTCGACGGAAGCGGCACCGATTTCATTCGGGTTGCTACGCGCCCGGTCCAGCACCCAGTCGGTCAATTCGTCCAGCGTGGTCAAGGCAGAGGCCAACGGCTTGGTGAACTCGGCCTGCGAGCTGTCAGACGACGCAATGAATTCACGGACTTCGTCAGAGAACAGCTTGTAGTACGCCCCGCCACTGGCGACAACCTTACGACCCATCAGGTCCAGTGCCTGAATGCCGTTGGTGCCTTCGTAGATCTGGGTAATGCGCACGTCACGCACCAGTTGTTCCTGGCCCCATTCGCGAATGTAGCCATGACCGCCGAACACCTGCTGACCGTGCACGGTGGTGTCCAGGCCCATGTCGGTGAGAAAGGCCTTGGCAACAGGCGTCAGCAGTGCAACCAATGCATCGGCGCGCTGACGCACGTCGGCGTTTTCGCTGTACTTGGCGGTGTCCAGTTGCATGGCCACGTACGTCGAGAACGCGCGACCGCCTTCGTTCAGCGCCTTCATGGTCAACAGCATGCGGCGCACATCGGGGTGAACGATGATCGGGTCGGCAATGGTTTCTTTGGACTGCGCGCCTGTCGGAGCCCGGCTCTGCAGACGGTCGCGGGCGTACTCGATCGCGTTCTGATACGAACGCTCGCCGGACGCCAGGCCCTGAATGCCAACGCCCAGGCGCTCGTAATTCATCATGGTGAACATCGCCGCGAGGCCTTTATTCGGCTCCCCGATCAGGTAGCCCTTGGCCTGATCAAAATTCAGCACGCAGGTGGCCGATGCCTGAATGCCCATTTTGTGCTCAATGGACCCGCAGAACACCGTGTTGCGCTCACCCAGGCTGCCGTCGTCGTTGACCATGATTTTCGGCACCAGGAACAGCGAAATGCCTTTCGGCCCTGCCGGTGCGTCGGGCAGTTTGGCCAGCACCAGATGGATGATGTTCTCGGTGAGGTCGTGTTCGCCGCCGGTGATGAAGATTTTAGTACCGCTGACCTTGTAGGACCCATCGGTCTGCGGCTCCGCTTTCGTGCGGATAATCCCGAGATCCGTGCCGGCGTGGGCTTCGGTCAGGCACATCGAACCGGCCCATATGCCGGCGTACATGTTCGGCAGGTATTTGGTTTTCAGCGCTTCGCTGGCGTGGTTATTGATCGAGACGCAGGCGCCGGACGTCAACATCGGGTACAGCCCGAACGCCAGGCTGGCGGAGTTGACCATCTCTTCGACTTGAGCAGAGACCGCCTTGGGCATGCCCATGCCGCCGAATTCCGGATTGCCGCCGACGCCGACCCATCCCCCTTCCGCATACGTTTTGTACGCTTGAACGAAACCTGCAGGTGTGGTGACAACGGTGTCTTTCCAGTGGCAGCCTTCCTCATCGGCCGCGCGGCTCAGCGGTGCGACGGATCTGCCAGTGACTTTGCCCGCCTCTTCGAGAATCGCCTCGACGGTCTCGGCGTCCACGGTTTCAGACAGTTCGGGAAGCGTGGCCCAAAGTCGGGAGACTTCGAACACTTCATTGAGGACGAAGCGCATATCGCGCAAGGGCGCTTTGTAGTCAGCCATGGCAAACCTCGTTTCAGCGGCAAAGAACTCGGGGGAGGAGCGGCACAGCACTGAGATTGCGGCGCCGATGTGTCAGTGGAACGAGTGTACCTGAACACCATTTGCGACACATAGGGTCAACGCGTGACTATTAACAAGGATCCGGTCACGATCGAGCGACAGTCGAGTTCTTACCGCACATGGCTGCGTATGCGTTCGTTGAGTGATGAAAAGCAGTAGGTTTTAGCCGGCCGCGGCCATGCGAACAGCGCCGCGCTTGCTGGTTTGCGCATGGCTGATGACGCAGTTACGGCCAGCGCCTTTGGCGGCATACAGCGCCTGATCGGCGGATTTGAGGACTTCTTCCGGATTGCGGTGCTCGGGCAGACGCTCGGCCACGCCGATGCTGACGGTCACCGAAACTGTTGATGCCTGGGAACCCGCCCGACGCTGGCGCCCCTGTAAGTCATCGTTTGGACGATTGTCCTGATTGCGCAGGTGAATCTGATAGCTGGCGATGGTTTCACGAATGACTTCAAGGTGCGGCATGCACTCTTCCAGGGTTTTGCCGGCAAACACGATGGCGAACTCTTCACCGCCATATCGATAGGCGCGCCCGCCGCCGTTGGTGATCTTCGACAATTTGCTCGCCACCAGACGCAGCACCTGATCGCCGACATCATGACCGTGTGTGTCGTTGAATTTCTTGAAGTGATCGACGTCGCTCATCGCCAGCACGTAATTGCGGCCCAGTCGCTGCATCCGCTCATTGAGTGCGCGTCGGCCTGGCAGCCCGGTCAGTTCGTCGCGGAACGCCATTTGATAGGCCTCGTGCGCGACCGCTGCGGCAATCATCAACATCACCTGGCTGCACATGATGTTCAGGGTGAACGGCAGGATGAAGGTTTTCGGCAACGCCCAGAACATTCCGAGCAACCCCACCAGTTGAGCGGCATGCAGGGGGCGCGGCTTATAGAGGTACTGGGTGATCAACACGGCGAACGCGATGAAAAACGTCACGTAGGACAACTGGATGAGGCTCATCCAGTCTCCGTGCAGCGCCGGCCAGCGGATGTCGGCGAGCCAGGCGAGCAGCACGGCGGGGAAGCTCTGTTCGAGTCCCAGCGCGACGCTGCCGACGGCGACCAGTACCGCCAGCCGAGCGACAAGGTCTTGAAACAGATGGGTCCGCTCTTCCCACGCGGCAAACAGGCCGAACATGACCGGGAGCAACAGGCAGCACAGATGAAACACCACGGCGGCGTCCTCTCGGACTTTTCCGTTATCGCGGTAATAGTCGGTCTGTGTGTCGAGCAGGAAATAGGCGATGTACACCGTGATCATCAGGAACAGTTCACGCTGCCGCTTGTAAACCCCGCAATACGCGCCGCCCAGCAAGAGCACCAGGGTGGGCAGCACGTTGAAGAGTGAGGTGAAGAAGACGTTGAGGTCTTTCACGTACGCGGCCGCCAGTCCGGCAATCAGCAAGGCCAGAGAGGGTAAAAAATGACTGAGCCGTGCGGCAGAGGGGCGCAGCAAAAGGACTATCTCCTCACCGAAAGATGCGAGCGCTGATTAAATGGCATTGTGCCTGTATCGGCCGCGTCATGCATAGGATGAGGAAGAATGTGCATGGCCTTGGGGCAAAGATCGGCAGGCACAAAAAAGCCGCTTGTCCCTGAGGACAAGCGGCTGGAGGGAAACGCTCGCGGTGACTTAGTAAGCCAGGCCGAAGTGTTCTTCGTTCATGTCCATCAGGTTGCTCGCGCCCGACAGCATGGTTGCCACGTGAGTGCGGGTGCGCGGCAGGATACGCTGGAAGTAGAAGCGCGCTGTCTGCAGCTTGGCGGTGTAGAAGGCTTCTTCGCTGGTGCCGGCCGCCAGTTTTTCGGCTGCCACACGAGCCATGTCAGCCCAGAAAAACGCCAGGCAGGCATAACCGGAGAACATCAGGTAATCCACCGAAGCGGCACCGACTTCTTCACGGTCTTTCATCGCGGCCATGCCGACCTTCATGGTCAGTTCGCCCCATTCTTTGTTCAGCGCAGCGAGCGGCGCCACGAACTCGCTGATCGCTTCGTTGCCTTCCTGGGACTGGCAGAACTTGTGGACGATCTTGGTGAAGCCCTTGAGCGCCTCGCCCTGAGTCATCAGCACTTTACGACCCAGCAGGTCGAGCGCCTGAATACCGGTGGTGCCTTCGTACAGCATGGCAATACGGGCGTCGCGAACGTTCTGCTCCATGCCCCACTCGGCGATGAAGCCGTGGCCGCCATAGATCTGCACGCCGTGGTTGGCGGCTTCGAAACCGACTTCGGTCATGAACGCCTTGGCGATCGGTGTCATGAATGCCAGCAGGCCGTCAGCTTGCTTCTTGGCTTCGGCGTCGTCGCTGTACTTGGCGATGTCGACCTGCTTGGCGGTGAAGTACACCATCGCACGAGTCCCCTCGGCGAAGGCCTTCATGGTCAGCAGCATGCGACGCACGTCAGGGTGAACGATGATCGGGTCAGCGGCTTTTTCCGGCGCTTTCGGGCCAGTCAGCGAACGCATCTGCAGACGCTCACGGGCGTATTTCAGGCCGCCCTGGAAACCGATCTCGGCGTGGGCGAGGCCTTGCAGCGCAGTGCCCAGACGTGCGGTGTTCATGAAGGTGAACATGCAGTTCAGGCCCTTGTTCGGCGGGCCGATCAGGAAACCCGTGGCGCCGTCGAAGTTCATCACGCAGGTGGCATTGCCGTGAATGCCCATCTTGTGTTCCAGCGAACCGCAGGTCACAGCATTGCGCTCGCCGACGCTGCCGTCAGCAGCCGGCACGAATTTCGGCACGATGAACAGGGAAATGCCCTTGGTGCCAGCTGGTGCGTCGGGCAGGCGGGCCAGCACGATGTGGACGATGTTATCGGCCATGTCGTGTTCGCCAGCAGAAATGAAGATCTTGGTGCCGGACACTTTGTACGAGCCGTCAGCCTGAGGCTCGGCCTTGGTGCGCAGCATGCCCAGGTCAGTGCCGCAATGAGGTTCGGTCAGGCACATGGTGCCGGTCCACTCGCCCGAGACCAGTTTGGTCAGGTAAGCGTCCTGCTGCTCAGGGGTACCGTGCTCGGAGATGGTGTTCATCGCACCATGGGAAAGGCCCGGGTACATGCCCCATGACCAGTTGGCTTCGCCGACCATTTCACTGACCGCCAGACCCAACGACTCGGGCAGACCCTGGCCACCATGGGCGACGTCGTGGGCCAGGCTCGGCCAGCCGCCTTCGACGAACTGTTTGTAGGCTTCCTTGAAACCGGTCGGCGTTTTTACGCCGGACTCGCTCCAGGTGCAGCCTTCGGTGTCACCGACACGGTTCAGCGGGGCCAGGACCTGCTCACAAAACTTGGCGCCTTCCTCGAGAATGGCGTCAACCATGTCAGGCGTGGCGTCCTGGCATGCTGGCAGACTCTGATAGTGCGCTTCGTAGCCGAGCAGCTCGTCACGGACGAAGCGAATATCACGCAAGGGGGCCTTGTAGTCAGGCATAGCGATAAACCTCTGCTGGTGAATCCTGGAATTGGATGACCGTGTGGTCACTGTGGGGCATTGCCCCGGCGCCGGCGTTTGGGATCACGCGGCGATCAAACAGGTGTTTGAAACATACGTTTACGCCTATACCTTGTCAAGGGACGCCCTGCACCTTTCATCACCTCCCGGTGTGCGAGATGCAGGCGCGCGCGTACGCCGCCATGCGGTTCAGACCGGTGCGTTGAGTCTAGAGAGCGTGAGGGAAATACAGGCCACAGCGCTCGGAGGATGGGCGCGTGAATGAGGCATTATTCAGGAAAGGGGGAGCGAACAGCGACGTGCGCCGCAGCGCACGAAGAGAGGGGATCAGGCGAAGGTATCGATCAGCGTGCCGAGTGCTTCATCGCTGGCTTTTTCAACTTTGACGCCAGCCTGGACTTGAATCCGGCCTTGGGTCAGTTCAACCACATTGGTAGCCATGTCGGAGCGTTGCGGGCGATCAACGGAGCGCAGACGCTCAAGCTGGAAATCCGAAGACTGACTGCGTCCGGACACTTCGGTCGCAGGGCTGGCCAACTGCGTTGCAGCCTGATCGACACGGCTCTGCCCGACCTGCATTGCACTAAGCCCGGGGTACAGCGTGTTGTTCAGTGAGATTTGCATGAGCACGGTCCTCTGTTCGGAGCGAACACAGCGATTAAAGCAGCAATGCGCCCGGATTACTCGGCGACGCGACTAGTGGCATTGCGCCTTGTGACGCACCTCACACTCGGCGACGCCCTGACCGTTAATCCAGCAACTCCAGATGCAGATGCTCGGCGATCATTTCCGCGGTTGCCTTCTTCATGAAAGGCACGCGCCCCAGGCACGGCGCCGGCAAACGCTCAGCCAAGGTGGCGAGGTTCTCTTCAAGCCGAGAGGTTTTGGGATCGATGATATTCGCCACCCAGCCCGCCAGTTGCAGACCGTCGTTGGCGATGGCTTCGGCTGACAGCAACGCATGGCTGATGCAGCCCAGGCGCACGCCCACCACCAGAATCACCGGCAGTTTGAGCGCGATGGCCAGGTCAGACAGATTGGCCTGATCGGCCAGTGGAACGCGCCAGCCGCCAGCCCCTTCGATCAGGGTGAAATCAGCCTGCTTATCGAGGATATGCCGCATAGGGCCGAGCAAGGACTGCACGGTCAGCGCGACTCCCGCTTCCCGCGCGGCCAGATGGGGCGCGATGGCAGGCTCGAAGGCCACCGGGTTGACCTCGTTGTAGGTCAGCTGGATCGAACATTCGGCACGCAAGGCGACGGCGTCCGAGTTGCGCAACCCCTTGGGTTTGACGTCGCAGCCGGAGGCGACCGGCTTGCCCGCCGCCGTGCTCAACCCTGACTGCCGCGCCGCGTAGAGAAGCCCCGTGGCGATGGTGGTCTTGCCGACGTCGGTATCGGTTCCCGTGATGAAATACGCAGCGCTCATCGTGGCGACCATCCGTTCAGATATTTCAAACTATTCCCTGCTTACTATAGCGCCCGTCTAACAGACGCCGACAAAATAGATCATTCTTTAATCAATGCCGGATTTCGCCAGAATGCCGTACACCACCTGATACGTGGCGGGCAGGCCGTCTTTCTGACGAAACCTTTCGTACGCCTCCATCAACGCCTGGATTCGCGCTCGGCCAGTCAGGCCTCCCGGACGACCCGGATTGATGTTGTGCGCGCCCAGTGCCTTGAGTTCATGGGTCAGGCTGCGCACGTCGGGATAGTGCAACACGTGGGGCAACACTTCGAGGCTGCGCACGTTTAAACCGCTGGCAGTGCAGAGGCGTTGATACTCCTCGCGCTCGCGGAAGCGATTGACGTGGACCATGCCATCCACCGCCTGCCAGCTGTCGCGCAGTTCGAACAACGTCCCGACGCAGAGGCTGGCGAAGGCGAATACGCCACCCGGTTTGAGCACGCGACGCGCTTCGCTCAGCACCGCGGAGAAATCCGGGCACCATTGCACCGCCAGGCTGGAGAACATCAGGTCAACGCTCGCGTCGCGCAGCGGCAGGTTCTCGGCGTCGCCAGCCACGTAATGAACCGCGCCACCCAATGGCCGTGCATAGCGCAGCATGCCTTCGGCGAGGTCCAGCGCAACCCCTTCGCTTTGGGGAAACTGCTGCGCCAGCGCGCGGCTGAAACACCCTGTTCCGCTGCCCAGGTCCAGCCACCGGGATGGCGCTGTCTTCGGCATCTGAGCCGGCAGCCGTGTCATCAGCTCGATGCCGACGGCGCGCTGCAAATCGGCCACGCTGTCGTAGCTGGTCGCGGCCTTCGAGAAGGACGCTGCCACCTGACGCTTGTCAGGTAGTGCCTGTTGCCCATTAACCTGTTGCTGTTTCACGGCCTTTAGCACCGCGCAGTGGGAAAGATCAGTCATCACCGGACTCGTGTAAAAACGCATGAACTGCAGCGGCGACGCCGTGCGGGTTTTCCAGAATGAAAGCGTGACTGGCCTGCTCGATCACGCCGACTTCGATGTCAGGCTGGAAGGTCAGAACATCCGCCGATGCTTCTGCCGGCACCAACGCATCAAGGCCGCCAAACAGGTGCAATTGAGGGCCGCGAAACGCTTGCAGCGCTTTGCGCGTGTCCATTTGCTCGAGCAGCTTCAGGCCTTCGATCAAGCCGGCGCTGGTGCCGTGGGGCGCGCAGGCTTTCAACTGTCTCGACAGCGCCCGTGGCTCTTCGGCGCCTTGCACGCACAAAAGACTGAAACGCTTGAGCGTTCCGTCCAGATCGGCTTTGCAACCGGCGATAAAGGCGTCGAAATCAGTTTGCGGCATCGCGTTGGGCCACTCGCTGCGGGCCACAAAGCAGACGTTGCTGGCGAACGTCGCCAGACCACAGCAGCGCTCGCCCCTGCGCGCGGCCAGTTCGGTCGCCAGCATGCCGCCCAGCGACCAACCGCCCAGCCAGACGTTGTCGGGCAATGTCGAATCCAGTTCATCGAGCCAGTCGTCGAGATTGTCGGTGTCCATGTCAGGCAACGGCTCGATCACCACCCGCAAATGTTCGTCGAGCCCTCGCAGCGCTGCAGCCAGCGGTTCAAGGGGCGAGACGCCAAGGCCCCAGCCCGGCAACAGGATCAACTGATCACGCATGGTCCAGCTCCGAAGATTCGTCTACGCCCAGCAGCGGATAACACTGCTCCAGTGCCTGCAACAATAGCTGCACCTGCGCCTCACTGTGGGCGGCGGACAATGTCACGCGTAAACGCGCGCTGCCCGCAGGCACTGTCGGCGGTCGAATGGCGGTGACCATCACGCCGCGCTCGCGCAGCAACTGCGACAGCCGCAACGCGCGACCGCTGTCGCCGATCAGGATCGGCTGGATGGGCGTGAAACTGTCCATCAGCTCCAGGCCGAGGGCTTGAGCGCCGGCGCGAAACTGTTTAATCAGTGCCGCGAGGTGCTCACGCCGCCAGTGTTCAGTGCGCAGCAGTTCGAGGCTTTTCAGCGTCGCGCACGCCAGCGCCGGCGGCTGGCTGGTGGTGTAGATGTAGGGACGGGCGAACTGGATCAGCGTTTCGATCAACTCTTCGCTGCCCGCAACGAACGCGCCCGCGGTGCCGAAGGACTTACCCAGCGTGCCGATCAGCACCGGGACGTCATCGATGCCAAGGCCGAAGTGCTCGACGATACCCGCACCGTTTGCACCCAGCGGGCCAAAGCCGTGTGCATCGTCGACCATCAGCCATGCGTTTTTGGCTTTCGCCGCCTTGGCCAGCGCGGGGAGGTCAGCGACGTCGCCGTCCATGCTGAACACACCGTCGGTGACTACCAGCGTGTCGCCCACCGCTTTGTCCAACCGGCTGGCGAGGCTGTCGCAATCGTTGTGCAGGTAGCGGGCGAAACGGGCGCCGCTAAGCAGGCCGGCGTCGAGCAACGAAGCATGATTGAGGCGGTCTTCCAGCACGGTGTCACCCTGGCCCACCAACGCAGTAACGGTGCCGAGGTTGGCCATGTAACCGTTGGAAAACAACAGCGCGCGGGGCCGACCGGTGAACTCGGCGAGGGCTTCTTCGAGCGCGTGATGGGGCGTGCTGTGGCCGATCACCAAATGCGAGGCACCACCGCCTACGCCCCAACGTTCGGCGCCGGCCTGCCAGGCCGCGATGACCTCGGGGTGATTGGCCAGGCCCATGTAATCGTTGTTGCAGAACGCCAGCAGCGGCTTGCCGTCGACAATGACTTCAGGGCCCTGCGGGCTTTGCAGCAAGGGCCGCTGACGATAAAGGTGCTCGGCACGACGGGCAGCGAGACGTGCGTTCAGATCAAAAGACATGCAGGCCTCGGGTCAAGCCACTGATGAAGGATCAAACAGCCGCGTCGTAAAACAGCTCGCTGCTTTTCTGCTCGATCAGCGCTTGTTCGATGGCTGCCTGATGCACCTCGTCCGAGTGCTCTTCGCGCGCTTCGGGCTGAATGCCCAGACGCGAGAACAGCTGCATGTCCTTGTCGGACTGCGGGTTGGCGGTGGTCAGCAGTTTGTCGCCGTAGAAGATCGAGTTGGCGCCGGCGAAGAACGCCAGGGCCTGCATCTGGTCATTCATGGCTTCGCGGCCTGCGGACAGGCGCACGTGGGATTGCGGCATCAGGATGCGCGCGACGGCCAGCATGCGGATGAAATCGAACGGGTCGATATCCTCGGCGTTTTCCAGCGGGGTGCCGGCCACTTTCACCAGCATGTTGATGGGCACGGATTCCGGATGCTCTGGCAGGTTCGCCAGCTGGATCAGCAGATTGGCGCGGTCGTCCAGGGATTCACCCATGCCCAGAATGCCGCCGGAGCAGATCTTCATTCCAGAATCACGCACGTACGCCAGAGTCTGCAGGCGCTCGCTGTAGGTACGGGTGGTAATGATGCTGGTGTAGAAATCCGGCGACGTGTCGAGGTTGTGGTTGTAGTAATCGAGGCCAGCGTCAGCCAGCGCCTGGGTCTGGTCCTGATCCAGCTTGCCGAGGGTCATGCAGGTTTCCAGGCCCATGGCTTTGACGCCTTTGACCATCTCCAGCACGTAGGGCATGTCTTTGGCCGACGGATGTTTCCACGCCGCGCCCATGCAGAAACGGGTCGAACCAATGGCCTTGGCGCGTGCGGCTTCTTCCAGCACTTGCTGGACTTGCATCAGCTTTTCTTTTTCCAGACCGGTGTTGTAGTGGCCCGATTGCGGGCAGTACTTGCAATCTTCCGGGCAGGCGCCGGTTTTGATCGACAGCAGGGTCGAGACTTGCACGCGGTTGGCGTCGAAGTGAGCGCGGTGCACGGTTTGCGCCTGAAACAGCAGGTCATTGAATGGCTGTGTGAACAGCGCCTTGACCTCGGCTAGATTCCAGTCGTGACGCAGGTTGGCATTGATGCTGGCGCTCATGGGCGGCTCCTTGATGTTTTCTGGACGATGACCCGGGCGGCTTTGCCCAGCGGCAAAACCGGAAGCCCACAGGCGCAACACGGATGTTCGGCATATTTAAGGAAGCGACATGCGCTGTCAACCATATAACGGGCACGAGGTTTACATCTGGTTAAAAAACGCACAAACGTGTTTGTTGTGCGATGAAGCGACTGATTCAAGCACCCCGATCTGCATGCCCTGTGAGCGCGAACTCCCGTGGCTGATTGACCAGTGCGACCGTTGCGCGCTGCCCATGCCGATGTCCGGCCTGACCTGCGGCGCCTGCAATCGCAACCCTCCCGCCTTTAATGACGTCGTCGCTCCGTGGCTGTACGACTTCCCGATCGACGCGCTGGTCACACGCTTCAAGCATCAGCGGAAATGGCCGCTCGGCCGACTGCTGGCGGAGCTGTTAGGCGAAACCCTGCAGCATCGCTTCAACGATGGCATGCGCCGACCCGATTGTCTTATCCCGGTGCCGCTCGCCAAAAAACGACTGCGCCAGCGAGGCTTCAATCAGGCAGCGATGTTGGCGAACTGGCTCGGCGCTCGACTGGGACTGCCTGTTGATGAGCGCGTGATCCGCCGCGTGAAAGAAACACCTTCGCAGCAGGGTCTGGATGCAAAAGCCAGAAAGCGCAATCTGGCGTCTGCCTTTTCGCTGAGGGACGCCACCCCGATTATCGGCAAGCACCTTGCACTGATTGACGACGTCCTCACCACCGGCTCGACGGCGAATGCGCTGGCAGCACTGTTGATCAAGGCCGGCGCCAGATCGGTAGACGTGTATTGCCTGGCGAGAACGCCGAAGCCGGGAGATTGACCCGCCAAGAGATCAGGAAATCCGCAGCATTCGGGTGCAAGGCGTTTTGGCTTACACTCCGGCGTCATCACTTCCAGCGCATCCGACCCCTATGTCACTACCGCCTTCCCTCACCCAGCACATGGTCCGTCGCCCGCATCGCATCGCGCTCTTGCAGCACATTGCCGAGCAGGGTTCGATCACTCGAGCGGCGAAAAGCGCCGGGCTGAGTTACAAGGCGACGTGGGACGCCATCGATGAGCTGAACAATCTGGCCCAGAAACCGCTGGTCGAGCGCAGCGTCGGCGGTCGAGGGGGTGGCGGCGCGAAATTGTCGGCCGAAGGCGAGCGGGTGCTGCGGCTTTATCAGCGCCTGCAGGCGTTACAGACTCAGCTGCTGGAAACCTCGGAGGAATCTGACGACCTCGCTCTGCTCAGCCGCTTGATGCTGCGGACCAGCGCTCGCAATCAGCTGCATGGTCAGGTCAGCGGCGTTCGTGCTCAGGGCCGCAACGACATGGTCACGTTGCAGCTCGCGGGCGGCTTGTCGATCGAGGCGCAGATCACCCACGACAGCACCTTGCGACTGGGGCTTGAGATCGGCACGGATGTGTTCGCCCTGATCAAGGCCGGCTGGCTGGAATTAATAGCGCCTGACCAGGCTGAAACAACCGGACACAATTGCCTCACCGGTCAAATCGAGGAAATTCTCGACGCCGAGGATGGCCCGAGTGAAGTCAGAATTGTCCTCCCCAGCCACCAGATTCTCTGTGCGGTGGTCGACGCGGACCGGCTGCACGCCTTGCAGCTCAAGGTCGGCGGTGAGATTAAGGTTCAATTTGCGCCCTCAAACATTCTGCTCGGCACGCCGCTTTAAGCGCCGCTTGCACGCAAGACCGACGCCCGACTCGTCATTTGACCGACACAATAACGTCATGAGCACTGCATAGGGTTTTGCCCTAAACCGCAGGGAGCCCGTGATGACGCTATTAAAAGATAACCAATCCACCGACCTCGAAAACATGGTTGGCCTGACCCGACGCGGATTCATCAGCGCGGGCGCCCTGTGCGGCGCGGCGATGTTTCTCGGGGGCAATCTGCTCAGCCGCAGCGTCATGGCCGCCAGTGTCAGCGCAGCCAACGGGACGCTGCTCGGCTTCGACAGCATCCCCTCCTCCACCGCCGACAGCATCAGTCTGCCGCCGGGCTATCGTTCCTCGGTCCTGATCAGTTGGGGCCAGCCGCTGCACACCAACGGCCCGGCTTTCGACCCCAGTGGCAAGGGCACGGCGAAGATGCAGGAGCTGCAGTTCGGCGACAACAATGACGGCATGAGTCTGTTTACCTTCCCCGGCGACAAGCCGGACACCGCCAGCCGCGCGCTGATGGCGATCAACAACGAATACACCAATTACCGATACCTGTTTGATCACGGCAAAGACCCGCAATCGGCCGAAGACGTGCACAAGGCCCAGGCCAGCGAAGGCGTTTCGGTGATCGAGGTCAAGCGCGAAGGCCAGCAGTGGGCGTTCGTGCAGGGCTCCAAATACAACCGGCGCATCCACGGCAACACGCCGATTCGCCTGAGCGGCCCGGCAGCCGGCCATGAGTGGTTGAAAACCGCCGCCGACAAGACCGGCAAGAACGTCCTCGGGACCTTCCAGAACTGCGCCAACGGCAAGACGCCGTGGGGCACCTATCTGACCTGCGAAGAGAACTTCACCGACTGCTTCGGCAGCAGCGATCCGGCACAGACCTTCGACGCCGCAACCAAACGCTATGGTGTGACGGCCGCAAGCAAGGAAGTGAACTGGCACCTGCACGATCCGCGCTTTGACGTCGCGAAAAACCCCAACGAACCCAATCGCCATGGCTGGGTGGTGGAGATCGACCCGTTCGATCCGAAATCCACGCCGGTCAAACGCACCGCCCTGGGCCGTTTCAAACACGAAAACGCCGCGCTGACCGAAACCAAAGATGGCCACGTCGTGGTGTACATGGGCGACGATGAGCGCGGCGAATTCATCTACAAATTCATCAGCCGGGACAAGGTCGACCACAAGAACCGTAAGGCCAACCGCGACATCCTCGACCACGGCACGCTGTATGTGGCGCAGTTCGACGCTGGCGACAGCAACCCCGATCACCCGAAAGGCCAAGGCAAATGGATTGAGTTGAGCCACGGCAAGAACGGCATCGACGCGGGCAGCGGTTTTGCCAATCAGGCCGAAGTGCTGATCCATGCGCGCCTGGCGGCAAGCCAGGTGAAAGCGACGCGCATGGACCGCCCTGAGTGGATCGTTGTCAGCCCCAAGGACGGCCAGGTCTATTGCACGCTGACCAACAACATCAAGCGTGGCGATGAAGGGCAGCCAGTGGGCGGGCCAAATCCCCGGGCGAAAAACCAGTACGGGCAGATTCTGCGCTGGCAGGAAACCGGGTCAGATGCAGCCGCCATGGATTTCGCATGGGACTTGTTCGTCGTCGCCGGCAACCCAAGTGTGCATGCAGGAACGCCGCAGGGCGGATCAACCAATATCAATCCGCAGAACATGTTCAACAGCCCGGATGGCCTGGGTTTCGATGCTGCCGGGCGGCTGTGGATTCTGACGGATGGCGACGCCACCAATGCGGGCGACTTCGCCGGCATGGGCAATAACCAGATGCTGTGCGCTGACCCGGCCAGCGGCGAGATCCGCCGGTTCATGGTCGGGCCGGTGGGGTGTGAAGTGACCGGCATCAGCTTCGCGCCCGACCAGAAAGCGCTGTTCGTCGGCATTCAGCACCCTGGCGAAAACGGCGGTTCGACCTTCCCGGAGCACTTGCCGAACGGCAAGCCGAGGTCCTCGGTGATGGTGATCACGCGGGAAGATGGCGGCGTGATCGGCGCCTAATTTTTGGGAGATCTCCCGTTGTCCAGGCGAGGCGCTATCTCGCTGCAAACACAGCCTCTGTGGGAGTGAGCTTGCTCACGAAGACGGCGATTCAGGCGCTAAAGATGCAGCGGGTGTCCTGGCCTCTTCGCGAGCAAGCTCGACTCCCACATGGACGGTGTTTGCTGCGCGACAGCGCGGCGTTTGGTCGCCGGCATATCTCCCACAAGGATCGCGGTCGTCTGCTGATGCAGCTTTCCAAGCTGCACCGCACTTGCGGAAGTAAGCTTGCCACTGTGTCAGGTGTAACACGCCTGAGTTACCATGACTGGCCCGACGCGGCAGCCTGCTGCGCGCAGGAGTTAGCATGGCCCACCCGTTCGCAACACTTACACCTGACCTGGTGCTGGACGCCGTCGAGAGCATCGGCTTTGTCACCGACGCCCGTATTCTCGCGCTCAACAGCTACGAGAACCGCGTCTATCAGGTCGGCATCGACGAGCAGCAGCCGCTGATTGCCAAGTTCTACCGGCCCGATCGCTGGACCAACGACGCCATTCTCGAAGAACACAGCTTCACCGCCGAACTGGCCGACGTTGAAATCCCGGTCGTCGCGCCCCTCGTGCACAACGGCGAGACCTTGTTCGAGCACGCCGGTTTTCGTTTCACCCTCTTCCCCCGTCGTGGCGGCCGCGCGCCAGAGCCCGGCAACCTTGATCAGCTGTACCGTCTAGGCCAGTTGCTCGGGCGCATTCACGCTGTCGGCGCCACGCGCCCGTTCCAGCACCGCGAAGCCCTCGGCGTGCAGAACTTCGGCCACAACTCGCTGAACTACCTGCTGGACAACAACGTGATTCCCCGCAGCCTGCTGCCGGCCTATGAATCCGTTGCCAAAGACCTGCTCAAGCGCGTGGAAGACGTCTACGCCGCCACGCCCCATCAGAACATCCGCATGCACGGCGATTGCCACCCCGGCAACATGATGACCCGCGACGACATCTTCCACATCGTCGACCTCGACGACTGCCGCATGGGCCCGGCGGTGCAGGATGTCTGGATGATGCTCGCGGGTGATCGTCAGGATTGTCTGAGTCAGTTATCGGAATTGATGGACGGCTACAACGAGTTTCACGACTTCGATCCGCGGGAACTGGCGCTCATCGAACCGCTGCGCGCACTGCGCCTGTTGCATTACAGCGCCTGGTTGGCCCGTCGTTGGGATGATCCGGCGTTCCCCCACAGCTTTTCCTGGTTCGGCACCGAACGCTATTGGGGCGACCAGGTACTGGCCCTGCGCGAGCAATTGTCCGCGCTGAACGAGGAACCGCTGAAGCTGTTCTGAAAACGCTGAACACCCTGCAGGACACCACAACAAGAAACTTGCCGAAGGACCACTCATGCAAGCTGCCAACCCGCGTCGCGGGTACATTCTGGGCCTGAGCGCCTACATCATCTGGGGACTGTTTCCGATCTACTTCAAGGTGCTTGCCAGCGTTCCCTCGCTGGAAATCATCGTTAACCGAGCGATCTGGTCAGCCATTTTTGGCTCGCTTCTGCTGCTGGTCTGGAAGCATCCCGGCTGGTGGCAAGCGCTGCGGGATAATCCCAAACGCCTCGCCATTCTCGCCTGCAGCGGTACGCTGATCGCCGCCAACTGGCTGATCTACGTCTGGGCCGTGAACAACAACCACATGGTCGAAGCCAGCCTGGGTTACTTCATCAACCCGCTGATCAACGTGATGCTCGGCATGGTGCTGCTGCGGGAAAGATTGCGCCCCTTGCAATGGGTGGCGGTGATGCTGGCGTTGATCGGCGTGCTTCAGCAGGTCTGGCAAGTGGGCAGTCTGCCGTGGGTGTCGCTCGCGCTGGCATTCACCTTTGGGTTCTACGGCCTGATTCGCAAAAAAGCGCCGGTGGCGGCGTTGCCCGGGCTGGTGGTGGAAACCTGCATTCTGGTGCCGCTGGCCGCGGGCTGGCTGATTTTCAACCCGCTGGCCCACAGCGCACAGCCGGGGTTCTGGACCACATCGCAGGCGCTCTGGCTGGCGGCGGCCGGACCGGTGACCCTCGTGCCGCTGGTGTGTTTCAACGCTGCAGCAAGGCATTTGCCCTACGCGACGCTGGGCTTTTTGCAGTACATCGCACCGACCCTCGTGCTGGCTTTGGCGGTTGTGCTGTACGACGAACACATGCCCTCGGCCACCTTGGTGACCTTCGCCTTCATCTGGGCCGGGTTGATCATTTACAGCGTCGACGCCTGGGGCTCGCTACGCAAACGCGCCCAGGCCTGAGCAGGCAAGAGGAATCGCTGCAGGCCCGCCAAAACCGGAGCCTGCAGCGGTGACATCAATTACTCGTCTGTGGGCAGATGTAATTCCACCATCAGGTCATCCGCCAGGGTTTCCAGCCGCTGCTGCAGCACATCCAGTGAAAGATCCATTGGCAATCCCAACTCGGCATGGGCGCGAAACAGCGTTTCGCTGCTCATGGGTGCTGGCTCGACGCTGGTCACCAGATGCTCCAGGTTGACGCCTTGCTCGGTCAGCACGCGAGTGACGTCGCGCACGATCCCGGATCGATCATTGCCCACCAGATCCATGGTGATGGGCCTCCACTCCGGCAAGGATTCCGGAAGGACTTCGGCGAACAGGACGCGGATGCCTTTTGCCGAGAGCCCTTCCAGCGCGCTGCGCAGGGGCTGATGCGCGTCGACCGGTGCGCTGACCCGC
Source organism: Pseudomonas sp. GW821-FHT07F05 (assembly GCF_059418765.1). Lineage (NCBI taxonomy): Bacteria > Pseudomonadati > Pseudomonadota > Gammaproteobacteria > Pseudomonadales > Pseudomonadaceae > Pseudomonas > Pseudomonas sp. GW821-FHT07F05. The sequence goes on from NZ_JBWKQL010000010.1 coordinate 98,789, forward strand.
AGGATACCGGCGAACTGCCCGGCCATGTGTGACATACGGCTTTCCAGCCAATTGCCACCGTGATCGGCAATGCAGGCCGCGAGCTGCTCGACCACGCCTGGCTTGTCTGGCGCAGACACCGTGACGATAAGATGATCCACAAACGACTCCTTTTATCCGCAGCGAGTGAGGCCTGTTTAATACCACGCCCCATGGGTTGTGGGGGAGTATAGGCACGTCTACCCGGCGCGCAGTGGCGTGACCACCTCAGGAATTTTGTGTACGATCCCGATAATTACCTGGAACAATCTGCACGTTCTTTGAGAACATCCGACACCGCCGCGTGACCGAATGCCCAAGTCCGGTCGCTCGGTGCACATTCAGTCTGATTTTCATGCCGCAACTCATCATGTAGTATCGCTTCGCGTTCACTACATAGATGTCGAATCCAGGCCTGATCCGATGTTCCTGCAAGGCCAAAACCTGTTTCAGTGCTTTACCTCAGGTGCCCGCCGCCCCGCCCAGCCGCCCGCAACGGCATGTTCTGGAAGGGCACGCAGCGACGTCGACGGCTTTAACAAGAAAGCGCTCATGATTGAAGCGCAGATAGCTGAGCAGAGTGAGGCAAGCAATGACTGAACACGTTCAAGTCGGTGGCCTGCGGGTCGCCAACGTCCTGCTGGATTTTGTGAACAACGAAGCCATTCCCGGAACCGGCCTCGACGCCGCTGCATTCTGGGCCGGTGCCGATGCGCTCATCCACGAGCTGGCACCTAAGAACAAAGCCCTGCTCGCCAAACGAGACGAATTCCAGGCGCGTATCGACGCCTGGCATCAGTCCAATGCCGGCAACGCCCACGACGCAGCCGCCTACAAGGCGTTCCTGCTGGAAATCGGCTATCTGCTGCCAGAAGCGGCGGACTTCCAGATCACCACGCAAAACGTCGACGAAGAAATCGCCCGCATGGCCGGCCCGCAGTTGGTGGTGCCGGTAATGAACGCGCGTTTCGCGCTCAATGCCTCGAATGCCCGCTGGGGCTCGCTGTATGACGCGCTGTACGGCACCGACGCCATCAGCGAAGCCGGCGGCGCGGAAAAGGGCAAAACCTATAACCGGGTCCGCGGCGACAAAGTCATCGCCTTCGCCCGAGCGTTTCTGGACGAAGCGGCTCCTCTGGCGGCGGGCTCCCACGTCGACTCCACCGGCTACAAGCTGGTCGATGGCATGTTGATCGTCAGCCTCAAGGGCGGCAGTAACACCGGCCTGCACGATGATGCCCAACTGATCGGTTTTCAGGGCGACGCATCGGCGCCGACTGCTTTGCTGTTCAAGCATAACGGCCTGCACTTTGAACTCCAGATCGACGCGGCGAGCCCGGTCGGCCAGACCGACCCGGCCGGTGTCAAAGACGTGCTGATGGAAGCGGCGCTGACCACCATCATGGATTGCGAAGACTCCATCGCGGCCGTGGACGCTGATGACAAGGTCGTGGTGTACCGCAACTGGCTGGGGCTGATGAAGGGCGATCTGTCCGAAGAAGTCTCCAAAGGCGGCACCCGTTTTACCCGTACGATGAACGCCGACCGCGTCTACACCTCGCCCACCGGCGAACCCGTCACGCTGCATGGCCGCTCGCTATTGTTCGTGCGCAACGTCGGCCACCTGATGACCATTGATGCGATCCTCGACAATCAGGGCAACGAAGTGCCGGAGGGCATTCTCGACGGCCTGCTGACCAGCCTCGCGGCCACTCACAACCTCAAGGGCAATACCTCCCGCGCCAACAGCCGCACGGGCTCGATGTACATCGTCAAACCGAAGATGCATGGCCCTGAGGAAGTGGCGTTCACCAACGAATTGTTCGGGCGCATCGAAGCGGTGCTGAACCTGCCGCGCAATACGCTTAAAGTCGGGATCATGGACGAAGAGCGTCGCACCACGATCAACCTCAAGGCCTGCATTCAGGCGGCGAGCGAACGTGTTGTGTTCATCAACACGGGTTTCCTGGACCGCACCGGCGACGAGATTCACACGTCCATGGAAGCAGGGCCTGTTGTACGCAAGGCACAGATGAAAGCGGAAAAGTGGATCGGCGCGTACGAAAATTCCAACGTGGATATCGGCTTGAAATGCGGCCTGCAAGGGCGCGCGCAGATCGGCAAAGGGATGTGGGCGATGCCTGACTTGATGGCCGCGATGCTCGAACAGAAAATCGCCCATCCACTGGCCGGCGCCAATACCGCGTGGGTGCCATCGCCCACTGCCGCTGCGCTGCACGCGTTGCACTACCACAAGGTCGATGTGTTCGCGCGTCAGGCTGAACTCGCCCAGCGCGCGCCGGCCTCGGTCGACGACATTTTGACCATCCCGCTGGCACCGAACACCGACTGGACGGCGGAAGAGATTCAGAACGAGCTGGACAACAACTCACAGGGCATCCTCGGGTATGTGGTGCGCTGGATCGATCAGGGCGTCGGCTGCTCGAAGGTGCCGGACATCAACGACATCGGCCTGATGGAGGACCGTGCCACGCTGCGGATTTCCAGCCAGCACATCGCCAACTGGCTGCGCCACGGCGTGGTCAGCGAGCAGCAGGTGCTGGAAAGTCTGAAGCGCATGGCGCCAGTAGTGGACCGTCAGAACGCAGGCGATGTGCTGTATCGCCCGCTCGCGCCGGACTTCGACAGCAACATCGCGTTTCAGGCAGCGGTTGAGCTGGTGATTGAGGGCACGCGGCAGCCCAATGGCTACACCGAGCCGGTGCTGCATCGTCGCCGTCGGGAGTTCAAGGCGAAACACGGGGCGTAACCAGCACCCAAACAAAAAGGCGGTGTCCACGTAAATGGACACCGCCTTTTTTATTGCACAACTTTCATTGCTTCAACGCAGCCCGAAGGCGGCGTTATCAGGCCATTTCCAGTTCCCGCTTCACCAGTCGCAACAGCTGCTTGGTGTTGATCGGCTTGAGCAGAAAATCCACCACGCTCAGGTGCATGGCATCGATGGCGTCGCGTACGTTGGCGTCGCCGGACACGATAATGATCGGCAACTCCGCACGGTCCGATTCGCGAACCCGACGGATCAGATCCAGCCCGTCGCACGGCGCCATGCGCAGATCGGTGATCAGCAGCGCAATGGACGGCCGGGTCTGCAGCAAGTGCATGGCGCTGGTGCCGCCGGCGGCGGTGATGCAGCTGATGTCATTGAGACTGAGAATTTCGGCCAGAACTTCCCGAGCATCCTTGTCGTCATCGACGATCAACACCCGTTGTGGCGATTGGGACGCAGGCGCGAGCATCACCTCATTGAGGGCTTCGCGCTCTTCATCACTCAAAATACTGTGATCGAACATACCCGTCTCATCTTCCTGTCGACTCCAATTCTGACAGCGCAAGCGATAGATACGCTGCACATCCTGTCGGCTTCATGCCGGGCCCTTGAGCCTCGCGCTAACTGCATCGCTGCGGTATTACACCTTGGTTCGATGCGATTCAACGCCTTCGCAGTCACCTAAGACTTACGTCCAATGGGCACTGCCCGATAAGCGGTCGACCATGGGGTCAATAAAAACAAGCGGTATCGGTCATGAGCAAAGCGGACGCTTTTACCCAGGCAGGCAAAACGGCCGTTCTGCAGAACATCCACGGCACGATGCAGTTCCTGCAAAAATTCCCGCCATTCAACCAGATGGAAAACGCCCACTTGGCCTACCTTGTGGAACAGTGTCACCTGCGTTTCTACGCTACAGACGAGAGCATCATCAAGCCTAGCGATGGGCCAGTAGAACATTTTTACATCGTCAAACAAGGCCGCGTAGTAGGCGAGCGCCCCCATTCGGCAAAAGGCGGCACCGAGACCACGTTCGAAATCACCACCGGCGAGTGCTTTCCCCTCGCAGCGCTGCTCGGCGAACGCGCCACGCGAACCGAGCATCTGGCGGCCGAAGACACCTTCTGCCTGCAGCTGAACAAGCAAGCCTTCATCAAGCTGTTCGGGCTCTCCAATGAGTTCCGCGACTTCGCTCTGCGCGGTGTCAGCAGCCTGCTCGATCAGGTGAATCAGCAAGTAAAGCAGAAGGCGGTGGAAACACTCGGCACGCAATACTCACTGAATACGCGACTGGGTGAACTGGCGATGCGTCACCCGGTGACCTGCTCCCCCGACACGCCGCTGCGGGAGGCCGTGCGCCAGATGGACGAGCAGCAGGTCGGCAGTATTGTCATCGTGGACGAGGCCAAGGCGCCGCTGGGGATTTTCACGCTGCGCGATCTGCGCCAGGTCGTCGCAAACGTCGATGCCGACTTCGGCGCGCCCATCGAGCGCAGCATGATTCAGGCGCCTTTTTACCTGACCCCGGACGCCAGCGCCTTCGATGCCGCCATTGCCATGACCCAGCGGCATATCGCCCACGTTTGTCTGGTCAAGGATCAGCGCCTGTGTGGCGTGGTCTCCGAGCGCGACCTGTTCTCGCTGCAGCGCGTGGACCTGGTGCATCTGGCGCGCACCATCCGCAGCGCGCCGCGCATCGATTCGCTGGCCAACCTGCGCGGCGACATCGTTCAACTGGTGGACCGCATGCTCGCCCACGGTGCCTCGTCCACGCAGATCACTCAGATCATCACGCTGCTCAACGACCACATGGTCTGTCGCGTCATCGAACTTACGCTGGAAGACAAAGGCGATCCCGGCATCGCTTTCAGCTGGCTTTGCTTTGGCAGCGAGGGCCGCCGCGAGCAGACGCTGTACACCGATCAGGACAACGGCATTCTGTTCGAAGCCAGGGACGCCGCCGAGGCCGCCGAGATTCGCGGCCGGTTGCTGCCCCTCGCCGAGCGGATCAATCAAAGCCTGGCCGTATGCGGATTCGCGCTGTGCAAGGGCGGGATCATGGCGAGCAATCCGCAGCTGTGCCTGTCGCGCATCGAGTGGGCGCGGCGCTTCGGCTCGTTCATCCGCGAAGCCACGCCGGAGAACCTGCTGTCGTCTTCCATCTATTTCGATCTACGCGTGGTCTGGGGCGATGAAAGCGGCGGCGATCAATTGCGGCAGAGCATTCTTGCCCAGGTGGCAGACAACGCGTTGTTTCAGCGCATGATGGCCGACAACGCCCTGCGTCAACGGCCGCCGGTGGGCCGTTTCAAGGATTTCGTGGTCGCCCGCAAAGGCAGTGAAAAAGATACGCTGGATCTGAAAACCCAAGGCCTGACGCCATTCGTCGACGGGGCGAGATTGCTGGCGCTGGCCAACGGCGTCGAAGCCTGCAACACCCTGGAAAGGCTGCGTCAGCTGGTGGCCAAAGAGGTTATCGACCCGCTGGACGGTGCGGCGTATGAAGAGGCCTACCACTTCATTCAGCAAACCCGCATGCAACAGCATCAGCAGCAGAACCGGCAAAACCTGCCCTACTCCAATCGCATCGACCCGGATGTGCTCAATCATTTGGACCGACGCATTCTGCGTGAGTCGTTCCGTCAGGCGCAGCGGCTGCAGACCAGCCTCACCGTGCGCTACCAACTGTAAGCGACTGATCATGAATTTGTTCCAATGGCTCAAGCGACCCAAACGCACCGTTGCTCCTGAGCTCACGCCTGAACAGCAACAGCGCCTGCGCGCCCTGCCCGGCCCGGGCGCGTTGGATCAGAACACGCTGCGCCAGCAACGCTGGGTGGTGGTGGATCTTGAAACAAGTGGGCTGAATCTGCAGCGGGACGAGGTGCTGTCGATCGGCGCAGTGGTCATCGAAGACGGTGCGATCGATCTGGGGCAGCAATTCGAGCGCACGCTGATGCGCAGCGATCACAAACTCAGCCCGAGCGTGTTGATTCACGGGCTGGGGCCCAGCGCGATCGCCGCAGGGAGCGAGCCGGTGGACGCACTGCTGGATTTCATGGCGTTCGTGGGCGACAGCCCGCTGCTGGCGTTCCATGCGGCGTTCGACGAGCACATGCTGGGCCGCGCATTAAAGGAAAGCCTCGGCTATCGCCTGCTGCACCCTTTTATTGATGTCGCTCACATTGCGCCTTTCGTCTGCCCGAACGCGAATTTGCGTCAGGCAGGCCTGGACGACTGGACTCGATTCTTCGGGCTCCACGCCGAAGAGCGCCATCACGCCAGCGCCGATGCCTTGGTAACCGCCGAACTCGCGATGATCCTGTTCAGTCACGCCAAGCGACAAGGGATCGAAACCCCGGCACAGCTGGAGCAAGGCGTGGCGAAATGGCGACGGCAGCAGCAATCGCATTCGTTTTAGCGTTTCACCTCTAGATCCCGTCTCGCCTCACAAATCCAATGGTCGATTCGTACATCAACCGTTCGGCTTCTTCCTACAAGGACCAATTGCCAGCATTGGGCGGCTCTGACACAATCGCGAACAATTCTCGTTAGCCCCTTTGTTCTCCTTGGTGCGCTTGTGTCGTCACTTCAAAGTCCCCAGCAGCAGCTCGTCGGAACGCTCTATCGCGACCATCGCGGCTGGCTGCTGGGCTGGCTGAGACGCAACGTGGCCTGCCCCCATCGCGCCGAAGACCTTAGCCAGGACACGTTCATTCGCCTGCTCGGCCGCGAGCAATTGCTTGAACCCCGCGAGCCCCGGGCCTTTCTGGTCTCGATCGCGAAGGGCTTGTTGTTCGACCACTTTCGTCGGGCCGCGCTGGAACAAGCGTATCTGGACGAGCTGATGCTGATTCCCGAAGGCGAACAACCTTCGCTTGAAGAACAGCAGCTGATTCTCGAAGACCTCAAAGCCATCGATCGCCTGTTGGGCAAGCTGTCCAGCAAGGCGCGCGCTGCCTTTTTGTACAACCGCCTGGACGGCATGCCCCACGCGGAGATCGCCACAAAGCTCGGCGTCTCGGTGCCCCGCGTGCGTCAGTATCTGGCCCAGGGTTTGCGCCAGTGCTACATCGCGTTGTATGGCGAGCCAACATGAGCCGCCTGTCCACCCGACCTGTTTCGTCCCATGTGCTGGACGCCGCCATCGCCTGGCAACTGTGCCTGGACTGCGGCCGGGGCAGTGAGGTCGAGCGCGAAGAGTTCGCCAAGTGGTACGCCGCCAGCGACGAACATGCCCGCGCCTGGATGCAGTTGGGCATGGTCGATCAGCGTTTCGCCGGGACCACTGGCCCGGCACGTTCAGCGCTTTTGCGTTCCCGTGATGGCATGGGCTTGCGGTTGCGCAAGCTGGGCCGCGGGGTGGCAGGGGTCGCGCTGGCGCTGGGCTTGACGGTTTTTCTGGGAAATCGACTGCTGCCGGTGGATTACTGGCTGGCGGATCTGCGCACCGCCACCGGCGAGCAGCGCACCATTCGCCTGTCGGATAACACCCTGATCCGGCTCAACACTCACACCGCGCTGGACGTGCGATTCGACGCCACACAGCGACGGATCGTGCTTCAGGAAGGCGAAATCTTTGTGGAAACCGGGAGCCACAACGACACGCGTCCGTTCATCGTCGAAACCCCCGAAGGACAGATGCGTGCCTTGGGCACGCAGTTTCTGGTCAAGCGGCAGACTGACGGCACGCTGTTGAGCGTGCTGCAGTCAGCCGTCGCCGCTCATCCGCAGGCTTCCAGCCACGAATTAGTGCTGCGCGAAGGGCAGCAGATGTTGATTCATCGCAACAGCCTCGGTCCCATGCTTGCCCTTGCGCCCGGCACCGGCGCCTGGATGCGCGGCATGCTGGTGGTCGACAACGCCCGCCTGGGAGACGTGGTCGCGGAGCTTGCCCGTTATCGTCAGGGCCATCTCGGCGTGGCGAAGGACGTCGCCGACCTGCGCATTACCGGCAGCTTCCCGCTGACCAACACGGATCTGGCGCTCAAGGCACTGACGCCCACGCTGCCGGTGCAGATCGAGGCGCGGACGCAGTGGTGGGTGACGGTGGTCGGCAGCGACAAGAAGCCGGCGACGGCGCTGTAAATCGGCTGCCCTCTTGGATGCATGCGATCGCCAGGCCACAGAACTTGTGGGAGTGAGCTTGCTCGCGAAGAAGTCAGTACATCCGCTAAATCTTCCGTAGCTGAAACACCGTCTTCGCGAGCAAGCTCGCTCCCACATGGACCATATTTGATGCGCGAAAGCGCCGCTGTCTGGCAAAGGGTAACTTTCACCCAGGGTCATTGATCACGGCCTACTTAGCGCCTGCGCAATTATTTTCGCCCGGCCCTATCACTTTCCAGATCTCGTTCGGCACATAGGCATTGAGAACCATTTCCATCGAGGTGCCGTTCATGTCCCGCACGCTTCAAACCCTCCTGCGACCGAGCCTGCTGGCTATCGCCGTCGCCATTGCCGCACCGATGCTCAGTGCGCCGCTGATGGCCGCTTCTCAGGCTTCCAGCGTTCGCGCCTACGATCTGCCGGCCGCGCCGTTGTCCACGACGCTGACGCAGATCGCCAGTCAGGCAGGCCTGGCCCTGTCGCTGGATCCGGCACTGGCCGCGGGCCGCACGTCGGCGCCGGTTCAGGGTCAATTCGACGCATCAGGCGCGATGGGCCAGGCGCTGCGTGGCACCGGCTTGCAGTTGAATCTGACCACGGCGGGGACCTACACGCTGGTGGCTGCGCCTGAAGGGGCGATGGCGTTACCGGCGACCAGCATTCAAGGCAGTCAGGAAAGTTTCGAAAGCGCGTGGGGGCCGGCGCAGGGATACGCCGCGAGTCGCACCGCAGCGGGCACCAAAACCGATACTGCACTGGTCGAAGCACCGCGCTCGATCTCGGTCGCGACCCGGCAGCAGATGCAGGATCGCGCGGTACAGAACATCGACGACGCCGTTCGCTACATGCCAGGCGTGGTCGCCAGCAGTTACGGCAGCGACAGCCGGGCCGAGTGGCTGAAAGTCCGCGGCTTCGAACCCACCCAGTTCCTCGACGGCCTGCCGCTGCCAAAAGGCGCCTACGTCATGCCGAAGATGGAGACGTGGGACCTGGAGCGCATCGCCCTCCTGCGTGGCCCGGCCTCTTCGGTTTACGGTCAGACCCCGCCGGGCGGCATGCTCGACATGGTCAGTCGTCGCCCCGAAGCGGAAGCCAGCCACGAAGTGCAGGTTCAGGTCGGTACTTACAACCGCAAGCAGATCAGCTTCGACAGCACCGGCAAGATCGACGACGCCGACAATTTCGAGTACCGCGTCAGCGGCGTCGTGCGTGACAGCGGCACCTCGGTGGACCACATCGACGACAAGCGTTACAACATCGCGCCGAGCCTGACCTGGAACATCGACCCGGACACCAAGCTGACTTTCCTCAGCCAGTTCAACCGCGACGATACCGGCATCACCAGCCAGTTCCTGCCGATTCAGGGCACCAAATACCCGTCGGCCGTGGGGCGCGTGAAGTACCACGAAAACCTCGGTGATCCGGACTGGGAGTTCTACGACAAAACCTATTACGCGCTGGGCTATGCGTTCGAGCACCGTCTGAATGACGTGTGGCAGTTCAAGCAGAACGTCCGCTACACCAAGAGTGACCTGTCCTTTCAGGGGATCACGGCAGGCGGTTACTTCGGCTCGGTGTCCGACGATGGCACCGTTGCTCGCGGCGCCAACGTCGTGAACGAGGACATTTCCCAGTTCGCGCTGGACAACAATCTGCAAGCCGACTTCGACACGGGCGCACTCAAACACACCGTGTTGCTGGGGCTCGACTACCAGCGCGTGAACCACAACTACAAGTGGCAGTACGGCAACGCGCCGACCAGCAACATCGCCAAGCCGATTTACGGGCAGGACTTCAGCAACGTCGATTACACCGCGTTTCAGGACTACAACCAGAAAACCCAGGACGTCGGCGTCTACATTCAGGACCAACTGGCCCTGGATAACTGGCGTCTGACCCTGGGCGGCCGCCAGGACCTGCTCAAGACCGAATCGAAGTTCTACAACAGTGACCAGTCCGACGACCGCACCGACAGCGCGTTCACCGGCAACGCCGCGCTCAGCTACGTCTTCGATTCCGGCTTCACGCCGTACATTTCCTACGCCGAGTCTTTCCAGGCCGAACAAGGCGGCGCCAATGGCGTGGCGTTCCAGCCGGGGACGGGCAAGCAGTATGAAGTGGGCCTCAAATACCAGCCGCCGGGCAGCAACATCATCTTCACCGCAGCCGCTTACGACCTGACCCGCCGCGACATCGTGCTCAGTGACACACTCGGCGTGCAGCGTCCTCTGGGCGAGGCAAAAGTGCGCGGCTTCGAGCTTGAAGCGGTAGGCGATGTCACCGACAACCTGAAAGTGACGGCGTCCTACACATACGCCAACAGCAAGATGACCAAGGTCACCGACCCGCTGGACAAGAATCGTCCGCTGCCACTGACGCCGGAAAACCAGGCGGCGATCTGGGGTGATTACACCTGGCACAACGGCGTGCTCGACGGTTTCGGCCTGGGCTTCGGCGCGCGCTACATTGGCGAGACCGACAATATTGCAATCGGCAGTTACGGTTTCGTCGCCGATTCCAACTACGGCCACAGCAACGCTTACACCGTCTACGACGCCGCCGTGCATTACGACCTTGGCCGCATGACCAACTCGCTCAAGGGTGTGAGCGTGTCGGTCAACGCCAACAACGTCTTCGACAAGGAATACATTTCCACCTGCGACGGCTTCTATTGCTACTACGGTGACCGTCGTACGGTGCTCGCGAGCGTAGACTACAAATGGTAATCGTTTAAACTCTCATTACCTGAAACAAGGGCCGCTCCCACACAGCGGCCTTTGTTGCTTTCGCTGACTCCGGATTTCCACATGAAAAGCCAAACCATCCGCCGCTGGTCTTTCATCCATACGTGGACCAGCCTGATCTGTACGGCATTCCTGCTGATGCTGGCGATCACTGGCTTGCCGCTGATCTTCAGTCACGAGATCGCTCACCTGACGGGCGACGCGCCGGAATTCAAGGAAATGCCCGCCGGCACGCCGCATCTGGACCTTGAACAACTGGTCCGCTCAGCCGAGGCCCATCGCCCCGGCGACGTGATGCAGTATTTCGGCTGGGACGACGATGACCCCAACGGCGTGTACGCCATCATGGGCAAGACTGCGGGCGGCGACCCGAACGAATCCCACAGTTTCATGCTCGACGCGCGCACCGGCGAGGCGATGGAAACGCCGAGCGCCAATGGCGGTTTCATGATGATCATGCTGCGCCTGCACGTGGACATGTACGCGGGGCTGCCGGGCAAGCTGTTGCTGGCATTCATGGGACTGCTGTTTGTCATGGCGATCGTGTCCGGCGTCGTGTTGTATGCGCCCTTCATGCGCCGGCTGGATTTCGCCACAGTGCGCCCGAATAAATCCAAGCGGGTGCGTTGGCTGGACCTGCACAACCTGATCGGCGTCGTCACGCTGACCTGGGCCGTGGTCGTCGGCCTGACTGGCGTGCTCAACGCCTGCGCCGATCTGGTGATCGCGCAATGGCGCACCGACGCGTTGATGACCATGATCGCGCCGTACAAGGACGCCCCGCCCCTGGCCGAACGCGCACCGGCGACCCGATTGATCGACATTTCCAAAGCCACTGTCCCCGGCGCCGAGCCGAGCTTCATTGCCTTTCCCGGCTCGCGCTTTTCCAGCGAGCATCACTACGCGGTCTTCATGAAAGGCGACACGCACCTGACGTCCCACCTGCTGACCCCTGTCCTGATCGACGCTCAGGACCTGCACGTCACCGCAACACTGGGACGCCCGTGGTACATGGACGCCCTGCTGCTGTCGCAACCGCTGCACTTCGGCGACTACGGCGGCATGCCGATGAAAATCCTCTGGGCCGCGCTGGATGTGCTGACGATCATCGTCCTCGGCAGTGGCTTGTACCTGTGGTGGGTTCGACGTCGCGCCACAGTCGCTGCGGCCAAGAACGTCGCAGTCGAGGCAGAAGTCGCATGACCCGGCACAAGAAGCATTCGGCGTTCTGGAAGACCTTCGGCACGCCCGGCTGGATCGCCCTGCTGACCGCAGTCGGCCTGTTCGCCGCGCTGCTCGGCGACGGCGCGTGGGATGTACTCGCCTGGGTGGGCATGGCCATTCCGACCTGGTACAGCTGCAAAGGATTGATGGCGCGCAAGCGGGTTTGATCCGCCGAACCCCGCTTCTGCATGATTGACATCGAACCGTACCCAATGAACCGGTTTGCTTTGACGATGGCAGGGGCGCGCGCATCCGCAGTAAAACATTGCATCCTGCCTGGCCTCCCTTGGTTATAAGTCGAACAAGTCCGTAAGAAACTTCCCTCGCAACAACACTAAGCGTCCTACACGCTCCGACTCCCACGCTGGCCTCCCCTGCGAGTCACCCTCCCGATAATCGATATTCCGCCCTGGCAGGGCATCCACACTATCCATCGGGAAGACCCACCATGGCGCTCGACGCATTTTTGAAGATTGAAGGCATTGCTGGCGAAGCACTGGATGAGCAGTGCAAAGACTGGATTGAAATCACCGGATATTCGTTCGGCACCTACCAGAGCGCGTCCGTTACAGCCAGCACGGCAGGCGGCGCGACTTCCGGGCGTACCACGCTCAGCAACCTGACGCTGACCAAGATGCTCGACAAGTCGAGCTGCAAACTGATGGCAGCCAACTGCGCCGGAGAGCACTTCAAGGAAGTGAAGCTTTCCGTACACCGTGCAGGGGGCGACAAAATGAAGTTCTACGAAATCATCCTTGAAGAAGTGATCATTGCCGAATACAACCAACTCGCCAACGACGGCATTCCCACCGAACTCATCCAGCTCAATTACGGCCGTATCCGCTCGACCTACACCCTGCAAAACAGAAACGACGGGCGCGCGGCCGGCAGCGTAACCGGCGGATGGGACAGGATCGGCAATAAGCAATATTGCTGAGCGAGGGACATGTCATGGACTTCGAACGTACCCAACATGTCGGCCATTACGGTGTCGTGTTTACGCTTATTCACTTCACCGTGCAGCCGGACGATGCCGCATCGTTGAGAACGATCAACCTACCGGAAATAACCAAGGGTCATTTTGAGGTCATCCGGTTGATTGAAGAAACCTACGAGCGAATGCTTGCACAGGGGCGGCCTTGCCGGATGGTGCTTGCGGTGTCTAATCGCCTGAGCCGGAATACTGCCGATCTATTAAATGATCAACGAGTGAGAGTGGGTGGCGCCATATCCTCGCTGAGCGGCAAAGCTGTTACAGAGGTGTTCGGTCCGATAGTAGGAGGGATGGCGGGTATGTTCTCAGGAGGGAAGGCCAAACAAGGAATTCCGACCTACCACGTCGGTGATGTAATAGTCAGTATCGACGCACAAGTTGCGGGAGGTATTGGCCCTCAGAGATCCTCGTCAGCATTGCTGCTTAAAAACAACGGTGATGGCTAGATGGCGTTTTATATCTCGTTAGTCATCGTCGCGGCTGCCATCTGGAGCGCCTGTCGAGTCACAAGACGATGGCGCTATCAGTGGGTGCTTGGCCTCGCCATCATCGTCTTTTGGTTTGCTTACGTCGTCCCTTGGGTCGTGAGAGCGGAAGCAATTGAAGATGAGCAGTTTCTTGATTATGAAATATTGCTCGAAGGCCTGCTCTATGTAGGGTTGGGATTACTGGGCGACAACTGGTGGCGTGACGACGAGCCAAAGTAGCGAATCGCATTGCCTCACCCACCAACTGGCTCGTCCCACGCTCCTCCTCGCGCGGGGCAAGCACGTTCCGCCATCCTAGTCATCACATGACCTCCCGCCATTTACACATCCGGCTGGCCCGCGTTCTGCCTCCGAATCTCACGCCTCCATAGGCAATCGATCACCCCAAAACCCAGCCCCGCCGGTGACAATCCAGTTACATAAAGAAATACAATCGCGATTTACGGGTATTTCAATTGACAACAAAACGTGCGTTTGACTAAATCCAGTCATACGACGACGTATAACGATCGCCGCTAAATAAAAACAATACCCAGAGTGGACTCGATGAAAATCAAAGGCATCCGTTGGTGGATGGTCGCGCTGATAACCGGCGGACTGATCGTCAACTACCTCGCGCGCAACACCCTCTCCGTCGCCGCTCCCACCATGATGAGCGAGCTGAACATTTCCACCGAACAGTACTCGCACGTCGTCATCGCGTGGCAGATGGGCTATGCCTTCATGCAGCCGGTTGCCGGCTACGTGATCGACGCCATCGGGACCAAAATCGGCTTCGCGGTTTTCGCCATTGCCTGGTCGGTGGCGTGCGCATCGGCGGCCATGGCCACCGGCTGGCAGAGTCTGGCGTTCCTGCGCAGCTTGCTGGGCATCACTGAAGCGGCGGGTTTTCCTGCGGCGATCAAAGCGACCACTGAATGGTTTCCGGCCAAAGAACGCTCGGTCGCCATCGGCTGGTTCAACATCGGTTCGTCGATCGGCGCGTTGCTGGCCCCTCCCCTCGTGGTCTGGGCGATCCTGCACAGCGGCTGGCAGATCGCGTTCGTCATCGTCGGCGGGCTGGGTCTGCTGTGGAGCGCAGGCTGGCTGTTCTTCTACAAGCACCCGCGCAATCAGCGTCTGCTGGGCGATGAGGAACGCGATTACATTCTTGCCGGTCAGGAATCCCACCTGAAGGACGCGCCGACCAAGCACGCCAGCTGGAAGAAGATCGTCGGCACCCGCAATTTCTACGCAATCGCTTCGGCACGCATGCTGTCGGAGCCGGCCTGGCAGACGTTCAACGCGTGGATTCCGCTGTACCTGATGACCGAACGCCACATGAACATCAAGGAAATCGCGATGTTTGCCTGGCTGCCGTTTCTAGCCGCCGACATTGGCTGCGTGTTGGGCGGTTACCTGAGCCCGTTCTTTTACAAGCACTTCAACGTCTCGCTGCTGACGTCGCGCAAGATGGTGATGGTGTTCGGTTCGCTGTGCATGATCGGCCCTGGCTGCATCGGTCTGGTGGACAGCCCTTACGTCGCCATCGCGCTGCTGTGCGCTGGCGGTTTTGCGCACCAGACGCTGTCAGGCGCGTTGTACGCCATCACGTCGGACTCTTTCGGCAAGAACGAAGTGGGTACGGCAACCGGCCTGGGTGGCATGTTCGGGTTTCTGGGCGCGGCTCTGTTCACGCTGGTGCTCGGGATCATGGTCACCAAGGTTGGCTACAGCCCGCTGTTTGTGGCCCTGGCCGCTTTCGATCTCGTCGCCGCCACGATCATCTGGTTTGTCGCCAAGCCGCTGTTGACCGGCACACCTTCGGCGCAATCCGGAACGGCATCGGCAGACTCGGCAGACGGGGTCCCGACGGTCTGACATTCAGGTCCGGGCCGTCGCAAATCGGCCCGGCATATCATCCGGATATTGCACAGCGTCCTTGCCCTCACTAGTCTGGAGGGCCAGGTCGATCAGAGGAATATCCATGTCTGCGCCCAGCATGACGCTGCATTACAACGCCGCTTCACCCTTCGCGCGCAAGGTGCTGATCCTGCTTCATGAAACCGGACAGGCAAGCCGGGTCAGTCTCAAAGCGGTTGCGCTCACCCCCGTCAGCCCCGACGCCGAAGTCTGCCGCGACAATCCGTGCGGGAAGATTCCGGCGCTGTGCCTGGCTGACGACAACGTGATCCATGACAGCCGGGTCATTCTCGAATACCTGGATCAACAGCACGTCGGCAACCCTCTCATTCCCAAAGAAGGCTCGGCGCGCTGGCGGCGATTGACGCTCGCGTCACTGGCCGATGCCCTCATGGACGCTGCGCTGCTCATCCGGTACGAGACCTTCCTGCGGCCCGAGGAGAAACACTGGGCGGAATGGCTCGACGCCCAGCAAGAGAAAATCGCTCGCACGCTGGCCTACTTCGAAGCCGAAGCCGTCACTGAACTGAGTACGCATTTCGACGTGGCGTCGATCAGCGTGGCCTGTGCGCTGGGCTATCTGGATTTCCGCCAGCCAAATCTGGGCTGGCGCAGCAGCTACCCGCGATTGGCGAACTGGTATTACGAAGTCAGTCAGCGGCCATCGATGCTGGAAACCCAGCCGCCCGCCTGATTGCTTTCAAATCACAGGTATCAACGAGGTCGGATTCATTCGCGCGACGCGAATCGGTCCGCCTCGGTGAGGGCTGCGCCGTCGGACCGCGAAGGAATCGGCCTTCGTCGGTCCGCAGCCAGTTCGCTATCTCCACTGCAAGCCCGTGCCCGATCTGCTGGTCTTCGCGCAGTCCCACCCGACTACTCATGACTCGCCTCGACCACCAGCGCGGCAGGTTTTGCGGGACGTTGCGCCAGCGCATACCAGTCCAGCTTGCGCGTCAGCACCATGAACACGCCGAGCACTCCGAACAGTAACAACGCGCCCATCAGCAAGGCGTAGTCTTCGGCACCGAGCAGGCCGTAAAGCAATGCATACAGGATTCCCAGCGCCACGCCGAATGACAGTCCGTGACGAACGCTGCCCAGCACATGGCAGACGTAGAACCCGATTAGCCCCACACAGGCACTGGCCGACACCAGGTACGCGAGCGTGAAGCCCACATGTTCGGACAGCGACAACAGCAGCAGATAGAACAACGCCAGCGACGCACCGACCAGAGCGTATTGCACCGGGTGGACCGCCAGCCCTTTGAGCACTTCGAACAGCAGGAAGCCCGCGAAGGTGAGCGTGATGAAGAGCAGCGCATATTTGATCGAGCGATCACTCTTGAGGTACTGGTCGACCGGCGATATGAAGCTCACGCCGAAACTGCGACCGGCGAACTCGGTACACACTTCGCTGGATGAACAGCGGTTGAGAATTTCCTGCAGATTGGTTGCGAAGAAAGAAGTCTGCCAATTGGCGGTGAAGCCCTGCCCGGAAACGTCGCGACTGGCGGGCAGGTAGTTGCCAATGAAGCTCGGATGCGGCCAGTCAGCCGCCACCCGTACAACACTCGATTTGCCCACGGGCGTGATCTGCAACTGTCCAGTGCCCTGCAGACGAAGATCGAACGCGAAATTCAGGCGCTTCTGCTCGACGCCGGTTTCCAGCGGCAGCACGACGCTCACGCCCTCCCCCAACAGCGCCACGTCGGTACCTGGAACGAAGTCCAGTTGTTCGCCATTGAGATCAAGCTTCAGCGCACTTTCGATGCCACGAATATCTGTAATGCCGACAGCAAGAAAAGGGGCATCGAACCGGTAGTTCTCGAAATCATTGCCCAGGCCAAAGTGCTCGGGCAGCACGAACTGCCCACTCAGCGTGTTATCGGCGTGATAAAGGCGAGCCTCGTAAATGCCGCGCGAACGCACTTCGGTCTGGACCTTGCCATCCAGTTCAAAGCGTTCGGGAAGGAAGTACAAGCGGCCCTTTTCCTCAACCGTTTCCTGATAGCGCTCGCGCGACTCCGCGTTGAGCTTCCAGATCCGGGTCAACTTGCGATACGGCACGATCAATAGCGGCCCGCTGATGTGCTGGCTGTAACTGGAGCTGCGCGCGATGTCTTCGACCACTTCGTCGCGCCTGCTCTGTCGATCCTGGATAAGGCCATTGATCATCATCAACGGGATCATCAGCGCCAGTATCAACAGACCGATCATTCCCACCTTGTAAATCGACATGCCCTTGTTCATCGAACTCTCCCGGTTTTTGATGGGGAGATTCTGAAAAGTCTGTGTGGAGCAGTCGTGGGCGAAATGTGGAGATTGTGTGGAGTGTTTCGGACGATGAAACCCTTGCATCTCCAGATCTACAACGTTAACGGACCGGCTTGTTTTATCGCAGCGATACTCGCAGCTGCAACACCACCATCACCCCGCCTGCAACATTCCGTATCTGCATTTCTCCTCCATGCAACTGCATCACTTCTTCAACGAAGTTGAGCCCAAGGCCAGTGCTCTTGCGGCCACTGTCGGGCCTGGGCAAGGAATAGAAGCGCTCGCTCAGGCGAGGCAGCGCGTATTCGGGAATGGGGTCGGCGCTGTTGAAAAACAGCACGTTCACGCGCTCGCCCTCCCGCTCGGCGCTGAAGCGCAACGTGCCTCCGTCTGGCGTGAAGTCCAGCGCGTTGTCGAGCAAATTGGAGAACGCCTGGCGCAACAGAAAGCGCTCCCCGGTCACAAACACCTCAGCCGTAATCAGCCGTTCGACGATCAAACCCTTGCGCTCGATGCGCGCGGCCTGCGCCGCCAGCGTGTCCTCGACCAGCCCGGGAAGTGGCACCAGGACGCGCTCTTCCAGTCCCTGGCGTTGTTCGACCATGGCCAGATTCAGCAGCCGTTCGATCAACTGCTGGACGCGCGCGCTTTCGTTATCGATGTTGCTGACGAAGCGCTGCCGCTGATCGACGGGCATGTCGCCCTGCAACAGCTCGGCAGCGCCGCGGATCGCAGCAAGGGGGCTTTTCAGTTCATGGGTGAGGGTATGCACATAGCGCTCGACGTAGTCCTTGCCTTCCAGCTGTGTGCGCATGTGCTCGACGGCTGCAGACAACTGCGCCAGCTCGCCGCCTCGATACCGGGGCAGCTCGACGCGGCGCCCTTCGCTCACGGCCTGGGCGTATTCGGTCAATCGACGCAGCGCGCTGCTCACCCACCACGACAGCAACGCAGCGAACATCAACCCCAGAACGATCAGCCCCGCGCCGTAATACAGCAGACGCCGCTCTGTCCGGTCCACGTAAGGCTGCAGCGAGCTATTGGGTTTGGCCACGGTCACGACACCGATGATGCGGTCACCGTCGCGAATCGGCGCGCCCACGTGCATGACCGATGAGTTAGGGTCCTGAGGATCGCTGCGGGTCGAGCGCGCGCCATATTGGCCACGCAAGGTGAGAAACACATCATTCCAGCGTGAATAATCCTGCCCCACAGCTTCTCCGCTGGAGTCGAGCAAAACAATGCCGTGGGCGTCGGTCACATACACGCGGTTATTGACCTGATTCTTTGGCATGCCCCAGATCTTCGCGTCCGGCTGTCGTAATCCATAGGCCGTGAGCACTTGCGGAAAGCGGCTCTGGCTCAAGGTGCCCGCTTTAACGTCGGCCTGCAGCACCTCGGCAAGAAGGTTTGCGGTGTCCACCAGCGTCTCTTCCGTGGATTGCCGAACGCCGGGGCGCACCTCTTTCATCACCGTGTTGAGGACGAAATACCCCGTCAGGCCAATGAACAGGGCATAGACCAGAAAAATCCGCAGGCCCAGCCGCATCAGCTGTGATCCGGGCTGTAGCTGTAGCCGAGCCCGCGATGGGTCTGAATCGGCTCGGCCTCGGCGACGATCGCCCTCAACTTGGCGCGGACGCTTTTGATGTGGCTGTCGATGCTGCGCTCGTAGCCGGCATCGCTGGCAACGCCGACCGCATCGAGTAACTGCTCTCGGCTAAACACCCGTCCTGGTTGCTCCAGCAGACAGCGCAACAGGCGAAACTCGTGCCGCGTCAGGCTCATGGGCTGGCCGCGATAGCTGATCAGCACGCGCTGGGCATCCACCGAAAAGTGGCCGGTGGGGGAATTTGCGTCGACTCGAGGCGCGATTCGTTTGAGGATCGCCTTGACCCGTGCAGTGACTTCACGCGGGCTGAACGGCTTGACGACGTAGTCATCCGCGCCAATTTCCAGCCCCACCACGCGATCAATTTCACCATCACGGGCGCTCAGAAACATCACCGGCACCTCGGTAAACCGACGCAGTTGTTTGCAGGCTTCGAAGCCGCTGATATCGGGCAGGCCGATGTCGAGGATGATGAGGTCGGCGGGCGTCTCGCGTTGCAGGTCGACGGCCGCCTGTCCCAGCGTTAGCCATGCGGTGGTGAAACCCTCGCCCTGCAGGGCATAGATGAGGGTATCGGCGATGGCGGCTTCATCTTCGACAATGAGAATGTGGGGCATGGCATCCGAGCACGTGGCGTAAAGCCGGAACGGTGCCGGATATCAGTCCCGCGCGTCAATCAGCACTCAGGCTTCTCGGCCGTATACCGACGGGCCGGGTTAACCGCCGCGCCGAATTCGCGCAGGGCCTTGGCGCCAATCAGTAAGGGATAGTTGAAGTGGCTGCGGTCGACGAGGTTGACCTCAACGGTACGCTTGACGTTGCCCAGGCACAGTTCGAGGTCCACGACCGGGCGCTTGGTCGGGTCAGCCGGTTCTTCTTCATCGTCGCCTTCGGAACGGCCCTTGATTCGGCTGATGCGCGAAACCTTGTGCTCGTACACTTTGCTGTCGGCGTCTTTGGTCGCCAGACGGAAGCGCACCCAGTCATCGCCATCGCGCTTGAACAGTTCGATGTCCTTGGCCGACAGCGATGCGGTCAACGCGCCGGTGTCCATTTTGGCTTTGAACGTCTCGCCGATCTCCGAGACCTGAATGTATTCGTAACGGCCGTACAACGTCGGTTCGGCAGCCATGACAGGCAACGCCAGCAAAGACATAAGCGCCAGAAGGGATTTCACGTCACATTTTCCTCGTGATGGATGAGCGGTCGGGCGTGCCCGGTTTAGACCATAACTTTGCCGATGGTTCGCGCCCGGAACTGCAGCACCGGGCAGTCGCGGTGCAGGCAATGGGAAGCGTACCGAAAACGGCGTGAAACATTCGTCGGTATCGCCGGGGATTTTGCGCCAGGCGCCCGGCCTGCTTATCATTGCGCGCCACCCTGTCGACCGCGAGTGCCTTATGCGTCACCTGCTCACCGGAATTGCCGTCACGCTGCTGCTTCTGCTCAATACGCTGGTGCTGATCGGCCCGCTGATGGTCTTTGCTCTGCTCAAGTTGGTGTTCCAGAGTGAGATGCGCGACAACTGCTCGGCAGCGGTGATGTGGATCGCCGAGACCTGGTGTGAGATCAACAAGCTGATTTTCAAAATTTGCCTGCCGACCCAGTGGGAAATCCGCGGCGACGAAGGCCTGCGTGGCGACACGTCCTACCTGGTCATCGGCAACCACCAGTCCTGGGTCGACATCCCGGCGCTGGTGCAGGCGCTGAATCGACGTACGCCGTTCTTCAAATTCTTCCTCAAGAAAGAGCTGATCTGGGTGCCGTTCCTGGGGCTGGCGTGGTGGGCGCTCGATTACCCGTTCATGAAGCGCTACACGAAAGCGTTTCTGGCCAGGCATCCCGAGCTCAAGGGTAAGGATCTGGAAATCACCCGCGAGGCGTGCGAACTGTTCAAACGTCAGCCGGTGACGGTGGTGAATTACCTGGAGGGGACGCGCTTTACCCCGGCCAAGAAAGCCGAGCAGGCTTCGCCCTATCGTTACTTGCTCAAGCCCAAGGCGGGCGGCGTCGCATTTGTGCTGGCGGCGATGGGTGAGCAACTGGACGCGGTGCTCGATGTGACGGTCGTGTATCCCAGCGAGCGCATCCCGGGGTTCTGGGACTTGCTATCAGGACGCGTGCCGCGGGTGATCGTCGACATCAAGACCCGCGAACTCGACCCTGCGCTGTGGCAGGGCGATTACGAGAATGACCGGGTGTTCCGCGTGTACGTGCAGGACTGGGTCAACAGGCTTTGGGAAGAGAAGGATGCGCGAATTGCCGAGCTACGCGGCCTGATTTCCTAGCACCACTTCTTGGCAACAAGCGCCCCTTTTGCAGGGGCGCGGCAACTCAATTACTTGGCGCCCCAGACGCCACTCAGCGCCTGCAACGCCGAACCACCGGCGCCTTGCTGACCGAGGTATTGCAGAATCACCGGCACGAACTGGCTGACCATGCTGCTGTTCATGCCCAGCGCGCTGAACGCCTTGTTCACGTCGCCCATGCTCTGCACGTTGCCCAGTGCGCTATCCAGAGCAGAGTTGCTGCTCCCGGAATTACCCAACAGTCCGCCCAGACCACTCAGGCTACCAAGGGCTGATGTGCCGGCCAGCTGGTCGAGGCCAGGCACTGATTTGCTCAGTTGCGAATAGTCGTTGCCGGCGAGCTTGTTTTTGGCCAGCCCCAACAAGGCGCCAGTCCCGCCAACCGCTTGCTCCGGTGTGACGTTCAACTGGGTGCCCAGCGTGTTCAACAGCCCGGCTGCTTCAGGCGCGGCGGTTGCCTTTTGCTGGCCGCCGGTGGCATTGGCAACAGCATTGGCCGCGTCATTCAGATTGAAAGCGAAGACCGGCGTGGCTGCCAGCGCCATCAGGCTCGCCAGCGCAGCACCGCGTACGTTTTTCAGTGAAACTTTCATCGCAACAACCTCGTCTGCCGGGAGACCGGCCATGGCCGGGTAAACACGCGTTGGACCGCCCCTCGAAGGGAAGTTCCGCGCAGGGCCTCAGGGTTTGCTGACATAAAACAACCGCTGCGGCTCGAAGGTCCGCGCCAGCCGTTGATTCGCAGCCGTCGAACCCGCCTGCAGGACCCGGTGGCGAATGAATGCCTTATCGAAATGCTCGCCGTTGTTAAGCTTCTCGCGCAGGCTGATCAAGCGCGTGCCGCCCTGATGATCGGCGCCGCGATAGAGCGGTTCACTGAAGAGGCGCACCTGGGAGTCGGGGCTACCCCCGGTGGATGTCAGCTGAACCTGGGTGATGATCGCGAAACCGGACAGCCAGGGCGACCAGAGCCGGGACACGTCGCCAGCGAAACACTCACCCGGGGTGAAGTCCGCCTCGCAGTCCGCCAGCTCACGGTAGGTCGGCGCCACTCGCACATGCTGTCGGTAAGCAGCGCGGTATCCTGCCTCGCAGACCGGCGGGTCGACCCCGGCCCAGATGCAGGCATTCGGATTTTCAAAGAACATTTCCGAGGAAGCCCAGCCCGACGAAAAGGGCTCCAGGTGAGCGCTTGCCAACGTCGCCGGCAGCCAGAGCAGCGGCGTTGCGACGAGGAAATGAATCGATGTTCTAACCCACCTGACAACCATGCATGACCCGCCACCTGAAAAACCGGCCGGACAAATAGCACGGAGAAAAGGCAGCTGAAACAAGCAGGAACGCAATTCAAGCGCTCCTCAACCATTTTCAGAAACGCCCTACAAATGTCGGGTTAGAGCCCTACGTCGGACATAAAAAAAGCGACCCGAAGGTCGCCTTTTGTGAGCGTCAGAGGATCACGCGGCACTGAACAGTTTGTGCGGATCGATGACGAATTTCTTCGGCACACCGGCATCGAACTCGCCATAACCGCGCGGGGCATCGTCGAGGCTGATGACTTCCACGCCCACCACATCGGCGATGTTGATGCGGTCCCACATGATGGCCTGCATCAGTTGACGGTTGTACTTCATGACCGGTGTCTGGCCGGTGTGGAAGCTGTGGGATTTCGCCCAGCCCAGGCCGAAACGAATGCTCAGCGCGCCCACCTTGGCGGCAGCGTCTACGGCGCCCGGGTCTTCCGTTACGTAAAGGCCGGGAATGCCGATCTTGCCAGCGACACGAACCACGCCCATCAGCGAGTTGAGTACGGTGGCCGGTGCCTCGGCCTTGGCGCCCGTATGGCCATGACCCCGCGCTTCAAAGCCCACAGCGTCGACGGCGCAGTCCACTTCGGGCTCACCCAGCAGATCGGCGATTTGCTCGTGCAGCGGGGTGTCTTGGGACAGGTCGGCGATCTCAAAACCCTGCGCCTTGGCGTGCGCCAGACGCACCGGGTTGACGTCACCGACGATCACAACTGCAGCGCCCAGCAAGCGTGCTGATGCGGCAGCGGCAAGCCCCACGGGACCGGCGCCGGCGATGTACACCGAGCTGCCAGGGCCAACGCCGGCAGTCACTGCGCCGTGGTAGCCGGTCGGCAGGATGTCGGAAAGGCAGGTCAGGTCGCGGATCTTCGACATCGCCTTGTCGCGATCGGGAAGCTTGAGCAGGTTAAAGTCGGCGTAGGGCACGAGCACGTATTCGGCCTGCCCGCCGGTCCAGTCGCCCATGTCGACGTAACCGTAGGCACCGCCGGCACGGGCCGGGTTAACGGTCAGGCAGACGCCGGTGTGTTGTTCTTTGCAGGAGCGGCAACGGCCGCAGGCGACGTTGAACGGCACGGACACCAGATCGCCGATCTTGAGATTCTCGACGTCGCTGCCCTTCTCGATCACTTCACCGGTGATTTCGTGACCCAGTACGAGGCCAACCTGGGCCGTCGTTCGGCCACGCACCATGTGTTGATCGGAACCACAAATGTTGGTGGAAACCACGCGCAAGATCACCCCGTGCTCGATCTTCTTGCCGCGCGGGTCCTGCATCTTGGGATAGTCGATTTTCTGTACTTCGACCTTGCCTGCGCCGAGATACACCACACCACGATTACCAGACATGCCATCACCTCTTTATTTATTGTTGGATAGAGAGTGGATCGGGTTTCGAGCGGCAAGCTACAAGCCGCAAGAAGTGTGAACACCGCCTTTTCTTGCGGCTTGAAGCTTGAAGCTACCACCTACAGCACCACCGTCCTGTTGGCGTTGAGAAACACCCGGCGCTCAATGTGGTAACCCACCGCGCGTGCCAGGGTCAGGCCTTCGATGTCGCGGCCCTTGGCGATCAGGTCTTCGGGATAGTGACTGTGGTCGACCACTTCGACGCCCTGGGCGATGATCGGCCCTTCGTCGAGGTCGTTGTTGATGTAATGGGCCGTCGCGCCGACCAGTTTCACACCCTTGTTGTACGCCTGGTGATAGGGCTTGGCGCCCTTGAAGCCTGGCAGCAGCGAGTGATGAATATTGATCGCCTTGCCATCCAGCTTGCGGCACAGCTCCGGCGACAGGACCTGCATGTAGCGGGCAAGCACCACCAGTTCGGCGCCGGTGTCTTCGATCACCTTCATCACCCGCGCTTCCTGGGCCGGTTTGTCGTTGGGGTCGAGGGGGAAATGGTAGTAGGGAATGTCGTGCCAGCGCGCCAGTGGTTCGAGGTCCGGGTGATTGGAGACGACAGCAACCACGTCCATGGACAGCTGATTGATGCGCTGGCGGTAGAGCAGATCGTTCAGGCAGTGGTCGGCTTTGGAGACCATGATCACCACTTTCGGGCGGTAATTCGGGGCCGTGAGCTCGAAGATCATGCCGAAGGATTCGCCGCGCTCGGCCAGGCCGGCACGGAAAGACGACTCGTCAAATCCCTCCGGCTGGCGGAACTCGACGCGAATAAAGAAGCGGCTGGACAGCCGGTCATCGAACGAATGGTGCTCGGTGACGTAGCAGCCCTGCTCAAAGAGGTAACGCGTCACCGCGTCCACCGTGCCCAGCACGCTGGGGCAGTCGGCGGTCAGAATCCAGGTATCGGGGGCGCGGCTCATAGGTATTCCTTGATCGTTCCCACGCCCTGCGTGGGAATGCGGTTCAGGACGCTCCGCGTCCATTGTCGAGTGACGCCGAGCATCACAGGCGGCGTTCCTACGCTGAGCGTGGGAACGATCAGCACAGGTCGTGTCGTCAATCCGGAATCAGGCAGCGACGCCCAAACCATACTCCGCGCTCGCATCCTGCAACCACAGCCACCAGTAATCGGCAAAGCTGCGGCGGATCACCAGCTCCCAGGTCTCTTCACCGGTACGGCGGATCACCAGCTGCGATTTGGCGAACACCGTGCCGATGGCCTTCCCCACCGGAAAATTGTTCGGGTGCACGTCGTAACTGGTGGATTTCATCAGCACTTCGCGGACCTTCGGACCGGTCAGCTCCAGCAGCGATTGCCCGCCGCTGACGTTGACGATAGCGATGTGCAGACCAGCGAGCGCTTCGCGCAGCTTCTGCTCGGCGGCGAATTCTTCACCGGTCGGGACGATCAACAGCCACTCATCCGGGCCCAGCCACTGGATCGAGCTATCGCCGCTGGAGACCAGCGCCAGCGCGCCCGGCAGTTCCATGCCCAGCGCCTTGTGCACGCCGGCCGCGAACGCCGGGTCGTGGCCATCGCCACGGATGGTCAGGTGGCCAAGCAGTTTTTTCTCCCGCAGCACGACGCCCGGATTGCTGCGGCCCTTGCCAATCAGGCTCTGAAGGTCAGCATGAAACAGTGGCGACTCGGCTTTGGCCTCGGTCGCTGGCCGCTGTTGGTAAACGTTGGCTGTGGTCATAGAGCACCTGTGTTGAATTCTGTTGTTTCAGTGAACACGTTCCCGTAGGAGTGAGCTTGCTCGCGATCGCGGTGTATCAGTCACCAGATGTATGCCTGATCTCACGCCATCGCGAGCAAGCTCACTCCCACAGGGGTGTAAGCAAGCCAAGACTCACTCCACGTTCTGCTGATCACCCTTCGGATCGAAGAACACCGAGGACACAATCTCCGCCTCGATCACCGACCCATCCGCCAGCGGCGCAAACACTCGCTCACCCATGCGCTTCAGCCCGCCCTTCACCACACCCATCGCGAACGAATAGCCCAGCGAGTTCGCCGCATAACTCGACGTCACGTGGCCGACCATCTTCATCGGGATCGACTGCTTCGGATCGAACACCAGTTGCGCGCCTTCCGGCAGCCACTTGTTCGGATCAATTGGCTTGAGGCCGACGAGTTGCTTGCGATCTTCCCGCACGCAGTCCTCACGGTTCATGCCACGCTGGCCGATCCACGAGAACGGCTTGGTACGGCCGACACACCAGCCCATGTTCAAATCGTCCGGGGTCATCGAACCGTCGGTGTCCTGGCCGACGATGATGAAGCCCTTCTCGGCCCGCAGGACGTGCATGGTTTCAGTGCCGTACGGGGTCAGGTTGTACTGCTTGCCCGCTTCGGCGATTTTTTCCAGAACGCCCATGGCGTAGTCGGCCTGGATGTTCACCTCGTAGGAGAGCTCTCCGGTAAACGAAATCCGGAACACCCGCGCCGGTACTCCGCCCACCAGCCCTTCTTTCCAGGTCATGAACGGAAACGCTTCACGGCCCAGGTCGATGTCGGTCACTTCGCTGAGCAGCTTGCGGCTGTTCGGGCCCGACAGCGTCAGGGTCGCGTAGTGGTCGGTGACGGAGGTGAAGTACACCTTCAGGTCCGGCCATTCGGTCTGTTGATAAATTTCCAGCCACTGCAGCACGCGTGCGGCGCCGCCGGTTGTGGTGGTCATGATGAAGTGGTTGTCGGCGATGCAGGCGGTGACGCCGTCGTCGAAGACCATGCCGTCTTCCTTACACATCAGGCCGTAACGCGCCTTGCCCACATCGAGCTTGGTCCAGGCGTTGGTGTAGATGCGGTTCAGAAACTCCCGGGCATCCGGGCCTTGGATGTCGATCTTGCCCAGCGTCGATGCGTCCAGCAGGCCGACGCTGTCGCGCACGGCCTTGCATTCGCGGCGCACGGCGGCGTGGATGTCTTCACCGGCTTTCGGGAAGTACCACGGACGTTTCCACTGCCCTACATCTTCGAATTCAGCGCCGTTCTTCACGTGCCAGGCGTGCAGCGCGGTGAAGCGCACAGGCTCGAAGACGTGACCGCAGTGACGCCCGGCAATGGCGCCGAAGGTCACCGGCGTGTAGTTCGGGCGGAACATGGTGGTGCCCATTTCCGGGATCGACACGTTCAGCGAGCGAGCCGCAATGGCCAGGCCGTTGACGTTGCCGAGCTTGCCCTGGTCGGTACCGAAACCCAGCGCGGTGTAGCGTTTGACGTGCTCGACGGACTCGAAACCCTCGCGGGTCGCCAGTTCGATGGCCGCCGCGGTGACGTCGTTCTGCAGGTCGACGAATTGCTTCGGCGCCCGCGCAGTGCCTTTTTCGTGCGGTACCTGGAACAGCGCCAAGGTCGGTTCTTCCACACGGCTCAGGGCTTTGGGCAGTACGCCTTCGACCGGTTTGAAACCGGCTTCACTGGCGGCACGAACACCGCCTTCAAAACCGTCGGCCAGCGAGTCGCCCAAGGCGTAGACGCCATTGACACCGCCAACGCAGACGCGTTTCTGCGGCGCTTCGCCCGGCACAAAACCGAGGATGTCCTCGCGCCAGACCGGTTTTCCGCCGAGGTGCGAAGCCAGGTGAACGATCGGGCTGTAGCCACCGGAACTGGCGACCAGATCGCAGTCGAGCCACTCGCCCGGGCTGGCGACCTTGTGGCCTTTGACGTCGATGGCGGCCACGCGGGCGGCACTGACGCGCTTGCTGCCACGGGCTTCCACCACGGCGCTGCCGGTCAGAATACGAATGCCTTTGGCGCGGGCTTCTTCCACTAACGCACCGCGCGGGTTGTGACGCGCGTCGGCAACGGCGACCACGTGCAGGCCGGCGTCAAGCCAGTCCAGCGCCACGCGATAGGCGTAATCATTGTTGGTCGACAGGATCAGTTTCTTGCCCGGCGCCACGCCATAACGACGCACGTACGTAGAGACCGCGCCGGCCAGCATGTTGCCTGGCACATCGTTGTTGCCGTAAACCAGTGGACGCTCGTGGGTGCCGGTCGCCAGCACCACGCGCTTGGCGCGAACCCGGTGCATACGCTGACGCACCTGGCCAATCGGCGCGCGGTCGCCCAAGTGATCGGTCAGCCGCTCGTGAATGGTCAGGAAATTGTGGTCGTGATAGCCGTTCACCGTGGCGCGCGGCAACAGGGTCACGTTGGGCAGGCCTTTGAGTTCGGCCACCACCGTCGCTACCCATTCCGCTGCCGGTTTACCGTCCAGACTTTCGCGGCTGTCCAGCAGGCTGCCGCCGAATTCTTCCTGCTCGTCCGCCAGGATGACCCGAGCACCGCTGCGCGCAGCGGCCAGTGCGGCGGCCAGACCTGCTGGGCCGGCGCCGACCACCAGCACATCGCAGTGCTGGTTCATGTTGTCGTAGGTGTCCGGATCCAGCTCGGTCGGCGAACGCCCCAGGCCCGCTGCTTTGCGGATGTACTTCTCGTAGGTCATCCAGAACGACTGCGGGTACATGAAGGTTTTGTAGTAGAAGCCCGGCGGCATCAGCTTGCCGCCGACCTTGCCGAGAATGCCCATCATGTCGGTGTTCACGCTCGGCCAGCCGTTGGTGCTGGTCGCGACGAGGCCCGAGTAAAGCGCCTGTTGCGTGGCGCGCACGTTGGGGATCTGCGTGGCTTCGGTGGCGCCGATCTGCAGCACGGCATTCGGCTCTTCGGAACCGGCCGCAAAGATGCCGCGAGGACGGGAATACTTGAAGCTGCGACCAATGATGTCGACGCCGTTGGCAAGCAAGGCGGCGGCCAGGGTGTCGCCTTCGAAGCCTTGGTACGTCTGGCCGTTGAAGTTGAAATTCAGGACCTTGCTGCGATCGATGCGGCCGCCGTTGGGCAGGCGATTGGACTGGCTCATACCTGATCCCCCTTTCTGATCGCGGGCGCCGGATTGACGAACTGCGGCTGCGTGCCGATCGGATAGGTTTCGAGAATTTCGTAGGTCACGGTGTCACGCGTGGTGTTGAAGTACTGACGGCAGCCCGCTGCGTGAATCCACAGTTCGTGGTGCAGACCGCGCGGGTTGTCGCGGAAGAACATGTAGTCGCCCCACTCCTCGTCGGTGCAGGCGGCCGGATCCAGGGGACGCGGGATGTGAGCCTGACCGGAGACGTGGAATTCCTCTTCGGAGCGCAGTTCGCCACAGTGAGGACAGAAGATATGCAACATGGGAAAAGTCCTCTGTTAGTGGGCTACGGCTGCAGCGCCGTGTTCGTCGATCAACGCGCCGTTGTGGAACCGGTCGATTGAGAAGGGTTTGGCCAGCGGGTGCATTTCGCCCTTGGCCAGGCTGGCGGCAAACACGTTGCCCGAGCCGGGCGTGGCCTTGAAGCCACCGGTGCCCCAACCGCAGTTGAAGAACATGTTCGGGACAGGCGTTTTGGAAATGATCGGGCAGGCGTCCGGCGTGGTGTCGACGATGCCGCCCCACTGGCGGTTCATGCGCACCCGCGAGAGCACCGGGAACATCTCGACGATGGCCTGAATGGTGTGTTCGATCACCGGGTAAGAGCCGCGCTGGCCGTAGCCGACCCAGCTGTCGATGCCGGCACCGATCACCAGGTCGCCCTTGTCGGACTGGCTGATGTAACCGTGTACGGCGTTGGACATGATCACGCTGTCGATGATGGGTTTGATCGGCTCCGACACCAGCGCCTGCAGCGGATGGGATTCCACCGGCAGACGGAACCCGGCGAGCTTGGCCATGTGGCCGGAGTTGCCTGCCGTCACCACACCGACGCGTTTGGCGCCGATGAAGCCCTTGTTGGTTTCGACGCCGATGCACACGCCGTTTTCCTTGCGGAAGCCGGTCACTTCGGTCTGCTGAATCAAGTCCACGCCCAACGCATCAGCGGCACGGGCGTAGCCCCAGGCCACGGCGTCATGACGCGCGACACCGCCGCGACGCTGCACCGTTGCGCCGATGATCGGGTAACGGGTGTTTTTCGAGCAGTCGAGGTACGGAATCTCTTCCGCCACTTGCTTGCCGTTGAGCAGCTCGCCGTCGACACCGTTGAGGCGGTTGGCGCTGACGCGGCGCTCGGAATCACGCATGTCCTGCAGGGTGTGGCACAGGTTGTATACGCCGCGCTGGGAAAACATGACGTTGTAGTTGATGTCCTGGGACAGGCCTTCCCACAGTTTCATCGCGTGTTCGTACAAGTGCGCGGATTCGTCCCACAGGTAGTTGGAGCGCACGATGGTGGTGTTGCGTGCGGTATTACCGCCGCCCAGCCAACCTTTTTCGACCACGGCCACGTTGGTGATGCCGTGCTCTTTCGCCAGGTAATAGGCTGTCGCCAGACCGTGTCCGCCGCCGCCGACGATGACCACGTCGTAGACCTTTTTCGGGGTCGGCGTGCGCCACATGCGCTGCCAGTTTTCGTGGTGGCTGAGGGAGTGTTTGAAGAGGCCGAAGCCCGAGTAATGCTGCATGGTGCGACTCCTGACTCAGCGGTAAACCGGGAAATCGGCGCACAGCGCGGCGACCTGCTCGGCCACATTGGCCTCGACATCGGCGTCGCCGAGATTGTCGAGAATGTCGCAGATCCAGCCGGCCAGCGTGATGCACTGGGTAACTTTGAAACCGCGCGTGGTCACCGCAGGGGTGCCGATGCGCAGGCCCGACGTCACGAACGGCGATTGCGGATCGTTCGGCACGGCGTTCTTGTTGACGGTGATGTGCGCTCGACCCAGCGCCGCGTCGGCGTCTTTCCCGGTCAGGCCCTGACGAATCAGGCTGACGAGGAACAGGTGATTGTCGGTCCCGCCCGACACGACGTCGTAACCGCGATCAATGAACACCTGCGCCATGGCCTGGGCGTTATCAATCACTTGCTGTTGATAGGCTTTGAAACCGGGCTCCATGGCTTCCTTGAAGCACACGGCCTTGCCGGCAATCACGTGCATCAGCGGGCCGCCCTGGGCACCCGGGAACACGGCGGAATTGAGCTTCTTCTCGATCTCTTCGTTCGCCTTGGCCAGGATCAACCCGCCACGGGGGCCGCGCAGGGTTTTGTGCGTGGTGGTGGTCACCACATCGGCGTACGGCAGCGGGTTCGGGTACAAACCGGCAGCGACCAGACCGGCCACGTGAGCCATGTCCACAAACAGCAGCGCGCCCACTTTGTCGGCGATCTCACGAAAGCGCGGGAAATCCAGGGTTTTGGAGTAGGCCGAGAATCCGGCCACGATCATCTTCGGCTTGTGCTCGACCGCCAGTCGCTCGACTTCGTCGTAATCGATCAGGCCGGTAGCAACGTCGATGCCGTATTGAACGGCGTTGTACAGCTTGCCCGAGGACGACACTTTGGCGCCGTGGGTCAGGTGACCGCCATGGGCCAGGCTCATCCCCAGCAATGTGTCGCCCGCTTGCAGCAGCGCCAGGTAAACCGCGCTGTTGGCCGACGAACCGGAGTGCGGCTGGACGTTGGCGTAGTCGGCACCAAATAGCAGCTTGGCGCGATCGATCGCCAGTTGCTCGACCTTGTCGACGTGCTCGCAACCGCCGTAGTAGCGCTTGCCGGGATAACCCTCGGCGTATTTGTTGGTCAAGCCGCTGCCCTGGGCCTGCATCACGCGCTTGCTGGTGTAGTTCTCCGAGGCGATCAGCTCGATGTGGTCTTCCTGACGCTGCTCCTCGGCACTGATTGCCGCCAACAGTGCATCGTCATAACCCTGGATCTGGTCTTGCTTGCTGAACATCGCGGTTCTCCCAGCGGCGGCGCGGCGCCTGAATGATCGACAGGGCCTTGAACTGCCCTTTGGCCACGATGGTATGGCTGACGCCGACAGCCCAGATGCCTGCGCGCGCCACACAAAGGCGCGTTTACGACATGGGTTAACGGGGAGCGGGATTTGCGCGGCTCTGCGCGCCGCAGACTGTCGGTCCTGAGCCCGCCGCGAATCCTCGGCACGCCGCAACACCTCAGGCCAATGGGCACGGGGACTGTCAAAACTGACAGTATTCAAATAGCAATGACGGGCTTACTTTTGAGCCAACGGAACGGCTGACAGCCACTCACTCAAGGGAATGATCATGGGCACAATCGCAAGGTCGCATACGCTAACTCCGCAGTTATGGAAAAAGCTAAGGGGGAAAAACGTCTGTCGGCAGGGACCCGCTACGGAGCTGCTGCTCTTTCTGACTCAAGGCGTGTTTCATACGGTGGATATAGAAGGCTCGGTCAAACTGAGGATTATTCGGGAACTGAGCGAGTCTGAGGCGCTGCTTGCCGTCTACGTCGAAGATTCGGATGTAGTTCTTTCGTCCACCGTTTCAGTGAGTGACGCCAGGCTTTATGCCACCCCCCAAGATATCGTTCACCAAGACGGCGGTTACTATTCGGTCATTCTCAAGATCATTTCCTATCCGAACGCTGAGCTGGTCGCCGACATCTATCTATGGGAAATACCACCCATCGCGGCACCGCAGTCTGTCGAATCGGATCTTGCGCTGTACCTTCCCAAAGGCTCGACTTTTCACGCAAGCCCCTCTGAAGAAGACATTGTGATGGACAGGACTTTCAGAGTGTCTGAAGACCGCCAAGTCTCGGTCAACATTCGCACCGTTGAAGGGCGCAGCTACTCAACAACCGTCACGGAAGCCGAAGCAATCCGATGTGCCGCGCCCGGTGATTACTATGTAGAAAGCGGATCCAACGAGCTGTCGATCGTCTATGGCATCACCACTCGTCCCGAATCAGCGTCATTGCCGATCCTCAAGCGTATGCCGCTGCCGGATGTGCCGAGGTCGGGTCATGACCTCGGCAAATGAGTGACGACCGTCAGGCTTTTTGCGTAACCAATCCGTCAG
The DNA here is from genome assembly GCF_059418765.1 of Pseudomonas sp. GW821-FHT07F05. Taxonomy (NCBI): domain Bacteria; kingdom Pseudomonadati; phylum Pseudomonadota; class Gammaproteobacteria; order Pseudomonadales; family Pseudomonadaceae; genus Pseudomonas; species Pseudomonas sp. GW821-FHT07F05. The sequence continues at coordinate 131,802 of NZ_JBWKQL010000010.1, forward strand.
CCCGGAACATGCTGCGAACACCCCGCACGGCCTGACGGATGCGATCCTGATTCTCGATCAGCGCAAAGCGAACGTGGTCATCGCCATATTCACCAAAACCGACACCAGGCGAAACGCAGACTTTGGCCTCGGCGAGCAGTTTCTTGGCGAATTCCAGCGATCCCAGGTGTGCGTAAGCCTCGGGTATCTTGGCCCAGACGTACATCGACGCTTTCGGGTTTTCGACCATCCAGCCCAGTTCGTGCAGGCCTTTAACCAGCACGTTACGGCGCTGGCGGTACTGCTCGGCGATGTCGAGCACGCATTGCTGATCACCTTCCAGCGCGGCGATGGCGGCCACTTGCAGCGGCGTGAACGTGCCGTAGTCGTGGTAGCTCTTGATCCGCGCCAGGGCGTTGACCAGCTCGGGGTTGCCGACCATGAAGCCGATGCGCCAGCCCGCCATGTTGTAACTCTTGGACAGGGTGAAGAATTCGACGGCGATGTCCTTGGCGCCCGGCACCTGCATGATCGACGGAGCTTTCCAGCCGTCGTAGACGATGTCGGCGTAGGCCAGGTCGTGAACCACCAGCACGTCGTACTGTTTGGCGAGGGCAACGACGCGCTCAAAGAAATCCAGCTCGACACATTGGGCGGTCGGGTTGGACGGGAAACCCAGGATCATCATCTTCGGCTTGGGGATCGAGCCGCGAATGGCTTTTTCCAGTTCAGCGAAAAAGTCCACGCCTGGCACCAGTGGCACGGAGCGCACCTGAGCGCCGGCGATAACGGCACCATAGATGTGAATCGGGTAACTGGGGTTCGGCACCAGAACCGTGTCGCCCTGATCCAGCGTAGCGAGCATCAAATGCGCCAGGCCCTCTTTGGAGCCGATGGTGACGATAGCTTCGTCTTCGGGATCGATGTCCACGTCGTAGCGTTTTTTGTACCAGCTGGAAATCGCCCGACGCAGACGCGGGATGCCACGCGAAGTCGAGTAACCGTGAGTGTCTTCACGTTGGGCGACGGTGACCAGTTTCTCGACAATGTGCGGCGGCGTTGCCCCATCGGGGTTGCCCATGCTCAGGTCGATGATGTCCTCACCACGACGACGCGCAGCCATTTTCAGCTCGGCGGTGATGTTGAACACGTAAGGGGGGAGTCGATCGATGCGCGCGAAACGGCGCGGCGAACCTTGGTCTGCCATGGAAACCTCTGAAGACGTAAGCGCCCGGAACCGTCCGAGCGACGCTGGCCACTGCGGTGGCCTGAGGCGGAAGATACGGGCGGGGACGGCGGTTTGTCTACAGCGAAACCGCGAAATCGACGGCGCTCTCACAGGCCTCTTCCCGGCTGAAGCCGGTCCCACTGAAGATATGCGCGCGGTCAGTAGGACCGGCTTTAGCCGGGCAGGCGTCGGAGGTCGGAACGCAAAACCAAGGGCATACACGCTGAATACCTGTCTGCCACATCACCGTCATTCGATGATCTGCCGCAGTCCAAACAACAGCAAAAAATGCACTGGATAAATCAGGTACGCCCACCGCCGCATCGGCCACACTCCGAATGCCGGGCGCCCGCGCAGAATCGCTAACCCCAACAGTGGCGCCAGCAAACAGGCCACCAGCGCGCCGATGGAAATCGGGTCGCCCCATAGCATGCCGTCGATAATCTTCGGCCACTCGTTGCTCAATAAACAGACGATCCCCGGCACAATCGCCAGCCATATGGAAGTGCGCAGCACGAGCACAAACGCCAGAGGCAGCAACACCCCATACATGCCGAACATCAATTGCGACCCAAACAGAACACCCATCGCCAGGGCAGCGATACCCAAGACCCTCGCCGGCCACGAGCGACTCAATCCACCCTGCGCGACCAGCAAACCCAAAGCCAGCGTAGGCAGCACATTGAGAGTGGTGACTTCACCGGCCATGTAAATCCGGTATGGCAGCTCCGCGACCACGGAAAACACCGCCAGCCACGTCAGGTATTTCCACTTGATCGAAGCATCCACATCGTGCCGGCCAGTACGTACGATGTTGACCGCGATCGCCAGGCAAAACCACGGGAACGCCAGACGCCCCGGCACGTACAGCCAATTGGCGTGCCAGCCGACGTAGCGCAGGTGATCCATCACCATGCTCAGCATCGCCAGCCACTTGAGCAGGTCCAGCGCGCGATTCCGCCCGGGTGTGGTCGTTGATTTCGGTTCGCTCATATTGCTTCGCTGTCTGGCTGAATTTTCTGACGCAAGAATGCATGACCAAACCGATCAACTTTGGTTACAGTCGCAGCCTTCGATTACAGGGAACCGGCCATGTCAGACCAAAGCCAGCAGTTTGCCAGCGACAACTATTCGGGAATCTGCCCGGAAGCGTGGGCGGCCATGGAGCAAGCCAACCACGGGCACCAGCGTGCCTATGGCGACGACCAGTGGACAGCGCGCGCGGCCGATCAATTCCGTCAGTTGTTCGAAACAGACTGCGAGGTGTTTTTCGCCTTCAACGGCACGGCGGCCAACTCCCTGGCGCTGTCATCGCTCTGCCAGAGTTACCACAGCGTCATCTGCTCGGAAACCGCCCACGTCGAAACGGACGAATGCGGCGCACCGGAATTCTTCTCCAACGGCTCCAAACTGCTGACCGCACGCAGCGAGAACGGCAAGCTGACGCCTGATTCCATCCGGGAAGTCGCGCTCAAACGCGCCGATATCCACTATCCAAAACCCCGCGTCGTCACGCTGACCCAAGCCACGGAAGTGGGCAGTGTGTATCAGCCGGGAGAGCTCAAGGCCATCAGCGAGACCTGCAAGGAGCTGGGCCTGAACCTGCACATGGACGGCGCCCGCTTTGCCAATGCCTGTGCGTTTCTCGGTTGCTCGCCTGCCGAGCTGACCTGGAAAGCAGGCGTTGACGTTCTGTGCTTCGGCGGCACCAAAAACGGTATGGCGGTGGGCGAGGCGATTCTGTTCTTCAATCACAAGCTCGCTGAAGACTTCGACTACCGCTGCAAGCAGGCCGGCCAACTCGCCTCAAAAATGCGTTTCTTATCAGCCCCGTGGGTGGGCTTGCTGGAAAACGACGCCTGGCTCAAGCACGCACGCCACGCCAACAGCTGCGCCCAGTTGCTGGCGGATCTGGTGAAAGATATTCCGGGCGTTGAATTGATGTTTCCGGTGCAGGCCAACGGCGTGTTCCTGCAACTGTCGGAAGCGGCCATTGCTGCGTTGACCGCGAGGGGCTGGCGCTTCTACACCTTCATCGGCAATGGCGGCGCGCGCTTCATGTGCTCGTGGGACACCGAAGAAGCCCGGGTACGGGAACTGGCAGCGGACATTCGGTTGGTGATGGGGAGCTGAAAGCGGCTTACTCGTCACTGGTAGGTGCAGCCCATCCGCAGCCTGCAGATGGACTGAACCGGTGCCTCACCCCTGAGCAATAACCTTCTCGATCACCTCGACCGTAGCGCTGACCTTGTCTTCATAACGGCTAAGCGCTTCGGCGTGTTGCTGCTTGAGTTCGATCTGCTTCGAGCACAGATTCAACGCCGCCAGCACCAGCAGACGATCGCCGATCAGCGTCGGGTAACTGCGCTTAGTTTCGAACAATGCCGATTTCAGCATTGACACGGCATCCATCAGGGTCTGCTCTTGGCCGGCAGGTGCCTTGATCGTGTAGTCGTTGCCAAGGATGGAAATAACCTTGGCGCCGTCCTGATCCGTGATCATGCGTCAACCGCGCTGGCACTGGTGGCGCGGTCAACCAGCGCCTGAATGCGCGCAGCCGTCGCACCCTGTTTCTCTTCTTGCTCCATCAGACTCAACTGCAGACTGTCGTTGTCATCCCTGGCTTGCTTCAACTCTTCGGCGAGTCGCGCGTTCGTGTTCTGCAGCTCCTGATTGTGCTGTACCAGGTCACTGACGAGCTTTTCCAACTGGCTTAGGGATGCTTCCAACATTTTGATATCTCAGGCAAATTTCAAAGGGCGCGTACGATAAAGAAAAGTCACTTTAGCTACCAGTGAAATCAGGGCATCCAAGCCGCTACACCGACCAACAAGCATCTCTACCACTCTATTCCGCAAACGCATAACGGCCCTGATTGACTACGTTTTTACGGTCTTGTTCCTGCTGTTCGTCAGATCACCCGGCTGCGACATAACCGCACAGCGTAGACCAGTGGCATCAAGTCCCCACAGGGCCGACCGATAACCCATGCATCTCTGACACTTCTATCTCTCGCCTCGCATGGATCGCGGCCGCCCTGGAACCGTAATGTCCCTACGTAATTTGAATATAGCGCCCCGCGCTTTTCTCGGATTTGCCGTCATCGGCCTCCTGATGCTGATTCTGGGCGTGTTCGCTCTGTCGCAAATGAACAAAATCAACAACGCCAACGTTGCCATGGCCAGCAAAAGCATGCCGAGCATCAAGGCGCTGGATAAATTGACCGAGGGCAGCATTCGCCTGCGTGTTCTGTCCTATCGCCTAATGCTCAACCGCGACCCCGACACGCTGCAGAAAACCACTGAATTGTTTGCCATGCGCAACAAGCAGATCGACGACGCCCGGACAATCTACGCCAAGATGATTTCCGCGCCCGAAGAGCAGTCGGCCTACGACCAGTACGTCAAGTTGCTCAACGACTACCGCCAGCTTGAAAGCCGTATGAAGACGCTGAGTCAGGCCAACGATATGACCGAGCTGACCCGTTTGCTCAGCGCCGATCTGCAGACCAACTCAGACCAGATGAACGTGGTGCTCGCCAAGCTGATTGAGATGAATACCCAACAGGTCAATGAAGCCAGTGCGACGGCCACTCAACAGTATTCGACCGCGTTCACGATGGTCGTCACGCTGCTGATCATTGCCACTGTGCTGACCGTGTTGTTCGCCTGGTTGCTCACCAACAGCATCACCCGACCTATCGCTTCGGCACTGAACGCCGCTGAAGACATTGCCGAAGGCGATCTGACGCGCACCATCAACGTGGACGGAACCGACGAAGCAGGCCGTTTGCTGGCCGCGATGCTGAAGATGCAGTCCAAGTTGCGCGACACCCTGCAGCGTATTTCCGGTTCAGCGACCCAGCTCGCTTCGGCCGCCGAAGAGCTGAACGCTGTCACCGACGAAAGCGCGCGCGGCCTCTCCAAGCAAAACGACGAAATCGAACAGGCCGCCACTGCGGTTAACCAAATGACCAGCGCCGTGGAAGAAGTCGCACGCAACGCGGTGAGCACCTCGGAAGCGTCGAAGAACGCTACGACGTCCGCCAGCGATGGCCGTGATCTGGTGCAGGAAACCGTCACCGCCATCGAACGCATGAGCACTGATGTGCAGAGCACCTCCACGTTGATCGGCAACCTGGCGGACGAATCCCGTGACATCGGCAAAGTGCTGGATGTGATCCGCGGTCTGGCGGACCAGACCAACCTGTTGGCCCTCAATGCCGCCATTGAAGCGGCCCGTGCGGGTGAAGCGGGTCGCGGGTTTGCGGTAGTGGCCGATGAAGTCCGCGCCCTCGCCCACCGCACTCAGCAGTCGACGAGCGAAATCGAGCGCATGATCGGCAGCATCCAGGGCGGTACCGAGCAGGCTGTGAACTCCATGCGCAGCAGCACTGAACGCGCCGAGTCCACCCTGAACATAGCCAAAGGCGCAGGCTTGGCTCTGGACACCATTAACAGCGCCGTTGTGGAAATCAATGAACGCAACCTGGTGATCGCCAGCGCGGCGGAAGAACAAGCCCAAGTCGCACGGGAAGTGGACCGCAACCTGGTCAACATCCGAGACCTATCGACTCAGTCGGCGACTGGGGCGAATCAGACCAGCGCTGCCAGCAACGAGCTGTCGCGTCTGGCTGTGGATTTGAACGGGATGGTTGCGCGCTTCAAAGTTTAAAAGACGTTACAGAGCCGACTCGAAACCGGGTCGGCTCATCAAGACGCGGGGAGAGTTCGACGCCCGCGTCAGACCTCAATACTCAATCCGCACATCCCCCTTCGGCACGCTGCAGCACGCCAGGATGTAGCCTTCGTCCACGTCGTCATCGGTGATGCCGCCGTTGTGCTCCATCTCGACCTCCCCGCTCAGTTTCATCACCTTGCACGTCCCGCAGATGCCCATGCCGCACGCTTTGGGAATCATCAAGCCGAGCTTGGCAGCCGCTGCATGGACGGTTTCCCCAGGTGCTACGCGGATGCTCTTGCCGGTGTCAGTGAATTCAACCTGATTCAATTCAGCAACATCCAGGTCCGGCGCATCGGCGGCCTGTTCGGCGTGCTCCACGGCGTCGGCGCGGGCTTCCGGTGGCGTCGCTCCGAAGGATTCTTCGTGGTACTGCGCCATGTTGAAACCGTTGGCTTCAAGCAACCGCTTCACCGCACTCATGTACGGCGTCGGCCCGCAGCAGAACACCTCGCGCTCCATGAAATCCGGTGCCATCAGTTCGAGCATCTTCTGATTCAGATAACCGCGATAACCCGCCCACGGCTCACCCAGCCCGTGTTTCTCGCAGACGATGTGCAAGGCGAAGTTATTGATTCGCGACGCCATCTGTTCCAGTTCGCGGTGGTAGATGATGTCTTTGGGTGAGCGGGAACTGTGCACGAAGACCATGTCGACGTTGGCGTTGGTGTCGTAGTACCAGCGCGCCATGGACATGACCGGCGTGATGCCGACGCCGCCGCTGAGGTAGAGGATTTTCGGATTGGGGAAGTCGATGGCGTTGAACAGACCCACCGGGCCGTGCACCGCCAGCTCCTGACCTTCGTGCAACGTGTCATGCAGCCAGTTTGAAACCTTGCCGCCAGGCACGCGCTTGATGGTAATGGAGAAGCTGTACGGCACCGAGGGTGAACTGGAAATGGTGTACGAGCGCATGATCGGCGCGCCGTCGATTTCCAGCTCCAGGGTGACGAACTGGCCGGGCTTGAAGAAGAACAGAATCGGCTGATCGGCCATGAAGCAGAACGTACGCACGTCCCAGGTTTCCTGGATCACTTTGACGACCCGCACCAGATGGCGGCCGTTGGCCCACGTCTGGGTATTGACCGGGCTGAGGAAACTCTGGGACATACTCACTCTCCACGGCCGACGGTCGGCCTCTTATGGTGGCGATTCTGCGTAACGCGCGAGCCGCCTATTTACCTATCAGCGACATTCACATACTTATGGCGACCAGCCCCGGTCTATAGGGGTCGGGCCGTCGGAAACGGATTCGGCCATGTCGCCCATGGATAAGGTTCAGGTCGCGCCCGGCTCCACACTCGCCATCAATTCATTACAGATTCTTTATCCATCGGCCTGAGCGTCAGAAATCACTGCCGCCTCGCGTGCTTCGCTACACACCCACCGTATCAGCCACATTCGTAGACTGCGCAAAGCGCGGCCTGAGGACTTGAAAGATGGACGTCACCGCAACTCTGAGCTTGGGCGATCCGCTGGAACCTGCGCGCAAGGCGACTGCCGAGATGCTGCATACCCGCGAGCGCACTTACTCGCTGCCGCAGCCTTTCTACAGCGATGAGCGGCTGTTTGAAATCGACATGCAGGAAATCTTTCAGAAAGAGTGGCTGATCGCGGGCATGACCTGCGAAGTGCCGGCGAAGGGCAACTTCCTCACCCTTCAAATTGGCAAGAACCCGATCCTGGTCGTGCGCGCGCCGGACGGATCGATCAATGCATTCCATAACGTCTGCCGCCACCGCGGCTCTCGCCTGTGCACCAAGGAAAAAGGCAAGGTCGCCAAGCTGGTTTGCCCTTACCACCAGTGGACGTACGAACTCGACGGTCGCCTGCTGTACGCGGGGACCGAGATGGGTGCGGACTTCGACATGAAGCAGTTCGGCCTCAAGCCGGTGCACTGCAAGGTCGCGGGCGGGTACATCTTCATCAGCATGGCGAGCAATCCGCCTGCCATCGACGCGTTCCTGCAGACGCTGAACCACTACATGGAACCGTACGACATGGAAAACACCAAGGTGGCGGTGCAAACCACCCTGGTCGAAAAAGCCAACTGGAAGCTGGTGCTGGAAAACAACCGCGAGTGCTACCACTGCAATGCGTCGCACCCTGAACTGCTGAACACCTTGCTGGAGTGGGACGACGTCACTGACCCGCGCGCCGACCAGGCCTTCAAGGACCACGTCGCTGCATCCGCCGCCGCCTGGGAAGCGGAAAAGATTCCCTTCGCCCACGCCAGCTTTGGCCTGCGCAACCGCATAGTGCGCATGCCGCTGCTCAAAGGCACCGTCTCGATGACGATGGACGGCAAGCAGGGCAGCAAAAAACTGATGGGGCGCATCCAGAACCCGGACCTGGGCTCGATGCGCATCCTGCACCTGCCTCACTCCTGGAACCACTGCATGGGCGACCACGTAATCGTGTTCACCGTGTGGCCGGTCAGCGCACAGGAGACCATGGTCACCACCAAATGGCTGGTGCACAAGGACGCCGTCGAAGGCGTGGACTACGACGTCGCGCGCCTGCGTGAAGTCTGGGATGCCACCAACGACCAGGACCGCCGTCTGGCTGAAGAAAATCAGCGCGGCATCAACTCCGTTGCTTACCAGCCGGGGCCGTATTCGAAGACCTACGAGTTCGGCGTGGTGAATTTCATCGACTGGTACAGCGCCAAATTGCTGGAAAACATGGGCGCGGAACCGGCTTCGTATTTGAAGGGCGTGGCGGTTAACCACGAGTAGGGTTTTACCTGTCGGATTTGGACTGACACCTTCGCGGGCAACCGCGTTTCTACAGACATTCGAGCTGTAGGAGCGCGCTTGCCCGCGCTGCGTTTTGGGTGATCGATCAGGAGTTTTAGGAAGGCTCAGCAGGGCATCCGCATCTCCTGTGATTAACCGCTGGGGCAGAAACGGCTCTTTTCTGGCGTCCAGCAGAGATTCCACTTGTATATCTGCCATGTGGAGGCGCGATCCTAAAAACTTCATTTCCTACGAAAAAACCTGCCTTAATTCAGGACCTTATCAATATTGACCTACGACACTGCTGAATCTTCCTACGAAACGATCAGAGATTTAAAGCCGCGTACGAACTTGAACGTTTTTGAACGAATGTTATTAATACATCACTCACGGCAAATGACGTGAGCACTGCAAAACCCCTTATGTAAACTTATGGAGTAATAGACATGGGACGTAAACGCTCAGAAATTTCGATGACGCCTTTTAATCAAAGTGAAAATGCAATGGGAGCTCTTTTGCCAGTTGAGGCGCAGTTTTACTCACAGGGTTGATTAAAAAACCGTAAAGCAGGTTTGGGGTTAATACCCCAAGCCTGTTCAAGGAGCATCGCCAATGATTGAACGTGAATTCCCCGTATCGACCTCAGAGCAGAAGATCCGTGAGGCGATATTTTCTTTATCTCTTATACCGTCAGTGAAATACATAGACTCATCAAAATCGGTTGCAACCTGCACACTCATTGATGACAGCGGCGCGGCAGTGGCCGAAGGCGCAGGCAAGGGTCAGCATTGCCAATTAGGTGCGTTGGCAGAAAGTATTGAGCACTACGCGTTGGAACACTGTTCATCCAAGGGCCTGGTTACACGCCGTATCAACGAAGTACGTCACCAGGCATCCATTAAGCTTGATGGCGTCCTCGCTAACTTGCCCGATAGCGAGGCACCGATAGACTGCGTCGAATTCAAAGATATCTTGAATAGCCGTCTCATCACTGTCCCCGCTATCATGCAACTTCCAGACGAAGCTCTGGTGGAACACAATACCTCGTTAACCGAAATCGCGTACCTAAGCCGCTACTCGACAAACTCGGGGATTGCCTTCGGCTGCTCGGAAAGTGAAGCAATCCTTCATGGACTCAACGAAGTGCTTGAGCGGCACATGCTGTCTAAAATTCTCATGTCCCTCTGCGGCCAATACGATCCCATTCTGCTGCGGTCAGTTGACGCGGCCCCAATGAGAGAAGTATTTCCCGATGGCTCGAGATTTCGCACCCTAGCCGCTCGCATGAAGATACTCATTACCGAAACAATTCAGGGCGTATATTTCGCTATGGCTATTCCCAAGCGACCTGACGGCAGATATGTAATCTGCCCGCTTGGCAGCGGATGCTCTGTAGACCCGCGAATCGCCATTGAACGCGCCGCTACTGAACTTCATCAGACCATGGCGCTATATGATGAAGTTGAGAAAGCTACTGACCATAGTGCCATCGCGTTAGCTAGCTTCTCATCCACCTTACGCCCGTTGATAAATCTTGAGGTACTCCGGAACACCGAGCTCAGCTGCAGACGTTTAGACCCACCGAAGCGTTTATCTGTGCAGGAGCAAGTAGAGTTCATCCTTGAGAGGTTTGCAGCAACTGGTTTACATGCGTTCAAAAGAACGCTGCTGGATTTCGAAAACGGGTGTGTCGTGGCGCAGGTTTATGTACCTGGACTGGAGCGGTTCAACCTAATAAGGGCAGGTATTCCAGTGGTACCCCAACATCTTCTCCACGCGAATAAGTGCTATCCATGAGGTAAACCTTCGGATGATAGATTTTATCAGTGAAACACTAAGCTCCAGGAAAAGACTGTTCATAAGCGCCACCGCACTTACCGTTCTACTGAAGCTGTCCACCCTAGCGCCAGCCCTGTTGCTGGGGAAGATTATTGATAACCTCTCTGTCGCAGAAGATGTCGCTTCACTCACCCTTAGCGATTTACTGATTGTTCTTTGTGGCGCTGTGCTGCTGCAGTCCGTGTTGCACCCGCTTCAGACTTATCAACTGGTGAAGCTCGTGCAGACAACCCTGGTAGACCTCTCCACCGAATGGTCTGAAAAAATACTGGGCAAAGAGTTTGAGCAATTTTCGTCCCTACGGATTGGCGGCCTCATCAAATCCGTGGAGCGAGGAATAACTGCCCACGAGAAGTTTCTGATTTTTTTCATCACATCAGGGTTCCCGCTGCTGATTGAACTGGCTTTGATCGCGATCATCTTTGCCTACTTGGGCGGCGCACTGATGTTCACCACCCTGCTGGGTGTTTCTGTCGGCTACATACTGCTATACCACCAGCTGATCTGCTGGCGGCGTCCTTATCTGGTTGCCGTCAATGATGAAGAAGACAGGGTGTCGTCCAGGCTACTCGAAACCCTGCAAGCCGGCAAAATCCTGAAGCTCGAACAGGCTTGCGGCCTCGCCATGAAGCCGCTTCGTCAGAGTTACACGGAGTACGCACACGCGGCAACACGAGTGGCAAGTACCGGTGCTGTTCTCAGCTCGATCAAAGTGTTGTACATCGGGCTGTCCACGGCCGGGCTGCTTGCCTGGGGCGTCAGTGATCAGGCTTCCCTATCCCCACGTTTGTCTGTTGGGGAGCTGGTCGCGGTATTTTCGCTGGCGGGCATGTTTCTCAGTAATTGCAGCGCTTTGGCAGAGGCCTATCGGGCACTGGATCAGTTTTCGGTAGACAGACAGAGGCTTCTGCAAATCTTGTCACTGGAGGATCTTGTAGAGGTACCGCAAGAACCTTTACCTGAACCTTTATCAAGACTGGAATTGGTCGCAGTTGCTCAGGTAACGAACTTTAAGCTCCATTTCACGCCTGACCAATCCGTTGCGATCATCGGGCCCAGTGGTGCCGGCAAAAGCACGCTTTTAGACACGATGGCCGGAACGCTGAAAACACTCCGCCACGCCCTTTCCATAAACGGCAGGACATTACGAGGGTGCGACATTCAGACGTATCTGGATCGGGTTCGCTACTGTCCTCAAGACCCAGTGTTTCTTGAAGGCACATTCAAACACTCTGTGCTCTTTGATCAACCCATGTCAGACCACCTCCCCCGAATCCTTGACGATCTTGGCGTGGCACACCTGGCCGCCTACCGATCAATAGCTGAAGGCGCAGTCAACATTTCCGGAGGCGAAGCAAAGCGACTTTCACTGCTCCGGCTAATCAATCGCCCTGGAGATTTCAACTTGTTCGACGAGCCAACATCGGCTCTGGATCAGGAAACTGCCTTGGGTGTGTGGAGCACTCTGTTCGAGCACTTCCATAAAAGGGGGCTGGTGTGCGCTACCCACGACATGACTGCGCTGTCCCGTTTTGATCGTGTGATTGTGTTGAAAAACGGCGAGGTCATTGCAGACGGCCCCTGGAGCGAATTGCAAAACGACGGGGTCGTTGCGCAGGCGCTGGCGTAGATACGAGGCTGTTGAACCAAACGGCGAGGCTCATCACCTCCGTGCCGATTGAGGAGTTTTACAACGCCGTCAGGTTTGAGGATTTGGAGGCATTAGCGCGATTCAATGCCGCTTCGTCATTGTTTAGCGCGAATCGTTGATCATTTTTTGAGCATATCGCTCAACGCGCCGGATTCAGGGGCCCAACCCTGACCGCGAACATGTTATCCACAGAAGCACCAACAGCCTGTGTGCGTAAGTCTGCCCATCGCTGTGGAAAAGCGTGCAATGGGCATGATAATGACGGTCAGAGACGCAAACGGAGGCGCTAGAGCTGTTATTGGTTAAAACTTGACCACCACTCCACAGGCCACGGAATACGGGGGCTACAGCGGATCACAAACATCTTATCCACACGCCCGCACACAGAGAATGTGGTAAGAACACGGACCGCGAGGCCTGGCTTGTGGAAAAAACCTATAAGAATCCGCGGGATAGAGCGATCAAAAATTGACCACCTGCTTGAAAGCCACGGTCAGCATGCTCTGTAGCAATGGCCAAACAGTTTATCCACAGGCGGATCAACAGCGATTGTGGGTATATGCACATGGACGTTTGGGCCGGTACGTTTAGGAAGCGTCTGACATCCAAGTCCCGGACCGCTCGCTACACTCAGCGCACATCAACCGTCAGCAGGGAGTACGCTCATGCATCACTGGACACCGTTCTCACGCAAAGTCGTCATCGAGGCGAACAACAGGCTATCCAAACGTAAGCAAGGAGCCTCGTTCGCTCTGCCTAAAGAATTATTGGGCATTATCAGCTTTAAACCTAAGACTACGGAAGAAATCAGGGAAGCATTCCGATCGGCCTCCCGCAGGCTCCGGCAGGAGTGATTTCACATGATCGAAGAGCGCTACAACTACATCTTCAGCGAGTTAGTAAGCGATGAGGACGACATACTCGGCCAACTGGCCTATTCGGTGTATAAACGTCAAAAAATCGAGTATATCCACGCGTTCAAAGAGAGAAACGGTACTGATCCGCTAGACTGCGATCTCGTTGCGTTCCACGACATCAGCAACAGCAGCTCGCAAATTGAAGCCTATCGAACCCAAGCGACCCGGCTGGCGACAAACTTCCTGGAGTCCTCACTGAGTACCGAAACGGAGGAGTTGGCAGCGTTTTACTCTTCAAGAGCCGCCAACGACATCCGAATGGCGCGGCCAGGGTTCTGGAAGGGGGCTGCGCAGAGCCTCGTTGGCTCGGGCTTGTTCACTTTACTCGTTGGGTGCCTCGTTTTCTTTGCATGGAGTTTGAAACAGGGACCACGTCAGGTCATTGAGCAGGTATTCGACGTTGTGATTGTAGATGCAGATTCCACAAGTCGAAAAATGCAGCCCGATACGCCTCAGTCGTGAACGGAGAAAAGGCGCCATTGTGGCGCCTTTCGGTGTTCAGCGAACCACCCCCTCCTCCACCAACAATTTCAAAATCGCCGCAGCCCCCTCCTGAGCAGTCACCCCTTTGAGCACCTGCCCACCGCCTCCGCTCGCTTTTGCCGTGGCGGCTTTCATACGATCAGCGCCGCTTTTCGCTTTGATGACCTTCAAGCGTTTTGGTCGAGGTTTCGCGGGCGTCAGCTCTGCGCCGGTGAACACTTCGTCGATGACCACCTCGATCTCTTCCACATCCAGCAGACCCCGTTGCGCCGGGCCGTAAGCGCTTTGCCGCGGTTTCGGGGCGGCGTTATCCACAGTTGCCAGGAACGGCAATCGGACCTTGAGTCGACGGCGCTGACCTCGAGGGAGCGCCTGCAGCACCTGGGCGCTGCCGTTGCTCATGGACTCGACCTCGGCCAGGCCCACCACCAGCGGCCAGCCGAGCGTTTCGGCCAGCAAATACGGGAGCATGCCGGACCCTTCGCCCGTCTCGGCCTGACTGCCGGTCAGTACCAGCTGCACGCCCGACTCGCGAATGTAATCCGTCAGCCCAGGCAACGCGTCCGCACCCGGCGGCTGAGCCAGCACATGAAGCTCATCCACGCCCATGCCCAGATAGCCACGTAATGCGGGTTCTTCGGCATCACCCGCATGTAATACGTGCAAGTTATCCCCAGCCAGTTGCAAACCCAGCTCAACGGCACGGGCATCCTGCTCGGCACGACGCGGCCGTCCCGACGTCGGGTGCGCACCGACGGAGACCAGGCTGATTACGTGCAGCGCACCTTTATCCACAGAGAACTCCATTTCAGGCTGCATCGCGCTTCGCCCCATGCCGGTAACTGTCGACCGCTTCAATCAGCGCTTCGAGAATGGCGGAGCTCTCTCCGATCACCGATAGATCGGCCCGCTTGATCATGTCGCAGGTCGGATCGAGGTTGATCGCCACGACCTTGTCGCAGGCGCCAATGCCCTGCAAATGCTGGATCGCGCCGGAAATCCCTACCGCCACGTACACCCGGGCAGTGACCCAAATGCCCGACGCACCGACTTGGCGATCCCGGGTCATGAAGCCATCGTCGACGGCCACACGGGAAGCGCCTTCAGTTGCGCCCAACGCGACGGCGGTACGGTGAAACAACGACCAATCCTTGACCCCGTTACCACCCGAAAATATGAATTCAGCTTCGGACATGGGGATAAGTGCCGGATCGACCGCCACAGCGCCAAGGTCTTCGATGCGCGGCAAACTGCGCGCGACAGCTGTGGATAACTCGACGGGCAGTACTTCGTGCCGGGTCTCACTGACCGGTTCGGCGCATTCCGCCTGGGCGAGGATCAAGCGTGACACGGGACGCAACAGGTCTTGCGCACCAGCGCCTGCACGACCGATGCACTGTTCGCCAGCCACTTGCCAGACGCGTGTCGACGGCCGCTCTCCCAGACTTGCCGCAAAACGACGACCCAATTCTCCCCCGCCGTTTCGGCTGTCAGGCAGCAACCAGTGATGGGGGTCGAACTGGTTATCCACAGCCCGCAAACCTTGCACACGTTGCTCGGGGGAATAGCCGGTGAACGCATTGCCTTCCAATATCAACAGACGATCGACGCCAGCGGTGTCGAACGCCGTCTCTTTGTGCTCGCCAAAAATCACCGCCAGGACAGCGCCCTCGTTGCCCGCCAGCCCATGGGCCAAGCCCAGCAGGTCTCGGTCGTGGCCGCTCAAACGGCCACCGACCATGTCGGGCACCACAGCGATGTAGAAGGCTGGCGTTGCAATCCGATGCAGCGGCAATTGCACGTCCACCGATGCCGAGCGTTTGACCGCGCCGCCTTGCTGCGCCCCGCTTCGGTCGATGCGTTTGACGCCGTTGGGACCGATAAAACCGACGCCATGCACGTTTTTACGAAGCACACCGTTGGGGCCCATCCAGCTGGTTTGAGTCGGCTGCATGGCCGCGTGCAGCGGATGCAACCGGTTCCGTGCTATCCATTCAGCGCGTGGGTCGCGTCGGAAAATGTCGCTCATCAATGCGCCTCCGCAGGTTCACGTCGGGCCGCTGCCGGTTTTACAGGTGCGGTTTCCTCAAGCAGTGCATCAGCAACGAGTTCGGCGATGTCCTTGATCATCGGTCGCGGCTCGACCACGCCTTCGAGCATCGCGGTGCACTGCGGACAACCCACGGCCACCAGCTCGGCGCCGGTCTCGCGGATGTCATCCATGCGCATGTCAGGGATCCGCTGCTTGCCCGGAATGTCGGTGATCGGCGCGCCGCCACCGCCGCCGCAGCAACGTGAGCGGAAACCGGACCGCACCATTTCCTTGACCTCGATGCCCAGCGCACGCAGCACATCGCGCGGCGCCTGGTACTCGCCGTTGTATCGGCCGAGGTAGCACGGATCGTGATAGGTGACGCTGGCGCCTTTGTGCGTACCCAGATTCAATGCGCCGTTGCCGATCAGCTCGGCAAGATATGTGCTGTGATGCTGTACGACGTAGTGACCGTCGAACGCACCGTATTCGTTTTTCAGAACATGAAAGCTGTGCGGGTCGCAGGTGACGATGCGCTTGAAGTCGTACTGGGCCAGCGTCTGAATATTGCGTCTGGCGAGCATCTGAAAGGTAGCTTCATCGCCCAGGCGACGGGCCACATCGCCGCTGTCGCGCTCTTCGAGACCCAGCACGGCAAAGTCGACCTTGGCGGCTTTCAGCACTTTGACAAAGGCGCGCAAGGTGCGCTGATTGCGCATGTCGAAGGCGCCATCGCCAACCCAGAACAGCACGTCCACGGTTTTCTTGTGGCTCATGACGTCAAGGTTCAGGTCGGCCGCCCAGTTCATGCGCCCGCCCGGAGCGAAGCCGCCCGGGTTGTCCGTCGCAATGAGGTTTTCCAGTACTTCTGCGCCCTTGTTGGGGGTGGCGCCTTTTTCAAGGGTCAGATGACGGCGCATGTCGACGATGGCGTCCACGTGCTCGATCATCATTGGGCATTCTTCCACGCAGGCCCGGCAGGTCGTGCACGACCATAGGGTGTCGGCGTCGACCAGCCCGTTGACGATGGGTTGATGGGGATTGCCGCCATGCTCGCCGATAGGCTTGCCCTGGCCGTCGAGCGACGGGTAAGGGCTGCCGGCGAAATGGGCATCGGTGCCACCCGCCAGCCCGACGACCATGTCTTGAATCAGCTTTTTCGGATTCAGCGGCTGGCCGGCAGCGAAGGCCGGGCAGGCAGCTTCACACTTGCCGCACTG
The DNA here is from genome assembly GCF_059418765.1 of Pseudomonas sp. GW821-FHT07F05. Classification (NCBI taxonomy): domain Bacteria; kingdom Pseudomonadati; phylum Pseudomonadota; class Gammaproteobacteria; order Pseudomonadales; family Pseudomonadaceae; genus Pseudomonas; species Pseudomonas sp. GW821-FHT07F05. Next base: position 148,629 of record NZ_JBWKQL010000010.1, read on the forward strand.
CACGCACGCATCGAAACCGAGCAGCTGATTCCAGGCGAAGTCCTTGGGTTTTTCTACACCCAGCGGCGCGGTTTTGTCCGTCAGATCGAGGGGTTTCAGCCCCGTAGAGCGGCCGCCGCCGAAGCGCTCGGGGCGACGGTGCCACGCCAGGTGCAACGCGCCAGCGAAGGCGTGTTTCATTGGGCCGCCCCAGGTCATCCCGAGGAACAATTCGCACACACCCCACAGCACTCCGATGCCCAGAATGATCGCCAGCAACCAACCGCCGAAGTTCGCCGGCATCACGCCCGCGACGGGCAACGTGACGATAAAGAACGAACCCGAGAACGCCAGCAGGCTTTTCGGCAGGCGCATCCACGGGCCTTTCGACAACCGGCTTGGCGGTTGAAGACGACGCAGGTGCATGAAGATTGCGCCCACAAACATCACCGCCGACATCAGCAACAGCGCGTAACCGAGGATGCGGTTATGCAAGCCGAAGCCGTGTACCAGAATCGCCAGGATGATCGACGCAACCGCGCCGCCCGCCGTGGCCACGTGGGTGTTGGCGATGTATTTGTCCCGCGCAACGACGTGGTGCAGATCGACCATGTAGCGCTTGGGCATCGCCAGCAATCCGCCGAGCAGGTCGACCTTGGCGGCACGCCCGTTGCGCCACAGGCTCACCCGCCGCAGCGCGCCAAGGACCGCGAGGCCCAGGGCAGCGAAAAGCAGGATGGGAAGAAGGGTGTTTAACATGTGGAGCTCCCAAAGACTCAGGGTCTTGCAGGTCGGGATGCCTGACTCGTTTCCCGTGGGGCGAGCTTGCTGGCGAAGCCCTGCTGACATTCAACATGGATGCCGACAGACCCGCCGCTTTCGCGAGCAAGTTCACTCCTACAGGGTTGTGTGCCGGCCGCTAGAAATCCTTGCACAGCCTGAGTGCGTCATAGATCGCCGCATGGGTATTGCGTTGAGCCACGCAATCGCCAATGCGGAACAGCAGATACCCGTCACCCGGCTGACTCAACGACGGCTGCGGCTGAATCGCGAACAGGGCGTCGATGTCGATCTGGCCTTTGTTGCGCGAACCTTCCTTCATCCCGTAGTAGAGCGCTTCGTCAGGACGCACGCCGTTCTCGACCACCACTTGATCGACTACCCGCTCCTCTTTGGCGCCGGTGTATTCGTTCTCCAGCACCGCGACCAGCTTGTCGCCCTCGCGGTAGACCTTTTCCAGCATCATGTCGCCGGTCATGATCACTTCTTTGGGGTACATGCTGCGGTAGTAGGTCGGGAACGACGTACCACCGATGGCAACGCCAGGCTTGATATCGTCAGTAACGATCTCGACCTGGCAGCCTTTGTCCGCCAGGAAGTCGGCCGTGGACATGCCGGTGAACTCGCAAATGGTGTCGTAGACCAGCACGTTCTTGCCCGGCGCAACTTTGCCGTCGAGGATGTCCCAACTGCTGACGACCAACCCTTCGGCCGCGCCCCAATGCTCGTTCTGCTCAATGAACGGATGACCGCCCACCGCCAGCACCACCACATCAGGCCGCAGATCCATGATGGTCGCGATATCTGCCGCCGTGCCCAAACGCAGATCGACTTTCAAACGCGCCAGCTCCAGCTGAAACCAGCGAGTGATGCCAGCGATCTGATCGCGCTGCGGTGCTTTCGACGCCGTGGTGATCTGTCCGCCGATGGCGTCTTTCTTCTCGAACAAGGTCACGTCATGGCCCCGCTCGGCCGAGACGCGCGCCGCTTCCATCCCCGCGGGCCCTGCGCCGACGATCACCACCTTGCGCTTCACGCCGCTGGTCTTTTCGATGATGTGCGGCACGCCCATATATTCGCGGGACGTCGCGGCGTTCTGAATGCACAGCACATCCAAACCCTGGTACTGACGGTCGATGCAGTAGTTGGCACCGACGCACTGACGAATCTGATCGACCTGGCCCATTTTGATCTTGGTAATCAGGTGCGGGTCGGCGATGTGCGCGCGGGTCATGCCGACCATGTCGACGTAGCCGCCTTCGAGAATACGGGTCGCCTGATTCGGGTCCTTGATGTTCTGCGCGTGCAGCACTGGCGCCTTGACCACTTCCTTGATCCCGGCCGCCAAATGCAGGAATGGCTCCGGTGGATAACTCATGTTCGGGATGACATTGGCGAGGGTGTTGTGGGTATCGCATCCCGAACCCACGACCCCGATGAAGTCGATCATGCCGGTCTGGTCGTAATACTTGGCGATCTCTTTCATGTCCTCGTGGCTCAAGCCATCCGGGTGAAATTCGTCGCCGCAGATACGCAGGCCCACGCAGAAATCAGGCCCCACTTCCTTGCGCACTGCCTTGATCACTTCCAGGCCGAAACGCATGCGGTTCTCGAAGCTGCCGCCCCACTCATCGGTGCGCTTGTTGACCCGCGGGCTCCAGAACTGGTCAATCATGTGCTGGTGCACGGCCGACAGCTCGACGCCGTCCAGACCACCGGCCTTGGCCCGTGCCGCCGCGCTGGCGTAGTTGCCGATCACGCGCCAGATTTCTTCCGGCTCGATGGTCTTGCAGGTCGCGCGGTGTACCGGCTCGCGGATGCCCGAAGGCGACAGCAGCGTTGGCCAATGATCGCCGTCCCAGCGGGAGCGCCGGCCCATGTGGGTAATCTGGATCATGATCTTGGCGCCGTGCTTGTGCATGGCGTCAGCGAGGTTCTGGAAGTGCGGAATGATCTTGTCGGTCGCCAGGTTGACCGATTTCCACCAGCCCTGCGGGCTGTCGATGGCCACGCTGGACGAGCCACCGCAAATGGCCAGACCGATGCCGCCCTTGGCTTTCTCCTCGTAGTACTTCACGTAACGGTCGGTGGTCATGCCGCCGTCAGTGGCGTAGACCTCGGCGTGCGCGGTACTCAATACGCGGTTGCGTATGGTCAATTTACCGATCTGAATCGGTTGAAACATCGCTTCGAAAGCCATGACGGAAACCTCGACTTACAACGGCTTGACGACAAACAGGCCGTCGTCGTGGCCTTCTTCCGACCCGCCGTAGACCTGCTCGGCCACGGTGCGGATGTTGCTGCCGCTGGCTTCGAGAACCTGGTCCATGGCGCCGGCAAACCAGCCGGTGAACATGTAATCAACCTTGCGCCCCACTTTGCCGTAGACGTAAACGAAGGCCGAGTGCTCGAGCTTGACGCTGGCGGTGCCTTTTTCCAGATCGATGTCCTGAATCTTGAACAGGCCCCAACCGCGCTGGGACAGACGATTCATGTAGTGCTCGAACACCGCAACGCCTTTGATGCCATGGCACTCGGCTTCTTTCTCGCACCAGTGCCAGGCGGACTTGTAACCGGCCTTGTAGAGGATTTCGGCGTACGCCTCGGCGCCCAGCACTTCTTCGATGCCCATGTGGTTGTTGACGAAGAAATGGCGCGGCACGTACAGCATCGGCAGGGCGTCGGAGGTCCAGACACCGGTCTCGCTGTCGACTTCGATTGGCAATTGCGGGGCGATCTTGGCCATGGAAACTTAACTCCGGAAAATTCGTGTGGAAGCCCTCTCCGCGATGGGAGAGGGAAAAATTCTGTGATCGGCGAGTGAATCCGGAGGCTTATTCGCCCCAGACATCGCCCAGGATGCGTACCCAGTTTTCGCCCATGATCTTGCGCACCACGCGCTCGGAGTGGCCGCGTTTGAGCAGGGTTTCGGTGAGGTTCGGGAATTCGCCGACGGTGCGGATGCCCAACGGGTTGATGATCTTGCCGAAGTTGGTCAGGCGGCGGGCGTAGCCTTTGTCGTGGGTCAGGTATTCGAAAAATTCCTGGCCGTGGCCCTGGGTGAAGTCAGTGCCGATGCCGATGGCGTCTTCGCCGACGATGTTCATCACGTACTCGATGGCTTCGGCGTAATCGTCGATGGTCGAATCGATGCCCTTGGCCAGAAACGGCGCAAACATGGTCACGCCAACAAAGCCGCCGTGATCGGCGATGAACTTCAGCTCGGCGTCGGACTTATTGCGGGGGTGTTCTTTAAGGCCCGAAGGCAGGCAGTGGGAATAGGTCACTGGCTTCTTCGACTCGAGGATGACTTCCTCGGAGGTCTTGGAGCCGACATGGGAGAGGTCACACATGACGCCGACGCGGTTCATTTCCGCGACGATTTCACGACCGAAACCTGACAGGCCGCCGTCGCGCTCGTAGCAGCCGGTGCCCACCAGATTCTGGGTGTTGTAGCACATCTGCACGATGCCCACGCCCAGCTGTTTGAAGATCTCAACGTAGCCGATCTGGTCCTCGTAAGCATGGGCATTCTGGAAGCCGAACAGAATGCCGGTCTTGCCCAGCTCCTTGGCCTTGCGGATGTCGGCCGTGTTGCGCACCTGTATCACCAGGTCGCTGTTTTCACGAATCAGTTTCTGGCTGGAGGCAATGCTGTTAACGGTCTGCTGAAAACCTTCCCACACCGAGACTGTGCAGTTGGCCATGGTCAGGCCGCCCTTGCGCATGTCCTCGAACAGCTCACGGTTCCATTTGGCAATGATCAACCCGTCAATGACGATGCTGTCGGCGTGTAATTCGGCTGGGCTCATCAGGCGGTCCCCTGGGGTTCTTTAATGGCCGGAAGGTCTGCCGGCGCTTTGGGGTCAGCATATGCCTGAGGGTCGGAGGAGCCGGGTGCAAAAACGACAGGGGAATTGCCGAAAGCGTCAAGAAACGACAAAGGGCATAGGCATGACGACGCAGCAGGTCCTCACGATGATGCAGCCATTCAGGCAGGGGGGCGCTCTGGGGCGGAATTCAGAAGTCGGGAAGATACGCCCAAACAAAAAAAACGAGGGTGACTAACGTCGTCAATGTGACTAGAGCCACCTGAGCCAACATCATGTATTTGAATTTTTTTGGGAATGTATCGACCTGCTCCAAGTCGATGGCGCCCAGTTTCAGGAACATTTGGGGCCGAAGGAACATCGCGCTTACGATGGCTAATTTTCTGATATCTCCTAGAAACCCGGTCCCGATCTGGAACAAACTAGAGTCCGTGACCGCTAAACAGTTATCCAGTGATTTATTGATCTTGTTTCGCAGATACAACGTTATCAACACCGTATACAACAGAGTGACTACGAAAAGGATACACATCGTCAAAACGATAAAGTCATGATCCGCAGAATGAATGGCGCCACCATGACGATAGTGTCCGCTTCTAATTATCATAATGACCTCCGGGCCGATCGCAAAAAAGCTGCCAGCTACTAATAGCTTCACGCACCCTGCAAATACAACCAAAATACTTATATGCTTACATTAATGATGCCACCCTTTGAAAATAGCTCTCACCAGCGTCGGCTGCTATTTCGGTGCCAATGGAGATATTCTTCAAAGCATATGAAGTCGTTAGAAATCATAAAAGTAGAGCCAGGCACGAAACACCAACATGGCCGTAAAAAAAATGATATTTAGAAAAAACGGCACCACGATCAATAGTTTCCATTTTTTTGGAAAGTCCACTACCTGCCGAACATCAATGACTCCTCGCTTGAGGAACAGCTTAGGGAAAATTAAGATACACGCCACAGTGCCTACCCTATAGACATCTCCGATAAATCCCAAGCCACCAAAAGTGGCCTTGATATCTACAATTATGGAACATCGAGAAAGACGGCTGTCCACCTCGTCCCTTACCCACCAGGTGATGAATAGCAGCACCAATAAGTTCAGGATTCCAGGGATCATTATCGAAGTTGCAACTAGGCCAGGTACGATATCTTTCATTGAGAGACCTCATAGAGTAACTCGCCCGTCATCTCGCCTCCCTTACCTCCTATCTCGCCCCCCAACCAACCCAATATCCCAGCAGTGATGACACCGCAGGCGAGTGCACCCGGACCTGTTGTAAGCCCCAACCCGGTAACGCAAATCACAGTAGCCACTCCCGCGCCGGCCGCAGCGCCCCCCAAATTACCAACCAGCTTACTCCCCTCAACATACTTCGCCTTCGTACACTCATCCTCCCGGCCCGTCGAGCAAGCCGTCTTGATATCAACCGCCGTCGAAGCTGTATCGAGAACTATCCCCACATAAGCTCCTCTTTTTATTAGCTTCGCCGCTTTGGCAATGCCGCTCGTTTTTTCGGCGTAGTGTCTGATCTCGCCAGTGTGCAGGTAGCTTTTAGTTGAGATCCCCAGCATTCGCCGGATTGAGCCTGTGTTCCGCAGTCCTGCTCCCAGACTAAGAAAGCCTTTCAGCAGCTTTTCGAGTTTGTCGAAAAGCTGGCGGCGTTTGGTATAGAACAGATTTCGTTCGATCAGGGTTCCCGAGGCCATGTGTTGCTTATGCAGGGCATCGATGCTGTCGAGCGTGGTCTTGATCTGCTCCAGATGCTTTTCCCAAGCGTCAGCAGCCATTCCGATACCGATTGAGGTATTGCCAAGTAGCCGCGTGATGAGTTCGTGGTTGGCCACGATGAAGTCGTCGCCTCCTGCGTCGTTATCGATGAGGCCCTGATGGGTCATCGTAGCAAGCCTCATGAGTTCGGCTTCTTCAGACGTACACGCAGAGGTTAGATCATCGGGGACGATGACGATTTCTCCCGCCGCTACGGTGGAATTGCGGATGTGGGCATTAAGCACATCGAATTTATCAGCCGCGCGGCGTCCCAAGGGCAGTTTTGCCTTGATAGAAAAATAGGTCTGCATCTGATCATTGATGAAGCTGTAAGGCCGCGACATAGACGACCCTCACGCGTAAATCGTGTTTTTGATACGGTCCCAGCCACCCGTCACGTTGCCGCCCCCACCACCATCGCCACGACGCTGCTGAACGTAGTTGGTTTTGATACGTCCGTAATCGAGCTGCACCACTTCGCGGGGCACGCCGTCGGTGGCACTGTGGCTGTAGTCAGAAATGATCACTTCCTCTAGCACGATCTCAAAGTACTTGAGCTTTTCGCCGCCAGCGCGGTGCACCGCGATGGTTACTTTTTTGAAATGCTGGCCTGCGCAGCTCGCTTGCATCAGTTTGGCGCTTGCCGAATCAAGGAACTTGGAAAAGTTGAATGTGGTGACAGTGGTCCGGCCCGACGAGGCGCCACCCGCCGAGGTTGCGGTCGCCGATGCGCTCTGATGGGTACCGAAGTTATAGCCGAGGATTTCAATCCAGTTCTTGTGCTGGTCGTCGAGGCTCTCACCCGGGATGCCGTCGAATTGGATAAATGCGTCGAGCGCCATGAGTTCTCTCCCTGAGTTGCTGGGTTATTTGCGTGTGCCGGTTAACGGCGCGGATTGGATCCTACCCAAAGAAACTCGCTACAAAAACCCTGATGGAAAATTTCAGACTTTTCCGTAGGACGGTTCTTTTACCCAGTGGAGATTCGACAAATCTCCCTTCTTGACGCATCAAAAGGCCAAGCATCGCGAGCTAAAACGGCTGGAAAAGTGTCGAAACCGTCAACAAGCGACGCCGACTAACGGCGTCCGGACGGTTACCGCATTTGATACCTGTTCATTGCCTCGCGCTTGGGCGAGAATCCAATCCATCTCTGACTCGGAAAGCCCTAATGAAAACCATGTTTCTGGCTCTGGCTCTATTCGCGACAGGCGCACACGCAGCAGCCACTCCGGCCGCCGACCCCTGTGAGGGCCTTGAAGAAGATCAGCAGACGCTTGAGTGCTCGGTATACACCCGCGACACGGCGGAGAAGTTGCTGATCGAGAATGTGCAGAACGTGCTTGAGCGCGTGCAGACGCAGTTCGGGGCGAATAAGGCCCAGGCCGAGGAATTCGCCACCAAACTCAAGGCGGCTCAGGAAGCCTGGAAAAAACTGCGTGACGCGGACTGCGCAGTGGAAGTGTTCCCCGCCAAACCGGGTACCAAGGAATTCAATATCGATCAGAACGATTGCCTGACCCGCGCCAGCGACGAACGATCGGAGTATTTGGACACCGTCGCGCAGTCTGAGTGATCCCGAATGCGCTACCCTTGCGCCCTTCCCGAGCTCAAGGTAGGCACATGAACATCTGCGGCGTAGAAATCAAAGGCAGCGAGGCCATCTTCGCTGTCGCCACTCGCGCATCTGGCGCGCTCGAACACATCCCACTGCCGACCAAAAAGATCGCACTCGAAGACGACGATGAAGCCGTCAACGTGAAAGCGTTCGCCCGCCAGATCGAGGCGTTCGTGCGTGATAACGGCATTGGTCATATCGCCATCAAAAAGCGCAGCAAGAAAGGCGAGTTCGCCGGCGGCCCGACAACGTTCAAGATCGAGACCATCTTTCAGCTGCTGGAAGACTGCGACGTCATCCTGCTGTCGCCCCAGACCATTAATGCTCAGATGAAGAAGCACAGCTTTGAACTGCCCGCAGCACTGAACAAGTATCAGCACGAGGCGTACAAAGCGGCGTGTTCGGCGCTGATGAAGACCAAGTAGAAAGGTCTGCACCCGATCGCTTGCTCGGTGGTGGGCCGGGGTTAAACCGACTGTAGGACCGGCTTTAGCCGGGAAGGCGTCAGGCGCCACCACCTTAAACTGAGGGTGCTCAACCGGGCCTATTCCCGGCTGAAGCCGGTCCTGCTGAACGAGCCGGAGCCTGAAGAAGACGAAAGCCGCCCGCCGGGTCATTTATACCGAATTATAGTCGCGACTATAATTCACCATAATTGAGCATCAAACAGCCTTCACCTCGCGCGCGCGCCCTCGATCCTCCCTCGGGCACAGCACAAATCTCGCCCTGTAGCTGCGGGTGAAATACGACGGCGATTCAAACCCGCAGGCGATGCTGACTTCCAACACGCTCATATCGCTCTGGCGCAGCAGTTGCCTGGCTTTTTCCAGCCGCAGGCCGAGGTAGAAGTTGCTCGGCGTGTCGTTCAGGTGCAGGCGAAAGAGCCGTTCCAACTGACGCCGCGTCACCTGAATCCCCTCGGCCAGTTCCAGCGTGCTCAGCGGCGGCTCGGTGTGCTGCTCCATGACGCCAATCACCTGAACCAGTTTTTTGTTGTTGATGCCGTAGCGCGTGGCGATCTGCATGCGCTGGTGGTCTTTGCGCTGGCGTATGCGCCCAAGGACGAACTGCTCGGAGACCTTGATCGCCATGTCCGGGCCATGCGCCTGCCCGATCAGGTCGAGCATCATGTCGATGGAGGCCGTGCCGCCGGCCGACGTAATGCAGCGCCGGTCGATCTCGAACAATTCCTGTGTTGCTTGCAGCCGGGGGTAGGTTTCCTTGAAGGCGTCCAGGGCCTCCCAGTGCAGGGTCAGGCGATAGCCCTCCAACAAACCGGCTTGGGCGAGCACGAAACTGCCGGTGTCGATCGCCCCTAGAACCACGCCTTCCAGGTCCAGCCGACGCAGCCAGTGTTCCAGCGTGCCGGTGTAAAACTTCAGCGGATCGACGCTGCCCATCACCCACAGGGTCGCACCCTTTTTCAGTGGCTCAAGCGCCGCGTCGGCGTTCACCGACATGCCGTTGCTGGCAATCACGGGACCGCCGTCGACGCTCAGGATGTGCCAGCGAAACAGCTCGCCACCGAAGCGATTGGCGACGCGCAAAGGCTCCAGCGCCGAGACGAAGCCCATCATCGAAAAGCCGGGCATGAGCAGAAAGTAGAAATCCTGGGACATCGTTGGCGCGTTCCTTGGGATTTGCGGGATAGGGCGTCCTGAGCCCGATCATCAAATACACCTCTTGCCGATGGGCAGCAACAGCACAGGTCGCTGCTGTGCAAGACCGTGTCGCCGCTGTGCGTTTTGAGGGGTTCGCCGCTGCGTAGCTTTGCACCTCAAAAGCGGAATGCAAATGTCCGCGTCACTGCCTGGCCTGCAAGGAACCTCACCCATGAATCACGACGTCATCATCACCTGCGCACTGACCGGTGCTGGCGACACGACCGGAAAAAGCCACCTGGTCCCGATCACGCCCAAGCAGATTGCCGCCGCCGCAGTCGAGGCCGCCAAGGCTGGTGCGACAGTCGTGCACTGTCATGTGCGCGATCCTCAGACTGGCAAGTTCAGCCGTGACGTCGAGCTGTACCGCGAAACCATGGACCGCATCCGTGAAGCCGACATCGACATCATCGTCAACCTGACTGCGGGCATGGGCGGCGATCTGGAAATCGGCCCGGGCGAACGTCCGACCGATTTCGGCCCCGGCATCGATCTGGTCGGTCCGCTGACCCGGCTGGCGCACGTTGAAGCGCTGCTGCCGGAAATCTGCACGCTGGATTGCGGCACCCTCAACTTTGGCGATGGCGACACCATTTACGTGTCCACGCCCGCGCAACTGCGGGCCGGGGCCAAGCGTATTCAAGAGCTGGGGGTAAAAGCGGAGCTGGAGATTTTTGACACCGGCCACCTGTGGTTTGCCAAGCAGATGATGAAAGAAGGCTTGCTCGACAACCCGCTGTTTCAGCTATGCCTGGGTATTCCGTGGGGCGCGCCGGCGAACACCACCACGATGAAAGCCATGGTCGACAACTTGCCCGCCGATGCGGTGTGGGCCGCCTTTGGTATCGGCCGCATGCAAATGCCGATGGCTGCGCAGGCGGTATTGCTCGGCGGCAACGTGCGGGTCGGTCTGGAGGACAACATCTGGCTCGATAAAGGTGTGCTCGCCAGCAACGGCGCACTGGTCGAGCGGGCCAGCGAAATCCTCAGCCGACTGGGCGCCCGGGTTCTGACTCCCGCAGAGGGCCGCGTAAAGATGGGGCTGAAGAAGCGGTTTTGATCCCTCCACAAATCCTACCGTGCAGGAATGAGCTTGCTCGCGATGACGGTGTGTCAGTCACACATGCCGCACCGTATAAATAGCTATCGCGAGCAAGCTCACTCCCACAAGGGCTTCGACACTTTTTCGAGTAACCGACATGAACTTCATCACCACCATCAAAACCTTCGCGGCCTTGGGCAGCGGTGTCATTGGCAGCGGTTGGGTGGCGCGCGCGCTGGCTCACGGCCTGGATGTCGTGGCTTGGGACCCGGCGCCGGGAGCAGAAGCGGCGCTGCGCAAACGCGTCGCCAACGCATGGCCGGCCCTTGAACAAAAAGGCCTAGCTTCGGGCGCCTCCCAGGAACGCCTGCGCTTCGTCGACACCATCGAAGAGTGCGTTCGCGACGCCGACTTCATTCAGGAAAGCGCCCCGGAGCGTCTTGACCTCAAGCTGGATCTGCACAGCAAGATCAGCGCGGCGGCCAAGCCTGACGCGATCATTGGTTCCAGCACCTCCGGCCTGCTGCCATCGGAGTTTTACGAGAACGCCACCCACCCGGAACGCTGCGTGGTGGGTCATCCGTTCAACCCGGTTTATCTGCTGCCACTGGTGGAAGTGGTCGGCGGCAAAAACACTGCGCCAGAAGCGGTGCAGGCAGCGATTCAGGTCTATGCATCACTCGGCATGCGCCCTCTGCATGTGCGCAAGGAAGTCCCTGGTTTTATTGCGGATCGCTTGCTGGAAGCGTTATGGCGTGAGGCGCTGCATCTGGTCAACGATGGCGTGGCGACCACAGGCGAAATCGACGACGCGATCCGATTCGGCGCCGGTCTGCGCTGGTCGTTCATGGGCACCTTTCTGACGTACACCCTGGCCGGCGGCGATGCGGGCATGCGCCACTTCATGGCGCAATTCGGCCCGGCGCTGCAGTTGCCGTGGACCTATCTCCCGGCGCCCGAGCTGACCGACAAGTTGATCGATGACGTGGTTGATGGCACCTCGGATCAGCTCGGTAGCCACAGCATTGCGGCGCTGGAGCGGTATCGCGATGACTGCCTGCTGGCGGTGATTGAAGCGGTGAAAACCACCAAGGCCAAGCATGGGATGGCGTTTGAGGACTGATACGCCAGTGCCCTATCGTCTGAACTGGGGCCTTCGCGAGCAAGCTCGCTTCTACAGGGGATCGGGAAATACTGTTCTGATGTGCACCCGAAATTTCGCGGTGGCGCTTGCCGTCTTCCCGGCTAAAGCCGGTCCTGCATTGGTTCACGCAAGACCTGTGGAAGTGAGCTTGCTCACGAATAGGCCCGTTCAGCTCAACAAGATTTCAGCCATGGGAATCCTATGCCAGCGCTCATTACCTTCAAAACCCCGGTCCTCGCCGATTGGGTCGACTACAACGGTCACCTCCGCGATGCTTTTTATTTGCTGATTTTCAGCTTCGCCACAGACGCCTTCATGGACCGAATCGGCCTCGCCAGTGACGATCGGGATGCGAGCGGCCACTCGCTGTTCACGCTCGAAGCACATATCAACTTCCTGCACGAAGTGAAGCTCGGGGAAGTGGTGGAAGTGCGTACGCAAATCATCGGACACGACCGCAAGCGGGTGCAGCTTTATCACGGGCTTTACAAAGCAGAAGGGGATGTCGAGTTGGCAGCGAGCGAGCAGATGCTGTTGCATGTGGATCTGGCCGCCGGGCCGAAGTCGGCGCCGTTCAGCGAAACGTCACTGCAGGCGTTGCGATTGTTTACTGAAGCACAGCGTGACCAGCCTGACCCAATGTATGTCGGCCGAGTCATCGGACTGCCGAAATAACCTTCGCGAATCACAGCCACAAAAAAGCCCGCATCGCTGCGGGCTTCTTCATTGCTGCAAATCGATCAGAAAACGATCAGTTCACTTTGGCGTTCAGCTCGCCCTTGGCATAACGCTCGAACATCTTCTCCAGAGAGATCGGCTTGATCTTGGAGGCGTTGCCGGCGGTGCCGAATGCTTCGTAACGGGCGATACACACGTCGCGCATGGCCGATACAGTTTTTGCCAGGTACTTGCGTGGGTCGAACTCGCTCGGGTTTTTCGCCATAAACTCGCGGATGGCACCGGTGGACGCCAGACGCAGGTCGGTGTCGATGTTGACCTTGCGCACGCCGTGCTTGATGCCTTCAACGATTTCTTCGACCGGCACGCCGTAGGTTTCTTTGATGTCGCCGCCGAACTCGTTGATGATTTTCAGCCATTCCTGCGGAACGGAAGAAGAACCGTGCATCACCAGGTGGGTGTTCGGGATGCGCTTGTGGATTTCTTTGATGCGCTCGATCGCCAGAATGTCGCCGGTAGGCGGCTTGGTGAACTTGTAAGCGCCGTGGCTGGTGCCAATGGCGATGGCCAAGGCATCGACCTGGGTTTTCTTGACGAAATCAGCTGCTTCTTCCGGGTCGGTCAACATCTGGCTGTGATCCAGCATGCCTTCTGCGCCGACGCCGTCTTCTTCACCGGCCATGCCGGTTTCCAGCGAACCCAGAACGCCCAGTTCGCCCTCAACCGAAACGCCGCAGGCGTGAGCCATGGCGACGGTTTCCTGCGTCACGCGAACGTTGTACTCGTAGTCCGCAGGGCTTTTGCCGTCTTCGCGCAGCGAACCGTCCATCATGACCGAGCTGAAGCCCAGCTGGATGGAACGTTGGCAGATGGCCGGACTGGTGCCGTGGTCCTGGTGCATGACCACCGGGATGTGCGGGAATTCTTCGATTGCCGCCAGGATCAGGTGGCGCAGGAACGGGGCGCCAGCGTATTTGCGCGCACCGGCCGAAGCCTGAACGATCACCGGAGAATCGGTCTTGTCGGCCGCTTCCATAATGGCGCGCATTTGTTCCAGGTTATTCACGTTGAATGCAGGGACGCCGTAACCGAATTCGGCTGCGTGGTCCAACATCTGGCGCATGCTGATAAGTGCCATTGTCTGTCTCTCTCCCGGTGGGGTCGTTAATCGTGCGTGCCGTATTGGCGGCTATTCAAATTATAGGGGTCGATTGCTCAGTCATCGTCCCGGTGCAGCCTCGCTCGAACTGCTCGGCCCTTTACGGCGCCTTGCAGCCACGACCGATCAAATCGTTGGTAGCGTCCCAGTAGACCAGGCCTTCGCTGCCTTTGTTGTCGAACGCCAGCACGCCGTTACTGTAGAGCGCGCCGGAAGCTCCGGGCGACGCTTGCAGACGGAATACCTGCTCGCTCTGATTGAGGCGTACATCGACCTCTTTCTTAGCGGCATCGGCGTACTTCCAGAAAATCTCGGCTTTGCTGTCGCAGACCCAATGGGTCCAGGGGGCTGCCGGTTCCGAAGCCTTCATGCTGGCGCAACCGCTCAGCAGCATCAGTGTCGCAAGGGCTAACAAGCCTTTCATTACTACTCCTGAATCGCCTGCATCGCGCGACGGATGTCGATCATGGCAGGGGCAATGCTGTTCCTGTATTCCGGCGCACCGTCAGCTGAGAATCAGTGGTCGACTGAAAATCAGTGACAGGGGACTGGTCCCATGGCAGGCATGAATTCGTATTTTTCCCAGACCTCAGGCCCGCCACGCTTGTAAACGATCGGTACGGTTTCCGCCTGCCAGCCCGCCTGATAGCAGCTGACCTGAAGCAATCCCGGTGCCGCGCTGGACGCCGTCTCCGCTTCAGGCTTGCTTGCGCAGCCGACCAGCAAACCCGCCATGATCAACAGCGGTAATGGCTTGACCATTTCACTCCCCTTCACCTTGGCCGGTCAGGCCTTGGCGCGTTGTTCCAGAACTTCCACAGCAGGCAGAACCTTGCCCTCGACGAACTCGAGGAACGCACCACCGCCTGTAGAGATATAGGAGATTTTGTCGCCTACACCGTATTTGTCGATGGCGGCCAACGTATCGCCGCCGCCTGCGATCGAGAAAGCAGAGCTCTCAGCGATTGCGTGAGCCAGCGTCTTGGTGCCTTCGCCGAACTGATCGAACTCGAATACGCCGACCGGGCCGTTCCAGAGAATAGTCTTGGAAGATTTCAGCAGTTCGGCGAAGTGCGCAGCTGTTTGAGGACCGATGTCGAGGATCATGTCGTCCTCGGCCACATCGGCGATCAGCTTGACGGTCGCTTCCGCATCGGCGGCGAATTGTTTGGCAACCACCACGTCCACCGGCAAAGGCACGCTGACCTTGGCGGCGATGGCTTTAGCGGTCTCAAGCAGGTCAGGCTCGTACAAGGATTTGCCAACCGGATGACCTGCCGCTGCCAGGAAAGTATTGGCGAGGCCACCGCCGACGATCAGCTGATTGCACTTCTGGCTCAGGCTGTTGAGCACGTCCAGTTTGGTGGAGACCTTGGAGCCGGCCACGATGGCCGCCATTGGTTGGGCCGGATTGCCGAGGGCCTTGCCCAGCGCGTCCAACTCGGCTGCCAGCAAAGGACCGGCCGCGGCGATTTTGGCGAACTTGGCCACGCCGTGGGTCGAGCCTTCCGCACGGTGGGCGGTGCCGAAGGCGTCCATCACGAACGCATCACACAAAGCGGCGTACTTCTGCGCCAGCTCGTCAGCGTTCTTCTTTTCGCCCTTGTTGAAGCGCACGTTCTCGAACAGCACGATATCGCCCGCCTTGACGTCGACACCGTCCAGGTACTCCGTGACCAGCGGCACTTCACGACCGAGCGCCTTGCTCAGGTAGTCAGCAACCGGCTTGAGGCTGTTCTCGGCAGAAAACTCACCCTCGGTGGGGCGACCCAGGTGCGAGCAGACCATGACGGCTGCGCCTTTCTCCAGCGCCAGCTTGATGGTGGGCAGCGACGCGAGAATGCGGGCATCGCTGGTCACCACGCCGTCTTTGACCGGAACGTTGAGGTCTTCGCGGATCAGTACACGCTTACCTTGCAGATCGAGGTCGGTCATCTTCAACACGGTCATGAGGCATTCCCTGTTTTTACTATTGTTTATGAATGGTGTGCAGGTAGTGATCGGCGACATCCAGCATGCGATTGGCAAAACCCCACTCATTGTCGAACCAGGCCAGGATGTTCACCAGCCTGGGGCCCGAGACCCGCGTCTGGCTGGCATCAATGATGGCCGAGTGCGGGTCGTGGTTGAAATCGCAACTGGCATGCGGCAATTCGGTATACGCCAGCAGTCCCTTCAGCGGGCCGCGGGTGGCGGCCTCGCGCAGGATGCGGTTGATCTCGACGGCATCGGTATCACGGGCGACCTGCAGCGTGATGTCCAGGCACGAGACGTTCACCGTCGGCACACGAACTGCTTTGGCCTGAATTCGGCCGGCAAGTTCCGGAAGCAGCCGCTCGATGCCGCGCGCCAGACCAGTGGACACCGGGATGATCGACTGAAAAGCCGAACGCGTGCGGCGCAGATCTTCATGATGATAGGCGTCGATCACCGGCTGATCGTTCATCGCCGAGTGAATCGTGGTGATGGTTACGTATTCGAGACCCAACTCGCGGTTCAGCAGGTCGAGCAGTGGCACGCTGCAATTGGTGGTGCACGACGCGGCAGACACCAGCCGCTCATCGCCCGTCAGGGCTTCCTGATTGATGCCGTAGACGATGGTGGCGTCAACGTCGGCTTCACTGGCCATGGGCTGGGAGAACAACACCCGTGGCGCGCGCGCTGAAAGAAAGCGCTCGCCGTCAGCCCGCGTGTTGTAGACGCCGGAGCATTCGAGCACCAGATCCACGTCGAGGGAGCCCCAGTCGATGCCTTCCGGCGTCGCGCTGCGAAACACTTTGATGACGTGATCGTTGATGTGCAGAAAATCGCCTTCGACCCGCACTTCGCCGGGAAACCGGCCGTGTGTGGAGTCAAAGCGCGTGAGGTATTCGAGACTGGCCATGTCGGCCAGGTCATTGATTGCCACCACTTCAAAGCCCGCTTTCGCACCTCGCTCGCACAGCGCGCGCAGCACGCAGCGGCCGATACGACCGTAACCATTGAGGGCGACTTTATAAGGGCGTGGCTGAGGCATGGGGTTCTCAACATCTTGAGTGGTACAGAGAACCTGCAGGCGCGCGGCTCTCCCGCGACCTGCCAGTTACAGGCAGCAGATCGCATAACAAGCCACGCGCCTACAAGGGCAACGCGATGGTGCTTAGTCTTCCAGCAGCTCTTCAGCCGTGGACAGAACGTTCTCCAGCGTGAAGCCGAACTCTTCGAACAGCAGGTTGGCAGGTGCCGACTCGCCGAAGGTGGTCATGCCGATGACGCGACCTTCCAGGCCCACGTATTTGTACCAGTAGTCGGCGTGAGCAGCTTCGATGGCGATACGCGCGCTGACTTCCAGCGGCAGAACCGACTGCTTGTAGTCGGCGCTCTGGGTTTCGAAAACGCTGGTGCATGGCATGGAAACCACACGCACGTTCTTGCCGTCTGCGGTGAGCTTGTCGTATGCCTGAACAGCCAGGCCGACTTCGGAACCGGTGGCGATCAGGATCAGATCCGGCTCGCCGCTGCAGTCGCGCAGCACGTAACCACCGCGGTTGATGTTTTCCAGCTGCTCGGCATCACGCGCCTGATGTTGCAGGTTCTGACGGGAGAAGATCAGCGCAGACGGGCCGTCATCACGTTCAATGGCGTGTTTCCAGGCGATGGCGGATTCCACGGCATCGGCCGGGCGCCAGCAGTCCAGGTTCGGCGTGGTGCGCAAGCTGGTCAGCTGCTCGATCGGCTGGTGAGTCGGGCCGTCTTCGCCCAGACCGATGGAGTCGTGGGTGAACACATAGATGATGCGTTTCTTCATCAACGAAGACATGCGCACGGCGTTGCGGGCGTATTCCATGAAGATCAGGAAGGTCGCGCCGTACGGCACGAAGCCGCCGTGCAGGGCGATACCGTTCATGATGGCGCCCATGCCGAACTCACGAACACCATAGTGCAGGTAGTTGCCGGTGGCGTCTTCGCCGGTGATGCTGCGGCAACCTTTCCAGATGGTCAGGTTGGAACCTGCCAGGTCAGCCGAGCCGCCGAGGAACTCAGGCAGCAGCGGACCGAAGGCGCTCAACGCGTTCTGGCTGGCCTTGCGGCTGGCGATGGTTTCGCCCTTGGCGTTGACTTCAGCGACGTACGCGGCGGATTTCTCGGCGAAGTCAGCAGGCAATTCACCGCTCATGCGGCGGATCAGCTCGTTGGCTTCGGTCGGGAAGGCAGCGGAATAGGCAGCAAAGCGCTGATCCCATTCGGCTTCGGCGGCCAGGCCTTTTTCCTTGGCGTTCCACTCGCTGTAGATGTCGGCCGGGATTTCGAATGGGCCATGAGTCCACTTCAACGCAGCGCGGGTCAGGGCGATTTCTTCGGCGCCCAGCGGAGCGCCGTGGCAGTCTTCCTTGCCCTGCTTGTTCGGCGAACCGAAACCGATGGTGGTCTTGCAGCAGATCAGTGTCGGCTTGTCGCTCTTGTGAGCGGTGTCGATGGCGGTTTTGATCTCGTCGGCGTCATGGCCGTCGACGTTACGGATGACCAGCCAGCCGTAGGACTCGAAGCGCTTCGGGGTGTCGTCGGTGAACCAGCCTTCGACTTCGCCGTCGATGGAAATCCCGTTGTCGTCGTAGAACGCGACCAGCTTGTTCAGGCGCAGCGTACCGGCCAGGGAAGCGACTTCGTGGGAGATGCCTTCCATCATGCAGCCATCACCCATGAACACGTAGGTGTGGTGGTTGACGATGTTGTGGCCTGGACGGTTGAACTGGGCAGCCAGCGTTTTCTCGGCAACCGCAAAACCGACGGCGTTGGCGAAACCCTGACCCAGTGGGCCGGTGGTGGTCTCAACCCCCGGGGTGTAGCCGTATTCCGGATGGCCCGGCGTGCGGCTGTGCAGCTGACGGAAGTTTTTCAAGTCGTCGATGGACAGGTCGTAACCGGTCAGGTGCAGCAGCGAGTAGATCAGCATCGAGCCGTGACCGTTGGACAGGATGAACCGGTCGCGGTCAGCAAACATGGGATTGGCTGGGTTGTGCTTCAGATAATCGCGCCAAAGCACTTCAGCGATATCCGCCATGCCCATCGGGGCACCCGGGTGGCCGCTATTGGCCTTTTGCACGGCATCCATGCTGAGGGCACGAATGGCATTGGCTCGCTCACGACGGCTTGGCATCGCTGATCTCCTGGGGCAGATAAAAGTGGGACCGGAAAAAGGCGGCCATTTTCCCTCAGGCACCCTCCGGGGGCAATGACAGATCACACACCATCGGTGTTTTCCTCTGCCGCTGACGTGTTTTCGTACACCGCACCCAACAGGCGACGGCAAACGGCAGAATCACGGCGCCGGGGTGCCGCCACTGATCGAGCAATATCAAAACTTTTTGATATTGCCCTTGCGACAGCCCCGGTCGATAACTAGACTGCCTGCCTTATGAATCTTCGCGTGCCTGCCATTAGCCATGATGAATGCGACGAGCTGGCTGCCCTGTGCAAAGCCGGCGGCGATCCGCTGCGGCTGAATGTCTTGCGCGCGCTGTCGAACGATTCCTTCGGCGTACTGGAGCTGGCGCAGATTTTTGCGATCGGTCAGTCTGGCATGAGCCACCACCTCAAGGTCTTGGCTCAGGCAGACCTGGTGGCGACGCGGCGTGAAGGCAACGCGATCTTCTATCGACGCGCCCTGCCCCACACCGAACACACCGGCGGCAAGCTGCACGCAGCGCTGCTTGAAGAAGCCGATAACCTGCGCCTGCCCGATGATGTACAGACCCGGATCGGGCTGGTGCATCGCCAGCGGGCCAATGCCAGTCAGGATTTCTTCGCACGCACTGCCGAGAAATTTCGGGCCCAGCAGGACCTGATCGCAGGACTGCCGCAGTACCGCGACAGCCTGCTGTCGTTACTGGACAAGCTGAGCTTCCCCGCCGATGCCACGGCGATAGAAGTGGGGCCGGGCGATGGCGGTTTTCTGCCGGATCTGGCGCGGCGTTTCCGACAGGTGACGGGCCTGGACAACAGCCCGGAAATGCTCGATCTGGCGCGCAAGATCTGCACGCAGAAGTCGCTGGTTAACGTCGAGCTGAAACTGGCCGATGCACTGACCAACGCTAATATCTCCGGCAACTGCGTGGTCTTGAATATGGTGCTGCACCATTTCGCCGCGCCCGCCGAAGCGCTCAAACATTTGGCCAACCTGTTGCAACCGGGCGGTAGCCTGCTGGTGACAGAGTTGTGCAGTCATGACCAGAGCTGGGCCAAGGAGGCCTGTGGCGATCTCTGGTTAGGCTTCGAACAGGAAGATCTGGCCCGTTGGGCCATCGCTGCGGGGCTGGTCCCCGGGGAAAGCCTGTACATAGGCTTACGTAATGGTTTCCAGATCCAGGTCCGCCATTTTCAGCGACCGGCTGGCAACACTCACCATCGGTACTAATCAGGAAAACCGTCGAGATGAGCGAATACTCCCTTTTCACCTCCGAGTCCGTGTCTGAAGGACATCCGGACAAAATCGCCGACCAGATCTCCGATGCGGTGCTGGACGCCATCATTGCCCAGGACAAGCAGGCGCGCGTCGCCGTGGAAACCCTGGTCAAGACCGGTGTGGCCATTGTTGCCGGCGAAGTCACCACGACCGCGTGGGTCGACCTGGAGCAGATCGTTCGTGACGTGATCTGCGAGATCGGCTACACCAGCTCCAACGTCGGTTTCGACGGTGCGACCTGCAGCGTGATGAACATCATCGGTAAGCAGTCCCCTGACATCAACCAGGGTGTCGACCGCGCAAAACCTGAAGATCAGGGCGCTGGCGACCAGGGCCTGATGTTCGGCTACGCCAGCAACGAAACCGCCGAGCTGATGCCTGCGCCGATCGCGTTCTCGCACCAGCTGGTACACCGCCAGGCCGAAGCCCGTAAATCCGGCCTGCTGCCGTGGTTGCGCCCGGACGCGAAATCCCAGGTCACGTGCCGCTATGAAAACGGCATCGTGGTGGGCATCGACGCCGTTGTGCTGTCGACCCAGCACAACCCGGAAGTGTCCTACAAAGATCTGCGCGAAGGCGTGATGGAGCTGATCGTCAAGCACGTGCTGCCGGCTGAACTGCTGCACAAGGACACTCAGTTCCACATCAATCCGACTGGCCAGTTCATCATCGGCGGCCCGGTGGGTGACTGCGGTCTGACCGGTCGCAAGATCATCGTCGACAGCTACGGCGGCATGGCCCGTCACGGCGGCGGCGCGTTCTCCGGTAAAGATCCATCGAAGGTCGATCGCTCGGCTGCGTACGCTGGCCGTTATGTCGCCAAGAACATCGTCGCTGCCGGCCTGGCCGAGCGCTGCGAGATTCAGGTGTCCTACGCCATTGGCGTTGCACAGCCTACGTCGATCTCGCTGAACACCTTCGGCACCGGCAAGATCAGCGACGACAAGATCGTCCAGCTGGTCCGCGAGCACTTCGACCTGCGTCCGTACGCGATCACCACCATGCTCGACCTGCTGCACCCGATGTACCAGGAAACCGCAGCCTACGGCCACTTCGGCCGCACGCCGCAAACCAAGACCGTGGGCGACGATACCTTCACCACGTTCACCTGGGAAAAAACCGACCGCGCCGACGCCTTGCGCGCTGCTGCCGGTTTGTAATACCCGCCGGGTGCATTGCGCTTAGCGGCATCCGGTAAAAAGAAAAGCCCCTGGCGATGTGAGTCGTCAGGGGCTTTTGCATTCGGGCTGCGGAAACAATCACACCCTACGCGCCACCAGCAAAAACGACGCCGCACTCGCCAACAACCCCGCACACACCCGGTTAAACACCCGCTTGCCACTGGGCTTCGCAAACAGGCGACGCGCATGCACGCCCATCACGCTGTACAACGCGATGGCAATACATTCGAGCGCCAGAAACATCGCGCCCAATTGTGCGAATTGAGTGGTGACAACGCCGGTACGGTCGACGAATTGCGGCAGAAACGCCGTGAACAACAGAATGGCTTTGGGATTGCCGATGGCGACCAGAAATTCCTGGCGCGCCAGCCTCGTCACGCCAGCCTGCTCGCCTGCTTCGACATCGTGCGCCTCGCATGGCGCTCGCCACAGTTGTAACGCCAGATAGAACAGATACGCCGCCCCTACAATCTTGATCGTATGAAACAGCCACTCGGACGTATGCAGCACAGCCGTAAGCCCGACTGCGGCCAGCGCAATCATGATCGCGAATGCCAGCAACCGACCTAGCCCGCCAGTGCAGGCGCGGCCAAATCCATAACGTGAGGCGTTGCTGATGGAGAGCAGGTTGTTCGGCCCCGGCGCCATGTTCAGGGCGAAACAGGCGGGGATGAATACAGCGAGGGTCGACAGGTCCATGGCAGTGCCTCTTCCAGTAGCCGGGTGAAACATCATTTTGCACTCGTGGGCGCGCGGCTCAAGGCACAGCTGGGCGGGGAATCAGGGGCTGGCTGTATCGGTGCGAGACAAACGCGGTAACCACGGCGCGATGAAACGCCCATCGGGAAAACCTAGCCTTGCAGTCCCTCCCCCGGCAAGGACGCTCCGATGCTCCCCCTCCTCCGCGCTATAACCTGCGCTTTAATCGCCCTCGTTTCCATCGCTGCCAATGCCGCCTCCTGCCCCGACTGGCCACCGGCCAAAGCCCGAAGCGAGATCCTGGCGCTGCAAAGCCAGATCACCCAGTGGGACGACAGTTATCACCGCCAAGGCGTTTCTCTGGTGGCCGACGAGCTGTATGACCAATCCGTTCAGCGCCTCGCCGATCTGCGCGGTTGTTTCGCCGCTACTTCGGCGGCGCCCTCCAATCCGCTGAAAACCTCTCGCGGTCCTGTCGCACATCCCATCCCGCACACCGGCCTGACAAAATTGCAGGGCGAGGCCGCCGTTCAAGCGTGGCTTGAAGACCGAAGCGATCTGTGGATTCAGCCAAAAGTGGATGGCGTGGCCGTCACGCTGGTTTACGTCGACGGCAAACTGGTGAGTGCCATCAGCCGGGGCGACGGCGTTTTCGGCCAGGACTGGACGGGGCATGCCCACCAGATCGAGGCGATTCCTCGCCATCTCGCGTGGGAAAAGACCGTGATCCTCCAGGGCGAGCTGTATTGGAAGCTGACAGATCACGTTCAGGCGGACGCCGGCAGTCTGAACGCTCGCAGCAAAGTGGCCGGCTTGTTGGCGCGTCACGCGATCAGCGAGGAGGAAGGCGCGCAGATCGGCTTGTTCGTCTGGGACTGGCCGGAAGGTCCGACGGGGATGAACGAGCGACTGGCCGGCTTGAGAGCCATGGGTTTCGAGGACAGCGCACGCTTCAGTGAGCCGCTGAAGGGTTTCACTCAGGCAAAGAACTGGCGAGAGCACTGGTACCGCTCGCCGCTGCCGTTTGCCACCGATGGCGTGGTCATCCGGCAGGGCGAGCGCCCATCGGCCGAGCGCTGGCAAGCGAAAGCGCCTTACTGGATCGCGGCATGGAAGTACCCGTTCGCACAGGCGCTGGCCGAGGTGCGCAAGGTTCATTTCAATATCGGGCGCAGGGGCAAAATCACGCCCGTGCTGGACATAGAACCAGTGCGCCTGGATGACCGAATGATCGCCCGCATCAGCGTCGGTTCGCTGAAGCGCTGGCAGGAAATGGACATTCGGCCCGGCGATCAGGTCGGGATCAGCCTCGCCGGGCTGACGATCCCGCGTCTGGATGAGGTGGTGTCGCGCAGCGTTGAGCGCGCTCCGCTGAATATTCCGAGAGCGGAGGATTTCCATCCACTGAGTTGCTGGCAGCCCATCGAGGGCTGCGAAAGCCAGTTCCGTGAACGACTTAAATGGCTGAGCGGGAAGAAGGGCGTGGCGCTCAGCGGCGTAGGACCGGGCACGTGGGACAAGTTGATTCAGGCCGGGCAATTGAACGGTTTGCTGGACTGGATGACCCTCGACGGTGCACAGCTTGCTAACATTCCCGGCCTGGGCGAGCGCAGCAGCGCTAAACTGCTGGCAAGTTTTAAGGCCGCGCGTGAGAAGCCGTTTGTTGTCTGGCTTAAAGCCATCGGTTTACCTCCGACCACGGGCGTTGATCTGGGTGATTCCTGGGCGGCGCTGGCCTCGCGCAGCGTCAAGGACTGGCAGGCCGAGCCCGGCATTGGCTCGGGCCGTGCGAAGCAGCTATATGCATTTTTTCAAGACCCGCAGGTGCAGGCGTTAAGTCGCCAACTGCGGGACGAAGGCATCGATGGTTTTTAGTATTTTTAGGGCCGCATGATTGCGTCGAGCGTGCGGCTATTTGTGTTCAAGGAGTATTCATGAAATTCCTGTCATCCCTTTTTGCATTCACCGCGTGCGGGTTTCTGGCCGCGCCCGTGTTTGCGGCCGACCAAGCGCCGGAACCGTCCGGATGCGCCGCCAAGCGCCAGGACATCAGCACTCAGATAGAAAACGCCAAGGCCGCAGGCAATACCAATCAACAGGCCGGGTTGCAAAAAGCCTTGAGCGAGCTGAACGCCAACTGCAACGACGTCGACCTGGTCAAGCAGCAGGAACAAAAGGTGCTGGATGCCAAGCGCGAAGTCAGCCGTCGCCAGGCGGACCTGAACAAAGCCATGAGCAAGGGCGATCCGGAGAAGATCGACAAGCGTAAAGACAAGCTGGCCGAATCGCGCAAAGAACTGCAGGACGAGCAGGAAAAGCTGGAGAAGGTGCAGCCCGACGAGGATGACGAATAAGCACGTGGGCTCGCTTTAGTCTTGATCTGTAGGAGTGAGCGGGGTGGCGCTCCACCTTGCTCGCGAAGACGATATTTCAGCCGCTGAATGTTTAACGGATGTCACGACCTCTTCGGGAGCAAGCTCCCTCCCACAGTGACTGTGTCCGCCAGCTGACCGCGCAGTGTCAGGACCGTTGAGCGATCAAACTGAAACGCCAAACAGCGCGATCACCAACCCCAACCCAACGATCCAGGCCAGCGAGCGCAACGTCGCGAGATCCGCCAGATAGAAGATGATGTAGAGCAGGCGACTCGTCACGAACAGCACGGCGAGCACGTCGATCGTCACCAACTGCGCCACGCCGGCAACGTGGGCAATGATCACGCCAGCGGCAAACCCTGGAATCGCTTCAAAACTATTGAGCTGCGCGTTGTGGGCGCGCCGCGGGAGACCTTCGAGGCGGTCGAGAAAGTCCCGGGGATCATGATTGTGCCGTGCACTGAATTTGCCGCTGCTGAACTTGGCAATGCCAGCGCACCCTATCGGCAAGAGAATCACGATCAACACGCACCAAAAAGCAACGGTCATAACCACATCCTTTTTTAGAATTTGAGCTTCATTAGAACGATGCCCCTCTACAGCCTAAGAACTGCAGCCTGGCGAAAGGTTCTTTCAGGTCCTGCATGCCTGAAAGCGTTACAGGAATCACACGCCTCCAGTGGGCCATCGTGCCCCCATAGTGGGACCGGCTTTAGCCGGGAAGGCGTCACCCGCCACACCGCAAATTTGATGCGCACACACCGGCCCCTTCCCGGCTAAAGCCGGTCCCACTAAACATCGCATTCAGTCAGTTAAATGAGCGTAACGCCGCACTGATTATTCGCCATTACTGCCACAGCCGTCCCGATTGGCTAAGATGCCAGCCTCCCAGCCGACGTCGGCTGTATCTCGTTGCCCAGGAGCCTGCATGTCCAGCGAAGAAGACGCCACCCTCAGTGGCGCAGCGCCGATGATTCCCGATCAGCGTCGGGAGTTGATGCTGCGTCAGTTGCGCAAGCATCAGGTGCTGAGCGTGCATCAGCTCATGGAAATGTTCGACTGCTCGCACATGACCGTTCGCCGCGACATCGCGCTGCTTGAGCAAAGTGGCCGCGCCTATTCGGTGACCGGCGGGGTGCGCATCGCCAGTCAGGTTCACAGCGAGCCCAGTCACCAGTCCAAAGCGGTGGTCGAGTTGCCGCACAAACAAGCGATGGCGAAACTGGCCGCCAGCCTGCTGCACCCGGAAATGACCGTGTACCTGGACGCCGGCACCAGCACGCTGGAAATCGTCCCGCACATCGTCGCGCTGGCGGGCATGACGGTGGTGACCAACGACTTCGGCGTGGTCAATGCACTCGCCGATGCGACCCATGTGGATGTGATTCACACCGGCGGGCTGCTGGATCATCCGAACCGGTCCTGTGTCGGCGGGCTGGCCGCCGCGACGCTGCGTCAATTGGCAACCGATGTGGCGTTCATGTCCACCAGCTCATGGGACCTGCAGCGCGGCACGACCACGCCTTCCGCGTTGAAGGTTGAGGTCAAGCAAGCGGCCATGCAGTCGGCGTCGCGCACGGTGTTGCTGACGACCAGCACGAAATACGGCACGTTCGGCATGTACAAGGTTGCAGGCTTGGAGCAATTCGACACGATCATCAGCGATGACCGCCTCGCCCACGGCGCAGCCGACAGCATTCGCGGGCTTGGGGTTGAATTGATGTTGGCGTCAGTGGGTAAGGTCGTGCTCTCCTGAGGCTGACATCCCTGGTGTGGGAGTGAGCTTGCTCGCGAAGCGGTCTTTCAGCCGCTGAAGATGCGGTGGATGCTCCTGCTGCTTTGCGAGCAAGCTCGCTCCCACAATTTACGTGCTGACAGAGACATCCCACCCAATACCGTGCACCCAAGCCTTGGCAGCCAGCCAGGGCTTTTTTGTGCCCGATCAGGCTGATGTTAATTTTTGTTAACTCAAAAAAGCACTTCACATTATCCGATCACAGGTTCACTATCTTTAACAGATCAGAACAAACACCGTTCGAGTGCTGATGAACTTCGGCACTCACTCGAGGAGAGATTCATGAATAACAAGAATGTCGGCATCATTGGTCTGGGTGCGATGGGCCTGGGCATTGCGCGCTCCTTACTGCGCAGCGGCTTCAACGTTCATGCCTGTGACGTGCGCGCCGCCGTGACCGAGCAATTCGCCAGCGAAGGCGGCGTTGCCTGTGAATCTCCTGCGAGCATGGCCGCTGCCTGCGACGTGATCATCACCGTCGTGGTCAACGCCGAGCAGACCGAAACCGTATTGTTCGGCGACAACGGCGCAGTCGCCGCCTTGCGCCCGGGCAGCCTGATCATCGGTTGCGCCACGGTCGCACCGACCTTCGCCATCGAACTGGGTCAACGCCTCACCGAAAAAGGCCTGCTTTACCTCGACGCTCCGATCTCCGGTGGCGCGGCCAAAGCGGCTGCGGGTGAAATGACGATGATGACCTCCGGCCCGGCTGATTCCTACGCCAAGGCCGACGCGATCCTCAACGGCATGGCCGGCAAAGTCTATCGCCTGGGCGACGTCCACGGCCTGGGCTCCAAAGTCAAAATCATCAATCAGTTGCTGGCCGGGGTACACATCGCCGCCAGCGCCGAAGCCATGGCCCTGGGCCTGCGCGAAGGCGTCGACGCGGACGCGCTGTACGAAGTGATCACCAACAGCGCCGGTAACTCGTGGATGTTCGAGAACCGCGTGCCGCACATCCTCAAGGCGGACTACACGCCGCTGTCGGCCGTGGACATCTTCGTCAAAGACCTTGGCCTGGTGCTGGATACCGCCCGCGCCAGCAAATTCCCGCTGCCGCTGTCGTCCACCGCCCACCAGATGTTCATGCAGGCCTCCACCGCAGGCTTTGGCCGTGAGGATGACTCCGCCGTGATCAAGATTTTCCCAGGCATCGAACTGCCGACCGCCAAGCCTGAAAACAACTGAGATGACGCTGATGAGCACCACGACTCCGCGCCCTCTGTTGGGCTGCATCGCCGATGACTTCACCGGCGCCACCGATCTGGCCAACATGCTGGTGCGCGGCGGCATGCGCACCGTGCAGAGCATTGGCATCCCGAGCGCCGACAGCCTGGCC
The DNA here is from genome assembly GCF_059418765.1 of Pseudomonas sp. GW821-FHT07F05. Classification (NCBI taxonomy): domain Bacteria; kingdom Pseudomonadati; phylum Pseudomonadota; class Gammaproteobacteria; order Pseudomonadales; family Pseudomonadaceae; genus Pseudomonas; species Pseudomonas sp. GW821-FHT07F05. Next base: position 176,128 of record NZ_JBWKQL010000010.1, read on the forward strand.
GAACTGGATGCCGACGCCATCGTCATCGCGCTGAAATCCCGCACCACGCCGGCTGCAGAAGCGGTTGAGGAATCCCTTGCCGCGCTGCAGTGGCTGCGTGATCGCGGCTGTGAGCAGATCTTCTTTAAGTACTGCTCGACGTTCGACTCCACCGCCAAAGGCAACATCGGTCAGGTCAGCGAGGCGCTGCTCAAGGCGCTGAACAGCGACTTCACCTTGGCGTGCCCGGCATTTCCGGAAAACGGTCGCACGATTTTCCGCGGCCACTTGTTCGTGCAGGACCAATTGCTCAGCGAATGCGGCATGCAGAACCATCCGCTGACGCCGATGACCGACGCCAATCTGGTACGCGTGCTGCAATCGCAAACCACCCAAAAGGTGGGCTTGTTGCGTTACGACAGCATCGCCAAAGGCGTCAACGGCGTGCGGGCACGCATCAGCGAGCTGCGTGCCGAAGGCGTCGTCATGGCGATTGCCGACGCCTTGTCGGACGCTGATCTGTACACGCTGGGCGAGGCCTGCGCCGACCTGCCGCTGCTCACCGGTGGCTCGGGTCTGGCGCTGGGTCTTCCGGGTAATTTCCGTAAAGCGGGCAAATTGCGTGATATCGATGCCGCGAAGCTTGAGCAGATCGACGGCGGTGAAGTGGTGCTGGCGGGCAGCGCATCGGTCGCCACCAACGGCCAGGTGGCCGCCTGGCTTGAGGCCAGCCGGCCTGCGCTGCGCATCGATCCACTGGCACTGGCTGAAGGCAGACCGGTTGTTGCCGATGCGCTGGCGTTCGCCCGCGATGCCGGGCAAACCGTGCTGATCTACGCGACCAGCAGCCCGGAAGAAGTCAAAGCCGTGCAGCAAAAACTTGGCGTCGAACGTGCCGGCGCGCTGGTCGAGGACGCACTGGGCCAGATCGCTCGCGGACTGCTGGACGCGGGCGTTAAGCGCTTTGTCGTCGCCGGCGGCGAAACCTCCGGCGCCGTCGTTCAGGCCTTGGGCGTGAGCCTGCTGAAGATCGGCGCGCAAATCGACCCGGGGGTTCCAGCGACCATCAGCAGCGGCGCGATGCCTCTGGCCCTGGCGCTGAAGTCCGGGAATTTCGGTGGCCGCGACTTTTTCGACAAAGCCCTCAAGCAGCTGGCAGGAAGTGCCCAATGAGCAACGTAACCAGCAGTTCAGTGAGCGCCGAAAACAAGCAGCGTGAAGAAATCTGCAGCATCGGCCGCTTGCTGTTCGGGCGCGGCTACACCGTTGGCAGCGCAGGCAATATCAGCGCGCGTCTCGACGATGGCTGGCTGATCACGCCAACCGACGCGTGCCTGGGGCGTCTTGATCCTGACGCCATCGCCAAGGTCAATCTGGCCGGCGAATGGGTTTCCGGCGACAAGCCCTCGAAGACCCTGGCCCTGCATCGTCAGGTCTACGACCGCAATGCCAGCGTCGGCGGCGTGGTGCACACCCACTCGACGCATCTGGTCGCGCTGACACTGGCCGGCGTCTGGAAACCGGACGACATCCTCCCGCCCATCACCCCGTATCAGGTGATGAAAGTCGGGCACATTCCCCTGATTGCCTACGAGCGCCCCGGCTCGCCGAACGTCGCTGAACAAGTGGCGAAACTGGCGAACAGCGTGCGCGGCGTGATGCTCGAGCGACTCGGCCCGGTGATCTGGGAAAGCTCGGTCGCCAGGGCTTCTTATGCGCTGGAAGAGCTGGAGGAGACGGCACGCCTCTGGCTGATGAGCAACCCTAAACCTGAACCGCTGGACGCAGCGGCTCTGGAAGAACTGCGCCAGACGTTTGGCGTGAACTGGTAACCCCAACGGCGTTTTGATCGAAAACCGGACTCCCGGTTTTCGGCGGACCGGCTTCGCCGGAAAACAATAACAACGGGACACAACATGACTCCTCTATTGCTCATGATCATCGCCGGAGCAGGCATTGCGCTGTTGCTGCTTCTGGTCCTGAAATACAAATTCCAACCGTTCGTTGCACTGATGCTGGTCAGCATTATCGTGGCGCTGGTGGCCGGGGTTAAACCCGGCGATCTGGTGGCGACCATCGAAGGCGGCATGGGCAAAACCCTCGGCCACATCGCGATCATCATTGCCCTGGGCGCTATGATCGGCCGCATCATCGAGCTGTCCGGTGGCGCCGAGGCGCTGGCCAAGACGCTGATCAACCGCTTCGGCAACCGGCGCACGCCGCTGGCCCTTACCGTCGCGGGTTTCATGGTCGGTATTCCGGTGTTCTTTGAAGTGGGCGTGATCATCCTTATGCCACTGGCCTATGGTGTCGCTCGCGCCGCACGTAAACCGCTGCTGATTTTCGCGCTGCCCATGTGCGCCGCGCTGCTGTCGGTTCACGCCTTCCTGCCGCCACATCCGGGCGCCGTTGCGGCAGCCGGTCAGCTGGGGGCGGACCTGGGTCGCGTGTTGATGTTCGGGCTGCCGATCGTTGCTGTGTTGTGCCTGATCGGCTACCTGATTGCCGGTCGCATCACCCGCAAGACCTACCCGATGACTGACGATATTCGGAGCGAAGTCTACGGTCCGCACATCACCAACCAGGATCTGGTGGCGTGGGCGAACAACGATTACTCAACGACCTCCGAAGCGGCACACGCCAAGGTACTGGGCCTGGAAGAAAGCGCCAGCAGCTTGGCGGCACGTCTGCCAAAAGCACCGGCGCCGGGCGCAGGCATCATCATCGCGCTGATTCTGCTGCCGATCATTCTGATCCTGCTGGGCACACTGGCGACCACGATGTTGCCCGCCGAATCAATGCTGCGCAGCGTGCTGACCGTTCTCGGTGCGCCGCTGGTGGCGCTGCTAATCGACACGCTGCTCTGCGCGTGGCTGCTGGGTTCGCGCCGTGGCTGGAGCCGCAGTCAGGTGTCCGATGTCGTGGGTTCGGCATTGCCCGGCGTGGCGATGGTGATTTTGATTGCAGGCGCGGGCGGCGTGTTCGGCAAGGTGCTGGTGGATACCGGTATCGGCGCGGTGGTTTCCGAAGCGCTGCGCAACACCGGCCTGCCGGTTCTCGCCCTGGGCTTTCTGCTGACACTGCTGTTGCGCGCCGTACAGGGCTCGACCACAGTGGCGCTGGTGACCACGGCCGGTATTCTCAGCCCGCTGATCGCCACGTTGAACCTGAGCGCCAATCATATGGCCCTGCTTTGTCTGGCCATGGGCGGTGGCGGTCTGGCGATGTCGCACATCAACGACGCCGGTTACTGGATGTTCACCAAACTGGCGGGCCTGAACGTTGCCGACGGCCTGCGCACCTGGACCTTTCTGGTGACCGTTCTGGGCACCCTCGGGTTCTTGATGACGCTGCTGCTCTGGCCTTTCGTCTAACGGCTTTAATTAGGAGATAACCATGCCTCGCTTCGCTGCCAACCTCAGCATGATGTATCCGCAACACGACTTTCTGGCGCGTTTCTCGGCTGCGGCGAGTGACGGCTTCAAGGGCGTGGAATACCTGTTTCCGTACGACTTCAAGGCCGAGGAAATCAAGCTGCGTCTGGACGACTTCGGTTTGACCCAGGCGCTGTTCAACGCCCCGCCCGGCGACTTCACCAAGGGCGAGCGTGGCATTGCTTCGTTGCCGGGCCGGGAGAGTGAATTCCGCGACGGTTTCCAGAAGGCGCTGGATTACGCAGCGGTGCTGGGCAACGACTGCATTCACGTCATGGCCGGTTTGCTGCCCAGTGAAGACCTGCGCCAGAAGCATCACGCGGTGTACCTGGAAAACCTGAGCTTCGCCGCACAGCAAGCCGCCAAGGTGGGGTTGACGGTGTTGATCGAGCCGATCAACACCCGCGACATTCCGGGCTTCTTCCTCAACCGTCAGGATCAGGGCCAGGCTGTGCTTAAAGAAGTGGGCGCCGACAATCTGCGGGTACAGTTCGACTGCTACCACTGCCAGATCGTGGAAGGCGACGTCACCAGCAAACTGCGCCGCGACTTCGCCGGCATCGGCCACATCCAGATCGCCGGCGTGCCGGACCGGCATGAGCCGAGCGTGGGGGAAGTGAATTACCCGTGGCTGTTCGAAGAGATCGACCGCTTGGGCTACACCGGCTGGGTCGGCTGCGAATACCGTCCGAAAGGCGATACCAGCGAAGGCCTGCAGTGGCTGCGCGATTGGCAGGCACGTCATCCGGCATAACAGGCGCTGTCTTTTTATTGTAGGAGTGGGCTTGCTCGCGATGCGTCAGACCAGACGAAGCTTCTTCGCCTGACACACCGCAATCGCGAGCAAGCTCACTCCTACGAGTTCTTCCTTGACCAGTCATCCGCGTCCATTGCGCGATCACTCGTTGATCACGTCTTCCTTGAACTGATCCTTCACGTAGCTGATTTCGGTCTTGCCGTGTGGCGCTGGCAGGCCGTCTTCACCCAGATTGACGAAGACCATTTTCTCGACCGTGAGAATGCTCTTGCGGGTGATCTTGTTGCGGACCTGGCAGGTCAGCGTAATGGAGGTGCGGCCGAACTCGGTGGCGGTGATCCCCAGCTCGATGATGTCGCCCTGACGCGAGGCGCTGACGAAGTTGATCTCGGAAATGTACTTGGTCACGACGCGCTGATTGCCCAACTGAACAATGGCGTAGATGGCTGCCTCTTCGTCGATCCAGCGCAGCAGGCTGCCGCCGAACAACGTGCCGTTGGGGTTGAGGTCTTCGGGTTTTACCCATTTGCGGGTGTGGAAGTTCATGGGGACTCCGGGGTGTTTGGGCGACGGTGGTGGATGTGCTCCAGCTTCAAGCTTCAAGCCTGAAGCTGCAAGTCAAAAGCAGGTCCGCTGTTGTTTACCGCTTGCCGCTTGCAGCTTGCCACTTGCAGCTCAAAGAAAGATAATCGCCACCGCTTCAAAAAACGGTCATCACACCTTGTTACCGTTTTCCCGCCACCTGTCCGAGGGGCGCTGCAGCAGGTCAGACCTGTCAGGCTCGGAGAGGGCGTTGTTTGATCAGGCTTCCCGCCGGTCAAGCTTTAAACGCACAACGGCGCCCATTCGCACCCTACGAATGGAGACTCTTAATGAGTGCTGTACTGACGCCCAACGATTTCAACGACTACAAAGTCGCCGACATGTCCCTGGCTGCCTGGGGCCGTCGCGAAACCATCATCGCCGAATCCGAAATGCCTGCCCTGATGGGCCTGCGTCGCAAGTACGCTGCCGAGCAACCGCTCAAGGGCGCGAAGATTCTCGGCTGCATCCACATGACCATTCAGACTGCCGTGCTGATCGAAACCCTGGTTGCCCTGGGTGCCGAAGTACGCTGGTCGTCCTGCAACATCTTCTCGACTCAGGATCAGGCCGCTGCTGCCATTGCCGCTGCCGGCATCCCTGTTTTCGCCTGGAAAGGCGAAACCGAAGCCGAGTACGAGTGGTGCCTGGAGCAGACTATCCTCAAGGACGGTCAGCCATGGGACGCCAACATGATCCTCGACGACGGCGGCGACCTGACCGAGCTGCTGCACAAGAAATACCCGGCCATCCTGGACCGTGTCCATGGCGTGACCGAAGAAACCACCACGGGCGTTCACCGCCTGCTGGACATGCTGGCCAAGGGCGAACTGAAGATCCCGGCGATCAACGTCAACGACTCGGTCACCAAGAGCAAGAACGACAACAAGTACGGCTGCCGTCACAGCCTGAACGACGCCATCAAGCGCGGCACCGACCACCTGTTGTCCGGCAAGCAAGCGCTGGTCATCGGCTACGGTGACGTGGGCAAGGGTTCGGCTCAGTCGCTGCGTCAGGAAGGCATGATCGTAAAGGTCACCGAAGTCGACCCGATCTGCGCCATGCAAGCCTGCATGGACGGTTTCGAACTGGTTTCGCCTTTCATCGACGGCGAGAACGACGGCACCGAAGCGAGCATCGACAAAGCACTGCTGGGCAAGATCGACCTGATCGTCACCACCACCGGTAACGTCAACGTCTGCGACGCCAACATGCTCAAGGCGCTGAAAAAACGCGCTGTGGTCTGCAACATCGGTCACTTCGACAACGAAATCGACACGGCTTTCATGCGCAAGAACTGGGCATGGGAAGAAGTGAAGCCGCAAGTGCACAAGATCCACCGCACCGGTTCGGGCTCGTTCGATCCTCAGAACGACGACTACCTGATCCTGCTGGCCGAAGGCCGTCTGGTGAACCTGGGCAACGCCACCGGTCACCCGAGCCGCATCATGGACGGCTCGTTCGCCAACCAGGTGCTGGCGCAGATCTTCCTGTTCGGCCAGAAGTACGCTGACCTGAGCCCTGCCCAGAAAGCCGAGCGTCTGACCGTCGAAGTGTTGCCGAAGAAGCTGGACGAAGAAGTGGCGCTGGAAATGGTACGTGGCTTCGGCGGCGTCGTGACCAAGCTGACCAAGACCCAGGCCGACTACATCGGTGTGACCGTCGAAGGTCCGTTCAAGCCGCACGCTTATCGCTACTAAGCAGTAAGCGGCAAGCTTCAAGCTTCAAGCGGCAAGTAAAGGCATCACCGTTGTCATGACTTGCCGCGTCAGGCTTTAAATCGTCCAAGCATTTAGCAGCACCAGGTGACAAGCCTTGAGCTGCAGGATACGGCGCACCGCCACTCTTGCAGCTTACGGCTTGTAGCTTGCCGCTGGAGACTCGCTCCATGAGCCAAGACCGTAGCTACAGCTTCGAATTCTTCCCGACGAAGACCGACGCTGGTCATGAAAAACTGCTTGCCACGGCGCGTACGCTGGCCAGCTACAACCCCAGTTTTTTCTCCTGCACTTACGGTGCCGGGGGTTCCACCCGCGACCGCACGATCAACACCGTGCTGCAGCTGGAAAAAGAAGTACACGTTCCGGCCGCCCCGCACCTGTCGTGTGTCGGTGACAGCAAGGCCGACCTGCGCAGCTTGCTGACGCAGTACCGGGAAGCCGGCATCAAACGCATCGTCGCCCTGCGCGGTGACCTGCCCTCCGGCATGGGCATGGCCAGCGGTGAGCTGCGTTATGCCAATGATCTGGTGAGCTTCATTCGTGAAGAAACCGGCGATCATTTCCACATCGAAGTCGCGGCCTACCCGGAGATGCACCCGCAGGCGCGCAACTTCGAAGACGATCTGAAAAACTTCGTGCGCAAGGCCAACGCCGGCGCCAACAGTGCGATCACCCAGTACTTCTTCAACGCCGACAGCTACTTCCACTTCGTCGAGCGCGTGCAGAAGCTGGGCGTGGATATTCCGATCGTGCCGGGCATCATGCCGATCACCAACTACAGCAAGCTGGCGCGCTTTTCGGACGCGTGCGGTGCGGAGATCCCGCGCTGGGTTCGCAAGCAGCTGGAAGCGTACGGCGACGACACGGCAAGCATTCAGGCGTTCGGAGAGCAGGTCATCACTGAAATGTGCGAGCGACTGCTGCACGGCGGCGCCCCCGGTCTACATTTCTACACGCTGAATCAGGCCGAACCGAGTCTGGCGGTCTGGAACAACCTGAAGCTCTCTGCGTAATATCGGTTTCAATCCATACGGATTGAAACCGCGCTGGCTTCACCGGCAGGCTTCGTAACCAAGACGCCTGCCAGTCGGGTCGTTGCGTCCAGGCTTCTGTTTTTGTTGAGAATCACTGCTTCTATTTAGTTAGCTCGCGTCGTAATCTCGCGCGCATGCCGCTCATCCTCTCCCTATCCGTTGCTGCCCTCCTCACCTGCCTGAGCTTCAGCGCGCTGGGTGAAAAACTGCGGATCGTCACCGAACCCTGGTCTCCCTACGTCATCGTGGACGGCAACCATGCCTCCGGCCTGGATTACGACGCTACGGCAATTGTCTTCGAGCGCTTGGGCATCGACGTCGAGTGGCAGTTTCTCCCGTGGAAACGCTGCCTGATGATGCTCAGTGACGGCGAAGCTGACGGCGTGCTCGACATCTTCAAGGACGAGACGCGCGCGGATCTGTTGTATCCGAACGAACCGTTGTCGACCATCGATTGGGTGCTGTTTCAGGCCAATGCCAGGCCGCATGCTTTCAATGGCGTGGAAGACCTGCACGGGCTGACTGTCGGCGTCTCTCCCGGTTATCGATACACGCCGGAGTTCGACAGCTCAACGGCGTTCATCCGTGAGCCTGCGCCAAGCCATGAAGCAAACTTCGGCAAACTGATTCGCGGCCGCATCGATTTAATGGTGACAGATCGCCTGCTGGGGCGGCAGATGATTGAGCGGCTCAAGCTGCAAGACCAGGTCAGTCAGTTGCCGGTCGTGCTCACTCACAGGGGGCAGTACCTGGCGCTGCGCCGCAATGCCGGTATGGACTTGCTGGCCCAGCGATTCAGCGCAGAACTGAAGCGTTTCAAGCAAGAACCCGCCTACGCGAAACTGCTAGAGCGGTATACCGGAGAAACGCCGGCGCCAATCCCTGCAGAATCGGGGGAAAGTGTCGATAAAACCGTTGAGCAGCAGGAAAGCAGCGCGTTGTGATTGCTCTGCTATACTCCGGCGTCCCCGCCAGGCTTGCGCCCGGGTGCACGGTCTCACAGAAGACTTCTCGAACACGTCAGCAGCGCACTTTTTGCGCCCCTGCCCCGAGTTGAACTTACAGACCTCCACAGGACCGGACGCCATTGCACCTTCCAAGGAGAGTGCGATGACCGCAGCAGGGTCGAGCGCATTCACGTTACGTGCAGAACCTTAGTCTGCGCCTGGAAGATCATCCCTATTTGGGCCTCTATGGCCCCAACTCAAGACAGGATTACTCATGTCCTTTGCTTCCCTCGGTCTCTCCGAGGCTTTAGTCAGCGCCATCGAGGCTGCTGGCTACACCCAGCCTACCCCAGTGCAACAGCGGGCCATTCCCGCCGTGTTGCAAGGCCGCGATCTGATGGTCGCCGCCCAGACAGGTACTGGTAAAACCGGTGGTTTCGCCCTCCCTATCCTGGAGCGGTTGTTTCCCAACGGTCATCCGGACAAATCCCAGCGTCACGGCCCGCGCCAACCGCGTGTTCTGGTCCTGACCCCGACTCGTGAACTGGCCGCCCAGGTCCACGACAGCTTCAAGATCTACGCCAAGAACCTCAAGTTCGTCAGTACCTGCATCTTCGGCGGTGTCGGCATGAACCCGCAGGTTCAGGCCATGGCCCGCGGCGTTGACGTACTGGTCGCCTGCCCGGGTCGTTTACTCGATCTGGCCGGTCAGGGCAGCGTCGATCTGTCCCACGTTGAAATCCTCGTGCTGGACGAAGCCGACCGCATGCTCGACATGGGCTTCGTTCACGACGTGAAGAAAGTCCTCGCGCGCCTGCCCTCCAAGCGTCAGAACCTGCTGTTCTCGGCAACGTTCTCTCAGGACATCACCGCGCTGGCCGGCAAACTGCTGCACAACCCGGAACGCATCGAAGTCACGCCGCCGAACACCACGGTCGAGCGCATCGAGCAACGCGTCTTCCGCCTGCCGGCCAACCACAAGCGCTCGCTGCTGGCGCACTTGATCACTCAAGGCGCGTGGGAACAGGTGCTGGTGTTTACCCGCACCAAGCACGGCGCCAACCGTCTGGCCGAGTACCTGGACAAGCACGGCCTCAGCGCTGTGGCGATCCACGGCAACAAGAGCCAGAACGCGCGCACCAAAGCGTTGGCCGACTTCAAGGCCGGCACCGTTCGCATCATGGTCGCGACCGACATCGCTGCCCGTGGTCTGGACATCGACCAGTTGCCCCACGTGGTCAACTTCGAACTGCCTAACGTCGACGAAGACTACGTGCACCGCATCGGTCGTACCGGTCGCGCAGGCCGTAGCGGCGAGGCGATCTCGCTGGTTGCGCCGGACGAAGAGAAGCTGCTGAAAAGCATCGAGCGCATGACCAAGCAGAAGATTGCCGACGGCGATCTGATGGGCTTTGACATCACGGCCGTTGAAGCCGAGAAGCCGGAAGTCCGCGAGCGTCCGGACGTGCGTAACCCGCGCAATGCCCGTGGCCCCCGTGGCGACGGTCCGAACGGCGGCGGTGGTGGTGGCGGTCGCAAGGACAAAGGCAAAGACAAAGGCAAGGAAAAGCCGGCAGCCGCCGCCGCTTCGGGTGAGCGTCCGGCACGTCCGGCGCGTCCGCAAAAGCCGCGTCAGGGCACCGCGTCGAGCGAGTCACGTCAGTCGCAGCCAGCAGCGTCAGGTGCGAATCGCGCACCCGACGAATTCCTGGATGACGAAGTGGACAACTTCGGCAACCGCGCCGACTACGTCAGCCCGTACCAGAACAAGAACCAGAGCCGCGGTCGTCGTCCGGGCGCTCCTGCCACTGGCGCCGCACCAGCACCGCGTGGTCAGGCGCCAGGCCGTAGCGGTCCGCGCAGCGGTTCAGGCGGCGGTTCGGCATCTGGCGCTCCCGCCAGCACCGACAGCGCCGGCGCACCGGCCAAACGCAGTGGTCCTCGCAATGGCTCCGGCCGTGATGGTCAGGCTCGCCGTGAAGACTCGCCGCGTGCCCGTCGTCCGGCACGCGAAGAGCAACCAGCGCGTCAGGAGCCAGCGGTTCGCGGGCCTCGCGACGGTCAGCCAGCACCGAAGATCATGCACAAAGAGTCAAAGGGCGATCGATTCCCTTCGGCTGAACAACTTGATCAGCTGCCAAGCCGCCCTCGCGGTGAAAAACCAGCCCTGCTGACCCGCAACCGCGAAGGTTAAGCAGCGCCGGTTGTTCTGCAGCCAATAAAACGCCCCGACTGGTTCGGGGCGTTTTTGTTTGCGTGATTCAAGCAATGCCATACACAAAAACGCCGACCCAAAGGTCGGCGCTCTATCACCACGACAACCCGTCTTACTTGGCTTTGACGCCTTCGAACGAGATGATCAGATCCAGGGTGTCGGACTGTGGACCGAGGTCCATCATCTTGCCGAAATCAGAACGCTTGATCGAGGTTGTGCCCTCGAAGCCGGCACGGTAGCCGCCCCATGGATCCTTGCCTTCACCCAGGAAAGTGGTCTTGACGGTGACCGGCTTGGTCACGCCATGCAGGGTCAGGTCGCCGATCACGTCGGCAGTGGTCTTGCCGTCAGCATTCTTGCCGACGTTAGTGACCTTGGTGGAAACGAACTTGGCGTCAGGATAGGTCGCGACGTCGAGGAAGTCCTTGCTGCTGATGTGCTTGTCACGTTCAGCGTGGTTGGTGAAGACGCTGGCGGTCTTAAGGTCGATGCTGATCTTGCTGTCTTCAGGCTTGGCGGCGTCGAAGCTGAATGTGCCGGTCCAGTCCTTGAACGTACCGTAGATGAAGCTGTAGCCCAGGTGACTGATCTTGAAGTTGATGAAGGCGTGCTGGCCTTCCTTGTCGATCGTGTAATCAGCGGCCATGGCCTGACCCGCTGTTAGCAGCGCGGTACCGAGGGCCAGTGCAGCCAGTGTCTTTTTCAACATACGTCTTCTTCCTTTTCAGTTGAATTGAGTATCAGGCCTTGCGGCCAAGCATACGTACAAGCGTGGCATCACGATCAACGAAGTGATGCTTCAAAGCGGCCAGCCCGTGGAGTCCAGCGAAAATCACCAGGGTCCAGGCCAGGTACAAGTGCACGGTGCCTGCGACGTCTGCCTGGTCGGGCAGTCCGCTGACCAATGCAGGCACTTCGAACAATCCAAACACCGGAATCCCGACACCGTCTGCGGTGGAAATCAGGTAACCGGCGAACATCACCAAAAACAGGTCCAGGTACAGAAACGCATGCCCCAATTTCGCAGCGGTTTTCACAAACCGGCTGTGGGTGGCAGGCGCTGCTGGCGGCGGGCTGACGAAGCGCCAGATCACCCGGATCAGCATGAACAGGAACAGCGTGATGCCGATGCTCTTGTGCAGGTCCGGGCCAGCCTTGCGCCACGTGTCGTAATAGCCCAGCCCCACCATCCACAACCCTAGCGCAAACATGCCAAACACCGTCAGCGCGACACCCCAATGCAAAACGATGCTGACCCAGCCATAGCGAGAAGAAGAGTTGCGTAGCTGCATGCTGAATATCCTGTGAGGGCCGAGGGAGAGACTAGCGCTTTACCTATCGAAAGAAAGCGCAAAATGTTGCTTTGAAGAATCAGGAAATCCGATTGAAATCTCCTGACATATTTTCGTCCGAATGAGATTAAGCCAGCGTTACGGTTCATCCAGGCGAAAAAAAGGCGCGGTATCAAGCCGCGCCTTTGTTTTCAGCCGTTACCGATCAGTTTTTGCTGTCGGTCGCGGGTGCTGCCGGAGCCGTTGCCGGAGCCGCCGGAGTGGCCGGTGCCGCCTTGTCACCTGTGGCCTTGGCCGGCGCTTTTTTCGCAGCGTCGGTTTTGGCAGGGGCTTTGTGGGTGGCTGCCGGTTTGGCCGGGGCCTTTTTGACGGGCTCCTTCTTCGCCGGTTCTTTCTTGGCCGGTGCCTTTTTCGCAGGTTCCACAGCCGCAGGCTTGGCCGGCTCAACCACTGGAGCTGGCGGCGGCGTTACCGGGGCAGGCGCTGGAGCCGGGGCCGGAGCAGGTGCTGGCGCTTTCTCGGCCGGCTTAGGCTCAGGCTTGGAACCGCCGAACATGTTCGAGAAGAAGCCGCCAATGCCGCCGCTGCTTTCCTTGGCCGGTTCAGGGGCCTTCGGTGGCGGTGCTTTGACTGGTTCGTACGACTTGCCCTCAGACAGACCCTGCACCTGAATCGCCGCGCGCTGACCTGAACGCAATGCGCCTTCCAGGGTGCCCGGGTACAAAGTGTCGGTGTGTTCGCCGGCAAAGGCTACACGCTGCAGCGGACGTTCCCACAAGCGCCAGTACTTGCTGATCTGGCCCGGGCCGAACGCCAGGTACGCGCCGCCGCTGGACGGGTCGATGCTGGAACGACGCAGCTCATAACCGGTGAACGCGCCGCGCGCCTGTGGATAGAACGCCTGCATGCGAATCAGCACTTGATCCACCAACTGCTTGTCGCCGAACGCCTGCATGATGCGAGCGTTGTCGCCGGACAGGTTGATCACGACGTTGGCGCCGCCCTTCAACGCAGGCTCGACCCACAACATGCCCAGCCCGGTGTTGCTGTAGATCTCGCCAGACATGCGCGCCTTGCTTTCCCAGACCGGGGTCTTGAACTTGAGCATGATCTGGTCATGCCAGCCGTAGTTGGTACTCTTGATCGCGCCCAGACGCTGGGCGTCCAGTGCCGGCGTCATCTGGATCTTGCTCAGCGCGCGCAACGGCACGGCCAGGACCACGTACTCGGCTTCGTAGCCCAGCGACCCGACCTTGACCGTCACGCCGTCCTTGTCCTGATTGATCGCCGACACCGGCGAATTGGTCTTGATGACTTTCAGCTGTTTGACGAATTCCTCGGCCAACACCGCGCTGCCACCTGGCAGGCGAGCGGCGCGACGGTCGCGGTCGTCAACGTTGCGATTGACCCGCGTCTGCTGTGCGAGATACAGCAGCGACAAACGCGAAGGCTCGTCGTAGCGCGTACGAATCTGCTGGTTGATCAGCTGGCGCGCGGTCGGTGGCAGGCTCAGACGGTCCAGCCAGTTGGCGACGGTGATCTGGTCCAGCGCAAACAGCGTGCTGTTGGCAGCCGGGTTGTCCGGGTCGGTGATCGAGCGGGCCAGGTCATCCACCGCCGCTTCGTAGCGTTTGATGGCTTCAGCGGTCGCCGGTTGTTTGGTCGCCAGGTCGGCGCCAGTGAAGTATTCGCCTTCGATCAGGTAGCTCGGGGTCCGCACGAATTCCGGCGCAGGCACCGCCTTGATCTTGAAGCGATCGATGTATTGATTCAGGACCGGCTGAGCCTTGGCGTTGCCGATCCATTCGCTGCCGGCCAGACCGGAGCGGCCGCCGACGTTGGGTTTGGCTTCCAGCAAGGTGACCTGCCAGCCTTTGCTCTGCAGCTCGTAAGCCGTTGTAAGTCCCGCCAGACCGCCGCCGACGACGATCACCGTATGCGGTTTATCCACGGCAAGCGCTGAAGCGCTGACCAGCCCAACCATCACCAGCGCACAGGCGCGCAGCCAACCTGAAAGCATTCAGCGAACTCCGGAGAAAAACGGGGGGAATTGTCGGATTTTGTTGTCCGATTTTTCGAAGAGCGCGAAGGATACGCGAGCCGCGAAACGCCCGCCAGCAATGTCGGCGAGCCTGATTTTCGCGCGCGCGGCGACTGAAACAACGCGCTAAAGGTTGTCCCGCTGGCATGCATTGCATAGGCTTGCGCGATTGTTTGCCCTCGCGCCATGCGAGCCGCTATGTGGAGAAGAGTAATGGGCCTTAACGACCAGTGGATGCAGCGCGACCTGAAGGTCCTTTGGCACCCCTGCACCCAGATGAAAGACCACGAAAAACTGCCGCTGATTCCGATCAAGCGTGGTGAAGGGGTCTGGCTGGAGGACTTCGAAGGCAAGCGCTACCTCGACGCGGTCAGCTCGTGGTGGGTCAACGTATTCGGCCACGCCAACCCGCGCATCAATCAGCGCATCAAGGATCAGGTCGATCAGCTGGAGCACGTGATCCTGGCGGGTTTCAGCCATCAGCCGGTCATCGAGCTGTCCGAGCGTCTGGTGGCGATGACGCCTGAAGGCCTGACGCGCTGCTTCTACGCCGACAACGGTTCGTCCTGCATCGAAGTCGCGCTGAAGATGAGCTTTCATTACTGGCTCAATCGCGGCAAGCCGGACAAGAAACGCTTCGTCACCCTGACCAACAGCTACCACGGCGAAACCATGGCGGCGATGGCGGTCGGTGACGTGCCGCTGTTCACCGAGACCTACAAAGCGCTGCTGATGGACACCATCAAGGTGCCGAGCCCGGACTGCTACCACCGCCCTGAAGGCGTGAGCTGGGAAGACCATACCCGCACGATGTTCGCGGTGATGGAGCAGACCCTGGCCGAGCATCACGACAGCGTCGCGGCGGTGATCATCGAGCCGCTGATTCAGGGCGCCGGCGGCATGCGCATGTACGACCCGATTTACCTCAAGCTGCTGCGCGAGGCCTGCGACCGGTATGGCGTGCACCTGATTCATGACGAGATCGCGGTGGGCTTCGGTCGCACCGGGACCATGTTTGCCTGCGAGCAGGCCGGCATCCGCCCGGACTTCCTGTGCCTGTCCAAAGCACTGACCGGCGGTTACCTGCCGCTGGCGGCCTGCATCACCACCGATGATGTGTACGACGCGTTTTACGACGACTACCCGACCCTGCGCGCTTTCCTGCACTCCCACAGTTACACCGGCAACCCGTTGGCCTGCGCGGCGGCGTTGGCGACGCTGGATATTTTCGAGCAGGACAACGTCATCGAAAACAACAAGGCGCTGGCCCAGCGGATGAAGACCGCGACGGCGCATCTGGTCGATCACCCGAATGTCGCCGAAGTGCGGCAGACCGGGATGGCGATTGCCATCGAGATGGTGCAGGACAAGGCCAGCAAAACGCCGTATCCGTGGCAGGAGCGGCGCGGGCTGAAGGTGTTCGAGCACGCGCTGACCCGAGGTGCTTTGCTGCGTCCGCTGGGCAGCGTGGTGTACTTCCTGCCGCCCTACGTGATTACGCCAGAGCAGATCGACTTCCTGGCCGACGTGGCGACCGAGGGGATCGACATCGCGACGCGCAGCAGCGTGAGTGTGGCGGTGAGAGAAAACTTCCATCCGGATTTTCGTGATCCCGGCTAGCAGGCCGTTACACCCATTTTCCAGGTGCTGCATTCAACACAATCTTTAGAGACACAACCATGAGACTGTCCCGCTTTTTCGTCGATGCCACCCTCAGCGTCGGTGAGCACGAACTGCCAGAGGCCCAGGCCCATTACATCAGCCGCGTGTTGCGCATGTCCGAAGGTGACGCGGTGCAGCTGTTCGATGGCTCGGGCAATGAGTTCCGCGCCACGCTGGCGGAAGTCGGCAAAAAGCAGGTGCGGGTGCAGGTGACTGAAAGCTTCGCCGGCCAGCCGGAGTCGCCGTTGCACATCCATCTCGGCCAGGGTCTCTCCCGGGGTGAGCGGATGGACTGGGCGATTCAGAAAGCCACCGAGCTGGGCGTGACGCAGATTACCCCGATCATCAGCGAGCGTTGCGAAGTACGTTTGAAAGACGAGCGTGCAGAAAAGCGTCAGGCGCACTGGCAGCAGATCGCGATCAGCGCCTGCGAACAGTGCGGGCGCTCGGTGGTGCCGGTGATTCATGCACCTGTGACCCTGACCGACTGGCTCAAGCAGACTGAAGCGGACTTGAAACTGGTGCTGCACCCCGTGGCCGAGCCGCTGAACAGTCATGAAAAGCCCGGCAGTCTGGCGTTTCTGATCGGCCCTGAAGGCGGGCTGAACGAT
This sequence comes from Pseudomonas sp. GW821-FHT07F05, assembly GCF_059418765.1. NCBI lineage: Bacteria > Pseudomonadati > Pseudomonadota > Gammaproteobacteria > Pseudomonadales > Pseudomonadaceae > Pseudomonas > Pseudomonas sp. GW821-FHT07F05. Next base: position 192,403 of record NZ_JBWKQL010000010.1, read on the forward strand.
GCTGAAGTGGCCCAGGCGCAAGACGCCGGTTTCCACGCCGCCCGCCTCGGCCCACGCGTGCTGCGCACCGAAACCGCGCCAGTGGTTGCGCTGAGCATCGCACAGCAGTTGTGGGGGGATTTGTAGGACCGGCTTCAGCCGGGAAAGCGTCAGGCGTCACGCTGCAAGATTGATGGCGCACACACCGGCCTCTTCCCGGCTGAAGCCGGTCCTACAGGGGTCGCGTACATCCGCCAAAGATTTAGCGGATGTGAGTGCCTTTTCGCGAGCAAGCTCGGCCCCCACAGGAATGGGGTGAATCAGCTCATATTGCGGGGTATCTGATGCACGACGCGTATCACCGTCATCACTCCGGTAACTCCGACTCTCGACGCCGGGCTTTCGCAGGTTCCGGGCGGGCGCAGGGGAGAAACTCTCCGCGCCCCGGTTCACCCAACGGACTGCCATCCCACACCCGTTCACCTCGGGCGAAGGTCATCGCCGGCCATGCACTCAAGCGCATACCCTCGTACGGGGTGTAATCGACGTTGTGGTGCAGCATTTCGTTGGTCAGCTCGATGTCCAGGTCCTCATCCCAGATCACCAGATCCGCGTCCGATCCAATGGCGATGCTGCCCTTGCGCGGATACAGACCGTACAGCCGCGCCGCATTAGTCGCCGTCAGCGCGACAAATGCCTGCGGCGTGATTCGCCCCTTGCGCACACCTTCCGACCAGAGCAGCGCCATGCGTGTCTCGAGGCCCGGAATGCCATTGGCCACTTCGGAAAACGGCGCCGTCTCGCCGTGGGCCCGCTTGCCGTCCGGGCCGCCGTAGCGAAACGGCGCGTGATCCGACGAGAACACTTCAAACGAGCCATTCTGCAGGCCGTCCCAGACCACTTGCTGATTGCCGGCGTCTCTCGGCGGCGGGCTGCAGATGCATTTCGCGCCTTCGAAGCTGTCATCGCAGCCCAGCGATTCCGCGGTCAGAAAGAGATACTGCGGACAGGTCTCGCCGTAGACCTTCAAGCCGTGGCTCTGCGCCCAGCGGATCTGTTCAATGGCCTCGCGCCCCGAAACATGGACGATGAGAATCGGCACATCCACCAGCTCGGCCAGCGCAATGGCCCGGTGCGTGGCCTCGCGCTCGACCAGCATTGGCCGCGACGTGGCGTGATAACGCGGCGCGCTGTGACCGGCGGCGAGCAGGCGCTCGGTCAGCCAGGCGATGCAGTCGCTGTTTTCGGCGTGCAGCATCACCATCGCGCCTTCCGCCCGCGCCACCGACAGGGTTTCCAGAATCTCGCGGTCGTTGAGTTTCAGGGCGTCGTAGGTCATGTAGATCTTGAACGAGGTATAGCCCTCGGCAATCAGCTCGGGCAGCTCGCGGCGCAGCACGTCGTCGGTGGGGTCGGTGACAATGAGGTGAAACGCGTAATCGATGATTGCCCGACCGTCCGCGCGCCGATGGTAATCCTCCACCGCCGCCCGCAGGGTTTGACCCTTCTGCTGGCAGGCGAAGGGAATCACCGTTGTCGTCCCGCCACAAGCCGCCGAGCGGGTGCCGCTTTCGAAGTCATCGGCCATGACCGAGCCGTCGCCGGTCGGCTGATCCAGATGCACATGGCTGTCGATCCCGCCGGGGGTGACGGTTCGCCCTAGCGCATCGACTTCCTGCGCGGCACCTTGCAGGCCAAGGCCCAGCGCAACAATTCGGCCGTCGCGCACGCCGATGTCGCACTGAAACCCGTCCGCCGCCGTCACCACATTGGCGTTGCGGATGATCAGATCAAAAGCCTGCATGTCGTTCACTCCGTCAGGCGCGGGTCAGCCAGGCCTTGGCGATCTCTTCGCGGGTGGTGAACCAGACGCCTTCGCGGGCCTGGGCGTACTCGATGAAATGCTTGATCGCGCGGACCCGGCCTGGACGTCCGACCATGCGTGGGTGCAGCCCGATGGACATCATTCGCAAGCCGTCGGCGGATTCTTCGTACAGCACATCGAAGCTTTCCTTCATGTACTCGAGGAAATCGGACGCCTGGGACAAGCCCGGGGAGTTCCAGTAACGGAAGTCGTTGACGTCGCTGGTGTACGGCACTACCAAGTGCTGCTTGCCCTCAACGTTGACGAAATACGGAACGTCATCGTTGTAGGCGTCGGAGTCATAGAGAAAACCGCCCTCTTCCGCCACCAGCCGCCGCGTATGAACGCTGGCGCCGTAGCGGCAATACCAGCCCACCGGACGCTTGCCGCAGGTGCGCTCGAAAGACTCGATCGCCAGACGAATGTGCTCGCGCTCCTCGGCTTCGGTCAGGCGGAACACTTCTTCCCAGCGATAGCCGTGGCTGCAGATTTCATGGCCCAGCTCGACTGCCGCTTTGGCGACATCCGGGTTCTGCTCGAAGGCCACCGCGCAGGCATGAAAGGTCGCCGGGACGTTAGCCTGTTGCAGGATGTCGAGGATGCGCCAGATGCCGACGCGGGCGCCGTACTCGTACATCGATTCCATCGCCAGATTGCGCACGCCGTCGGGAAACTGATAGCTGCCCCACTCGGTCATGCTCTCCTGGTCAGGATCGCCCATGGCCAGGGAACGCTCCGAGCCTTCTTCGTAATTGATGACAAAGTTGACGGCCAGCCGCGCACCGTTGGGCCACGTGCCTTGGGGCCGCTGCCGGCCGTAGCCGACCAGATCTCGAATGGGTGATGCCATAAAAGCCTACTCCTGCAACGTTCGAACAGTCGGCAGACCGCCAAGCCATGGCTCAGCAGTCGATGGTTTTCAGTGCATCGTGGTCGGGGCCATCGAGGTTCTGGCCGGTGCGAAAGGCCAGGCCCATGGCCAGGGTCTGCGCGATGCAGAACGCGGCGGTGAGCGAGCGAAAGCCCAGCAGCTCGGCGTCGTTGACCTCGATCATCACCGACGCGGTTTGTCCGATGGGGCTGAGAATGCTGTCAGTGATCGCCACGATGGGTGTCCCCGCCGCGACGGCTTGCTCGCAGGCGTCGATGGTTTCCTGCGCGTACGGCGGAAAACTCACTGCCACCAGCACGTCATCGCCGTGCAGCGCGCCGACCTGCTCGCGCAAGCTGCCGCCCAGACCGCTGATGTGCACGGCACGCCGACCGACACGGCTGAGTGCATAACTCAGGTAGGACGCCATTGGAAACGAACGGCGCATGCCGACCACGAAGGTGGTGCGCGCCTGTTCCAACAGCTCGATGGCGCGCTCGATGGCCTCGACTTGCTCGCCTTCGGCCAAGTGCTCCAGCGAGACGATATTCGCGCGGCTGAACGCCGAGAGCATGGCGCCCACATCGGTGGGATCGTCGAGCAATTGCTCGCCGCGATAGTGCCGGATGCGCTCTTTGAAACTGCCCTGCCCGGCCTGCTGCAACGGCTGCTTGAACAAGCGCTGCAGATCGCTGAACCCGCCAAACCCCAGCGCCTGGGCCAGCCGAATGAACGCCGACGACGGGATGCCGGAGATTTTCGCCAGCGCCGCAACCGTGTTCAGCGCCACGTCGTGGGGATGCTCGTTCAGGTAATGCGCCGCATCACGCTGCCGCGCGGTCAGGCGTTCCTGATGTTCGACGATGGCGGCGCGCAGCTCGGCCAGAGTTTGGGGTACAGGCATAAAAAGGCTCGATAGAAATCAGGAGGGACGCAGTTCTGTGATCGCTTGGGCCAAGTGCTCAACCAGACGATTCAGCTCATCGACGCTGTTGTAGTGTGCGATCGACACACGGACCACGCCGCCGTAAGGGGTCAGGCCCAAGTGTTCGATCAGGCGGCGCGCATAGAAGTCACCAAAGCGGATGCCCATGCGGTGATTGTCCACGCGGCGCACGATGGCTTCCGACTGAATGCCCTCTACCACGAAGCTGATGGTCGGCACGCGATCGCCGTCGGTCACACGGGATTTTCCGATAATTCGTACACCCGGTGTCTCCCGCAGAAACGCCAGCAGTGTCTCGGCCAGCAGGTCTTCCTGCACTTCAAAGGCATCGAAGGCGGCCTGCATCAATTGACGTTCGCTGCCGCTGGCGCCGAGGCGTCGGCCGATGTCGATCAGGTAATCGCTGATGCCGATGCAGCCGTAGGACAGCTCGTAGTTCAAGTTGCCGGGCTGCAGCTTGTAGGGAATGACTTCCTGACCGATGAAAAAGTGGTTCAGGCTCGGCAGCTCCAGCAACGCCTCGCGCTTGCCCCATAGCACAGCGAAGTGCGGGCCGAAGGTCTTGTAGAAACTGAACACGTAATAATCGGCGCCGCTGGCTTGCACATCGACCAGCCGATGGGGCGCGTAGGCCACGGCATCGACGCACACCTTGCCACCCACCGCGTGCACACGGCGCGCAACCTCGGCGACCGGGTTGACGCTGCCGAGGATGTTCGACGCATGGGTCATGGCCAGGTAGCGGGTCTTGTCGCTGAGCAGCGCGTCCAGATCGCCAAGCTCCAAGTCCATGCTTTCGGCGTTCACCGCCCAGACGCGCAACGTCGCGCCGCGCTCTTCGCACAGCCGCACCCACGGTCCGATGTTGGCCTCGTGGTCGCAGTTGGTGACGATGATCTCGTCCCCGGCCTGGATCGACGGCGCGATGGCGCGGCAGAGGATTTGCAGCAAATGGGTGGTCGAGCCGCCCATCACGCACTCTTCCGGGTAGCGCGCGTTGATCAGTTGCGCGACCGATTCCCGCGCCTGCATGACCCGCGCGCCAGCGTCCACCGACTCACTGTAGGACGCGCCCAGTTGCACGGCGCTGTTGAGCAAGTAATCGGTGATGCGCTCGGCGACCGGCTTGAGCACGGCCGAACCGCCGGCGTTGTCCAGGTAGGCGTAGCCGCTGGCGAGGGCGGGAAACTGGCTGCGTACGTAATCGATGTCCAAGGCATTCAAGGGATGAGCTCCAGAGTTTGATCAGTGATGCAGGATGGCCTGCAAAAACGCGCGGGTTCTCGGCTCTTGCGGGGCCGTGAAGAAATCGTGCGGGTTGTTCTGTTCGATGATTCGGCCGTTCTCCATGAAGATCACCCGGTCGGCGACCTTGCGCGCAAAGCCCATTTCATGGGTCACGACGACCATGGTCACGCCGGAGCGGGCGAGGTTCTGCATGACGTCAAGCACTTCGCCGACCATCTCCGGGTCGAGCGCCGAAGTGGGCTCGTCAAACAGAATCACCCGTGGCTCCATCGCCATGGTTCGGGCGATGGCCACGCGTTGCTGCTGGCCGCCGGACAACTGGCTCGGGTATTTCGCCGCGTGGGCGCCCATGCCGACTTTCTCCAGCAGCAGGCGCGCGCGTTCGTTGGCGTCACGGCGAGACATGCCGCGCACCCGCACCGGCGCCAGCGCCACGTTGGCGAGCACGGTGAGGTGCGGGTACAAATTGAAATTCTGAAATACCATGCCGACTTCGCAACGGATGCCGGCCAGCTTCGGGCCGGTTTCAACGCGTTGGCTGCCGACGCGGATGTCGCCCTGCTGATATTCCTCCAGCAGATTGATGCAGCGGATCAGTGTCGATTTCCCTGAGCCTGAAGGCCCGAGGATGACCACCACTTCGCCTTGATCGACGGTCAGGTTGATGTCGGTCAGCGCCTGGAATGGCCCGTAGAATTTCGCCACGCCTTCCATTTCGATGACGGTGCTCATGCGCTTTTCCTCCCGGCGCCGTTACGCCGCTCGATCCAGCTCACCAATTGCACCAACGGCAGAAGCAGCAACAGGTACATGACCGCCGCGCCCACCAGCGGTGTCGGGTTGGCCGCCAGCGCCTGGGCCTGTGTGGCTTGTTTGAGCAAATCGGGCATCGCCACGACCGACGCCAGCGCGGTGTCTTTCATGACGTTGATGCAGTTGCTGGTCATCGGCGGCATGACGATGCGCATGGCCTGGGGCAGGATGATGTCGCGCATGGTGTTGAAAAAGCTCATGCCCTGGGACGCAGAGGCTTCGAACTGCCCGCGTGGGATGGCTTCGATGCCAGAGCGGAAGATCTCCGCCGAATACGCGCAGGACACCAGCGACAGCGCCGCAGTCGCCGCCGCGAACGACGACAGGCGAATGCCCACGAACGGCAGCGCGTAATAGATCAGCACCAACAGCACCAGCAATGGAATCGAGCGCAGCACGTCGATATACACCCGCGCCAGAAACCGCACCGGGGCGTAGCCGTACAACCGCAGCATCGCCAGCACCAGCCCGCCCACCAGGCCGAGAATGATGCTGACCACGCCGAGCATCACCGTCACGCCCAGGCCGCGGAGCATCAATGGAAGCGCATCGACGAACACGCTCCAGTTGAAGAACGTTTCTAACAACTCCATTGCGATTCCTTGATGGCGAGCAGTGACGGGCGCGGGCGTGAGCGGTCAGGGGTTACTTGAGCACATCGACCACTTTGACGGTGCTGGACTCCGGATCAGCGTCGGCACCGAACCACTTCTTGTGCAGGTCGGCGATCACGCCTTCTTTCTTCATCGTGGTGATGATGTCGTTGACCTGACCGGCCGATGCCCAGCCCTTGGCGTGCATCAACGAATACTTCTCACCAGTAGGAATTTTCGCGACGACTTTGAATTGCGGCTTGTCCTTGATGTAGTACAGGACCGCCGGGATATCGCTGATGTAGCCGTCCATGCGGCCGGACGCGAGATCGAGCATCGCAGGCGACAGCCCTTCGTAGCGTGAGACTTCCTTGAACTTGTATTCGGCCTGATGGGCGTTGACCCACATGTCGCCGGTGGAGCCGGTGTCGACGCCGACCACCTTGCCGTCCATGTCTTTCAGGCCGTTGATGCCGGATTTGGCGAGCACCGACAGGGATTGGTCGCTGTCGTAATACGGCTGGGCAAAGCCGACCGATTCAAGGCGCTTGGGGGTGATGGTGATCGATGAAATGGCGATGTCAGCCCTTTTGGATTGCACGGCGCTGAACAGGCCGTTGAACGGGATGTTGACGAATTCCACGGTCTTGCCGGCGCGTTTGGCGACTTCTTTCACCACGTCGACTTCGAAGCCGACGATCTCGCCTTTGGCGTCCTGAAACTCCCACGGTACGTTGCCCACGTTGGCGCCGACGGTCCAGTCAGCGGCCCAGGTGGATGCGGAAAAGGCGGTTGCCACGGCCATGCTCAAGAGTACTTTCACATTCATGTCTTGCTCCCCGATTGATCAGTCAGTTCAAGAAGGCCGCCTTACCACAGAGGGGGCGTTTCGAGGATCAGACTAGGATGGCGAATCAAATAATTCAACAAATAAAATGAATGAATTAAATGCTTCAATCGGGTGCAAAAGTTATCCGCATTGGTGCAGAGCGGAAAGCGCGCAAGGCTGTGGGGTGTACAGAAAATGATCAGCGATGGGACGGATGATATGCACCGAAGCGGCGCATGGATTGCTCGCCGTGCGTCGGATATCGCCTATCGTGGGAGTGAGCTTGCTCACGAAGACATCATCCCGGCCGCTGAAAATCCAGCAGATGAATCGTCATCTTCGCGAGCAAGCGGGAGCGCCACTCTCGCCCCATACACCTAAAGCACGTAACGCGAAATCGCAACAAAGTGCAGCAGGCTGCCGGCGATGACAAACAGGTGCCAGACCCCATGAAAGTGTCGGACCTTGGTGTCGAACGCGAAGAAAATGATCCCCACGGTGTAAAACACACCACCCAGCGCCAGCCAGATGAATCCGGTCATGCCCAGCGCGGCGATCAGCGGATTGACCGCGACCAGCACGATCCAGCCCATGACCGCGTAAATGACGATGGACATCACCCGCGCTTCGGACCGGGGTTTGATTTCCTGGAGGATGCCGATGATCGCCAGCGCCCAGACGATACCGAACAACGTCCAGCCCCACGTCCCGTGCAGCGTCACCAGACAAAACGGCGTGTAGCTGCCCGCGATGAGCAGATAGATCGAAAAGTGATCAACCTTTTGCATGATCACTTTCGCCCGGCCGCGAACGCTGTGGTACACCGTCGACGCGCTGTACAGCATCACCAGCGCCACACCGTAGACCGCGACGCTGATGATCTTCCAGATATCCCCCGTCATCGTGGCGACAACCAGCATCCAGACGGCGCCAATCGTCGCCAGAATCGCGCCGACCAAGTGGGTCCAGGCGTTGAATTTTTCTCCGTAGTACATCCGCAATTTACCTCTCTCAATTGCATGACACGCGCCAAGCGTCCTGCTTCTGAACCGCGATGACAACGTCTAGAGTCGTGTTATCGAGAATTTATGCAGTCAGCCGCCGATCTCTTCGGCACAATCGGGCGCTCTCAAAACAAGAATCCGGCGCGGATCCACACGATGCAGATCGACGAAGAGCTCACCCTCAAGAAGCTGGAAATCTTTCTGGCGTTCATGCGCACCGGCAATCTCGCGCGCGCGGCGGCGGAGCTGCAGACGAGCACGGTCAGCGTGCACCGGGCGATTCACTCGCTGGAAAGCGCGTTGCGGTGTCCGCTGTTCAAGCACGAGGGTCGCAACCTAACGCCCCTCGAAGGCGCTTATGTGCTGGAGGAGCGCGCACAGAAGCTGGTGCAGGACGTGCTCAGCACCATCGAACAGACGCGGCAGGCGGCGGGTTTTTCGGCGGCGCGGTTCAAACTGGGGGCGCTGTATTCACTCACGGTTAAAACCGTGCCGCAGCTGATCATGGGCCTGAAGATCCGCCGCAGCGAACTCAACATCGACCTGATCCTGGGCTCCAATATCGATCTCTTTTACAAGCTGAAGAACATGGAAGTGGATGCGATTTTGGTGTCGCTGAACGAATCCGTGAGTGATCCGGATTGCGAGCAGTTGCCGCTGTTTTCCGACGATATTTTTCTCGCCACGCCGGCTGATTCACCCTTTGCGCTACAGAGCGAGGTGGACCTGAGCGACCTGCGGGAAATGACCTTCATTACCCTGACCCAAGGCTTCGCCACCCACCGCGATGGCGCGCGGGTGTTCGAGCAGGCAGGGTTCGAGCCGAAGATCGCCATGCAAGTGAACGACATCTTCACGCTGCTGAGCATGGTCAGCTCGGGAGTGGGCTATGCGCTGTTGCCCGGGCGAATCGCCGCCGTCTACGAAAACCGCGTCCGCCTGGTGCCGCTGCAAGCGCGATACCGCATGCAGCAGCACATCGGACTGGTGTTCCTCAAAGCCCGGGAGCGTGACCCGAATCTCTTGGCGTTGCTGGCGGAATGCCGGATGTACTCGAACCGGCTGGCACAAGGCTGAGTCTGACTCCCCCGTGTGGAAGAGAGCTTGCTCACGAAGATGGCATTTCAGTCGCTGAATTTATAGCGGATGTACCGGCCCATTCGCGAGCAAGGTGGATCGCCACCCCGGTCGCTCCCACAAATTACCTGTCGGCAGATACATTTGCGGCGTTCTCTGACACCGCATTTTCTTGCATCAGATACATCCCCTGTGGGAGTGAGCTTGCTCACGAAGACGGCATTTCAGCCGCTGAATTTATAGCGGATGCACCTGCCCATTCGCGAGCAAGCTCGCTCCCACAAATTACCTGTCAGTAGATACATCTGCGGCGCCTTCTGACACCGCGCTTTCTTGCATCAAACACATCCCTTGTGAGAGTGAGCTTGCTCACGAAGATGGCATTTCAAGCGCTAAATTTATAGCGGATGTACCGGCCATTCGCGAGCAAGGTGGATCGCCACCCCGGTCGCTCCCACAAATTACCTGTCAGTAGATACCTCTGCGGCACCTTCTGACACCGCGCTTTCTTGCATCAACACATCCCTGGTGGGAGTGAGCTTGCTCACGAAGGCGGCATTTCAGTCGCTGAAAGTTGGGTGGCGGTACCGACCCCTTCGCGAGCAAGCTCGCTCCCACAAATTACCTGTCAGTAGATACATCTGCGGCGCCTTCTGACACCGCGCTTTCTTGCATCAAACACATCCC
>NZ_JBWKQL010000011.1:0-11297 GCF_059418765.1 Pseudomonas sp. GW821-FHT07F05
GTCGTTAGCTCAGTTGGTAGAGCAGTTGGCTTTTAACCAATTGGTCGTAGGTTCGAATCCCACACGACCCACCATTTTTGACCTGGTTTCATCGGGTTGGATCTTAGGGAGTGACGCCATTCGCGTCACCCGCTCTGGAAATACCTTAGGGTGTTTTCAATGTTTCACCGGGGTATAGCGCAGTCCGGTAGCGCGCCTGCTTTGGGAGCAGGATGTCAGGAGTTCGAATCCCCTTACCCCGACCATTTTCGCCCCAGCTGTATCCGGGTAGAAAATACCGCTGAAGCGCCACTTGCGCTGAAGCTACAAAAAAGCGTCCCTAGGGACGCTTTTTTCGTTTCTGGCATTTACTGAGCCTTGGGCGGGTTAGCCCAGTAAGCTTCGATCTGATTTTTCAGGTCATCGGGGATCGGTGCGAAGTCCAGCGAGCGTGCGTGTTCCTGCCCGCTCTCCAGCGTCCAGCGAAAAAAATCCTGAACGGTCTTCTGACGATCAACGTCCTTGGGCTGCTTGTACATCACGATGAACGTCGCGGCGGTAATCGGATAAGCGTTTTCCCCCGGCGCGTCGAGCATCGACAGGTCGAAATCCTTCGCGTTTTTCCAGTCTGCTGTGGCCGCTGCCGCCTGAAAGCTTTCGGTGCTCGGCGTCACGAACGTGCCGGCAGCGTTCTGCAGCAGCCCATAATTCAACTTCTGCTGTTTGACGTAGGCGTACTCGACGTAGCCGATCGAGTTTGGCACCTGCTTCACGTACGTCGCCACGCCTTCGCTGCCTTTGCTGCCCATGCCCACCGGCCACTTCACCGACGCGCCTGCGCCAAGCTGGTTCTTCCATTGCGGGCTGACCTTCGCCAGGTAACTGACCCAGTTGAACGTGGTGCCGGAATCATCCGAGCGATACACCACGCTGATTTTCGCGTCAGGCAATTTCACGCCCGGGTTCAGGGCGGCGAGGGCCGGATCATTCCATTTGCTGATTTTGCCCAGGTAGATGTCGGCCAGCACCGGGCCTGTGAATTTCAGCGTGCCCGGTTTGACTGAGGCGATGTTGATAACCGGGACGATGCCGCCGATCACCGACGGAAACTGCTGCAGTCCGAAGGATTGAAGGTCGGCCGAGCTCATCGGTCGGTCAGTCGCGCCGAAATCCACGGCGCCTTCCTTTATCAGGGCAATGCCCGCGCCAGAGCCGATGTACTGGTAATTGACCTTGACCTGAGTCTTCTGGTTGTAGTCGGTCGCCCATTTGTACAGCACCGGATAAATGAACGTGGAGCCGGCGCCGGTGACCTCGGACGCTGCACCTGCCGTGGCGGCCATGGATAGATTGAGCGCGATGCCGAGGCCTGTGGCCAGCATCAGTCGTGAGAGCTGCAACATGGATGGACTTCCTGTAATCGAGCGACATCGGGGTGAGATGCGTGATGGGATCACAGCAAACAGCACGTTTTTATGACAAGGCGTGACAGATTTTCTTCATCGGTAGGTTGATCAATCGCGGCGGCCGAGCCCGTTTTTTACACGTCGCTCCGGGTGCGGATTCATGAGGCCCGGTATAGACTTCAGGCAGTCTTTTCAGGATCGGCCGTTATATGAAGTCGCCAACTCCTCCACTCGAGCAACAGCGACTTGAAGCGCTGCATCTTCTCGAAGTTCTCGACACTCCCCCCGAGGTCGCCCTAGACCGGATCACTCGTCTGGTGGCGCAAGTGCTGAACGTGCCGATCGCTCTGATATCGCTGGTAGATCAGGACCGTCAGTGGTTCAAGTCCCGAGTAGGGCTTGAAGCGACAGAGTTGCCGCGGGAGCTCGCGTTCTGTACGCACGCCATCCTTGAGGCCACCGAGCTTGTGGTGCCCGATGCCGTCGAAGACGCGCGTTTCTGCGACAACCAACTGGTCACAGGCGATCCCCATATCCGTTTTTATGCTGGCGTACCCATACGCACCAGCCAGGGCTTTGCCGTGGGCACGCTTTGCGCCATTGACGCGCAGCCCAGAATCCTCACCCCAGACGAGCTGTCCATCCTCCACGACCTGGCCGAGATCGTCAGCCGGGAAATGCAGCTGCGGGAAAACCTGATGCTGACGCGGATTCAGAAGAATCGCTCCGAGGCCTTGTTTCAGGCCAGTGAGGCGGGCTATCGCTCGATGTTCGAGCTGGCGTCGGTAGGTATTGCGCTGGTCGCGCCGGACGGTGGCTGGATCAGCGTCAACGCCGCGCTGTGCGATGTCCTTGGGTACGCGCCCGATGAGCTCAAGCAGCTGACGTTTCAGGACATCACCCACCCCGACGATCTGGGCAATGATCTTGAGATGCTGCATCAACTGAGCGTCGGTGAAATCAACAGCTACCAGATGGAGAAGCGTTACCTGCGCAAAGACGGCAGAGCGGTTTGGGTCAATCTGAGCGTCACGAAAAAGCTGTCCGAAGCGGGAGAGCTGGAATATTTCATTTCGATCATCCAGAACATTCAGGCGCGCAAGGAGCTAGAGCAGGAGGCCCGACATGACGCCCTGACCGGTCTGCACAATCGCCGCGCGCTGGACTCGCTGTTGCCGATCGCTCAGGCGCGGGCGGATCGCTCCAGATTGCAAATGGCGCTGATGTTCATTGACCTGGATGGATTCAAAGTCATCAACGACAGTTACGGGCACGATGCCGGTGATGATCTGCTGCGCGCTATCGCCACACGTTTGCAGAGCTGCATCCGCAGGACCGACAGCCTGGTGCGGCTGGCCGGTGACGAATTCATCGTGATTCTCGAAGGCATCACGCCGGGCGTGGAAGAAGCGCGCGAAGTGGCTCAGAAACTCCTCGTCGCGATTGCACAGCCCCTCACGATCAAAGGCGATGTCATTTGCAGCAACGCCAGCATCGGCTTTTCCATGTACGAACCCGGCTCCGGCAAAGCCCCGGACGAACTCATGCGCGAGGCCGACCGCTGGATGTACAAGGCTAAGCATTTGGGCAAAGGGCGGGTGATGCCGTAACGGGCGCGCACTCTCGCGCCCGCCCGGTAAGCCGGGCGTGTGGAATGGGGGGAATGAGGCCCGCCGCATTGGCGCGGCGGACCTGCAGGACTCAGCCTTAGTGCAGCTTCATCCGTGGCTCGGTGCCGCGACCGATTCGGCTGCCCAGCATGAGCATCAGCGTGCGGAACATGCCGTACAGCGCCATCTGGTGCATGCGGTACAGCGAAACGTAGAACATTCGCGCCAGCCAGCCTTCGAGCATCACACTGCCGGTCAGGTTGCCCATCAGATTGCCGACCGCCGAAAACTTCGACAGCGAAATCAGCGAGCCATAGTCCTTGTAGCGATACTCGGGCAGCGTGCCGCCCTCGATGCGCAGCTTCAGCGACTTCACCAGCAACGATGCCTGTTGATGCGCCGCTTGCGCACGGGGCGGGACGTTGCGGTCAGTGCCTTTTTGCGGGCAGGCCGCGCAGTCACCAAAAGCGAAGATATTGTCGTCGCGGGAGGTCTGCAGCGTCGGACGCACTTGCAGCTGGTTGATGCGATTGGTCTCAAGGCCGGCGATGCCTTCCAGAAATGCCGGAGCGCGGATGCCCGCCGCCCAGACCTTCAGCGTTGCAGGAATCACCTGACCGGTCGCAGTCACCAGGCTGTCAGCCGTCACCTCGCTGACCGCCGAATTGGTCAGCACCGTGACGCCCAGTTTTTCCAGCGTCTTGTGCACCGGTCCGCCAATGCGTTCCGGCAATGCCGGCAAGACGCGCGGGCCGGCCTCGATCACCGTGATACGCAGATTTTCCGGCTTGATCTGGCCCAGCCCGTAGGCCGCCAGTTCGTGGGCCGCGTTGTGCAGTTCCGCAGCCAGCTCGACACCCGTGGCCCCGGCACCGACGATGGCGACGTTGATCTCTTCGGCCGCATCATTCTGGCTGGCGTGGGCACGCAGATAGCGATTGAGCAATTGCTGATGGAAGCGCTCGGCCTGCTTGCGGGTGTCAAGGAACAGGCAGTGTTCTGCCGCGCCTTTGGTGCCGAAATCATTGGTCGTACTGCCCACGGAAATCACCAGTGAGTCGTAATCCAGGCTGCGCGCCGGGACCAGCTCATTGCCGTTTTCGTCGAGGGTTTCGGCCAGGTGGATCTGCTTGTTCTCCCGATCCAGACCGGTCATGCGACCCATCTGGAACTGAAAGTGGTTCCACTTGGCTTGCGCCACGTAGTTCAGCTCGTCCTCATAGGAGTTGAGCGACCCGGCGGCCACCTCGTGCAGCAGCGGTTTCCAGATGTGGGTCAGGTTGGCGTCGACCAGCGTGACGCTGGCGGTGCCTTTCTTGCCCAGGGTTTTACCCAGACGGGTAGCCAGCTCCAGACCGCCAGCGCCTCCGCCGACAATCACAATACGATGGGTCATGGGGATATCTCATAAGGTTTAAGGAATTCTGTGTCAGCGCAATCCGCGCGAGCGCAAGGCAGCTCATAGCGTCAGATTGCTCTGTAAATGGCTCAAAAAGGGCCCGGTCCAAGCACCACCACAAGGAGCCGCCAACGCCAAAAAGGCCGGCGCTCGACTTGGGCGGGGGGCTCGAACGTACGCTTCGACACGCGCGGTGTCGGCAGGTTTCAGGCGGCTGATCATTTGAGGCTCTTTATCACTATTGACCCGGATCAGGAAACGGCGCTGTTGGCTGCGTTAAAGTCCTGGACGCTCGGTTCGATTGGCTCGATACACAAAACATCATCCAGACGCACGATGCCGCTTTGTATCACCCGCGCGGTGATTCCGCCATGGCCGCGAACGGCCTGGAAGATGCCGTGGCCGAGACGTTGCTCAAGGCGCGCGCAGGGTTGGCACCAGCCAGTGGTTTCGAAGATCGCCTGACCGATGCGGAAACGTCGGTTTTTCAGGCTGAACAGGTTGATGCCGCTGATCACGATGTTTCGTCGTAGATCCTGGGGCAACACCGGGTTGTCCTCGGCCCGGCCCATCAGCGAGCTGACCACGGCGAAATGCTCCCACTGGATCAGCGTCACCTGTCGGGCGTTGCGCGGGCCAGGGCGTGCGTGATCACCCGTCAGGCCTGCTTCGCGACGGGCTTCCACGGCGTCCAGCTCAACCATCTCGCCACGGGATTCCGGGCGCACGCCGATCCAGCGCACGCGTCCACGCTGGGGTACATCGGCGATCAATTCCTGCAACGGACTCATAAACTGATTCCCACATCAAAAACCACGCTGCGGCCCAAATTGGTCCGCAGGAAATCCGGGGCATCCGGATGGGCGAACAATACCCGGGCGAAGGTCGGCCCGACCAGCGAGAGTGATCGCCAGCCCTGGCGCAGATATTCGGTAGGCGGCGGAAAGTGGCTGTTCAGGTCGAGCACCTCGCGCTTGAGGCTGGCGAAGGCGATGATGTCGAGTTCGCCCAGATCCAGCCCGCGTTCTTTGTAGTTGTGAGCTTTTTTGCGCAGGGTTGGCGCCAGGCGCCGCAGCAATTCGGCGGCGGGGATGCGTTTGGGTTTGGCTTCCCGGCGCACCAGTTGGCTGAGGGAAAATGCACTGCGTCGACGTTGCAGTTCTTCGCGCCATTCATCGTTCAACCGACGGCCTTCGTCCAGAACGAAGAACACTTCAAAACACGCATCGCGAAACAGCACGTCCGGCGGCTCTTGCCCGGCAGGCAGGAAGTCGTCGGTGCGATGGGGAATGTTCAGGCCCTGCAGCAACCGTTCGCACACCCAACGCTCGCGCTCCCATTTGCGCGCATTGGACAGAAACGCATTGGCTTGCTCGGCCTGGCTCGTCAAAAGACGCAGATAATCGGAGTCATCCATGCCGCCAAGCTTAACGCTCTGGAGGGGAGAAGAAACACTGGGGCCGAGATAAAGTTGGCCGGGGAGGCGCTGATCCATTTAAGAAGCTGCCCGGCGCATGAGCGGGGTCTGGCAGGCTACAAATCCCGCTGTTTCCTGAACTGCCCCGGCGGCATGCCGTGGGCGTGGCGGAAGCGCCGCGAGAAGTAGGCCTCGTCGGCAAACCCACACAACCGCGCCACTTCCCCCACCGGTTTGCTGCCGTTGAGCAGCAGCGTGCGCGCCAGGTGCATGCGCCGCTCCAGCACCAGTTCGCTGAAGGTCTTGCCGACTTCCTTGCGCAGCCAGTGGGTCAGGTAGTTGGGCGACAGAAACGCGGCTGAAGCGGCTTTTTTCAGGCTCAGGTCCGGGTCGTCGAGGTTCTTGCGCACGTACTCCGACATCCGCGCCAATGCATCGCGGCGGCTGCGCTCGGCGGCGTTGTCATCGGCCAGCCGCTTGATCGGCTCGGCGTACAGCTGGCAGACCGTGCCGATCAGTTGCAGCAGGCACCCTTTGAGCACCTCCCGCGTGCCGAACTGCCGGTTCGCATCCAGCTCGCGCATCCGGCCCAGCAAATGCTCGATCTCGGCGAAGTCGTCGGCGTCCAGCGTGAAATCCAGATGCTCCTGAAAACGGAACGGCGACAGCTCCGGGGCGAGGGCGATGGCCACGTCTTCGAGGTCCAGCGGGTCGCATTGCAACTGGGGCAGCAGGAAGGTCTGGGCAAAGTTGATCAGCAGAAAATTGCCTTCCGGCGGATGCGGGATCAGATGCAATTTGTGCGGGAGGATGAACGCCAGCGTGTTGCGCGGGAAGGGCCGGACCACGCCGCCAATGTGCTGCACGGTGTCGCCGCCGAGGTTGATTTGAATCTGAAAATATTCGTGCCGATGGGGCGCGGTCTCCGGTTTGCCCTCGGTTTTGCCGCGGATGTAAAAGTCCGGCCGCTCACTGCGCTGCTGCATGCCGTAGGTGGGTACGCGATTGACGGAATCCATCGAGTGCTCCTCGTCGTGTATTTCTTATTGTCGGTCGTCGTATGACCAAATCCAAAAATTTCATCAGCGTGGTGGCGAGTCGATTTGTCCAAGAATGGTCTGACTGGTCTCCTTATACAGACCGCTCTAGCGCAGGCATTTTCGCCCCCTTTTGGTTGCTAATTGCTGTTTTAGCACGCGCGCTGTTTTTTGGACAATTCATTACGGGCACCTGTTGAAATCCAAAAACGTTCTAAGCATCGTCTTGTTTAAAACCGGTCGTACGATAACTTGGGGGTGCACGTCATCACTCGATACCAATAAAAACAATGAGGACTTCTCATGTCGAGCAACCCTGATATTCAGGCGATGGATGCTGTCGTGGCCGCACCAGTCACTGCCGCTCCCGCCCGACCTATGACCCACCGTCGCTGGTTCATGCTGTCGCTGTTGCTGATCGCCACGATCATCAACTACGTCGACCGCGTCAACATCTCCATCGCTGCGCCTTTCATGGCCAAAGACCTCGGTCTGGACAAGGTCGAGATGGGCCTGATCTTCTCCGCTTTCGCCTGGACCTACGCCTTCGCTCTGGTGCCCGCCGGCTTCATCGCCGACCGGTTCGGTTCGCGCTTCACCTACGGTGCCTCACTGATCTCATGGTCGGCGGTCACGGTGTGCCAAGGCATGGTCGGCGGTTTCGCTTCACTTTTCGGTTTGCGTCTGGCCATCGGCGCGATGGAAGCCCCGGCGTTCCCGGCCAACAGCCGCGCGGTCACGGTCTGGTTCCCGGCGCGGGAGCGGGGCATGGCCAGCAGCATCTATGTGTGCGGGCAGTATCTGGGCACGGCGCTGTTCACCGGTTTACTGCTGTGGCTCGCGACGACCTATGACTGGCGTCACGTCTTTTACAGCACTGGCATTATTGGCATCGTTTTCGGGATTGCCTGGCTGTACTTGTACCGCGATCCGATGAACTGCAAGAAGGTCAGCAAGGAAGAACTGGCCTACATCGAAGACGGCGGCGGCCTGGTCAAAAGCAGTCAGGAAAGAAACAAATTCAAGTGGGCGCAAATCGCCGAGCTGCTGAAATATCGCCAAGTCTGGGCCATCTGCCTGGGCAAGTTCGCCAGCACCTCGGCGCTGTACTTTTTCCTGACGTGGTTCCCGACCTATCTGATTGAAGAGCGGCATTTGACCATGGTCAAAGTCGGCATCTTCGCAGTGCTGCCGTTCATTGGCGCCACCGTCGGCGTACTGCTGGCCGGTTTCATCGCCGACTGGATGATCCGTCGCGGGTACTCGCTGTCCTTCTCTCGCAAGCTGCCACTGGTGGTGGGTTCGGCGCTGGGCATGTCGATCATGCTGGTCAACTTCACCGACTCCAATGAAGTCTGCATCGCGCTGCTCACAATCGCCTTTTTCGCACAGGGCATCGCGTCATCCTCCTGGGCGGCCGTGTCGGAGATCGCACCCAAAGAGCTGATCGGTCTGACCGGGGGCATCACCAGCCTGGCGGCCAATATCGGCGGCATCGTCACGCCCATTGTCATCGGGCAAATCCTGCACGTCACCGGCAACTTCGCCTGGGCGTTCTGGTTCATCGGCGGGGTGGCGTGTATCGGCACGCTGTCTTATTCACTGTTGCTCGGCCGCATTTATCGCATTGAGCTCAAGGCTCGGTAACCGCTCAAGAATGTGTGTGTGAACTTATGCCGTACTGGGCAGAGGCGTATGCAAATACGCCTTTTTTAATGCCGTCGATATTGAGTTTTTAGTCCAGCGCAAACACAGTTTTATCCAACTTTCCCGCCGTGTGATCCCGTAGTCTCAAATGCATCTGACGGGGTCGAGCATCTTTCGGTGATAAGGAATTCCATGAGCAACTTTGTATTTGAACCGCCCCGAGTCAGCAGTCTGCCGGTGCATGACAGTGACGGGCGATTCCCCATTGGCCGGGTGTTTTGCCTGGGCCGTAATTACCAATGGGGCGATGTAGCCAGTGCCGAGCGCGAGGTCCCGGCGTTCTTTATGAAGCCGGCGACATCGGTTGTGGACGCGGTGGGCGAGATCGCGTTTCCGACCCAGACCGAACAGTTTTGCCACGAGATCGAACTGGTCGTCGCCATCGGCAAGGACGGCTACGAGATCGACGCCGAACACGCGCTGGATCACGTCTGGGGATACGCCGCAGGCCTTGATTTGACCCGCCGCGATCTGCAAATGGCCGCCAAGGCGGTGGGCAATCCATGGGAGCCGGCGAAGGCGTTCGACGGCTCTGCGCCGATCACGCCCATTCGTCCGGCAGGCCGCGACGGTCACGGGCGACAAGGCGCCATCTGGCTGAGGGTCAACGGCGTTGAGCGTCAGCGTTCCGATCTCGATAGCCAGATCTGGTCGGTGAGCGAAGTCATCAGCCAGCTTTCCCATTCCGTCACGTTGCGCGCTGGCGATCTGATCATGACCGGCACGCCGCCCGGCGTTGCTGCGCTCAAACCGGGCGACGTGATCAACGGCGGCATCGACGGCATCGGCGAATTTGAAGTGAGAGTGGGCGAGCGCCGCTGAGCGACTCACCCAGAACCGCAGCATTTTGATGAGCAACAAGGAGAACAATAATGACTGATCAATCCGTTTCGAAAATTGCCCTGGTCACCGGCGCTGGCAGTGGCATCGGCCGCTCCGTCGCGTTAGGCCTGCTTGAAGACGGCTACAAAGTGGTGGTCACCGGGCGTCGTCTGGAACCACTCGAAGAGCTGGTAGCCCAAGCGCGGGAGCAGGGCGGTGAAGCGATGGCGGTGTCGTGCGATGTGCGTGATCCGGCCAGTGTCGATCATCTGTTCGCGACGATCGAGGAGGTGTATGGCCGCCTCGATCTGGTGTTCAACAACGCCGGCGTCAACGCTCCCGCCGTGCCGATGGACGAGCTGCCCATCGAGAAGTGGCTGAGCGTGATCGACACCAACGTGACGGGCGTTTTCCTGTGCAGCCGCGGCTCGTTCGGCCTGATGCGCAAACAGTCGCCCCAGGGTGGCCGGATCATTAACAACGGTTCGATCTCCGCCCATGTGCCACGCCCGTTCACCGGGCCGTACACCGCCAGCAAGCACGCCGTGCTGGGGCTGACCAAAAGCCTGGCTCTCGACGGTCGCGAATTCAATATCGCTTGCAGCCAGATCGACATCGGCAACGCGCTGACCGAGCTGTCGGTACGCATGACCAAAGGCGTGCGTCAGGCCAATGGTTCGACCGCCGTCGAGCCGATGATCGACGTCAAACACATCGCCGATGCCGTGCGTTACATCGCCGCGCTGCCGCTGTCGGCCAACGTGCTGAACATGACCGTCATGGCCACCAACATGCCCTTCGTGGGCCGTGGTTGATCCGTCCGAATTCGAGATGAGCGAGATACCGATGAAACCTGAAATCCTCCAGTTGAGCCCGATCCTGATCCCTGATATCAACGCGCGGCTAAACGAGCTTTATACCGTCCGCCCGTACTTCCAGCAGGCCGACAAGGCGGCTTATCTGCGCGAGCACGGCGCCAACATTCGCGGCGTGGTGACTGGCGGCCACACCGGCATTACCCGCGAAGTGATGGAGCAGTTGCCGAACGTGGAAGTCATCGCGGTCAACGGCGTCGGCACCGACGCGATTGATCTGGCCTACGCGCGGGACCGTGGCATTCGTGTCTCGGCCACCATCGGCGCGCTGACCGAGGACGTTGCCGACCTCGCCATCGGCTTGCTGATTTCGGCCTGTCGCGGGCTGTGCACAGGCGACCGTTATGTGCGCGCCGGCGCATGGGCCAAGACCGCGACGCCGCTGGTGCCGCTGCCACTGGCGCGTCAATTCAGCGGCATGCGCATCGGCATCGTCGGCATGGGCCGGGTAGGGCGGGCCGTCGCCACACGCGCTGCTGCGTTCGGCTGCCCCATCAGCTACACCGACCTAAGCGCCATGGGCGACGTGCCTTACACCTTCGTCGGCGATCTGGTCGAACTGGCCGCGCAAAGTGACGCGCTGATCGTTGCCGCAGCTGCGGACAAAGCCAAAGGCATTATCAACGCCAAAGTGCTGGAAGCGCTGGGCGCGCAGGGGTTTTTGATCAACGTGGCGCGGGGCAGCCTGGTCAATGAGCCGGACCTTGTTGCAGCGCTGGAAGCGGGATCAATTGCTGGCGCGGGGCTGGATGTGTTCGCTGACGAGCCCCATGTGCCGGATGCGTTGTTCGCTCTGGAAACCGTCGTCCTGCAGCCCCACCGCGCTAGCGCCACCGTCCAGACCCGCACGCGGATGGGTGAGATGGTGCTGGCGAGTCTGGCGGATGGCCTGGCGGGGAAAGTGCCGGTGGGGAGTGTGGTTTGAAGGACGTGATTGACTAAGCTGAAGCGCGTCCCTCGCGAAGCCGGTATTCCAGCTGCCATAGATGCAGCAGATGTTCCTGCCTCTTCGCGAGCAAGCTCGCTCCCACATGATGTGCGTCAT
>NZ_JBWKQL010000011.1:11396-135917 GCF_059418765.1 Pseudomonas sp. GW821-FHT07F05
TACCCAAGAATCCTGGGTTAGATCACGGACTTGTGGGAGTGAGCTTGCTCACGAAGATGGCTTTCCAGCCGCTGGATACTCAGCGGATGGTCCTCTCTCTTCGCGAGCAAGCTCGCTCCCACATGATGTGCGTCATACCCAAGAATCCTGGGTTAGATCACGGACTTGTGGGAGTGAGCTTGCTCACGAAGATGGCTTTCCAGCCGCTGGATATTCAGCGGATGGTCCTCTCTCTTCGCGAGCAAGCTCGCTCCCACAGGATCGGCGCCATACCCGAGAACTCTGGGTAGATCACGGACTTGTGGGAGTGAGCTTGCTCACGAAGATGGCATTTCAGCCGCTGAAAAATCAGCGGTTGTACCCGCTTCTTCGCCAGCGAGCTCCCTAAGGGTCAGTGTCAAAACGCCCCGGATTCAACCGACAGCTCAGCCACCAGAAAATCAATAAACGCCCGGGTCTTCATCGGCACCCGCCGGGACGAGGGATACACCGCGTTGACCGTAATGGCCGGCGCTTCCCAATCGCACAGCACCGGCACCAAGCGTCCATCCGCCACCGCGCGCTCGACGATAAAGTTGGGCAGCAGCGCGATGCCCATTCCCGCCACGGCCGCCTGCGCCAGGATGTCACCGTTGTTCGCGTGTAATGGCCCGCTCACAGTCACCCGCTGGGTTTCCTTGCCGTTGCACAACTGCAAACTCACGCCGCTCTGCAGATAGCCGTAGCTCAGGCACTTGTGGTGTGCCAGATCCTTCGGCGTTTGCGGCGTGCCTTCGCGCGCCAGGTAATCGGGCGAGGCCACCATGATCCTCGGCGCCGGGGCCAGTGAGCGCGCGATCATCGACGAATCCGGCAGGCTGGCGATACGAATCGTCACGTCAAAACCGCCCTTGACCGGATCCACCTGCTGATCGCTCAACACCACTTGCAGCTCGACGTTCGGATGCAATTCGTTGAAGCGCGGAATCAGCGGCCCCAGACGTCTCAGCCCAAACGACATCGGCGCGTTGACCCGCAACACGCCGCGTATCTCATCCATGCCGGTCCGCGCCCGTTGCTCGGCTTCGTCCAGCGAAGCGATGACATCCCGACACGCGTCGTAGTACTCAGCGCCCGCTTCCGTCAGATGCAGGCTGCGCGTGGTGCGCTGCAGCAACTGCACGCCGATGGCCTCTTCCAGCGCCTGAATCTGCTTACTGATTTTCGAGCGCGGTACGTCGAGCGCGCGGGCCGCGGCGGCAAAGCCATTGGCACCCACCGTGGCAACAAAAGCGCGCATGCATTCGATGCGATCCATGACCGTCCCTGAATTGGAAACAATGAGTCCCGATTTTATGGGATTGTTCCTTAAGCAGCCAGTCCGTAAATTCACTCCCAAGCCAGCCGCCAAGCAACCAGCGCAGCGGCTAACCCATATCGAACTCACTGCTGACTACTAAGGAATCTACCCATGTCCATTCGCGAGCTGCTGAACCCAACCAACGCTGCTCTGATCCTGATCGACCACCAGCCGCAGATGGCTTTCGGCGTTCAGTCGATCGACCGCCAGACGCTGAAGAACAACACCGTCGGCTTGGCCAAAGCCGCCAAGATCTTCAACGTGCCGACCATCTACACCTCGGTCGAAACCAAGAGCTTCAGCGGTTTCATCTGGCCTGAACTGCTGGCGGTGTTCCCGGATCAGCAGCCGATCGAGCGCACCTCGATGAACTCGTGGGAAGACAAGAAGCTGGTGGAAGCGGTCAAGGCGACCGGCCGCAAGAAGCTGATCATCGCCGCGCTCTGGACCGAGGTCTGCCTGAACTTCCCGACGCTGGACGCATTGGCTGAAGGCTACGAGGTGTACATCGTCACTGACGCTTCCGGCGGCACGACCAAAGAAGCCCACGACATGTCGGTGCAGCGAATGATTCAGGCAGGCGCAGTGCCGGTGACCTGGCAGCAGGTGCTGCTCGAATTCCAGCGCGACTGGGCTCACAAGGAAACCTACGAAGCGGTCATGGAACTGGTCCTGGAACACAGCGGGGCCTACGGCATGGGCGTCGACTACGCCTACACCATGGTTCACGGCGCGCCGCAGCGTAAGTTGGGCTAAAACCCTCGGCCACAAAAAAAGCTTCGCGATTAAGGTCGCGAAGCTTTTTTCGTTTTTGCGATTTAATGCGGGTCGCGGGCCATCCGGCCACTGAGTTAAATCAATGCTGACGAGGGTCGAGGTCACCTGAAAACAGTTCGTCTTCAGCGTCCGGCGCCACCGGAATCGCATGTTCTTCCGACGCCCAGGCGCCCAGGTCGATCAGCTTGCAACGGTCCGAACAGAATGGCCGGAATTTACTCTCCGGCGTCCACTCCACGGGCGCTCCGCAGGTTGGGCAATCGACGGTCATTGGTTGGCTCATCATTGGCCTCCACGCAAAGTTAAATAAAAGTGATGCAGACGCTCGACTTCGCTTTTCAGCCAGGCCGGGTCACGGTCATTGACGATCACATCATCGGCCCGGCTCAAGCGCTCCTCGCGACTGGCCTGCGCCTTAAGAATCGCCCGCACCTGCTCCCCGTTGGTCTTGTCGCGCAACACCGTGCGCTCGATCTGCACCGATTCCGGCACATCAATGACCAACACCCGCTGCACCATCTGGTGCTGAGAAGTCTCCAGCAGCAGCGGCGACACCAGAATCGCGTAAGCCGACTCAGCGCGTGCCAAGTACTGACGGATTTCTTCGCGGATCAGCGGATGCAGCAGGCTTTCGAGCCAGACCCGCTGCTGCGGATCCTTGAAAATCAGCTCGCGCAACGCGGCTCGATTCAACGTTCCATCGGCCTGCAACACGCTGGCGCCGAAGTGCTCGGCAATCTGCGTCAGGGCAGGGCGACCGGGCTCAACGACCCATCGGGCAGCGTTATCGGCGTCCACCAAATGCACGCCGAGATCGACGAAGCACTGAGCTGCCGCACTCTTGCCGCTGCCGATGCCACCGGTGAGGCCCAGAATCCAGGGTTTTGACGCAGGAGAAGTCATCTGAAACCGGCGATCTGCAAATACGAAGTCGTTATTTGATCACCCCAGAGCAATGCGATCCACCCCGCGAGGGCCAGATAAGGACCGAAGGGGATCGGCGTGCTGGTTTCGACATTGCGCAAGCGCAGCAGAATCAGCCCCAACACCGCCCCGACAATCGACGACAGCAGAATCGTCAGCGGCAAAATCTGCCACCCGCCCCACGCGCCGAGCATGGCCAGCAACTTGAAATCGCCGTAACCCATGCCCTCCTTGCCGGTGATCAACTTGAACAGCCAGAACACACACCACAACACCAGATACCCCGCGACCGCGCCCCACAGCGCATCGGTCAGCGACGTGAACAGCCCAAACGCATTTACGATCAGGCCCAGCCACAACAGTGGCAATACGATTGCGTCCGGCAGAAGCTGGTGATCGGCGTCGATCAGACTCATCGACAACAACCCCCACGTCAGCATAAGCATTGCTGCTGCCTGCCAGCCGAAACCGAAATGCCAGGCGATGAAGGCTGAGATTAAGCCGCACGCCAATTCAACGAGCGGGTAACGCTTGCTGATGGGGGCTTTGCATTGGGAGCACTTGCCGCCGAGGAACAGGTAGCTCACGACCGGAATGTTTTCCCATGCGCGGATTTTGTGTGAGCAGTGCGGGCAGCGGGAGTGGGGGAGGATGAGGTTGAAGGTTTCTGGTTGCGGCTCGGGGGGGAGGTCGAGCATTTCCCGGGATTGGATTTTCCAGTCGCGGATCATAATTTTGGGCAGGCGGTAGACGACTACGTTGAGGAAGCTGCCGACTAGCAGGCCCAAGACGAGTGCGCATAAAACGAAGGCCAGCGGGGAGCTGGCCAGGAGGTCGAGGAGGGGCATGGTTAGACGACGTTTCCGAGCTGGAAGATGGGGAGATACATCGCGATGACGAGCCCGCCGACGATGACTCCAAGGAAGGCCATGATCATTGGTTCCATGAGGCTTGTCAGGCTGTCGACCATGTTGTCGACCTCGTCCTCGTAGTAAGTCGCAACCTTATCGAGCATTGAGTCGAGTGCGCCGGATTCTTCGCCGATGGCGGTCATTTGGACGGCCAGCATGGGGAAGACGCCAGTGCTGCGCATGGAGAAGTTGAGCTGCATGCCGGTGGAGACGTCTTGTTTTACCTTGTTGACGGCGTTTTTGAACACGACGTTGCCGGTCGCGCCTGCGACCGAGTCGAGCGCTTCGACCAGCGGGACGCCGGCGGCGAAGGTTGTCGACAGAGTCCGAGCATAACGGGCGACTGCGGACTTATATAACAGAGGACCGATCACAGGTACTTTCAAAAGCGCCCTGTCCAGTCCATTCCGAAATTTCTCGGACGTTCTGTGGGCACGTCGAAACAAGAAAATGCTCAGCGCGATCCCTGCAAGCAAAATCCACCAGTAGTCCTGCACAATCTGAGATAGCCCTATCACCATCATGGTAAAAGCCGGCAGTTTTGCTCCGAAACCCTCGAAGATGCTTTGAAACTGGGGTACCACCTTGAGCAGAAGGATCCCAGTTACGATAAACGCAACGACAACTACAGCGATCGGGTAGGTCATCGCTTTTTTGATCTTTGCCTTCAGCGATTCGGTCTTTTCCTTGTAAGTCGCGACGCGATCCAGCAACGACTCGAGCGCACCCGCCTGTTCACCGGCGTCAACCAAATTGCAGAAAAGATCATCGAAATATAACGGCTTCTGCCGTAGCGCCGTGGCGAAGCTGTGCCCTGCAGCAACCTCCTGTTTGATATCGTCGACGAGCTTGCGCATGTTCGGATTGTCATGGCCCTCGCTAATGATGTCGAAGGACTGTAGAAGCGGCACACCGGCTTTCATCATTGTCGCCATCTGCCGGCTGAAAAAAGCGATGTCGAGGGGCTTTATCTTCTTGCCTTTACCGAAGATCGAGACGGACTTTTTACGGACTTTGGTCGGGTTGATTCCCTGCTTACGCAGCTGGGCTTTCACCAGCGCAGGGTTGTGCCCATTGATTTCGCCAGTGAGTTTCGTCCCTTTCTTATCCAGCCCTTCCCAAGCATAGACACTGACTTTTACTGCTTTGGTCGCCATGCTTAATCCTTGGTCACCCTGTTTATTTCCTCAAGACTCGTCAGACCCTGCATGGCTTTGCGAAGCCCCGAGGTGCGCAAATCATCATATCCGTCTTTGCGCATCTGTTCGGAAATCTGGATCGAGTTACCTTCCTCCATGATGATGCGCTCTAGCGCAGGCGTGCTCTTCACCACTTCGTAAATACCTACTCGGCCCTTGTAACCGCCGTTGCAGTGCTCGCAGCCCACTGGAGAGTAAAGCTTGAATGAGCCGATTTGCGACTCGGGGAAACCTTCAGCAACCAATGTCTCCCGAGGGATTTCGACTTCCTTTTTGCAATGCGGACACAATTTCCGGGCGAGGCGTTGAGCAATGATCAGGTTGATCGCGGTCGCAATGTTGAACGCTGCCACGCCCATATGGTGTAGGCGGGTGAGAGTTTCAGCCGCGCTATTGGTGTGCAGCGTGGACAAAACCATGTGGCCGGTTTGCGAAGCCTTGATTGCGATTTCGGCTGTTTCCAAATCTCGGATTTCACCCACCATGATTACGTCAGGATCCTGACGCAGAAACGCCCGCAGCGCCTGAGAGAAGTCCATCCCCTGACGTGGATTGACGTTGACCTGGTTGATGCCTTCGAGATTGATTTCGACCGGGTCCTCGGCCGTCGAGATATTGATATCGACAGTGTTGAGAATATTCAATCCGGTATAAAGCGACACTGTTTTACCCGAGCCAGTCGGGCCTGTGACAAGGATCATGCCTTGCGGTTGGCGGAGAGCCTCAAGGTAAAGCGCCTTTTGTTCAGGCTCATACCCAAGCGCGTCGATGCCCATTTGTGCAGTGGTAGGGTCCAGAATCCGCATAACAATCTTTTCGCCCCATAGTGTGGGCAGCGTGTTGACCCGGAAATCGATGGCGCGGTTTTTAGATATTCTCAGTTTGATGCGACCGTCCTGAGGCTTTCGACGCTCAGAGATGTCTAGGCTGGCCATGACTTTAAGGCGCGCGGCAATCCGCCCAGCCAAGTGAATGGGCGGTTTTGCGACTTCATGAAGAATGCCGTCAGTACGGAGTCTTACCCGAAAGATTTTTTCGTAAGGTTCAAAATGCAGATCAGATGAACCTAAGCGAATAGCGTCCATGAGCATTTTATTGACGAAGCGGACCACCGGCGCGTCGTCAGCGTCCTGTCCGCCAATAGCTTTTTCCTTGCTCTCATCGACAGTCTCAATCTCCAGACCAAGATCCACATCGCTGAGGTCTCCCATCCCGGAGTGGCTGTCGAGGAACTTCTCGATTGCGCTGATGAGCTTATCGTCCTCAACCAAGATCGCCTCAGTTGTAAGGCCTGTGCTGAACTGGATATCAGTGATTGCTTGATGATTGGTCGGATCGGAAATCCCCACAAAAAGCTTGTTGCCCCGGCGCCATATGGGCAGCGCGCAATGTTGACGTATCAGCTTCTCGCTAATGAGCCCCCTAGGCTGGCTTTCTTTTTCAAGCGTGCTGAGATCTAGGAACGGTATGCCGAACTGCTCCGAAGCGATTTCCGCCAAGGTTATGCTTTTCAGGAGCTTGTTTTCGACGAGGTGGTGCACAAGGGAAACCTTGTCCCGCCGCGCCTGTTCATAAGCCTTCTGAGCAGCGCTTTCAGTGAGTAACTCAGCAACAACGAGTTGCTTGGCCAAACCGGTTAACACGACATCAGACATTACAGCCACCAAACCCAGACATTGGACCGTTTATAGCGTAGTAGGGCTTGGCTGCCAAATGCGCAACGCTCGAGTGACGAAAATTGTCAGTTAGTGCGGCGTTACAGCCGAAGAAATGAGCGCACGAGGCAGATCGTCGTGCTACTCAGGGCCATCCTCGAAGCTGGCATGCCCTGTGCTTTAACCCATACGTACAACACCTAAATTGACGCTTGGAGTAGTAGCAATGAAATCCCAAAAAGGCTTCACACTGATAGAGCTTATGATTGTTGTGGCGATCATCGGTATCTTGGCTGCGGTAGCGTTGCCTGCGTACCAGAACTATATCAAGCGCGCTGCCTACACAGAGGTGACTAGCGCCATGGGCTCGGTGAAGACCGCAGTCGCCTTGTGTATTCAGCAGAACGGTGACTCCGCTGCTGCGTGCAATTCTCTGGCATTGGTTGGAATCTCTGCATCTCCGACTGGCCAAGCCTTGGATAGCATTGCAGTTGGTAAAGACGGCGTAATTACGGCTACGCCGAAGGCTTATAAAGGCATCCAGACCACAGATACTTGCGTTCTCACTCCGACTGTTAGCGCCAACACTACTTGGGCTTACAGTGGAGCCTGTGTCACCAACGGTTATGTTAAGTAATTTAATAGGGCATAAGGGGATCAGGTTGCTATCGCTTTCCTGTCCGCGTGCTTTGTTCACGGCATACTCTTAGAATAGGATTCATTAATCCATTGATTCTTGAATGAAGTAGTCGTGGTATATCGCCGAAATAGCTCAGTCGGTAGAGCAGCGCACTCGTAACGCGAAGGTCGTAGGTTCGATTCCTATTTTCGGCACCAAAAACACGAAAAGCCCGGTCCTCAAGACCGGGCTTTTTCGTTAGAACGTCTGCAACAATCCACCAACCAGCGAACCTCCATCGGAATGCCGTCCTCACAGTGAGTATTTTGCCGATTGGCTGGCGTCGGTACGCTTAGCGTCCGGTGCGAGGACGAATTCGCCTGACTAAATGGCGTGATGCGGATACGGAATTTTGTCTACCTCGAGACGATCCCGCTAAATCCGAAAGCATTCCGAGAGTTAGTCTTGAGACGCATTAAATGCGGAAGACGGCAACACAAGCCGTTGCGTTGTGCCGCGTTACTGATAACCGGCAGTGCGTTACTCGTGATGTGAAGTGGTGCGCAACCTGTGCTCACATCAGAAGCGGAGCTATCTGTCGGCTGAAAGCTGCCGCCACAGCGATACGCTTTGATATATTCCGCGGACATTTTTGCCCCTTCTCAACACAAGGATGTCCAGATGCGCGCAGTCTTGATCGCTGGCTTGTTTGTTTCGCTTGCTGCCTGCTCCACTCACAAGAATTTCTATGCAACAGGCGGAAGCCGCGCGGACGGCGTTATCGATGTGGCCTACGACTTCAATAGTCTGGAAACGCCGGTGGTCGACAACAATCAGGCGTACACCATCGCCAAGTCCAAATGCGCGTTGTGGGGCTATGCCGACGCCGAGCCGTTCGGTGGGAAGACGCAAACTTGTCAGGCGCGGCGAGGATTTGGCGAATGTTCGGCCTGGCAGGTTTCGAAAAAGTATCAGTGCCTGGGCAATCTGGGGCAGGTGTCGCAGCCTTTGAATTATTTGGGGTCTGGCACGCCGGTGGCTCCTGCTCCGGTTCGTGCCCCGTCCTATGCACCAAACCCTGCCGCTGCGGCGCAACCGATGAGCAAGGAGGATTTCCAGCGCGAGCAAGTACAGAAGCTGATGCAGGAAAACGTCTCGTATGAAGAGTATCAGCGGCGCTACCGAATGATTATGGGGCAGTAGCAGCGCTTAAATGAAAACGCTATTCCTTCTCATGGCCCAATGCGATGGCTAGGTCATTATTCCCTGCCCAGCAAAAGGATGCGCGAGCATGTTTGATACCCTGATCGAAGAGATTTTTCGTATTGCCTGCTTTCCGATCGGTTGGCCTTTGGTGCGGCTGGTCACGCTAGGCAAGTATCCATCGAAGGGCTCATGGCTTGCCTGTACGCCGGAAGCTGATTGGACTGTTGCCGTAGGGCTCGCCATTCTAGTCGTCGCATTGATGGTAGCTACGAAACAGTTCGTTTTTTCTTAGCGCGCCAACAGCATCGCCAAGAGGTGCGATCACTGGGTCCGTATCTTGGCAAGCCTGCAGAGCCAAGAATCGATGAAGGAGACGAACAGGCGATGAGATACAAAAGGATTTTGACGCGCATCGTCGTATACGGCATGTACGCCGCCTGCCTTCTGCTATACGCGCTTTTTCAAGGGTCTGAATACGACTGGATGAACACTGGCTCGCCGATGGATGCGCCAGTAAATTGGGGCGATAACGGCTCCAGCAATCGTTCTGTGATACGAGGAATATCAGTCGCGGCAGCGATCGGAATGCAGCTGTTGATCTACGCCAACTTCATCAGGGGGGAGGCATTCTTCACGTGCATCTTGATCGGAATCACGTTTGCAACGTTTTGGTAACTAGCGTCATTCCGTCATCGCAGGATGCACCGTTGTCGTGGCAAAGGTGCAACGAGGGCGGAGGCCGCATCGCCTTCTAATCTACGCGGCCCGCATCACCTATCCCCAATCAACAAATCCCCGGCGGAATCCCGTCCTTATTGAAATCCTTCAACCGCTCCTTTTCTTCTTCAGTCGAGTGAGCCGGAACGTCTTCTTCAGGTTCGACAGGTTGCTTCTCGTCAGCCATCGTCATTTCCTCATCGGTCTGATTAACAATTCAATCTCAGGGATCTCGCGCCCATAAAAACAGAGCCTAAGCACCCGTCGCAGTTCAACCTTAAAGACGCCGGGGCGATCTCAGATGCTCAACCTCATCGACAAATCCACAGCCTTCACATCCTTAGTCAGCGTCCCAATAGAAATGTAATCAACCCCAGTCTCAGCAATGGTGCGCAACGTCGCGTCAGTCACACCCCCGCTGGCCTCCAGCTTGGCGCGACCCGCCGTGAGGCGCACGGCTTCGCGCATGTCGTCCAGGCTCAGTTCATCAAGCATGATGATGTCAGCGCCACCGTCGAGGGCTTGCTTGAGTTCGTCGAGGCTTTCCACTTCGATTTCCACGGGCTTGCCCGGCGCGATTTTGTGCGCGGCCGTGATGGCTTCCGCAATGCCGCCACACGCGGCGATGTGGTTTTCCTTGATCAGGAAGGCGTCGAACAAGCCGATGCGGTGGTTATGACAGCCGCCGCAGGTGACGGCATATTTCTGCGCCATTCTCAGGCCCGGGAGGGTTTTACGGGTGTCGAGCAGTTTGACCTGAGTGTCGGCGACCATGTCAGCGTAGTGCTGCGCGCGGGTGGCAACGCCTGACAGCAGCTGCAGAAAGTTGAGAGCGCTGCGTTCGCCAGTCAGCAAGGAGCGGGCGGGACCTTCCAGGTGGAACAGCGCTTGATTAGGCTGCACGCGATCGCCGTCAACAATCTGCCAATGCACGGCGACGCGCGGATCAAGCTGACGGAAAACAGCATCGACCCACGCCGTGCCGGCAATCACGGCAGCGTCCCGGGAAATGACGGTGGCTTTGGCCAGTCGCTCCGCCGGAATCAGCTGCGCGGTGATGTCGCCACTGCCCACATCCTCCAGCAACGCACGGCGCACGTTGGCTTCGATTTCGGCAGTGAGGGCGTCAAGACGTAGGTTTGGCATATCAGGCTCCACGGACTAAGTGCGCCGAGTATATGGCAGACGCGTGTACCAACCTACGTACGCCAGGTGTCCACTCGAATGCATAACCTGCACTTTGTCGGTTTTTTCCTCGCTTATGCGACAGATTGTGATTTTGATGGTCTATCGCTGCACATGTCCCTTCGCCGCCTTCTATTATTCCAATTAAGGCGAAGAGTCCGCTGGCGAGCGGCCCAGATTTACCTGATACTTTCGCCTTGTATTTGACGTCATAGCGTTGACGTTAGCCTGCAACATCCCAAGGGATAAAATTTTGAGATCCGTCCGAATGGAGTCGAGTCTTCCTTCGCTGCGGGGTGTAGCTGTTGTTAAAGCAGTTGTGTCGACGGTGTGAAGGAGTCCTTGATGCAGAACGACGGTAACAAAGTGGTGCCCTTGAAGGCAGGTGCGGATCATCCCGGTTCTTCGCCTGTCGCTCGGCTGCCCGTCGTTCTGCTTCAAGTTCGTGACCGGGCCGCCCAGCAACTGAAGGAAAGCCTGCAGACGCTGTTCGACAATGCCGACGACACGCTTTTCGAAATGGCCGACCGTGCTCACAACAACGCTGAGCAGAACATCTTTTTTGAAGCCATGCGCGACTTGCGTTTGAAGCGCAAAAGCATCGAGCGCAATTTCCTCGACAAGTTCTTTGAAGCATTCCTGCGCCTGGGCCAGTACGAAGTGGCCGAGCCCCCGATGCCCGAGCCCGTTTCCTACGACAAGCTTGCACTGGTCCATAACGATGATCTCGAACGCACCGTTGCGGTTGACGCGATGGTGGTCAAGGTCATGAGTCGCGACGGTATCGCCCTCGGTCAGCTGACCACACGTTTGAACGTACTCATCCCCCAGCCGTTGACCGACGAGACCAATCCGTTGGGCCCGACGCTGCTGTGCGACTATTTCCTGCAAGCCGGGCGCAGTCTGGGCGTTGAAATCAAGGTGAAGCTGATCATTCTCAAGCTGTTTGAGAAGTACGCCTTGAGCAACGCCGATCAGCTTTATGAGGAAGCCAACCAGTTGTTAATTTCCGCAGGTGTATTGCCGGAATTGAAGGCATTGCCGTCCCGCCGCTCGACTGATCGTATTGCCAGCGTGCCGCTTTCGAGCGAAGCCGTGCGTGCCGACAACGCCGCCATCCTGCAGGCGACCGAAAGCCTCGATAAAAGCGTGCAGGACGTGTTTTCCGCGCTGCAGGAGTTACTGGTGCACGTGCGTGGTCATCTGACGCCGCGCCCTGATTCGGTGACCGATGCGCGCCCAATTTCCAGCCAGGACTTGCTGCGTCTACTGTCCCACTTGCAACAGTACGTCCCGAAAGTTGAGGAGAGCGACGATTTCGATCTGCGCGCTCAGCTTGAGCAGTTGATCAGCCGGGTCAGCGCGAGAAGCGGTAAGTTTCGCGTCGTCGGCACAATGGATGAGGACGTTATCAACCTCATCTCGATGCTGTTTGAGTTCATCCTCGACGACCGCAACCTGCCGAGTTCGCTGCGTGCGTTGATCGGTCGTTTGCAGATTCCGATGCTCAAGGTTGCGGTCATCGACAAGAGTTTCTTCAGCCGTGGCAGCCACCCTGCGCGCCGGCTGCTGAACGAAATCGCCTCTGCAGCGCTTGGCTGGGGTGGTCGCGATGACACCCAGCGCGACTCGCTCTACGCCCGCATCGATCAGATCGTCCAGCGCCTGCTCCACGACTTTGTCGATGACCCGGCGATCTTCACTGAACTGCTGGTGGATTTCCTGGCCTTTACCAGTGACGAACGTCGTCGCAGCGAACTCCTTGAACAGCGCACCCGCGACGCCGAACAAGGTCGCGCATTGGCCGAGTTGGCCCGGCAGCGCGTGCAGCAGGCGTTGAACGATCGCCTGCTCGGCAAGACCCTGCCGCAGGTAGTTGTTCGCCTGTTGCAGGAGGCCTGGAGCAAGGTCCTGTTGCTGACGTGCCTGAAGCACGGTGATCAGTCGAGCGAGTGGGCTTCAGGCCTCCAGGCCATGGACGATCTGATCTGGAGCGTCGAGCCCCATGATGAGCCGGAAGCGCGACAGCGTTTGCTCGAGCTGGTGCCGGGGCTGCTGAAGTCCCTGCGCGACGGCTTGAGCAGCGCCGCTTTTGATCCGTTTGCCACCAGCGAATTCTTCAGTCAGCTCGAAGTGTTGCACGTGCAGGCGTTCAGCCATGTAGCGCGGACGCCAAAAGGTGATGCGGAAGGTGATCAGCCCCAGTCAGCTAACGGCCCGACGATGATGGCGGTGGTGGAGGAGATCGTGCTGGTTGGGCCGGGCGAGCAAATTCAGAACGAACCGTCGACGCAGCTGCCTGCTGACGACGAAGGTTTGTTGCAGGTCGAAAAGCTTCGTCTGGGCAGTTGGGTCGAGATCCAGGAAGACGAATCCCACAAGCTGCGTTGCAAGCTGGCGGCGATCGTGCAGCCGAGCGGGCGCTTCGTGTTCGTCAATCGCACCGGCATGAAGGTCCTTGAGAAAACCCGTATGGGCCTTGCGGTGGAATTCCGTCGCGGCACGATTCGTGTTCTCGACGACGCCCTGCTGTTCGACCGCGCGCTGGAGTCGGTGCTAGGTAATCTGCGCAAGCTCAAGGGCTAAGCGCCAGATAGGTCCTACGACTTCTGCCTGCGAATCTGCGTGACCTCCAGGCTGATTCGCCATCCACATCCTTTCCAGTCGCGGGCATACTGCGCGCTGTCGTTTCACGCCCTAAGGACTTCCCATGCATCTGGACCCTGCCACCGGCTGGTGCCACGGCGCGCAGCATTGCCCTTCACCCAATTTCAATGCCCGGCCGGAAAACGAAATCTCGTTGCTGGTCATCCACAACATCAGTCTGCCGCCCGCGCAGTTCAAGACCGGCAAGGTCCAGGCATTCTTCCAGAACCGGCTGGACGTCACAGAACACCCCTACTTTGAAGGCATCGCCGAGCTGCGGGTCTCTGCGCATTTCCTGATTGGGCGCGACGGCGAGGTGACGCAATTCGTGTCGTGCCTCGACCGTGCTTGGCATGCGGGTGTGTCGGTGTTCGAGGGGCGCGAGACGTGCAATGACTTTTCCATTGGCATCGAGCTTGAAGGCACTGATGATCAACCCTTCACCGACGTGCAATATGAGTCGTTGATCGAACTGACCCGCCAGTTGCAGACGGCTTGGCCGGCGATTACGACGCAACGCATATGCGGTCACAGCGATATCGCGCCGGGGCGCAAGACCGATCCGGGTCCGTGTTTTGACTGGGCGCGGTTTCGTGCCGCCCTGGACGTTTGAAGTGAGGAACAGCTAATGAGTTTTCTGGTTTTGCTGCTGGCGGTCTGGGTCGAGAAGTTCTCGGCCCTGCGCCAGCGTATTCAGCGCGACGGGCCATGGCTCACTCAATTGAGCCGGCTGGAATCCAACCCACGCTCGGCCAAACGGCCGTGGTGGATTTTGATGGTGACGGTTGTGCTGCCTTTGGTGGTCCTCGCCCTGGTATTGGTGATTGTCGGCTCGGTGGCCTATGGCTGGCTCGCGTTGCCGATCCATTTGCTGGTGCTGATTTACAGCCTGGGCCGTGGCGACGTCAAAGCCACACTCGGCTCATTTCGGGACGCCTGTCGTCGGGGCGATCAGGAAGCAGCGGTGCTGGTTGCCGAACGTGATCTGGGTGTCCAGGCCGAGAATGAAGAGCAGCTATTGGGTGGCGCTCAGACGTATTTGCTGTGGCAGATCTACCAAGGCTTCTTCGCAGTGATTTTCTGGTATTTCGTGCTCGGCCCGGTTGCCGCGTTGGCGTACCGCCTGCTGGCCCTTGCTTCGGAACACGGCAAAACCCCGGCGCTGGTCGAACGTGCGACTCAGGCAAGGCACGCATTTGACTGGGTGCCGGTGCGCTTGCTGGCGGCCAGCTTTGCGCTGGTCGGAAACTTCGTCGCGGTCAGCCGGGTGATGCTCAGTGAACTGCTCAACTGGAACATCAGCGCTTCTCACCTGATCAGCAAAGTCGGCTGCGTCGCCGGTGAGGTCCCCGCGCCAGTGGTGGGCGTCGAGGGCGTCAACAGCCTGGATGTATTGTGGGAATTGCTCATCCGCTCGGCCATCGTCTGGTACGTCGGCTTTGCGCTGATCACGTTGTTTGTTTAAAGCCGTGCCAGATTCTCCGTTTACCCGGCAGCTGCGCAGTCGCGCAGCCAACGCCGCTTAGGTGGGATTGAGCAAGCTGGCTCCCATGGTTCGATTGGCCTCCAAATTAGCGTCTGCAAAGTGAGGCCATTCAATCCCTGATCATGAAAAATGATCTTCATGGCCTAGATGCTATTCTTCACCCAATTGATATAGATCAATGCCCCTGTTATTTCTGACGCTATCCTCTTTTGCCTCCGGTCAGACGCCGCCATCCCTCTGAACTAACAGTTCTTTCCAACGTTATTCGACCTTCCCAAAACATAAATAGCCTAAGCAAAGATGGCTTGTCGCCAGCAACTAGTGGCCGGCTGTTTCTTGATTAATAAGAATCCTTTGCTATAGCTAAACCCTCTCACTTCTTCCAAATAGGGCAACGGAATGTCAGTCGCTAAGAAAATGAGCGTGGGTCAGCTCACGATGTTGACTGCGGTCAACATGCTGGGATCCGGCATTGTGTTGTTGCCCACCAAACTCGCCGAGGTCGGGGGCATTTCCATTCTTTCGTGGCTAATCACGGCCACCGGCTCGCTGGCTCTGGCCTATGCTTTCGCGCGGTGCGGCATGCTCAGTCGCAAAACCGGCGGCATGGGCGGGTACGCGGAATATACGTTCGGCAAGTCGGGTAACTACATCACCAACTACACCTACGGTTTGTCGTTGTTGATTGCCAACGTGGCGATCAGTATCACTGCAGTTGGATATATTCAGACGCTGTTCGATATCAAGTTGGGTTCGCTTGAAGTCGGTCTCGCCACCATCGCGCTGTTATGGATCACCACGTTCGCCAACTTCGGCGGCGCGAGTATTACCGGCAAGATTGGCGCAGTAACCGTATGGGGCGTTATTGCGCCCGTCGTGCTGGTTTCGACCATTGGCTGGTTCTGGTTTGACAGCAGCACCTATGCGGCAGGATGGAACCCCCACGACAAGACCTGGTACGAGGCCGCGGGCGCTTCGGTGGCGATTACCTTGTGGGCGTTCCTCGGTCTTGAGTCAGCTTGTGCCAACGGCGATGCAGTGGAAAACCCCGAGAAGAACGTGCCCATCGCAGTGCTCGGTGGGACCCTCGGCGCAGCGGTGATCTACATCGTGTCGACCAACGTCATCGCCGGCATCGTCGACAACGCGGAACTGGTTTCTTCAACAGCGCCGTTCGGGCTGGTGTTCGCCAAGATGTTTAACCCCATGGTCGGCGACATCATCATGGGGCTCATGGTCCTCGCGTGCATCGGCTCGCTATTGGGCTGGCAGTTCACGGTGGCGCAGGTGTTCAAAAGCTCGGCGGACACCGGATACTTCCTGCCGATCTTTGCCAAAGCCAACAAGCATGGCGTGCCGATCATCAGCATGTTGATCCTGCTGGCGATCCAGACAGCCCTGGCGCTGTTGACCATCAGCCCCGACCTGGCCAAGCAGTTCGACACCTTGGTCAATCTCGCGGTGGTCACCAACCTGGTGCCGTACATCCTGTCGATGGCGACGCTGATGACCCTGCAAAAGGTCTCCAACGTGCCGCCGCAAAAAGCCCTCATCACCAACATCGTGGCCGGCATCGCGACCGCCTACAGCTATCTGGCGCTGTACAGCTCCGGTGCCGAAGCGTTGATGCTCGGCGGGGTGGCGACCATCGTCGGCTACACCCTGTTCGGTTACGTCAACACCCGCCTGATCCGGCTCGAAGCGCTGAACAACAGCGTACCCACCCAGACCGTCGCGGCGCAGCACATCGTCGGCGAGCCGATCCCCGTCAATAACCTGAATCTGGCCAACCTGGAGACTCGACCATGAGCGACAACAGACACTTGCTCGGCATGCTGGCGCTGCTGGTCAGCAGCCAGCCCGACAAACGCAGCGTGTTCGGCCGGGCCCTGATCCAGTTGATCAGCGACGTGGAAGACCGCGCCATCAGCGTGCTGACCTCCGAAAGCCTTAGCGATGCGAAGTCGATCCTCAGCTCCGATCCGGCGATCCAGTGTGTGTTGCTCAGTTGGGAAATGGACAGCAGCGACGACCACAAGGAATGCATCGATCTGCTCACCACCTTGCGTGAGCGCAACACCCGTGTGCCGGTGTTTCTGATCAGCGATCGCAGCACGGCGTCGAGTGTGCCGTTGATCGTCATGCAGCACGCCGATGACTTCATCTGGCTGCCCGAAGACACCAGCCGCTTCCTCAGCGGACGCATCATGGCGGCCATCGAGCGCTATCGTCAGGCAGTACTGCCGCCGATGTTCGGCGCGCTGCTGAAGTTCGCCCGCAGCTACGAATATTCCTGGCACACCCCGGGCCACGCTGGCGGCACGGCGTTTCTGAAGAGCACCGCAGGCCGCGCGTTTTACGAGTTTTTCGGCGAGAACCTGCTGCGCTCGGACCTGTCGATTTCCGTCGGCGAACTGGGCTCGTTGCTCGACCACAGCGGCCCGATCGGCCAAGGCGAGCGTTATGCGGCAAAGGTGTTCGGCGCCCACCGCACGTACTACGTGACCAACGGCTCCTCAATGTCCAATCGCGTGATCCTGATGGCCAGCGTGACCCGTGACCAGATCGCCCTGTGCGACCGCAACTGTCACAAGTCCGCCGAGCACGCGATGACGCTGTCCGGTGCGATCCCGACCTACCTGGTGCCGACGCGAAACCGCTTCGGCATCATCGGCCCGATCCTGCCGCAGACGTTGAGCGCCGAGAGCGTCAAGGCCGCCATCGCCAGCAACCCGCTGGTCAAAAGCCACATCGACCCGACGCCGGTGCATGCCATCGTCACCAACTCCACGTACGACGGCCTGACCTACAACGTCACCCGCGTCGAAGAGCTGCTGGGGCAAAGCGTTGACCGGCTGCATTTCGACGAAGCCTGGTACGGCTATGCGCGGTTCAACCCGCTGTACAAGGACCGCTTCGCCATGCACGGCCGCCCGGAGGATCACGATTCCTCCAAGCCCACCGTGTTCGCCACGCAGTCGACCCACAAGCTGCTCGCGGCGCTGTCCCAAGCCTCAATGATTCATGTCCGTAACGGCCGCAACCCGATTCCCCACGGGCGGTTCAACGAGTCCTACATGATGCACGCGTCGACCTCGCCCAATTACGCGATCATGGCGTCCTGCGATGTCAGCTCGGCGATGATGGAAGCGCCAAGTGGACAGATTCTGACCAACGAATCCATCGAAGAAGCGGTGGCGTTCCGTCAGGTCATTTCGCGCATGCAGACCGACATGCTGAGCCAGGACGACTGGTTTTTTTCCTGCTGGCAGCCGCCTACAGTGCAGGTCGGGGCTACGGCGATTCCGTTTCACGAAGTCGATCCGGTGCGGCTCAAGACCGATCCGAATTGCTGGGTCTTGCACCCCAACGAGGTGTGGCACGGCTTCGGCGACATCGAGGACGGCTACTGCATGCTCGACCCGATCAAGGTGTCCATCCTCAGCCCGGGCATGGGCGACGACGGCAACCTGATGGACTTCGGCATTCCGGCCTGTGTGCTCAGCGCTTATCTGGGTCATCAGGGCATCGTCGTCGAGAAGACCACGGACTTCACCATCCTTTTCCTGTTCTCCATCGGCATCACCAAGGGCAAATGGGGCACGCTGGTCAACGCGTTGCTCGACTTCAAACGCGACTACGACAATAACCTGGAACTGGAGCTTTGCCTGCCCGAATTGCTGGCCGCGAATCAGCAGCGCTATGCCGGCATGGGGCTGAAAGATCTGGCGGAAGACATCTTTGCCGCGATGAAAGAGACCAAGACCACGGCGGCCATGTCGAAGGCGTTCGGCACGTTACCCAAGGCGGAATTCAGCCCGGTGGAAGCGTACGAGAAATTGGTCAAGAACGAGGTGGAGCAGGTCACTTTGGAGGAGGCCGCCGGGCGTATTGCCGCGACGGGCATCGTGCCTTATCCGCCAGGCATCCCGCTGCTGATGCCTGGGGAAAACGCAGGGCCTGCGGACGGGCCGTTGCTGGCCTATCTTCGGGCGCTGGAAAGCTTCGATCGGTCGTTCCCCGGCTTCACCCATGACACCCACGGTATCGAAAGCGAAGCGGGGGTTTATCGAATGCTGGTGTTGAAATAGCTTCAGCGCTGACAGAGGTGGGGCGGCTGGCGCACCTCCGACTCAGTTGCTCTGCGCCTTTTGCAGCGCTTGCTGCGTCAGCGCTACACACTCACGCCCGCCATCGTCGTTGTGCCGCGCCAAGGCCGCTTCGGCGCGGTGCACGGTGGTGTCGATATCGCTTTTGACGGCGTCGCTGAGATTGGGGTTGGCGACTTTCGCGTCACGGACCTTGCTCAGGTTCATCTGGCACTGATTGTTGTCGTCGTTGGCAGTTGCCGCGAAGGGCAGGGCACAGGCAGTCAGGAGCAAGCCGGCGAGCAGGGCGTGTTTCATGTTGGCTTCCGCAGAGGTAAGTGTGTGGCTCGTTATCTGTACGAGCTTTCCGCATCAGACCTCAGATTCCGGATTTCCGCCAGTGGGTGCCAAAGCAAACGCGACTATCGATTGCCGACATAAGCTCCGATTGGCGTCCGCGGCAGGGATCAGGCAGATGCCCAAAAAGAAAAGCCACCCGTGTCGCCAAGGTCGGGGTTACCTGGCTGCAGGGGTGGCAATGTGCAAAAACTCTATTTACAAGCTGCGCGACTGAGCTGACTGTCGAGCTTGGCGTGCAGGTCGGGCCTGTTCAACTTCCAGCAAGTGCATGGCCAGTACGTCAGTCAAAAACCGGAACTGATCGTTGAAGCCCACCACCTCATTGCTGAAGTGGTTCTCGGCCGAAGGCATCATGAAGCCGCCGAAGCGATTGTCCTCAACGAGACCGTGGCTGTTCTTGAGGGCGATGACATGTTGTGAGTAATAGTTCTTCCCGAACTTGGGAAAACTAACGTGCAAAGTGACGTCTCGGGTCATGTCGATTGCTCCGCATCTAACAGAAAGTTGAAAGCGTGAAAGGTGCTGATAAGTGTCAGCTACTTGGCCTTAGTTGGCCGGTGCCACAACACGACTGTCCTCTTCGTCTGCGGTCATGACGACCGATCCCAAATCGAAGAGTTTGAGGGCGACGACGTAGCTGGTGAGAGCTGCGAGCGTCAAGCAAGTAAGGAGATGAACGATCATTTTTCCTGCCCTCGGTTCGTGTTTGGGTGTGAGGGCGATGGTACGCCCATGAGTTTTGAGCGGAAGGCATTCGCGGGAATGTTGGTTATCGATGGGAATGATGGAGGGGAGCGCGGTGGGCGCAGCAAACGCACTCAAGTGTGTCTGCTGCTTTAATCCTGCGGTTTGTCACTACGCCCGAATGGTTTCGCCATACCGATGCGTCGCCAGGCACGCCAGCAGCAAGCCACTGATCGCGACCATCCCGCCCACCAGGCCGATGTTGGCCACGCCGAGCTGGCTGATAACCACGCTGCCCAGCAGTGCGCCGCCGCCGATGCCAATGTTGTAGATGCCCGAATGCAGTGCCATTGCCACGTCCGTGGCATCCGGCGCCATCGCCAGCACCTTGGACTGCATCACCAGACCAAAGCACATGATCGCCATGCCCCAGACCACACTCAACGTACCCATCGACGAGGCATTGCCGGACAGCGGCAGCAGCAGAATCAGACACGCCGCCAGCGCGCCGATCGCGGTGATCAGCAGGCCGCGCGGGTAACGGTTGTTGTAACGGCTGAAGATCACCGACCCCACGATCCCGGCACCGCCGAATAGCAACAGGATCACGGTGGTCATGTCGCCATTCATCTTCGCCACGATCTGTGCGAAAGGTTCGATGTAGCTGTAGGCCGTGAACTGCGCCGTGACCACCAGAGCGGTCAACAGATAAAGCGACATCAGCGCCGGGCGTTTGAACAGCATTGGCAGGCTGCGCAGCGAACCCGAGTTCTGGCTCGGCAGTAGCGGAAGCGATTTCATCAGCACCAGAACGGTAAGACCCGAGGCAATGGCAATCGCCAGGAACGTTGCGCGCCACCCCAGCGCTTCGCCCAGCATGCGCCCCAGCGGAATGCCGAGCACCATCGCCAGGGCGGTGCCAGTTGCAAGGAGGCCGAGGGCCTGAACCTGCTTGCCTTCCGGCGCCACTCGCACAGCCAGCGATGCGGTGACCGACCAGAACACGGCGTGGGCCACTGCGATACCGACGCGACTGACCAGCAGCATGCCGAAGCTCGACGACAGGCTCGACATCACATGGGCGGCGATGAACGTCAGAAACACAAACAACAGCAACTTGCGCCGCTCAATGTTGCGGGTCAGCAGCATCATCGGCAGCGAGGTCAGGGACACGATCCACGCATATACCGTCAGCATCAGGCCGACTTGGGCAGTGGTCATGTCGAAGCTGTGGCCGATGGCACTCAACAAACCCACCGGCACGAATTCGGTGGTGTTGAAGATGAAGGCCGCCAGGGCCAGCGCGATTACGCTTAGCCAACTTCCGGTGTGTGCGTTAGTGGTATTCATTAAAACGAATGCCCTCCTGAAGAATTCGGTTGGCCGCGTCCCCAACAAAAACGCCGACAAGCAGGAAGACCGCTCGAGGCGTTTGCCTGGGCGGTGCATGCGGTCAGCTGAATATTATGAGTATGGGGAGATGCGACGAGATGTTGCGGATTCTACGCCGTTGTAAACGTTGTCACAACGCAGGCCCGGGTTGAGAGGGGCGTTCATTTGTCGCAGTCGTGGTGCAGCGCTTGCGTTGAGCAGCGGCGACAGAAGTGGGGCGTGATGAGATCCGCTTTCAACCTGAGGCGCCGCGAACGAAACCGCCCGTCTAATCCGGGGCACTTGGCGGGCTCAGGGGATTCTGATGGTCATGGTGCGGATAACTCGCACGTAAACGAGGAGATTGAATCATGGCTAACGACACTTCGCTTACAGGGACCTCCACGCACACGGATCCGGACAAAGAGCTTGGCTTCAATGAAGAGTCGCCCGATGTTTCCGATCCGCAGGTAGACCCGACCGAACCCGCGCGGACCGAGAACGATCCGGTGACTGAAGAGCCAACCACTCGCCGCGGTAATGACGAGCCGCTGCCGGGGAAGGGCGGGGTTTGATCGACTCGCGCTGAATCCAGAAGCCCTGCTGACTTAAGCGGGGCTTTTTTATGGCTGACATTCGGCGAGCCATCGCGGTGTCGCGCTTCCGGGATCGCCAAGGCTTCGCGGCAG
This sequence comes from Pseudomonas sp. GW821-FHT07F05, assembly GCF_059418765.1. NCBI lineage: Bacteria > Pseudomonadati > Pseudomonadota > Gammaproteobacteria > Pseudomonadales > Pseudomonadaceae > Pseudomonas > Pseudomonas sp. GW821-FHT07F05. Next base: position 33,253 of record NZ_JBWKQL010000011.1, read on the forward strand.
GCCAGCGAGTGCTAACGGTGTGCTGATCAACGCTGTTTGCGTTTGACCGGGATGACCCCGAGCTCATTCTGCTGATAGGTCGTATAGGGCAGGTCGGTACGTGCAGTCCCTGAAAGCAACATGTCAGCCGCGGCGATCGGAGCCGAGTCATGGACGCCATACATTTCCGGCGCATCCAAGGTGCAATACCCGTAAGCGAAGCCGCTGTAGATACGCGAGATCTGAAGCTTCATGAAGGAGCCTGGTTTTGGGGGGTTAGGGGCTCCAAATCCGATTGCGGATGAGAATCTGACTACGCGGCCAAATAATTTTGGTCTGAGGTACATACCATTCACGACAGCGACCCTTTCCGCTATATCTCATACCCTGGCAGCGGTATGTCGGTCTTGCTGTTGTATAAAGGGATATCGCTGTAGCTGACGTGCTCCAGCAGAGTCGGATTCCAAGTCTGTGTTTTGGCGGCCAGATACAACATCCCTAGCTTAATTGGTATCTTCCCCTGTCTCTCCTTACCACGTCTGAAAGAGAGCAGGTCAAAACCTTCTGGCACGAAGTATCTGTAAGGGTCATAGTTATCGATGTTCACCGAGAACCGTTGGAAAAACTCTGGCATCAGCTCGTTGGCGTCGTCGCCTTCGATGCCTAGATCACGGTTGATATCCGTGGATAGACTTAAATCTCTAAATGCGGCTGCGCTGAATTCAAAGGTTTCGTGAATGCACTCTATTATTTTGCCGAGCAGTTCGTAATCAACTTCATTATTGTTCATTCAAAATACCTGATCTTCAGGGCGCACAATAGCGTTGTAGGTAACGACAGTCTTGTAGCCTATTAGGCCTAGCTCGGCGGCAGTGTAAGCCCATCCGAATACAGGTATGGCACGCCCTACGAATGCAGCGAGATAAGGGGTTCGTCTTAATCTGGGCGGCCACATTCCAACAACTGTTGGTGCCCGATACCCGCCAGGGAACTTTGTTTTTCTAAGCACGCGTCGGGAAAGGACAGACGCTACGGAAGTGTTCGGAATCGCGCCCCCAGGCTTCCCCCGAGTTGGAATTACATTAGCCCCGCTAACGATTGCCAACGCAGATGCTACATCGTCTAGACCAAATTCTTCCATTGTCGTCTCAGCGGCAATCACCCAGAGCAACTGATCCGCCGTAAGCCCACAATCGCCGTCATAGCAATATATATTAGGCACTATACCGTCCTTATGCGTAAGTGTTGTTTCGGGTTTGGTCCCAGCCGGCAGAGATTTGCCCTGTGATTAGCCCGGTTATGCGGCTTTGCTGGGAGTACACTATGTTGACTTTGGCATAATCAAACCATACGACGTCTTCAGGGAATGACGAGGCCGCAGCGTCGAAAATATTTCCGCTGTGGATGCCACTTATGATAACTTCCTCGAATACAATCTCCAGAAATTTTTGTTTTTCTCCACCTGCTCTATGCACGCTCATTACTATCTTTTTGAAGTGCTGCCCCGCGCAGCAGGCTTCGAGTATTTTAGGTGTTGCAATATCCACTCGTTTTACAACGCTGAAGTGACTTAAATAAACGCGGCCTACTGTGGCACCGCCAGCCGAGCTCGCGGTCCTCGAGACCGCTTGAGTAGCGGCAAGGTTATACGCGGATATCTCTATCCAGTTTTTATGCTCGGCGTCCGAGGAGTCGCCATCAAGACCTTCTATCCACAAAAAAGTATCAAATGCCATTCCTGCTCCCTGCAACTGGTCGTGCCGACTTGATTGATGTCAGGGGCAAAGCTTAACGCCGCTATCAAACCTCGCCAACCCTTACCAACAGATGCCAGAGCACCTGAATGCTCATAGCCATTGGCATCAAGCAAAACAGACATCAGTAGGTGTCTTTTTGGATTCGAGCCAAGGGCGGCTCTTTGCGGCTAGTCTTGGAGGCCGGGGCACCGGATCAGGCTGGCAACCCCTTGCTGGTTGGAGCGGTCATCGGGCTGTCCGGGGGGGGGGACCTGTCAGGGCAAAGGCAGCCGACTCTATCAGCGCCAAGTGGATGTCTGCGTAATACATTCATTTTGTGAGGTCCTAAGCTGGTCATTGAAATGCCCAGCCGAATGATGGCACTGTCTGGTCTCACCAACGAAAGGATTCCGACTGTGCACCGCAAACTTTCCCTGATCCTGTGCCTTATCTGCCTGCCTGCTTTCTCTCAAGCCGCTGATTACGATATGAAAAAATACTGTGGAAAAGTTTCGGATGCAGTGGGGGGTAGTGCTCAGATCGAGCTTGGCTGTCGAGAGCAAGAAGCGGATGCCCGGGCTGAGATCCCTGCCAAGAACGCTTCACCAAAAATACTGGCTTACTGTGATCGAGTAGCGAAAGCAGTAGGCGGGAGCTACCAAATATTGTCAGGTTGCATTGACCAAGAGCAGGAAGCCCAAGCGCAACTCGACAGGTGATCCTATTTAGCCGATCAATACCGCCCCGGCCCATCATTTCTGAAGAATCGGATGAGCCTGCCGCTTATGCTGGCGCTGGCGGTTTCAATCCTAAGCTCAGCAAGCGCATCGAGTTGTTGCGCTGCCGTAAATCACTACACCTTTGCAGTGCACTAGCAGTGCATAGGCTTTTGAGTTAATTGCATTTCAGGCACAAAAAAAGACGTCCAAGGACGTCTTCTTTTTTGGATTTGATGGGGCGGGGGGATTTGAACAGGGCTTCAAAGGCCCTGTATTTATTGGTTTATTTGGTAGGTTCAATTTCTTGGGATACACATAGGGATACACGAACGAGATCATTACCCAATTAATCACCCTCCTGACCCTAGGAGCTCTACTTTAATTCCTGAGGCGAAAACCTTCAATGAGGTTTTCCATATCTGGTGCAGCATTTCGACAAGGAGTATCTAAATCATGAAAACCATGGATATCGTCCATAACTACCCCGACGGGGATTCTCGGCTCAAATGCGGTTTGTGTCGTGTTCGGACTTTTTTGAATGAGCAGGGGATGGTGGTTTTGCTGACCGACATGGACAACAAGAACGATGGACAGTCAGTTACAAATGCCGTGGAGCGCATCATCAAGTCTTTGCATCAGATGGGCATCGTGATCGGTCCTGCGACTTATGTTGAGCACTATGAAAAGGAAGACCCAGCTTCTGACACGTTTGACATCGTCACCATCAGTTCATCAGGCGGAGCGAAGTGGGAGACCATCAGTCGCGAAGAGATTCTGACTTTACTCACGTGTCCTAGCATCGAGGTGGATGAACGTAGCTGGGACAATGGACGTATTATTGCGCAAGCCGATCGTCTTCGTTTTTCTAGAGATCCGTTCGTAGATTCCCGCTATCAAGAAAGTCATGCGGTAATAAAACGTCGACTGGAGATAGCTGATAGCATGGTCTCAAAGGCGGAAATAGAAACACTGATCAGCACTGGAGCGGGCGAAAGGGACATTCAAGGCCTGTTGAAACGAGACCTCTCAATATTCGGCGAGGCATACGCTAAGCCGGATGACGAATACATTTGCTTCTCCGAGTTTCCCTTAGGTGATGGTTTTGTGGACTTTGTGCTCCTCACTGGACGCTCGAGGATGGACGTAATCCTCATCGAGATAAAAGGTGCGGATTTCAATCTGCTCAATTCTGACCATTACAAAGAGTTCAATCACAAAATCAATCAAGCTGCAGGTCAGTTGAGAAGCCGCTTGGGTCACATCTATAGAGACGTCACCCCATTCCGAAATCACGTCCACTCTCTTCGAATCCGTGCAGAGCGGGGCGAGCATGTCCACAACGCGTTCCTTGGCCCGCATCATGCCCTTCAGGTTGACCCTCAAAAAGACATCAACATTCGAACCGTATTAATTGGAGGGAGGACGGTGGACGACCGAGAAGAAAGCGCAAAACGTCATGACTTCGAGCGCTCGTTCTCACTTCCTATCAGAGTCGAGTCTTGGGACACGTGGTTGCGGCGGCTTCAGCGATCTTGAAAGCAAGGCGGTAGCTGAAAGTGCGCCGGGGAACCTGGCGATTATTACGTCACACGGGGTCGGAAACCCGCAGAATCTTGTTAGTGGAAGGTGTACCAGCTTACTGAAATTTCAACGTTGAAATTGAAAGGATCTTGAAGAGAAAGGTACATCTTTACCGTACAGGTAATGATGACCTCAGATCGGCCGTTCCGTGGTGCAGATGCACAGGTGAACTAGCAGTTCACCCGGTTCACCTGTTCACTAAGCTGGGAGTTCTCCCGCTAACGAGGTCCGGCGGGTTTCCGATCCCGTGCTAGTGGTAAATCCGTAGGGACCCCGACTCGTCTTGATCCCCTCGACCTCACTGGGCTATTTGGACTCAAGGTGATGTCTGTTCAGGTTTAACGATCATGCACGATCCGCCGCTGACGGCGACCATGCTCACGGGTCTTAGGGTTGGATGATGCTTACCACGTCTACCTAGATGTAGGTGTTACTGGTGTTACGTATGTGACAAATTTATTTAACTGTCTGATTTAATTGATTTTTGATCGCGTCGCGCAGCAGATCCAGAGACCGTTGGATAACTGCCCAGCCCTATCCATGACCACTTCCCGTCGGCTTTCTTGTAGCGAAGCTGCCACGACTTCTTCCCGTCTGGCCGGACACGGAGGTACACGTTGTTCCCGTCGTGCTCGCGGTACTCCTTGGAGTCAGCTTCCAAACTCGCTATTGACTGTGTCTCCGAGAGCGGCGCCGTTTGATTTCAGTCCTTTTCACTTCCTTGTACCCATCAGTTTCAATCTGTATCCGAGGTACACGAAAGGATACAGCGCACATCGTGATAGGGGTAACAAGGACGGACAGGCAGAAACAAGAAAGCCCGCACAGGGCGGGCTTCTTGGGGTATTTCGTAGACTGTCTGAGACAGGTCTAGATTGCAATTTGGTGGGCCGGGGTAATTTGAATTGGGTTATTAGGTATTTGATTTAATTAATTAACGTTAGTTTGTAAATTTCTTTGGAATACCAATTGGAATGCCGCGAGAGGTTGGATCGAGCAATATGCTTCGTACCCGTATCTTGCAGAGGGTGCTCAAAAGGATCATCTGTTTACTCGAAACCGGGCAAGCTGAGCATGCCACCCTTAGTGCGCTTACCAAAGCCGGTGGGCATCAGGATTTTGTGCTTTTTCATCTCTGCGAGTATCGCCAACCATTCGGTTTTGCCAAAGCGCAGTTTCGTGTCGTTCCAGCTATGCATGACTTCGTTCACGATGTCTTTATCGGTAACCGGGCGGCCCTCTAGGATGAAGTCGTTCCAGGCGGCATAGAGCGTCACAGTCATTTCGCAACGGTCCGTATCCCAGTCCCGCATTAGCTCAATGACCTGCTCAATTGTGATGCGCTCAGCGGCCGACCAGGCGCTGCTATACGCCTGCCGATGCTGCCCTGCTTGCGAAAGCGGGCGGTAAGCATGGCCAACAGTCTCGCGCTCGATGCGTTCGTACCACTGATTGTTTTGCAGCTCTCCTTCAACCTTATTCATCAACTGGCGATCGTGGGGGCCGGCGGCGTCGCGCAGGTAATCACCTTGGATGGCTGCGATTCTGGCCACGTGCTCGGCTAGGTAAATCACTTTCTGCAGCTTGCGTTGGCCGAAGGTACGTTGACTATGCAGTCGATGAGTAATTTCTGCTGCGAGCAAGGTACGGGCTACTTGACGGTCTGTGGGAATGGTAGCCCGTTGGCCGTCTTCGGAAAGGGCTCGTTCGACTAGGGTGCAGGCTAACTGTTCGTTCAACTGGCGAGCCTGGGTTAGGCGGGTTTTGAGTTGATTGCAGAGTGCCATGAGCTGATCAACTTTGGCGACGATGCGGTGTTGTTCTGCAAGCGGTGGCAGCATGACGAGAAAGTTGCGTAACGGTCGCAACGGGATTGTAGGTTGTGCTGTACCGGTCGTGCTTTGAGTTGCTTGCTCGTATACCCACGGGGAGGACAGTAAATAACAGGCAAATGCAGAGTTAAGCAGTTCGCTACCTTTGAGGATCGCAATATGGCGTTGTACGCAAAAATCCCGTGGGCTATCAACTGCTATGGGCCGGCCATACGTCGCCCCGACAACTGTATAAAGGATGTCGCCTATTTCTGGGCGACGGTAAAGCGCGATTTGATTGAAGTAATCCTGTGGTACGAAACGGCAATTTGAGAAATCAAGATGTCCTTTGGTCACGTTTCCGATAGTTAGAAATGCAATTCCGTCAGTGGATTTCGGTGGTGATTGATGGTCGCCATCTGTAATTACCCTGAACATAGAGCAGAGGCGTGTCCATGCCCATCCTGCGGGTAGAGAGACTCTCTGATCGTACTCGGATATTGGCTCTGGCTTCGTCACAGCAATCTTGTGTACAGCTGCGTAATCACTTCGATCTTTAGCCAAATGCGCCAGTAGCTCGTCGGCCGGTTCATCACTAGAGACTTGCGGCACCAATTTGCCCATCACGGCCAGTTGCAGCAGAGCTTGTTTGAGTGCGTCGATGCTGGATTCGGTGGTGAACAGGGTGTGGAAGTGTTCGGCCAAGCGCTCCCAATTGTTGGCGAAGTAGGTAGCACTGGTTTGGGTTAGGCTGTCGAGCAGCGCTCGTACCAGTTGTGTGTGGGCGCTTTCGGCGTCGTTCTGTTGGGTTTCCAGTCGCTCGCACAGTGCCATCAGTTCATCGACTTTAGCGACGATGCGGTGCTGTTCGGCGAGGGGGGGTAATGGGAATGTAATTGAGGCCAGAGCCTTGCTCGACATATTTGAAATGCCAATACCTTTCCGGTACTGATTTATTTCACCAGAGGCATTTATTTTTTCGAAGAATCTCTGGGCGTAATGCGGTGACACATCGCCATAAAAACGTGCGCGGTGAACATGATTTTGAAAGCATATTTCCTTGTGTTGCTCCCAGACAGCCGCTCTACCTGCTTCGCCCCCTTCGCATATCAAAAGATCATTTTTAGTTGCTGTGCACTTATCAAGCTCATCTTCTCGTATGAGCATTTGTTTAACGTTGTCGAGCTCAAACCTTCCCCAATAGAGGTTTGATGTCGTGATGTAATCTCTGGATATGCCGGTATTACGCCCCTTATCTAGGGTCTTTCCGGAGTTGTGCTGAGCGATTTCGCCGAATCGAACCCAGCGCCAAGAGCTAGGTAAGTTCGGTAAGCCATCCGCATTTGGAAGTTCCTCGATCAGCTTCAGCGTTTTGATCTTGCCATCGGCGACCAGCTGAGTCTTTTCCTCGGAAATCCGTTTAAGCAGCTCGCTGGCAGGCTCATCATTCGGATTTTGCGACACCAATTTTCCACGTACCGCCAGCTCAAGAATCAATTCACGCAACTTCTTGATGCCATTGGGCGCACCGGCCAGCAGCGGCAGGTTGTCAGTCAGCAACGCAGTCATACCTGGCGCTCCAGGGCTTCGGCCAGCACCGCCTTAAGCTGGTCACGCAGCTCGCTGATTTCGCCTTGCAGGGCGGCGTAGTCGCGCAGCAGCTCATCAGGGTCGTGGCTGATCTGTTCGCCGATATGCGGGTTCTTGCAGTCCAGGTTCCAGTTGCGTGCCTGCAGTTCTTTGACGCCGACCTTCCAGGCAAATTCGTTCTCCACTCGCGTGGCAAAGCCATCGGCCTCGCTGCCCCACCAGGCTTCTTCGACGGTGAACTCTTCGATACGCATGGGGCGAGTCTTGGAGTAATTCTTTACGCCGGCCGGGTACTGGTGTTCGTAGAACCACACCTGTTTGGTCGGTGTACCCTTAGTGAAGAACAGCAGGTTGGTCCTGATGCTGGTGTAGGGGCTGAATACGCCGTTGGGCAGGCGAACGATGGTGTGCAGGTTGCACTCGGTCAGCAGCTTTTCCTTGATCCGGCTTTTGATGCCTTCGCCAAACAGAAAGCCATCGGGTAGCACAACGGCGGCACGGCCACCGTCTTTGAGCAACTGCATGATCAGCACCAGAAACAGGTCGGCGGTTTCACGGGTGCGGAACGCGGCGGGGAAGTTGGTTTCAATGCCATCTTCTTCCATGCCGCCGAACGGCGGGTTGGCGACGATGCAGTGCACGCGCTCACTCGGCCCCCAGCTGATCAGCGGCTTGCTCAGGGTGTTGTCGTGGCGAATCTGGTTGGGCACCTCGATGCCGTGCAGGATCATGTTCGTGGTCGCCAGCAGGTGCGGTAGTGGCTTTTTCTCTACACCGAAGATGGTGGCCTGCAGGATACGTTCGTCTTCGGCGGTTTTTACATAGCGGCTGCGCTTGTGTTCGATGGCACAGGTGAGGAAGCCGCCGGTGCCGCAGGCCGGGTCCATGACCTTTTCGTCCAACTTCGGATCGACCGTACGCACCATAAACTCGGTGACTGGGCGCGGGGTGTAGAACTCGCCAGCATTACCCGCGTTCTGTAGGTCTCGCAGCAGTTGCTCATAGAGGTTGCCAAACTCGTGGCGTTCCTGGGCCTTGTTGAAATCCACGCCTTCCTGAATCTTGTTGATCACCTGGCGCAGCAGCTGGCCGGATTTCATGTAGTTATAGGCGTCTTCAAACACACTGCGCACCACAAAGGCTGACGGCGTGTTGCTGTACTCGTGCAGGTTCTGCAACTGGGGAAACAGGTTGTTGTCGATAAAGTCTTTCAGAGCATCACCGGTCATACCTTCCGGGTCGGCGGCCCAGGTACGCCAGCGGCAACTGTCGGGAATGGGCGAGCGGTAGTTGTCGTCCATCAGCTCCCATTCAAGCTCGCGGTCATCGAAGATTTTCAGGAACAGCAGCCAAACCAACTGTCCGATGCGCTGGGCGTCGCCGTCTACGCCAACGTCTTTGCGCATGATGTCCTGGATGGACTTGATGGTGGAGCTAATGGACATGAAGTTCTCTCAACGCGTACCGCAAGGGGGGCGAAATTCTACCGGATAGTGGGGGCGACTGCTTTGGCATGTCGTCGGTGTTTAGCCCCTAGCTTGCGTAAAGTTCGTCTTCCAGCTCATGGATAGCCTTGTTGTAGCCAGCTTTACCGCCAAAGGCTTTGACCAGTTCGAGGGGCGCACCGAACTGACTGAAAGGGTCGAGCTGCAGGATTTTGATGTCCTCGATATGCTCGACGCCGGTATCGGCGTATTTATCCAGCAACGCTTCCAGAACCTGGCGAGCCGCTCCGGAATACTTCGCAAAATAGTTGCGCTTCTTCACCTGCTCCGCCCGCTCGCGGCGTGATAGGGCAGGCTGATCGAAGGCGACGTGGCAGATCAGGTCGAACGGATCGAGCGGCTTGCCCTGTTTCTTTTCCACTTCTTCGGCCAAGGCTTCCCACATCACGCCCTGGACGGCCATCTCCTCGATGATGACTTTCTTTTGCTCGGAATCACTCCAGCGCCGAAGGAAGTCATCCAGGGAGGCGAACTGCTTTTGTACGCAGGTGCGGGTGTAGTCGTGCAGCGACTCGGTGATCAGTCGCCCATCCGGGCCGTAATACTGCACACGCTCGGCGATGACATAAATCGGGACGTTGTCGATGACGTACTTGATGCGCTTTTTGCCCTCATCTTCGCCGGTGAAATCCAGGTCATCACCCTCGTTATCGTTGCCTGCGCTGATGCCGTCTTCATCGGCAAGCGGATCGTCTGGCGGTACGGGCGAGTCATCACCTTCGGGGGCATAGATCACCACCGGGTCTCCATCGAAGGCCGGGTCGGCAAACAGCTCGGTGGCCTTTTTGAAGTCCATGATGGTGAACCAGTACTTGCCGTAGTCCTCATTGATGCGAGTTCCACGACCGATGATTTGCTTGAACTCGGTCATCGATTTGATGTGCTGATCGAGCACGATCAGCTTGCAGGTCTGAGCATCGACGCCGGTGGTCATCAGCTTGCTGGTGGTAGCAATCACCGGGTAGCGTTCTTCCGGGTTGATGAAGTTATCCAGCTCGGCCTTGCCTTCCTGGTCATCACCGGTGATACGCATGACATATTTGCGATTCTCGGCCACACGCTCGGGGTTGAGGTTGACTAGGGCCTGGCGCATGCGCTCGGCGTGGTTGATGTCGTCGCAGAAGACGATGGTTTTCTGAAACGGATCGGTGGCCTTGAGGAGTTCGGTGACCTTCTGTGCCACCAGTTGGGTGCGCGCCTCGATGACCAGGGTGCGGTCCATATCCTTGAGGTTGTAGATGCGGTCTTCGATCAGCTCGCCGTTCTTATCGAGCATGCCTTTAGGTGGCCGCCAGCCTTGCAGGTCTTTGTCGAAGTCGATGCGCACCACTTTGTAGGGGGCGAGAAAGCCGTCTTCGATGCCTTGCTTCAAGGTGTAGCTGTAAATCGGCTCACCGAAGTAGGTGATGCTGGAAACCTCTTTGGTTTCCTTCGGTGTGGCGGTGAGGCCGACATGGGTAGCGCTGGAAAAGTAGTCGAGGATTTCACGCCAGGCGGAATCCTCGGAGGCGCTGCCACGGTGGCATTCGTCGATCACGATCAGGTCGAAGAAGTCGCGGGAGAACTGCTTGTAGATGTTCATCTCTTCATCAGTGCCGGTGACGGCCTGATAGAGCGACAGATAGATTTCGTAGGAGGTGTCGATCTGGCGTTTGGCGATTTTGGTCATCGCTTGGCCGAAGGGCTTGAAGTCGTTGTTCTTTGTCTGGTCAACCAGGATGTTGCGGTCGGCCAGAAACAGGATGCGTTTCTTCTGTTTCGATTTCCACAGACGCCAGATGATTTGGAAAGCGGTGTAGGTCTTGCCAGTGCCCGTAGCCATCACCAGCAGAATACGGTCTTGGCCGCGCGCCACAGCCTCGACGGTGCGGTTGATGGCATTCATCTGGTAATAGCGAGGCATGCGTCCGGAGCCGTCGTCGTAGTAGGGCGCTTCGATCTTGTGTTGGGCTGTTGTATCCAGCCCCTTCCACTGGCAGTAGCGGTGCCAAAGTTCGGAAGGGCTGGGGAATTGGTAAAGGTTGAGTTCGGTTTCTACCTGGCTGCCTGTGCCGCTGCGGTCGTGAAACAGGAAGCCATCGCCATTGCTGGAGAACACGAACGGTACGTCCAGCGCCTCTGCATAGCCCAGGGCTTGCTGCATGCCGGAGCCAACGGAGTGCTTGTTGTCCTTCGCTTCGATTACAGCGATAGGCAGGTTGGCTTGGTGGTAGAGGATGAAATCTGCACGGCGTGCTTCGCCACGGCTGTGAAGTTTACCCCGGACGATAATGCGGCCTTTGGTAAAGCTAACTTCCTCGCGCACCTGCTTGTGCATGTCCCATCCAGCTTGCTGAACGGCTGGGGCGATGTACTTGCTGCAGATGTCCCGCTCGGAAAGCGACTTTTTGTCCATAACCCCAATTCCCTTTCAAGCCGGCCTGGTCGCTCCATTCCGGCACTGCTGATCGTGCTCGATGGGCGTAAATGTACCTTGTTTGATAGTGGCACGGGGGAAGATCGGATTTTGGTGATGGAGTTGTAGGCAAGATAAGCCGAGGCGATAGCAGGACTAGTGTTTCACGTCGTCCCCGCAGTGCTTTTATCTTGGATCGTGCCCTAGGGCAGGGTGAAGGTGGCTAGGAAGCAACGCCGTTAGGCAATCGGCAAAGAAGCCTGAAAATTTGGGGCTCTGTATTTTCCTGCCAGACGCGACAGGTATCCAGAGGGATGGTCGATTCTAAAAATTTTAGTGGTGGTTTTGGCGGCGGACTCAACCTTTCGACGTGAAGCCGAGAGTTGTATGCCGTAGACCCCAAGTCATAAGTGGCATTATGCTACCCATTATCAGAATTTCCACGGAAGGGTGCTTGATGTCGCAAGATCTCCTGCTTACACAGAATGCCCAATTCTACCGCCCTACGGCCCCTTTTACTAAGGCTACGCTCACGGTAATCCTCGAAGCTGCCAGCTCCAATATGACTATTGGCAGCGCGCTTATCGCGGACATTTTGGACCAGGATGATGCGCTTCCAGACGGCAGTAAGTTCTCCTATAGCCTCCGCGTCTTCAGGACCGACCGTGATGTACATTTTTGGCAGCAGCCACTCAAAGATACGATCTATGCTTTCATTTTGATCATTGCCATAGATGGTTGTATCGCTATATTCAAAAAGTCTTGTGCCAGCATAACGGAAAGCATGGACAAGCATGCGATGCTAATTCGGAGTAGTGAGCTGACCTCTGCTTTTAGCGACGTCGATGCGCAGTATCAAAAGATGGCGACCCGCAACATGACTGTGTCCGATCGAGCAATGCGTGGCCGTGCCTTTGAAGCTTCAGATCTGAAAGGGCTTATGTCTGTACACGCTGCGGGGAGATCAATACCCTACTTCTTTAAGCTTAAATTGAAGGGGCGTACTAAAACTATTTCCGCGCAAAGCGGTCGCGTGGTCGAGGCATCGGAACGGAAATCGGTACATCACGCCGTGGAATGGGCTAAGGCACAACTGCACGATATTCATAATCCTTCTACTGAAAAAGACTTTCTCGATAATTTCGCAAAATTTATCGAGCTTGATTTAGTCTGGAAATCGAGTGCGCCAAACGCAATTCTGCTGGAATATTCGTTTTTTGTTGAAAACGTAATAGATCAAGGTATCCCTGTTTTTTACACAACCAAACATGGTCGTGTTATTGAGATGACATCTAAGCAGATCAAGTCCTTGATTGCGGAAATGGAACAGGTTTACGAAATTGGTCCGGCACCCGATTACGAACTCCTAGGTAGCTTTAGGGCGGCCACACTCAAAAAGAATCTTCACTCGATTGCCGTCAATAGCCGGGCACTCCGAAATATTCATTTTGAGCAGAACGGCAAACGGATCACACTCCAGGCGTACATCAAGAAGCAGAGTTTGGCAACTATCACATTCTCCGATCCAAGGTACATGTACTTTATGGGTCAGTGCTTTGAGGATGGTGCGGGGATCAACGAAATCCCTTCAATGCTTCGGACATTAAAAGTCCTACCTACGCTAGCCTTAGCGACCTCTGAGAAAGGTGAAATCACAAAGAAGATAACTAAGTTTGACTCCTCCTCGGTATTTGATATCGTTGAGATAGCTCATGGTGCTGACGACTACGTTTTCTGCGATGATCTAGGTAACGAGTGGGCGGATCACATCACTTTTAATCAAACTGATTTTTCCGTGTCTTTCATACACTCCAAACATGGGAAGCCTAGCAAGTCGGCCAGTAATCTCCATGATGTCGTGGGCCAGGCCATCAAAAACATCGGTAATATGGACGTTGATCCGAAGCTGTTTCTAAAAAAGCACAAGGAAAAGCTTCAAAAGAAATATAGCGGTGGTCTTTTGAATCGCACGAGAAAAAGTATTCCTGGCAAGTTTGAGGACTATCTTTACAAGATCAGGCAGGACTATCGATTCAATCGAAGGTGTATCATCTGCTGTTCGTTCATATCGAAGAAAATTATTGAGAAGGAGTTCAAGAAAATCCAGAAAGGAAAGAGTGTGGCAGGTAACATAACCCAGCTCTACTGGATCTTATCGTCGTTCGTGCATGCCGCTAAAGAAGCGGGTATACATCCCATCGTTTATTGCCAAGAATAATTTGATAAAAAATCACCTAAATTCGAGCGATAGATCAGTATTTTCTATCATTCCCTAATCGCTTCCAGATCAATAGAGCGGTGAGTTGATAGTAATACCGGGTAGCGTCGGGATGGTCTTTCAGGTGTTGAGTGAAAAACCAGCGCACATGCTTGAGCTGCCAGCTCCAGGGATTGTCTCGCTGCCATCGTTGTTGAATGGCCGCTTGCATGATTCGGGCTTGCCGCAGGTGGCGTTGCTGCGTGTTTTTCGAGCCGGTCAGTACGCCGCTCAGGAACAGCGCCGTATCGAAGGGCTTGGTCATGCCCGACCTCCAATGTAGGCCGAAACTACATCGATCCGGTTATGCCCGAGTTCAAGGCTGATCTGTTGGCGCGCCTGCTGATCAAGGTCGCGGTCAATGCGATAGCAGTGGCCACCATTGATCGGGGCGGCGTGGCCCGTGAGCTGCTCGTAACGCTCGCAGGCGTAGGCCGCTCGCAGTTCATGAAAACCCTTCAGCCCTTGTTCATGCAGCGTTTCTCGGGCGGGGAGCACGGTCTGTTGCAGGAACGCGGCGTAGCTTTCGTCTCGGGCCAGCAAGTTGCGGCTGCCGGTCGGCGACGCATGACGAGCCAACTGCAGAGCCGCCTTCACCTCTTCATTAGCCGCGATCCATCGCGGCGCTGAAGCCCCTGAGCGGCCGCCTTTGGTGCCGTCCTGGATGTTGATGCGCCCTAAGTGTTCGGCTTCGCATTGCAATCGTGGCAGGTCAGCCAAGATCACCTCGCGCAGGCGCATGCCAGTTGCTCGGGCCAGCAGGACAATCGCGGCCACCCGCTCATGGTGCTGTTCGCCAAGCACCTCAAGCACTCGTTGCACCTGTTGACGGTCTTGGCCATCCGGTGCGCGGGTGCGTACGTTCGAGCGCTTCTGTCCCAACGCCTGACTCGGGCTGGCGATCCTCACGTCCTGATCACCGCGCAGCGCCGCGAGGGTGCGGTTGACGCTGCTCAGGCGGTTCTGCGCGGTAGCGATGCAGAGTTCACCTTGCTGGATCTGCTGGCGCAGGTAAGCGGCGTAGTCTTGCAGCGTCTGTCGATCGATCTGGCGCGCATCGTTGTAACCGGGGCCGTCCTCTGATAGACACCAACGCACAAACGCCTGCCAGCGATCACTATGCGCTTTGACCGTGGCGAAGTGGCCGCCGGCAAACAAATCCTTGAGCGCTTGTGGGCCGGCGTAGCTCAGATGGCGGCCATAGCCAAAGTTGCGACCATCACGCCGACCGACCAGAGCCATCGTCATCACCGTTTTCGTTTGTTTGCAGAAAGAGCAGCAAGGCTTTCCAGTGGGGGCTGAGTCTGTCCACCTGCTGCCAGCGTGTCGGGCGGATCAGGAGGGCGTTCTTCTGATGTTGCAGCAGTGCCCCTTCCTCACGCAGTTGCTCGATCAGCAGGGCGAGGTTGGCAGGCTCAAATGGTGGTGTGGCGACAGCGGCGACACCGGCGACAACCCGCGTCGTTTCTGGCCTGGCGCGTGGCGACAGGGTGGCGACAGCTGCGGCGACACGCCGCGATTCTGGCTGCGGTTGATGTTGCGCCTGGTAGCGGCGCACCGCGTCATTGAGGCGAAACATGGCGGACCTCGAAAGTTTTTCCGTCGCGGCTGCTCAGCCAGCGATGAGTGATCAGTACGACCAATAAAGAGGCGGTATGGTCAGCGCTCTTGCGGGCAAAACGAGGGCCGTTGCGATTGACGTCGCGGATGGTGAAGTGGGTCCAGCCTTTCTGCACCAGCCAGCGCAGCAGCCGATCTGCTTCCTCGCGTCGGCTATTGACCGGCTCCTGTTCGGTCAGGCGCTGAATCTCGGCCAGGTAGTAATCCATCAACGTGGAGGCGCGCTGGATGTGTGCTTCGTCCAAGGCACTGGCCTCTTCAACCATGGCCAGTACACCTGCGATGCGCAGCACATTCGCCGCCGCCTTGCTCGCGACAGGCTGGACGCCGGCCAGCTCGCCGAACTCGCCCGACTGGCACTCGATGGTGTCGTGAATATCGATCCAGGCCCGTCGGGCCCGGGGAGTCAGCTCCAGCGTGGTGGGATTGAGTGAGCCATCCTGGTGAAGCAACCAGGGCTTTTGCAGCAGGGCGCTGATCCGCTGCTGGTAGCGCTGGACTTTGGCATCCCGGCTCAAGTCGATCGCCCTATAGAGCCGCTGGCCGGCCAGGCGCTCGGGCCAACTGATCAGACAACGGCCCAGGATGCCTTGGCCATTGATCACCGGGTCTTTGAAAAGTTGGTTGGCCAGGTAGGGTTGCAGCATCAGATGCAGGCTGAGGCGGCGGTCATAGGCCCGCAGGCTTTCTCCGGCCATGGAGCGCGCCCGGTCGATCGGGCTGCCATCCCACAGCATCGACAAGGTGGTGATTGCCTTGAGCAGATTCTCTTTGCTCATGGTGCTGCTACCCAAGAATTGGCCACCTTCATCATTGAACAAACCCATGCTGGGCAAGCCATGGCACAGGCTTTTGACCATGGCCTCGATGGTCGGTTCGGCAATGATCAGTCTTGGCGGTACCGGTTCGGACTGCTCACCGCCTTCCGCCTCCGCGTGTTTCTTTGCGGTTTTGGGCTTGGCCATGATGTTGCTGGCGGCGCGATAGGCTTTGAGCTTTTCCGCATACTGGGTCCACTGCTGTCGTTCCCAGTCGCGCGCCGCCTTCAGTGCCAGATGGTCCACCGCGCTTTTGCGATCCCCCGAGGACGCCACCGTCAGTAGGTAGAGGGACAGCGGATAGGTTCGACCGTCGAGTTGGGCATTGGCGTGGCCCTGGCTCACCAAGGCAGCGGTAGCCAGCACCGACTGTGCAGCCATGGCGCAGGGCACGCCAATCACCTCGGCCAGTCGCTCGACCGCAGGGCCCAACAGATCCCCGAGTGCTTCGACCGGGTAGGGCAGTGGCGCCTGCTGGCACTCCAGCAATGGTTGTGGGGGTTCGAACGCTTCGCACAGTTGCATCGAAATTCTCCTGAGATTATCGACTTCGTCCTCACTCATCCCGCCACGGTTGTTGAGTGTTATCAGGGATCAAGGCCCCTGCGACCTGTGAGGTTTGTCCACTAACGCGGGACTGGCGGCTCTTTACGACCGAGAGCTTGGGCATCTCATGATCTGGCCTCCTGAACACCGATAGCGGTGGGCGGGTGGAGGCTGCACTGGCTGACGAGACCGGTGCCGCGAGATCCTGAGTCAGGTGAAGGCAGTGAGGCGATGACCGGGGCATGCCTGACTGTCAGTCAGGTGCAGTCCATTTCATGGGCTGCGGCACCATCATCGGCATCGCTGTGGCGAGTGAGCATTCGGCGTTTGTCACGCCGATTGTCACGAGGGGGGAAGCCGCAAAGCCCCATGCGAGCAGGGCTGCAGCAGTGTGAGATTCGCCCGTCTCTTTAGGGGGCAAAGAGACGGGCAACAGGTTGGCGCAAGAATGGCCAAGCGGATAAGTTGCTGCAGAACAGCCAGGAGGGGGCATGAGTTGCCGCAGTGGGCATTCTGGAGGAAGTGGCATCCATCACATCGCTGTGACCGTGCGAGCCGCCGGACGCTAATCGCACTTGGGGAGAACCACCACGATGTGGCGTAGCCTCAAAGGTTCTGGCTACCTGGGTGCTGTCGAGGACAGCGCTGGTACGGTTCTGGTTTAGCGCTCGTTCTGCTTGCGGTCAACCGGATTTTGGGGGCGAATCTTGCGCCAATCGGTAGCGCTGGAAGACCTTGGAGGCCGGTGGCTTTCCATAGCCGGGTGGTCGTTCGTCGGTTTTTAATGTGAGCCTGCGTCATTGCATGGACTTGACCACCCATGTGCATCGTCACTGACCAGTCAATTGCATTCGTGCTGATCAACCGTTTGCATTCGATTTGACCAGCACACGCCGTAGTGACGACCGGCGGAGAACGGCCAGGAGCTGACACTCACCAAGGCCTGCTTCGGACTCGTGTTACCGGTGTTGGATGCCGTGTGACCAGGCGTAGATCACCCCGGATGCTCGCCTTGCTACACAACAATAGGTGGGCGCAGATGGGCGTCGAGGGTCAAGCCGAAGTTGAACTGCCCAGTGGACTACTCTCGAAACAGCCACGGGATGCCAAAATGCATATCGCGTAGTTGTGCTCCTGCCAACATGCAATTAAATCTCTAGGCCATAGCTTGATGATGTCGCACGTGCTCCGTGAGCTTTCTAACGCGGCAGAGTGCACAAGACATCGGTTGCCGGCAATGCCGACACACCCTTAGCATCCTGACCCAGTTATTCCACTCGATGTGTACTGCTATATCGTTTGATCACATGATAAAGTCCGCCTCCAGGCCTCGGACGATCGTTGTAGATCACTCGCCAGGACGGACAACGGAAGGGCAAGGAAGATGAATGAAAACCAGGCAGTGCAGCGTATCCATGCCTACCTGACTCATGAGCTCGGATACCCCACCGAACTGATTCAACGGGAATACAAGACCAGTCGTAACGCGCGCTTGGACTTGGTCGTGATGCTGGACGGTCGCATTCGGATCGTCTGTGAGGCCAAGCGCCTCGACAAACTGCCTCGGGACTCCAGGCTACTTCCATTCGACGCCCTGATCCGCCAGATCCAGTTCGCGGCAATCGAAGTTGGGGCGCGTTTCTTCCTGGTGTCCGATGGCCAGCAGATGCTCTGGTTCGAGACTGACGAATCGGGCCGGCCCTTGCAGCTAGCGACGCCGAAGACCTATCGAGACATGGTCTATGGAGGCTCCGACAGTCAGTCCCGCGCCAGTCAGGTAGCGGGAGTCAGACGCACTTTGCGCAACATACTGGAGCTCTCGCGCCAGCAACGGTGGTCGCCCGAAGCCTTAGCCCTCATCTTCTATGCGCACCTGCAGCGGCGACGCGGCCGCGAGATGTTCTGCAATTTGCTGGTCGGTGGACCCGATTCCGAGGCGGCGCTCGCCGCGACCCGGTCGGAATGGCCGGATGCATTGGACACTGGTTTCGAAGAGACACTTGCCTTCGTCGCCAGACAGGACCTAACCTCGCCGCGTACCTACGAAGAAGCACTCGACCTGCTCAATGCCTCAGCGCTGGACAAACTCGCGCCCGCCGACGCTCTGCCGCTGCTCGACGAGATCCTGAGCCGCTATCCCAAGTCATCGGGAGCCACCCGATTGCCGCGCTGGACAGCGGATTTGCTTGTGCGTCTCGCAGACATCGAGCCCGGCGACCGGGTGCTCGATCTTCATTGTGGCCTAGGCAACCTATCAGCAGCTGTGCGCTTAGCGGGAACCACACCGCCCTCGCACATGGTCCTGTTTGCTCGCCATGCGACTGATGCCATGTGGGCCTGCGTGCAGCAGTTGGTGTTCGGTGCCGACCAACCATCGATCTCGATCGGCGATCCGCTCAAGTCCACGCGACCTACGCACCGGCAGGACGGTCTAGCCGACCGCATCCTCATAGCGCCGCCCTTTGGGCTGACCGTCCGGCACGAGCGACTCAGCGACCGACAAGGCGGTGTGCAGTCGAGCGCGGAGGCTTATATTCACCTTGCGCTAAAGCGCCTGTCTCCAACGGGCCGGATCGTCGCGCTGCTACCGAACGGTCCACTGGGCAATCCTGACAGGTCTCAGCTGCAGGAACTCCTGCGGCGTAATGGGCTGCAGGCCGTGATTGACGTCGGCACCTTCCAGCCCGATTCGGCCGTGGCAGCGAGTATCGTCGTGCTCGACAAATCCGCGGGCTCAAGGGAAGTCCTTTTCTTCGCAAAAGCCCAGAGTCGCCAGCACCAGGACAGCTTCGACTGCACGTCATTACCTGGGCTACCCCATGTCTTGGAGCGATTCAGGTCGTGGATGCAGAATAATGATGTCGGGGACGACGACCTCGGCCTGACCGCGACGGCGACACCTGCGCAAGGCGTGCTGAGCGCCGGCCCTTATCTTGCGCGCCAAGCGCAACGGCAGCTTCCCCTTGCCTCCTTCAAGCATCATTCGCTGGAAAGTCTTGCTCTCGTGACGAAAGGCGGCGCCATCCGACGCTCGAAGGACGCCGGCGATGTCGTGTTCATTGGGCCAGGCGCGATACGTCCGTTGGAGATACAGCTGGACCCGCTAGATCGAGCAGACGACGTCGAGGTGCAGCAATACCCCAAGGCGGTCGCCAACGAAGGCGACATCGTAATGAACGGGCTGAGCACCTATTTAGGTGCCGCTGCGCTCATCGAGAGTGGCCGGTTTCCCATCAACCGGCACATCTTCCGCATTCGCGTGCACAACGCACTCGTGCTGCCAGAGTACCTCGCGATCGCGATCAACAGTCGTTATGTGCATGAGGCCTTGATTGCGGGCGCCGGCGGGAGCGTAATGACGATGCTGAGGTTAGAGGCCTTAAAACAGGTTTTGATCCCCGTGCCTCCTCAGATGATCCAGGCCGAGATTGTCCGGCGAGTCGCCCTCGCAAAGGAGGAGCGCGACGTTGTCGAAAGGTCGCTCCAGCAGAAAGAGCAGGCGCTCTCGGTCCTGGTGCGTGATCTCGACCTTGGAGAGACGGTATGAAGTACCCCGTTCATGTCAGCGGCAGGGTGCTAGAGCGGACGCTCGATACTGTGCTCGAACTCTTGGGCAGCTCGCAACACCTGCTGTTCGCCGCCATGGACCGGTTGACAGTTGGCACGCCTTCGCACGTCGTCGCGCCGACCGGTCCCGCCGAATTCGGCAGGAAGAGAAACGAGATTGCGAGGATCTTCCAATCGCCGATGATGCTGCGGGGCCTAGCGATAGCGCTGCAACTGTTCGAGGAGGTCTACCGCGACGTCGACGAGCAAGGCGGCGTTCCGGGCTACCGGCCGCAAGATCTGCTGGATCGGCTGCGTATCGAGACCGAACAACCCGACGAGACAATCTCGCTTTCTACGGACATGCGTTGGATCGTGGAGTGGCCTGTTAGCTTGCCTGCTAATGGACCGGAGGCGCGCATGAGCTGCGAGTGGCTCGCTCGTCCCTGGGGCGCTGTCGTGCCGCCTTACGTCGTTAACTACCTCTCAAGCGCCGCGACGGCGCGACGGCAGAAGCGCAACGACGCTGCCGTGGCGCTGCTATCGATTGCGGCCGAGGCGACGCTGCGCGACGTCCTTTCGAGCCACGGCTATTCCTTCACGCACGGTGCGGTATCAAAGGACGTCTACGCCTACAGCCGCGCGCAGGTCACCGCGGACGCCGCAACGGGCACCTACATCGTGAAGTTCCACGACCCGATGCCATTAGGCGTCACCGATTTCAGCGACTCGTTTGCCGATGCACCGGTAGAGATAAAGCTGAAACGCGTGCTGAAGAACATTAGCGGAACGCGCGTCGATCTCAACATCGTCGCGCCGAATCCACTCCACGAGCACTGGACAACCGCGACGGTGGAAACGGCCGGAGTTCCAACCGTTGGCGGCCTCGGCGTAGCGCTGGAGATCGCCCGGAACCGGCTAGCCTGCGTCACGGCGGAAGACCTCGCCCTGGATTTCGACGAAGTGCTGCAGGCGGTCCGGAACAACCTAGTGCACCTGTCGGGCGCGGCGCTCGATACACCGCTTCCGCGCTTCGACGTCCTCCAGAGCGGCTTCGCCTTGCGGGATTTCCTATTGAACGACCTGCTGGTGCAGGATTTTGTCGCCGCCATCTCCAGGTTTGTCACGACCCAATACGTCAAGCTTCGTCACTCCGGGACGCTCTACACCTGAGCTGCTCAGAGAACACGCCGTCGACGATGCTAGGGGCGATTCAAGGTGCCCGGCAGATGGTAACATTTTGCCGATTTCCCCCAGCCTTGGGGAAATTCGCGGCCCAGGGTTAGCACGGTTTCAATCGGTCTGCTAGCGAACAAGCTTTAGCTATTTAAGGGAGAGCTGCCTGGAACGGACGGCCATCTCAAATCACACGGTTTGCGTTATGCGGGAACTACCCAACGAGGTCCTATGAGCACAGGTGATCTTCAGCTGCGCTCGGTCAGCCAGCTAATGACCGAGTCGTTCTTCATCCCCGCTTACCAGCGTGGCTATCGCTGGACCTCTCGGCAAGTTACTGAGTTGCTTGACGATGTGGCCGCTTTCACAGAAAGGAAAAGGCAGGTTCAGGGAGAGTTTTACTGCCTGCAGCCAATCGTCGTTACACAACGCAACGGCCACTGGGAACTCATTGATGGGCAGCAACGGCTTACCACGATCTTCCTGATCCTCTCCTATTTCAACAACCGCTTGGTAGTTGACGAGCGCAAGACTCTGTTCGCACTCAACTACGAGACTCGTCAGAACAGCGCGAGCTATCTGCGCACCCTCGACGAAGAGCTACATGAGGAGAACATCGATTTTTTCCATATCTGGCAGGCGTACCAAGCCGTTCGCGATTGGTTCAAGCCTAGGAGCAACCGGCTGAACTACATCGAGGCCGCCTTTCTGAATGAGGTCAGAGTCATCTGGTACGAGGTTGACCAGTCCGTCGAGCCGATTGACGTATTCACGCGCCTGAATGTTGGCAAAATCCCGCTCACGAACGCGGAGCTTGTGAAGGCCCTGTTCTTGCGAGGTGGCAATTTCGACGGTGAAGGAATACGCGCCAAGCAATTGCAGCAGTTGAGGATTGCCCAGGACTGGGATGAGATCGAGCGACGTCTGCAGGAAGAGGCTTTTTGGTACTTCTTGGCCAATCGACAACAAGAAGCGAATCGGATTGACCTAGTCCTTGGGTTACGGGCCGACGAATTACAGCAGGTTGCGAATCGCTGGGATACTAACAGCCTGTTCCTTGCATTCAACACGCATCTAACTGAAAAGCAGGACGCGGTTACAAGCGAGTGGGACGCAGTAAAACGAATGTTTCTGCAACTCGACGAGTGGTTCAGGGACCGGTTCTTGTATCACATTGTTGGCTTTCTCCTAAGCCAAGACGTCAAAGTGGGACAGATACGCGACCTCGCGCGAAGCTCTGGTTCCAAGACAGCCTTTCGAGCTGCGCTCAAGGCAGAAGTGTTCAAGCTGGTCTTTGGTAAATCTCGAAGCAACGCGGGTGAAAGCGATTTGGCCCGGTTCGTTGAAGACCACGTCGCGCAGCTGGACTATGAGTCGCATCGTGAGTCCATCCGCCGTCTGCTCCTGCTGTTCAACATCGCTTCGTTACTGGAACTCGGCGATAGCGGGCCGTGGTTCCCTTTCGACCACTTTAAGAAAGATCAGTGGGACTTGGAACATATTCGCTCGGTAAAGTCTGACATGCCTCAGCGTATTGACGCCCAAAAAGCCTGGCTCGGACAGGCTGTCGAATACTTCTCCGAGCCCGAGTTGGCAGCGGTAGGCCGTGTCCCCCCCACATCCGAGCAGGAGCTGGTTGAGCGCTTGCGGACGCTGCGTGACAAGGAGCCCTTCGATGCTTCCGCATTTGAAGTTGCGTTCAACGACGTCATAGATCGCTACGATCCGGGTTCAGATATTGAAGTCGACAACAGCATTGGTAACTTGACATTGCTTGACGCAGGTACAAACCGAAGCTACGGGAACGCTATCTTCCCTCACAAGCGGCGCAAACTCATCGCGCTGGACAAGGCGGGGCGCTTCGTTCCGCCTTGTACAAAAAATGCCTTCCTGAAGTACTACAGCACCAAGATCGACGAAATGCTGGTCTGGAGTCGAGTAGATGCGAAGGAGCACCAGCACGCACTCAGTAGTTCGCTGGTTCGCTTTTTCACATATAACGGAGCATGCGCATGAGCGAGGCACGGCAGCATTCATTCGCGACGCTCTTCTCAAGCGTAGATGGCGTTGAAATCCCTATCATCCAACGTGACTACGCCCAAGGCCGCAAGCAGTCCACCGACGTTTTGGATGGCTTTCTGACATCGTTGTGGGACGCATTGAACAGTGAGCACGAGTACGGACTTGATCTCGACTTCATCTATGGAACATTTGAGGACGGCGCAGGCAGGGTGCTCTCGCTACTTGACGGCCAGCAGCGCCTAACAACTCTGTTTCTCCTGCACTGGTACATCGCAATGTGCGAGGGGCAACTGGAAGATTTCAGGGGGCGCTGGACAAAAGGCGGACGCTCTAGGTTCACCTATGCCACGCGGCCTAGTTCTGCTGAGTTCTTCGATGCGCTCGCAAACGCCGTCATTGCGCCCCCAGCGGACGGGAAGCATTGGAACGGCAAACTCTCGGCACACTTGGTCGACAGCAATTGGTTCTTCCTGTCGTGGCGCAGCGATCCTACTGTCGCGGCTTGTCTGACCACACTCAACTCCATTGCCCAGAAGTTTGGTGTCACTAAAGGCATGTATGCGCGACTCGTGGATGAGCAGCAGCCCAAGATTACTTTCCACTTTCTCGACTTGGAGCGCTTCGGCCTGACCGACGATCTGTACATTAAAATGAATGCCCGGGGCAAACCGCTCACGCCCTTCGAGCATTTTAAGGCATGGCTTGTCAGGAGTGTGGCGTCAGAGCCTTGGGCCAGCAGATTCGATCTAGCAATGGACCAGAAGTGGATGGACCTTTTCTGGCGCCTTGCCTCCCAGAAAAAGGGCTTAGCCATTGGGCAAGCGGTTGACGAGCTTTACCTTCGCTTCATGTACGTGATGGCATTCTTCGACTCCTGTAATCGAATCGAGCGTGCTTATGGCGCATCAAGATCGACAATAGAATGGATCACGAAGTTGCGCCATGCGCGCGGCTACATCCCGCTGCGGGAACTCGAGGCCCAAGGGGCATTCAATCCCTCGAGTGCGCAAGTCGTCTCGGTGGTATTGGACCACTTCTGCGACACTGCCTCGGCGTCAGATCTGAAAACGCTGGAGAAAGCACTGGCACCTAACAGCGATTACCTCGATCTAATAAGGCTGTTCTGCGTGGTTGCTTGGGTGGACAGTCCCGCGGCGAAGTCAGGCTCGCCTGAACTGGAGAGAGAGCGGTCTAGATGGGATCGCATCACCTCAAACCTTCTCGCTAACCATCGTGTCGACGATGTCTACATAGCCATCCTTGCTGTCAAAGGGGTGCAGGCCCTGGCTTCTCACGTCGGAAATCTGTACGAATCGCTATCCAAAGCGATCGAGCCTCCCGCCGGCTTCAGTGGCGAGCAGGCAAAGGAAGAAGTGCGCAAGGTGGGACTGATTGTTGAAGATCCGACACGGGAAGCCTCGTTTATTGAAGCGGAGGCACATCCATACTTGCAAGGAAAAATTGGGTTTCTGCTTGACTTCAGCACTCCATCCGACGGGCCACTTGACCTTGACGCATTTACCCGCTACTCGGAGCGAGCTAGAGCCGTCCTCGATGAGGGCGTGCGCGCCTCCACAGACCACCTTCTTGAGCGTGCTTTGTTGTCCATGGACGACTACCTGATTGGGCGTGGATCCTCCAAGTTCTCCTTCTGCCAACCCGATGCTGGTACCTATCGTGACAGGTCGGAGAATTGGTTGAGGGTGATCGGTCGGCGCGAGTTCCAGAATCTGCTCGACCGCATCGAAGGCAATGCGAATGCTGCGCTGCAGCAAATCATCGAGACTGCAGTCTGCACGGATTGGCGGAGGTATGTCGTCGCGGAGCCGCAGCTTATTGACTATTGCGGGGAACGTCTCATACACCGTGAAGAATCAGGTGACATCTATTTGTTGTCACGCAAGCGCCTTTCCGGGTACCACGCGGAGCTAAGTAGTTACGCTCTGTTCCTTGCGCTGAAACGTTCGAAAGGTGCATTGCCGGGAATGACTTACTACTACTCTGAGACCTATGACGACACCCAACCCGCACTTGTGCTTCAAGGCTCTCAGGAGTTGAGAGTCAGCTACGGTGCTGGCGCCTGGCAGTGCAGTGGCCCAACCGGACTGGCACCGCTCCCTGAGCTCTTGCTGAAGTTCATGGGCGAGCATTGCTTCATCGCGGCGAGAGACTAGCTTGGAGGCTCACTGGGCGGTGAGCTGAGGGACTCTGACGGCCAAAAGGAACCGGTCTCGAACGGCAGCTTCGCCAATAGCGGACGCTCAGGAACGACCGTTTCCGACCCATACAGTGCGACCTCTACGCTACGCAGTTAGCGGCTTGGGTCGAAATTGGACCGGAATATTGGTTATATTGCCCCCTCGCCTTATTGGCTGGCTGGCGGTTGCAGTAGCCCCTATGAGCAGATTCCCCGGAGGTATCCGAAAATCGAAGGCTCAATGAGATCATCCTGATATATTGGTTTGGAGAATACCTGGCCCGTTTCGACTCTTTACCTCAAATCCGTGTACAGCTTTTCAAAAGATTTTGAAATGGAATATTCAGTTATGAAACCATTAAGGCGCTCAATTCAAAGTAGCATTCACAGTGTAAAACCACCGGAGAGCGACCCTGAGTTTGAGGATATCTGTCTAGATCTTTTCAAATTCATACTGAAAGATCATAACGTAAAGATACATAACAAAATAAGCCCTAGCTATGTAACTTATAAAGGCACGAAAGGAGACAGACAATATGGGTTTGACATCAAATGCAAGGCAAGCCTAGCCGTAGCGCAATGCAAACTTG
The DNA here is from genome assembly GCF_059418765.1 of Pseudomonas sp. GW821-FHT07F05. Lineage (NCBI taxonomy): Bacteria > Pseudomonadati > Pseudomonadota > Gammaproteobacteria > Pseudomonadales > Pseudomonadaceae > Pseudomonas > Pseudomonas sp. GW821-FHT07F05. Next base: position 59,341 of record NZ_JBWKQL010000011.1, read on the forward strand.
TTGAGAGCTTATACCCCAGCGACTTAGAACAAGAACTTACTAAGCTCAAAAAATATCAAGGAGTTGTATCTCATTATTTTTTTCTTATTTCGAATGACAGAGTGAAATCCTCACTTCAAGTTTGGGTAGATGAAAAAAACAGTGAAACAGAAGAGAAGGCAAACGAAGATAAACGGTTCCCGGTCGAGCCGGCTGTCCGTCTTCCTTGGTTTCACATAATTGGCTGGACCGAGATCAGAAACTACCTTCTAGAAAGCACCCTGCTTTCACTTAAGTGGGGGGCTTTACAAAGCCTCACCAATAAATACCCTTACCTTCATGGTCTAGATATAAACCGACTTAAAGTCGCAGTCGAAAATATTTACCAAGCTAGCGAAAGCCTCTCCTGCTCCATAGCCATTTCAGGTTGTGAAAGCTTAACCAGCCAGCTAAACTATAATGAAATCTCCCAACTTGGCCGTTCATCAAGAGTCAGCTTATTTACGCTTAATGGAGTTTCAGGTTTTATCAAGCTTTACGAAGAAGCCCATAAAATCGCGCAAACCTATCACGGCACACTTAAGAAGCTAGAGTCCGAAGATCCTATAACGTACGAAGAAGGTTTGAGTCAGCTAAACACTCTTTCTTTATACTCTGCGAGAATATTCGCTCTTCAGTATTTGCGAAGAGCATATCTTGCTGCCCTCGATTTGAATGACATACTATTTCGAGATGAGGGCTACTATCACGAGGAAACTTATGGAGAGGAAGGCGAGGGTGGCTTTGACGAATTTTTGACCGGATATTTGCTTTTCAATTTTAGTAATCCTGATGAAAATGATAGTCCGTGGTATATCAACCCAACACCAGTTCAAGAATCAGCCTCTACACTTGTTAAGATGTTGCAAAATATTCATATATATCAGGCCGAGTGAGGTTTTCAAGCAGTCCGAGAGCCCTTCTATAAGAATGCGTTATTTTTGAAGCCGGTGTACGCTAGTGCCTACATCTGCAATCGTCTGATTTTGGTCCATTGCCACAGCATTAGAATAGGGATTCGACGCCCTTCGGTAGCTCATCCGGACCGCTCACTCTGGGCGAATATTTAAACAAAAGGAATATTGGGATAATGTGGAAGTTTTCTGGAAATATTCAATATACCTGCGATTGCTGTAGTTACAGTGATTCGATATCAATTGAGGACTTTGATATTGAATGTGTCGGCGGATCAGAAAGAGGCATGGGTCAAGAAAATATTTATGAGGTTTCTTATGGGTTCGATTGCATAAAATGCGAAGATGCGATCTTCCTGAGTTTTGAAGTTTCAGAATATCCTGAAGGTCTATTAAGTTTCGTCATCAATAACTCAAAAGGTGTAGAAACACTTGGTGAGCCTTGCATCGAGCATCTTAGGGAAATATACAGCGCGGAGGATCTGCTACTATTTTACGAGTCAATACAAGAACTAGTAATCGCATTACAAATGAGTCCGGTTCTGGTGCGAGAAATCACAGCGAGAGAGTTCGAAGAGGTCGTAACTGAAATTTTCAGAGCAAAGGGATTTGAGGTCGATTTAACTCAGAGAACCGCCGATGGAGGTAAAGATATAATTGCAATACATACGGACTCACTTGGCATTCGAAATAAATACTTCATTGAGTGCAAGCGCTATGCAGAGGATAATAAAATTGGCGTAGCATTGGTAAGAGCGCTGCAAGGAGTGAAAAATACAAAAGATGGACCGAATAAAACAATTTTAGTTACAACTTCTACATTTACATCTGGAGCCAAAAAATTTGTCGAACATGAAACGTCAAGCAAATGGGATGTGACTTTGGCGGATTATGACGTATTAGTTCGATGGCTGAATGATTACAAAGAGGTATAGAGGCCGGTAGTAGATACTCAAAACGGGAGCCAAAATCCCAAGCCAGTAACCGTATGTTTTTGAGTTCGGTTAGAGAGCTTAAGTCGGATCGTTTTCACCTTCTGAACGTCTGCTTCTGGCCGATTGAGCCCTTCAGTACTTGGCTGACGCACTCGCACTGAGTGGCACCCGCTGACACCCATCAACTGCAAACGGCTGGTCAGCGCGAATCCAAATAACTGGTCAGTGGCAATGCAATTAGGTGGTCAAGTGAGATGCAATTACGCAGAGCCCATGCGAGTGGGAATGCGGAGCCTTCTCGCTCGCGTGGGCTTGGCCGAGAAGCCTAAGAGTGAGGCTTGCAACGGCGACAGTCGCCACTTTTGTCGCCATGCTGCAGGCCAGGTATTGCGCGGGTTGTCGCCGGTGTCGCCGGTGTCGCCAAATCAACCATCACTCCATCTGGGGAGTCATTCTCGGTTACTGGCGGCGTCCGGTGAGCGCTCACCGTATCGGCACGACGTTGTGGTCCCTAGTTTGATTGATCGCAGATGCCGACAGGTTGCCAGTGGCCGCTTTCTGGATGTGCTCGCTCCACCAAGCCATCATCGGACGCCGGCGTTCTATGTAGTCCGCTCGGTTGTAGGCACTTCGGACTTCGTCCTTGTCGACATGCGCCAGCGCGACTTCGATCAGCTCCGGATCCCACCCATGCTCGTTCAGGATGGTGCTGGCCATGGAGCGCATGCCGTGGCTAACCAAGCGGTCCTGGAAGCCCATGCGTTTCAACGCCATGTTGGCGGTCTGGCTGTTGGCGTGGGTGCGAGGGTTTCTATCTGCCGGGAACACGTATTCCCTATGGCCGCTGTGGGGCATTAGCGTCTCCAGTAACGCGAGTGCCTGTTCGGTCAGCGGGATGGTGTGCGGACGACGCTTTTTCATGCGCTCCGACGGGATGGTCCAGATGCGTTTGTCGAAGTCGATGTCTGCCCATCGAGTGGTAGCCGCTTCGGCAGGGCGAGTCATGGTGTGCAGTTGCCATTCGATCAGGCAGCGGGTGATCCGCTTGATGCTGGCGTTTGCGATTTCAATCATGAGTTCGGAAAGCTCATCGGGTCGTAGCGCGGCCATGTTCTGTTTCTTGGGTTTCTTGAATACTGCGCGAATGCCACTGAGGGGGTTCGCAAAGATCAGTCCTGAATTGACCCCATAGGTCATGATTTCGTTGAGTCGTTGGCTCAATCGCTTCACTGTCTCGAGGCTGCCTTTGGCCTCGATTGGGCGAAGCAGTTCGATGACCATTGGTGCGCTGATTTTTGAAAGCGGAGTTGTTTTCAGGTCTGGAAATAAATGCAGCGTGAGCGACCGCCAAATGTCCTCGGCGTAGGCAGGGGTGACCGAGTCCTTCTTGAGTTCGAACCAAGCGGTGGCCACGTTCTCGAAGGTGTGTTCCGTTTCTGCGCGCTTGACTTCATTCAGCGTATTGCGCTGCACCTTCGGATCGATGCCCTGGGCGAGCAGCTCCCGCGCATCGACTGCCATCTTTCGTGCGTTCACCAACGACAGTTCGGGGTAGGTCCCGAAGCCGATTTTGATGCGCTTTTTGGTCACTGGTTCGCGGTAGTTGAATTCCACAGCAACGAGCCGTTGCTGCGTACGCGGAGCTGCAAACCGTCACCATCTGTGAGGACGTAATCCTTGGACGCCGGTTTGACTCCCTTGAGCTGTCGATCGGAGAGGCGGAGGTATTGAGCAGGCATGAGATTGTCCTCAGGCACTAATTCGGTGTTCCAAAGATAAGCACCGGACGGTCTGGAATACCCGAATGGCTGGAACTCAACAACTCTCAAAAGACCGAAAAAGCGCTGGATGCCGCGTATTTACTGGATTTCAGGCACAAAAAAAGACGTCCGTGGACGTCTTTAGATGTGTATTTGGTGGAGCCGGGGGGATTTGAACCCCCGTCCGCCAGTACTCCGCTTTCGGGCCTACATGCTTAGCCGTGTCTATTAAGTTAACCCTCAGCGACCCGACGGGCAGGGTGCTTTGGGCGAGCTGTGTAAGTTTTAGCCGATTCGTCCACAGCGTACTGCACGGCGATCCTGTTCTATATGACAATCACTTTGGGTTTACAGGCATCCCCTGGTGATTGCTGGAGCCGAAGCTACCAGAAGGAAGGCTAGCACCGCTTACGCGGCGAGAGCTTGTTCCCCGTAGGTTTCGTCATTGGCAACTATAGAAAGTTGCAACAGTGGATTTACGACTTCTGTTACCAAGTCGGCATGCCCCTAGAGTTTCATCACCGGCGTCGAATCCTAATCGGCCCCAATTCTGCTGCTCTAGCAGTCAGGCGGCGGAGTCTACCCGAATCAATGAGATACGTCGACCGTCCGCCTGACATTCCGCTCGCGACGGGCTTGGACCAGTCGCGATCCGGCAATTACTTCGCGGCACCGCCGTCGCTGCCGTCACCGCCGGTTTTCAGCTCGGTGATTTTCTTGGTAGTGATGGAGATGCACTCCTTGTCATCGCCACGTTTCTGCGCGGCAGTAGCGTCAGCGACGGTTTTTTCAAGGTCAGTTTTGCTGTCGCCGGTCAGGTTGGTAACGGTCGACGCCTCAGCATTTTTCAGCGCTGCGATGTTCGCGCCGCACAGGTCATCAGCAGCGAAAACCGGGGAACCCAACAGTGCAGCGGTAAGAAACAGTCCAGTCAGTGCAGTGCGCTTCATGTGTATCTCCTTGAGCCTGTTGACTCGGTATCGCCGGCCGATTTTGCCGGTGCCCGAGATAGAGGAAAAAAGCGCCGAATGAGTTGTGGCGCTTAAAGAGATGGACTGCCGCTCATCGCAGGGGTTCTATATTTTTTTCACAATGCTGTGAAAAAGCCACGTTGCTGGATGTTTCGGGATTATGGGGCGATCTCCGCCCCATTTGTGTGCATCAAGCGGTTCTTGGTTGAGTCACTCGATCCACGAGATAGACCAGGCCGTGGTAGTCGATACCACCGTGTTGCGTGAGCCCGATCTCGCAGGTCCGGCTGGTAGAAATCCCCTCATCACAGTACTGGACCGCCTCTTTCAGCGAGCGTAGCGCGTGGGCATTCAGTTCGGGTGTCGTAAAGCCTTTGTCCCCCGCAAAGCCGCAGCAATGAATGCCTTCGGGAACGACCACATTCACGCTGCACATTCGTGCAAGGTCGATCAGCGCCTGGCTCTCGCCCAGGTGTTGCGTGCTGCAAGTGACGTGAACCGCGATGGGCGCCTGCTGCGGGGTGAACACCAGTTTGTCCAGCAGATGGGTTCGGATGAAACGTACCGGGTCATACAGTTCGAGCCGGGTCTCCTTGAGGTCCTGAACCAGGCGCAACGTGCAGGGACTGGTGTCGCAATAGATCGGATCGAGCCCGCCGCGACTGGCCTTGGTCAGCGCAGCAAGCATCTGCTGGCGCTTGCCTTCCGCCTGCTCGGCGTAGCCCTTGGAGGAGAAAGGCTGGCCACAGCACAGACTGTCCTGGTCCTCCGGAAATACCACCTGATAACCGGCTTTCTCCAGCAGCCCTCGGGTCTTGTCCATCAGCGACATCTGTTCGCGATCGCCCGCCGCAGGCCCCATGACGCGGGACACGCAGGCCGCCAGATAGACCACGCGAGGGCGCTGATCTTCAACCGGCGGCCTGAACCGAATAGCGTTCTCGGGCTGCGGCATGGCTGGCGTCCACTGAGGCACGCGGCCTGAAGACGCTTTGCTCAGCGCGCCGGAAATCTTCGCCAGCCTCGGTGCGCCCAACAGCATGCGGGCGCCATTGGCGGCATGCAGCGTAAATCGCGCGCCCTTCAACGCCGTCGCAAAGTGCTGACTGATCCAGCTAGCGGCCTTGTCGTGATGCGCTTGCTCCCCGCGAAGCTTCTTCACCAGCTCGCCTGTGTTGATGCCGACCGGGCAACGTTGCGCGCACAAACCGGTGGCCGCGCAGGTGTCGATGCCGTGGTACTGATAGTCGCGTTCCAGCTGGGTCGTGTCGATGTTCGCGCGTTTTTTCGCCTGAATCTCACGCCACATGACGATGCGTTGCCGTGGGCTCAGGGTCAGGCCTTTCGACGGACATACTGGTTCGCAGAAACCACACTCGATGCATTTGTCGATGATCCCATCGGCAGCGGGCATGGGTTTCAGATGCTTAAGGTGCACCTGCGGATCGTCACTGAGCACGACGTCCGGATTGAGAATGCCAGCGGGATCGAGCAGCCGTTTGAGTTGCCACATCAGCGAGTACGCGTCGCTGCCCCACTCAAGCTCCACGAACGGCGCCATGTTGCGGCCAGTCCCGTGTTCGGCTTTCAGGGAACCGTTGAACTCCACGGCCACCAGTTGCGTGACGTCATCCATGAACGCGGAATAACGCGCGATCTCCTGCGGATCGTTGAAGCCTTGGGTGAAGACGAAGTGCAGGTTGCCCTCCAGCGCATGGCCGAACAGGATCGCCTCGTCGTAGCGGTGCTTTTCGAACAGTTCGATCAATCGCCGAACGCCGATGGCCAGTTGCTCGACGGGGAAGGTCACGTCTTCGATTATCACCGTCGTACCCGTCTCACGCACCGCGCCGACGGCAGGAAAGGTGTCCTTGCGAATGGCCCAGAGCCGTGCGTTCTCGGCCGCGTCTTCGGTGAAATCAACCTGCTTCTCAACCGGAAAGTGCGCGATGGACGCCATGATCTGCGCCAGTTGCTCGTGCAACAACGGCTGCGTCGCAGCGCGGGCTTCGATCAACAGTGCACAGGCGCCGTCCGACAGCTCACGAACGAAGGCCGGCATGCCCGGCTTGTCCTGCACCGAGCGCATGCTGCGCCGATCAAGCAGTTCGACGGCAGCGACCGGCTGGGTTTTCAGCACCGCCACGGCGTTGCAGCAGGTTTCGATGTCGGGAAAAACAATCAGCGCCGTCGCCTTGCTCGGGTGATCGGGCATCGTGTCGTACGTCACCGCGCTGATGAAACCCAGCGTGCCCTCCGAACCCACCAGCAGGTGACTGAGGATGTCGAGCGGCTCGTCGAAATCCACCAAGGCGTTCAGTGACAGGCCGCAGGTGTTCTTCAGACGGTACTTGTGGCGAATCTTCGCGGCGAGTTCGGTGTTTGCGCGCGTCTCACGGCCCAGTTGCGCGAGGCGGTCGAGCAGCTCGGCATGGCTGACTTTAAATGCAGCGACGCTGGCGGCATCTTCCGTGTCCAGGCGGGCGCCGTCGGCGAGCACCAAGCGGATGCCAGCAAGGGTGTGATAGGTGTTCTGGGCCGTGCCGCAGCACATGCCGCTGGAATTGTTGGCGACGATGCCGCCGATTTTTGCCGCGTGCATGGACGCCGGGTCAGGACCGATCTTGCGTCCAAATGGCGCCAGCCAGACGTTGGCCTGTGCGCCGATAACGCCGGGCTGCAAACGGATCTGCGCGCCTTGCTCGCGTATTTCACGGCCGTTCCAGTTGTCGCCGAGCACGATCAATACCGAGTCGCTGATGGCTTGGCCCGAGAGGCTGGTGCCGGCCGCACGAAAGGTCACCGGGACTTTATCGACCTGCGCCAGTTTAAGCAGCGTCACGACTTCGTCTTCTGATTCGACGCGGATGACCAGCTTGGGGATCAGCCGATAAAAGCTGGCGTCGGTGCCGAAGGCCAAGGTCGAGAGCGGGTCGTCGAAGCGTCTTCCGGCAGGAATGAGGCTGTTCACACCGGCCAGAAAAGCGGCGGGCAAGGTCATGCGATTTCCTCGTGGGGGCATCTCGGTGGCGCTGCGGCCTCTGTCGGGCCGCATGCGGGGGGCAGCGCGGTCAGGCGCCCAGTTCGCGGACGAGCGAATCGCGGGTGATCTCGCTGATTGACTTGGCGCCGGTCAGGACCATCGCCACGCGCATTTCCTTCTCGAACAGATCCAGCAGGTTTTTCACCCCGGCCTCTCCGTGGGTGGCCAAGGCGTAGATGAACGCGCGGCCGATCAGCACGGTGTCGGCCCCGAGGGCAATCATGCGCACCACATCCAGGCCGCTGCGAATGCCGGAGTCGGCCAGAATCTTCAGATCGCCTTTTACCGCGTCGGCAATGGCGGGCAGCGCGCGGGCGGTGGACAGCGCGCCGTCGAGCTGGCGGCCACCATGGTTGGACACGACGATGCCGTCGGCGCCGAATTTCACCGCATCCCGTGCGTCGTCAGGGTCAAGGATGCCTTTGATGATCATCGGGCCGTCCCAGGAATCGCGAATCCATTCCAGGTCTTTCCATGAAATCGACGGATCGAAGTTGTTGCCCAGCCAGGCGATGTAATCGGTGAGACCTGTAGGGTTCCCGCGATAGGCCGACACGTTGCCCAAGTCATGGGGCCGGCCGTTGATGCCCACGTCCCACGCCCATTGCGGGTGAGTCATGGCTTGCAAGACCCGGCGCATCGGCCCGCTTTTGCCGCTCATGCCGGAATGGGCGTCACGGTAGCGGGCGCCTGGGACGGGCATGTCGACGGTGAAGACCAGTGTTTTCACACCGGCGGCTTTGGCTCGCTCCAGCGCGTTGCGCATGAAACCGCGATCCTTCAGCACATACAGCTGAAACCACATGGGTCGCTTGATCGCCGGCGCGACTTCCTCAATCGGGCACAACGACACCGTCGACAGCGTGAACGGAATGCCCTTGGCGTCTGCGGCGCGGGCGGCCTGTACTTCGCCACGGCGGGCATACATGCCGCATAGGCCAACCGGAGCCAGTGCCATCGGCATGCTCAGGGTTTCACCGAACAGCGTCGTCTCCAGACTCAGCTCGGACATGTTCTTCAGGATGCGCTGGCGCAGCGCAATGCTGGCCAAGTCGGAAACGTTGTGGCGCAGGGTGTGCTCGGCGTAGGCGCCACCGTCCGCGTAGTGGAACAGGAAGGGCGGGAGCTTGCGCTGGGCGGCGGCGCGGTAGTCGGTGGAGGCAGAAATGATCATGGGATCTCGCAGATGAGTGAGCGGGGCCACAGCCGGGCGCGCAAGCAGCACACCCGGCGCTCGTCTGATTAATGAACCAGCATGCCGGTGAACCAGTACGCCTGGGCGTAGGTGATGCAGCCAACGATCGTGGCGAAGAAAATGCTGTGCTTGAGGGTGAAGCGGAACAGGTCGGATTCTTTACCCACCAGCCCGGTTGCCGCGCAGGCTACCGCGATCGATTGCGGGGAAATCATCTTGCCGGTCACGCCGCCGCTGGAGTTGGCCGCGACCATCAGCACGTCACTGACGCCCAGCTGGTGTGCAGTGGTGGCCTGCAACGAGCCAAACAGGGCGTTCGACGAGGTGTCGGAGCCTGTCAGGAACACCCCGAGCCAGCCGAGGAATGGCGAGAAGAACGGGAAGGCGCTGCCAGTCCCGGCGAGGACCAGTGCGAGCGTCGAGGACATGCCGGAGTAGTTCATGACGAAGGCGAAGGCCAGCACCATGCCGATGGACACGATGGCCCAGCGCAATTCGATCAGCGTTTCTTTGAACGTGACCAAACCTGTTTTAGGTGTAATGCGCAGCACGATCATCGCCAGAATCGCCGAGATCAGAATCGCGCTGCCCGATGCAGCGAGCAGGTCGAACTTGTACACCGCAGGCATGGCCGTCGGGTTGGCGACAATCGGCGCCATCTTCATCACCAGTTGATCCAGGTGCGGCACCGGGAAGTTCATGGTCAGTGCCTGCAATGGACCGCCCGCGGCGAACAGCGCCTTGAACGGCTTCAGCGTCCAGATCGTCACGACGACAGTCAGGATCAGGAACGGCGACCATGCCTTGATGATGGTGCCTGCCGAGTACGGCGATTTTTTGGTGGTGCGCGGCTGACCAAAACCGCCCACATTACCGGCGCCGCCGCCCATGACCGCAGCACCGCCGGACGCACCGACGATTTTTGCATCGGCCGCGCGGGCTGGCTGCCAGACTTTCAGGAAGAAGGTCAGGGATACAAGGCTGACCAGCGCCGAGGTAATGTCAGGCAGTTCCGGGCCAATGAAATTAGAGGTCAGAAATTGCACGATGGCGAAGCTGCCGCCCGCGACCAGAGCCGCTGGCCAGGTCTCCTTGACGCCTTTCACACCGTCCATCATGAACATCAGCCAGAACGGCACGAACACCGACAACAGTGGCAATTGACGACCGGCCATGGCTCCGATCTTGAACGGGTCGAGACCGGACACCTGACCGGCCACGATGATCGGGATGCCCAGTGCGCCAAACGCCACCGGTGCGGTGTTGGCGATCAGGCAGAGGCCGGCGGCATACAGCGGGTTCAATCCCAGGCCAACGAGTAACGCTGCGGTGATCGCCACCGGTGCGCCGAAGCCTGCTGCGCCTTCCAGGAACGCGCCGAAGCAGAATCCGATCAGCAAGACCTGCAGGCGCTGGTCATCGGTGATCGACATGACCGAGCTGCGAATGATCTCGAACTGGCCACTTTTGACCGTCAGTTTGTAGAGAAACACGGCCGCAATGATGATCCACGCGATGGGCCACAAGCCGTAGAGGAAGCCGTAGCCGGCGGACGCGACGGCCATGTCGGCAGGCATCTGGAACGCGAAGATAGCGATCAGTACGGCGAGCAGCAGCGTGATGGCTCCCGCGACGTGCCCCTTGAGCCGGAAGATCGCCAGCGCCAGAAAGAAGAAAACGATCGGAATGACAGCCACCAGCGCCGAAAGGCCCAAGCCGCCGAGAGGTGTGTAGAGCTGTTGCCAGGTTTGCATGTATGAGGCCCCTAATTGTTTTTGGTTAGGCCCGGTGTCCATGTCTTACGTGCGCGGCTCCTGCAGGTGACAACTGCGTATTTGTCGGCCTGCCGGCGCTGACGAACGAGTCGCACAGCTCACCAGCTCAAGCGTTCCGCCGTCGGGAAGTGCCTGCAACGTGGGACAGCGATAAGCCGTCCCTCGCCGGCATTGTAAATTGGTAATACCAATTTACAATGTCTTGGCGCTAGGTTAGGAGCCTTGCTGACGGTGTGTCAATTTATGACGCGTAAACTTTCGTAGCAGCTCGCCCGGATTTCATCCGCACTTCGCCTGAGAGGGAGATTTCTCCTACATCTGCCGGGTGAATGTCTGATCGCGATCAGCGAGAATATGCGCCCCGCGGCCAAGCCAGGCGGGGCAGTCGGGTTGTGGAGTGAAGGGTTATGGGCTTTGATCAGGTGCGTCAGCGCCGCTTGTCCGACGATATTGTCGAGCAGTTGGAAAGGATGATTCTGGAGGGCACGTTGCGCTCTGGCGGTCGTCTGCCGGCTGAGCGAGCGCTGGCCGAGCAGTTCGGCGTGTCGCGCCCTTCGCTGCGTGAGGCGATTCAAAAGCTGACGGCCAAAGGGCTGTTGATCAGCCGTCAAGGCGGCGGCAATTACGTGGTCGACAGTCTTGGGTCCACGTTCAGCGATCCACTGCTTCATCTGTTGGAAAGCAGCCCGGACGCCCAGCGCGACCTGCTTGAGTTCCGCCATACCCTGGAAGCCTCCTGCGCCTACTACGCAGCCATACGCGCGACGGATGTTGATCGGCTGCGGCTGCGCGAGGCGTTCGATGCTCTGCAGGACTGCTACAGCCGCGCGGAGGAAGTGAGTCGTGCGGAGGAGGGCGCAGCAGACGCCAGTTTCCACCTCGCCATCGCCGAAGCCAGCCATAACGCTGTGTTGCTGCACACCATTCGCGGCCTGTTCGATCTGCTGCGGCGCAGCGTGGTCACCAACATCGGCGGCATGTACAAACAGCGCGCAGAAACCCGCGACATGCTGATTGATCAGCATCGTGAGTTGTACCTGGCGATTATCGAAGGGCGGGCAGACGATGCTCGAGAAGTGTCGAGCCGCCATTTGCTGTACGTGCAGGAGGTGCTGGAAGAAGTGCGCCAGCAAGTGCAGCGCACGGAGCGGGCTGAACGGCGCAACCGGATTTGAAGATGCTGCACGGCGCCCGACCCATCGCGGACCGTGCGCCACCGGTTAGAGCGGCGTTTCTAAGCGGCGGGAAAGACTGAATCAGTCTTCCTTGCCCTTGTTCCGCACTGCGCGTTGCAGCTCGCGATTGGAGTCGCGTTCGCGCTCGGTATCGCGCTTGTCGTATTCCTTCTTGCCTTTGCCCAGAGCAATCTCGCACTTGATCAAGTGCTGCTTCCAGTAAAGGGCAAGGGCCACGCAGGCATAGCCTTTTTGCTGTACAGACGACGTCAGCTTTTCCAGCTCGCGCTTGTTGAGCAACAGTTTACGGGTGCGTGTCGGGTCAGCGATGACGTGGGTACTGGCTGTCGTCAGTGGCGAGATATGGCTACCCATCAGCCAGGCCTCACCGTCTTTGAGCAACACGTAACTGTCAACCAGCTGCACCTTGTTGGCACGCAGGCTTTTTACTTCCCAGCCAGCCAGGACCAGACCGGCCTCGAACTTGTGTTCGATGAAGTAATCGTGACGCGCCTTTTTATTTTGCGCGATGGTCCCTGTGGGATGTTTCTTGAGCTTAGCCATAGGCGACGCATTATAGGGATCAACGGGCGTCTCGGCTATGGGCTCGCGCGCTGAAGCTGTGTGCTTGAGCAGGTGGAGTGAATCCCGGACAATGCGCGATCTTTTTTGCGTGTTGGACGTGTCAACGATGTCGACGGACAAGGTTTCGGTTCACGGGAGTTGGGCCAGTCGCTGGGTGTTTATCTTGGCGGCCACCGGCTCTGCCGTAGGGTTGGGCAGCATCTGGAAATTCCCCTACATGGTCGGCGTCTACGGCGGCGGCGCGTTTGTGCTGGTGTTTCTGGCGTGCATCGCCCTGATCGGGATTCCGGTGATGATCGCCGAGACGCTTATCGGGCGACGCGCACGGCAGAGTCCGGCCAACGCGCTGCGTACGCTGGCCCTGGAAGCGGGGCATTCGTCAAAGTGGTCATGGGGCGCTTTCGCCGGCATGGTCACCGCGCTATTGATCCTTTCTTTTTATAGTGTCGTCGGTGGCTGGTCGCTCGAGTACATCATCGATGTCGGCAAGGGCGACTTCAGAGGCGTAACGCCTGACGGTGTCGGTGCCTATTTTGGCGAGATGATTGCCGATCCCTGGCGTCTGGTCGGCTGGCATACGTTATTCATGTTGCTGTCGGCAATCACCATCGCCAAGGGCGTGAACGCCGGCCTCGAGCGCAGCCTGCGTATCCTGATGCCGTTGCTGTTTGTGCTGATGGTGATTCTGTTGGGCTATAGCCTGACCACCGGGCACTTCATGGAAGGCGTGCATTTCATGTTCGACTTCACCCCAGAGAAGCTCCTTGATGGCCTGCTCCCGGCCATGGGTCATGCTTTTTTCTCGCTGAGTGTGGGCGTCGGTTCGATCATGATTTATGGCGCCTACATGACCAAAGAGGCCTCGATCAGCGCGACGGTGGTGGGCGTGGCATTGCTCGACACCTTCGTGTCGCTGCTGGCGGGCCTCGCATTGTTTCCGATTGTGTTCGCGGCGGGTCTGAACCCAAGCGAAGGGCCGGGCCTGATGTTCGTTACGCTGCCGTATGCATTTGGTAACGTCGCCTTCGGTACGGTCATGGGCGTGGTGTTCTTTATCCTTGTCGCGGTCGCGGCCTGGAGCTCGGCCATTTCCTTGCTCGAACCCATGGTCGCGTATCTGGTGGAGCGTACAAAAGTTCGCCGCGGCTGGGTGACGTTCTGGCTATCGTTCATCTGCTGGTTCGTCGGCCTCGGGACGGTTTTCTCGTTCAACATCTGGAAGCAGGCCAAATTCTTCGTGAACGAAGGCGGCGGCTTCCACCTCTATCAGTGGGGAGCGTCGTCGGGGCTGGATTTCTTCGGCGTCATCGATTTCTTCACCTCGCGGATCATGCTTCCGCTGGGTGGATTGTGCTTTGTGGTATTCGCAGGTTGGGTGATGGGACGCGGTGCGGTGCGCGACGAGTTGTCGGTACGCAGCCCGGTTCTGTTCGCTTTAACGTTCTTTTTGATGCGCTATGTGGCGCCGATCGGCATTGTGGTTGTCTTTGCCGCTCAGCTTTGGAAATGACGCTGACATGACTACGCATATTCAACGTTCCGCCCTTTTGCCATATCCCGCCCAGGCGCTGTACGACCTGGTCAACGACGTGAGTCGCTACTCCGAGTTTCTGCCGTGGTGTTCCGCCGGCACCGTGCTTGAGCAGAGTGATACCTCAATGCGTGCGCGTGTCGAGATTGCAAAGGGCGGCCTGAGCCAGCACTTCGTTACTCGCAACACGCTGACGCCGGGGCAAACCATCGAGATGAATCTGGAGGAGGGGCCTTTCAGTCAGCTTCACGGCGTCTGGACCTTCAAGGCCCTGAATGAAAAGGCATGCAAGATCAGCCTCGACCTGTCGTTCGACTACAGCGGTTCGATTGTCCGCGCGACCCTGGGGCCGCTGTTCAATCAGGCCGCCAACACCTTGGTTGATGCTTTCTGCCAGCGAGCCAAAGAGTTGCATGGCTGAGCTAACGATCCGCGTCGAGGTGGTCTATGCCGCCGTCGACCGCCAGGAGTTGCTGACGCTGGACGTGCCCGTCGGAACATCGGTCCGCGCTGCGGCTATTGCATCGGGTATGGCCGAGCGCTTTCATGAGCTGGACATCGCACAGTGCCCGTTAGGCATCTTCGGCAAGCTCGTGGGCGACCCGGAGCAGCGTGAGCTGGAAGCCGGCGACAGGGTTGAGATCTATCGCCCGTTGCTGGCTGATCCGAAAGAGGTGCGCCGTCTGCGTGCTTTAAAAGCAGCTGAGGCGAGAAAAGCGTAAAAACCGATTTAATTTTCTCATCGGCTCGATTGAGAGACGTAAAAAAGCCCGGTATATCCGGGCTTTTTTGTGCGGGTGATTCCACAAGGGAAACAGTGAATCAGCGCGGGTTTGTGTCCAGCGGCTCCTGGGAAGGAACGGGAACGGTTTCGACCTTGTCGACGTCGTTCTGAATCTGCTCAAGCAGCGATCCAGGCTTCGGCGGCTCTTCCTTCGGCGGCTGCGTCCCTTGGTTTTCGGGGGTGACAGTCGTGTCGCTGCTCTTCCCGAGAATGGCCTCGTCGCGGCTGACACCCGGCTTGAAGTCACCGGAAAGGCTCGCCAGCTGGTCATTGCCATTGAAGATCAGGCTGACGCGTTCCTGCTGGCGTTCGCCACCACCAGGCTGCAGGCTGTACAGATAGTCCCAGCGTTCAGGGTGGAAGGTGTCGGTCAGCAAGGGGTTGCCCATGATAAACCTTACTTGCCGACGGGTCATTCCCGGGCGCAACTGGTCTATCATGTCCTGCGTGACGACATTGCCCTGTTGGATGTCGATTTTATAAACCCCGGGGAATGAACAACCGGCGAGTGCGAGCAGTCCCACGAAGGTGAAACTGGTTAGCAAGAGCTTGGTGTTTTGCATCGGTGGGCGACTTCCACTATCTTGGCTGGGACAACGTAAACCCCGATCATACCTGCATTAAGAGAAGCTGCGAAGCAGCGTCTGCGAGAAAGCTGACCATGGTTGAAAATAGCGAACTACGCAAAGCCGGACTTAAAGTGACCCTGCCGCGGGTCAAGATCCTTCAAATGCTCGATTCTGCGCAGCAGCGTCACATGAGCGCGGAGGACGTCTACAAGGCGCTGATGGAGGCCAACGAAGACGTCGGTCTGGCAACGGTTTACCGAGTTCTGACTCAGTTCGAAGCAGCCGGGTTGGTGGTTCGCCACAATTTCGACGGCGGCCACGCGGTATTCGAACTGGCTGACGGAGGCCACCACGACCACATGGTCAACGTGGAATCCGGTGAGGTCATCGAGTTCTTCGACGAAGAAATCGAAAAGCTGCAAAAAGCCATTGTGAGCAAGCACGGCTTCGAGCTGGTTGACCACAATCTGGTGCTCTACGTACGCAAGCAAAAGGTGTAAGCCTTTTGTGAAGTACGACAAAGGCGACCCTCGGGTCGCCTTTGTTGTTTCTGCAGTTTGCGATCAGGGGATGCTGCCAGATCCGCGCCGCCCGGGTTAAGCCGTAAAGATCATCAAGATTTGGATGCGACCACCATCTTCTTGGCGTGTGCGAGGGACTCTTTGGTCAGATCGATACCGCCCAGCATTCGCGCCACTTCCTCCACTCGCTCGTTCTTGCTCAGCTTGGACACCGCTGTACGCGTCACGTCTGATTCCCTGACTTTATGTACAAACAGGTGTTGATGCCCTTGAGCGGCGACTTGCGGCAAGTGCGTAACGGTCATGACCTGGCCGCGTTCGCCAAGACGACGCAGCAGTTGACCGACGATTTCAGCGGTAGGGCCGCCGATACCGACGTCCACTTCGTCAAACACCAGCGTCGGAACCCGAGATGTCTGTGCGGTGATCACTTGAATCGCCAGACTGATCCGCGAGAGTTCCCCGCCCGACGCCACCTTCGCCAGCGCCTTGAGCGGCTGACCCGGGTTGGCGCTGACCAGCAGCTCAACCTGCTCCAGCCCGTTGGGTGACAGCTCTTTGTCTACGTTCTCGCGCAGCTCGATATTGAAGCGTCCGCCCGGCATACCCAGCCGCTGAATTTCATGCTCGACCTTGTGGGCCAGTTCCGGCGCAGCACGGTGACGCAGGTCGCTCAGCTCGCGCGCCTTCTCTTGATAATGCCGCGCATAGGAGCCTACCTCGTGTTCCAGTCTCTCGATTGCTTCGTCGTTGGCGTTGAGGGTTTCGATCTCGTCGAGCAACTTCTGGTGCAGCGCTGCAACTTCAGTAGGCTGCACGCGGTGTTTGCGTGCCAGCGTATAGATGGTGTCAAGGCGCTCTTCGATTTGCTGCAGGCGGGCGGGGTCCGCTTCGAAGCGATCAAGGAAACGGTTGATCTCGCCGACGGCCTCTTCGACCTGAATCTGCGCACTCGAGAGCAGGTTGGTCGCTTCGTTCAACGCATCTGGCGTGTTGTTCACGCTGCTGAGTCGATTAAGGCTGGCGGTCAGTGCGTTCAGCGCATTGCCGGAGTCACTTTCACTGCACAGCTCCACAACTTGCCGGCAGATGCCCAGCAGGCTTTCGGCATTGGTCAGCGTGGTGTGTTCCTGTTCCAGCCGTTCGAGCTCGTTTTCGCCGAGGCTCAGGCTTTCCAGCTCTTCAAGTTGGTAGCTCAGCAACTGATGCTTGGCACGCTGCTCGTCGCCGGAGTTGGAAAGGCGCTCAAGCTCCTGGCGCGTTTGCCGCCAGCGCTGGGAGGCCAGTTGCACTTGACGTGCAAGGTCGGTGGCGCCCGCGTATTCGTCCAGCAAGCGCCGATGGGTATCGGTCTTCAGCAGCGACTGATGCTCGTGCTGGCTGTGAATATCGATCACCAGCTCGCCAAGGGCTTTCAGGTCCCCCTGGGGGCAAGGCGTCCCGTTTATATAGGCGCGTGATCGGCCTTCGGCAGTAATGACGCGGCGCAGAATGCAGGGACCGTCGGTTTCGAGGTCTCGCTCCTTCAGCCATGCGCTGGCTTCAGGGATATCCGACACGTCGAAGGTCGCCAGAATGTCTGCCTTGTCGGCACCTGGCCTTACCACGCCACTGTCGGCGCGATCGCCCAGCGTGAGGCCGAGCGCGTCGAGCATGATCGACTTGCCGGCCCCGGTTTCCCCGGTGATCACACTCATGCCGCGATCAAGTTCGAGATCGAGATGTTCAACGATGGCGTAGTTATGTATGGACAGGTGGACCAGCATCAGAGCGGCTCCCAAACAATTTGTCTGGTTATTTATACAGTGTTTTGCTTTGGGCTGACAATGCCCGGCCTTAGCTCGATTTGAAAGGTCATCGCCCATTTTTAGCATCAATCCTGCTTTTCGCCATCGCGCGTGGCCACCGAACCCATGTCAGAACATTTGTAGGGTTATTCAGCCGATCCTGCACCTAAACCCTTGAACCCGAGAATTACGACCCCATATAGCCGGGCAGAGGCGTGAGTTGAGCTCACGGATGTAATTAGAAGGAGAGAATTTATGGCTGACGAACAGAACCCGGACATGCAGGCTCAGGATCAGGCTGCCGACACGGCGACTTCTCAAGATGATCTGGCAACGCGTGTGCAAGTGCTTGAAGAGCAGCTGAAAGCGGCGCAGGACCAGTCTCTGCGTGTGGCTGCGGATCTGCAGAACGTCCGCCGCCGTGCCGAGCAAGACGTCGAGAAGGCGCACAAATTTGCGCTTGAGAAGTTTGCCAGCGATCTGCTGCCGATCGTTGACAGCCTTGAGCGTGGTCTGGACTTGTCCAACTCGGATGACGAGAGCATACGGCCGATGCGTGAAGGCATCGAACTGACGCTGAAAATGTTCTACGACACGCTCAAGCGCTACAACCTTGAAGCCATTGACCCTCATGGCCAGCCGTTCAACGCCGAGCACCATCAGGCGATGGCGATGCAGGAAAGCGCTGACGTGGAGCCGAATAGCGTACTCAAGGTGTTCCAGAAGGGATATCAGCTCAATGGCCGCTTGCTGCGCCCGGCCATGGTCGTGGTCAGCAAGGCGCCATCGCCTGTTTCGCCGTCTATTGACGAGCAGGCTTGAAATTAGCTGAGCGGCCCCCATTTACAGGCCAAGCGTTTAAGAATTACCGCAATTTGTAAATGCAGTTGCGGCAACCAAATTTAAGTTTCGGGAGAATCAAAAATGGGCAAGATTATCGGTATCGACCTGGGGACCACCAACTCCTGCGTCTCGGTTCTGGAAAACGGTAAAGCCAAGGTGATCGAGAACGCCGAAGGCGCTCGTACCACCCCGTCGATCATCGCGTATGCCAACGATGGCGAGATCCTTGTAGGTCAATCGGCCAAGCGTCAGGCAGTGACCAACCCGCACAACACCCTGTACGCGGTTAAGCGTCTGATCGGCCGTAAGTTCGACGAAGAAGTCGTGCAGAAAGACATCAAGATGGTGCCTTACAAAATCGCCAAGGCTGACAACGGCGATGCATGGGTTGAAGTCAACGACAAGAAAATGTCCCCTCCTCAGATTTCGGCTGAAATCCTGAAGAAGATGAAGAAAACCGCCGAAGACTACCTCGGCGAGGCTGTTACAGAGGCGGTCATCACCGTTCCGGCTTACTTCAACGACAGCCAGCGTCAAGCCACCAAAGACGCCGGTCGTATTGCCGGTCTGGACGTGAAGCGCATCATCAACGAACCAACCGCAGCTGCGCTGGCTTACGGTATGGACAAAGCGAAGGGCGATCACACCGTCATCGTTTATGACCTGGGTGGCGGTACTTTCGACGTTTCGGTCATCGAAATCGCTGAAGTTGACGGCGAGCACCAGTTCGAAGTGTTGGCCACCAACGGCGACACCTTCCTGGGTGGTGAAGACTTCGACATCCGCCTGATCGATTACCTGGTTGACGAATTCAAGAAAGAATCCGGCATGAACCTGAAAGGTGATCCGCTGGCGATGCAGCGTCTGAAAGAAGCTGCCGAGAAAGCGAAGATCGAGCTGTCTTCGAGCAATTCGACCGACGTGAACCTGCCTTACATCACTGCAGATGCCACCGGTCCTAAGCACTTGAACGTGAAGATCTCGCGCGCCAAGCTGGAATCGCTGGTTGAAGACCTGGTTCAGCGCACCATCGAGCCTTGCCGCATTGCGCTGAAAGACTCCGGTATCGACATCGGCGCGATCAACGACGTGATCCTGGTCGGCGGTCAGACCCGCATGCCGCTGGTTCAGCAGAAGGTCACCGAGTTCTTCGGTAAAGAAGCGCGTAAAGACGTGAACCCTGACGAGGCCGTTGCCATGGGTGCAGCCATCCAGGGTGCAGTACTGGCCGGCGACGTGAAAGACGTTCTGCTGCTGGACGTCAGCCCGCTGACGCTGGGTATCGAAACCATGGGTGGCGTGATGACCGCGCTGATCGAGAAAAACACCACGATTCCTACCAAGAAATCGCAGGTGTTCTCGACTGCCGACGACAACCAGGGCGCAGTGACCATTCACGTGCTGCAGGGTGAGCGTAAGCAAGCGGCTCAGAACAAGTCCCTAGGCAAGTTCGACCTGGCCGAGATTCCACCAGCACCACGCGGCGTGCCTCAGATCGAAGTGACCTTCGACATCGACGCCAACGGCATTCTGCATGTCGGCGCGAAAGACAAGGCGACTGGCAAGACTCAGTCGATCGTGATCAAGGCCAACTCCGGTCTGTCGGACGAAGAAATCCAGCAGATGATTCGCGACGCTGAAGCGAACTCGGACGAGGACCGCAAGTTTGAAGAGCTGGCCTCTGCCCGCAACCAGGGCGATGCGCTGGTTCACTCGACTCGCAAAATGATCTCCGACGCTGGCGACAAAGTCACCGCGGAAGAGAAGACCGCTATCGAAGCTGCACTGGTTGCTCTTGAAGCCGCTGTTAAAGGCGACGACAAGGCTGCCATCGACGCCAAGATCGAAGAGCTGTCGAAGGTCTCCGCGCCGGTTGCTCAGAAGATGTACGCCGAGCAGGCCGAAAAACCTGAAGGCGGTGCTCAGGCCGCTCAGGAAGAAAGCAAGCCTGCAGACGACGTCGTTGACGCCGAGTTCGAAGAAGTAAAAGACCACAAGTAAGCGCAGGCTCACTTGATCGCCGGTTGACCGCTTTCTGGTGGTCGCTGGTAGGATGTCGCCGCGCGGGAGCTTGCTCCCGCGTTGGCGTGTCTGGAACACCCAAAATTTTCAAGCGCGCGATCCCGTATCGCGGGCTTTGTGGCAAAGCCGGATGCTCCTGCACTCCGGCTTGTTCAGCCGCTTTCCTCGGTCGATCAAAGGCCGTTGAACCAAGACCAGGATCGTTGAATTGACGTGAGTTGGGTCCGGGCCTGAAAGGGGCTCAACGAGTTCGGCAGACTCAGGAGGGTCATGCCGGACGTCCTCAAGAGTGCGGAAAATTTATGTCAAAGCGTGATTATTACGAAGTACTGGGCGTGGAGCGTGGCTCCAGCGAAGCGGACCTGAAAAAGGCGTATCGCCGTCTCGCCATGAAATATCACCCTGACCGCAACCCGGGTGACAAGGCTTCGGAAGACGCCTTCAAAGAAGCCAACGAAGCGTACGAAGTGCTTTCCGATGCCAGCAAGCGCGCGGCCTACGACCAATACGGCCATGCCGGTGTCGATCAGGGCATGGGCGGCGGCGGTTTCGGCGGCGGTGGCGCCAACTTCTCCGACATCTTCGGTGATGTTTTCAGCGACTTCTTCGGCGGCGGTCGCGCCGGCGGCGGTGGTCGCGGTGGTGCCCAGCGTGGCAGCGACCTTCGCTATACCCTCGAATTGAATCTTGAAGAAGCAGTGCGCGGCACGACTGTCAGCATCCGTGTACCGACACTGGTCAACTGCAAGCCTTGCGATGGCAGCGGCGCTAAAAAGGGCTCGTCCCCGGTGACCTGCCCGACATGCGGCGGCATCGGCCAAGTGCGCATGCAGCAGGGTTTCTTCTCTGTTCAGCAGACCTGCCCGCGTTGCCACGGCAACGGCAAGATCATTTCCGACCCTTGTGACTCCTGCCATGGCGAAGGCCGTGTCGAAGAGTCCAAGACGCTGTCGGTCAAGGTGCCGCCAGGTGTCGATACCGGCGACCGTATTCGTCTGTCAGGCGAAGGCGAGGCAGGGACGCAAGGTGGTCCAGCGGGCGACCTGTACGTTGTCATCAATGTACGCGAACACGCGATTTTCCAGCGCGACGGCAAGCATCTGTATTGCGAAGTGCCGATCAGCTTCACCGACGCTGCACTGGGCGGCGAGCTGGAAGTGCCGACGCTGGACGGTCGCGTCAAGTTGAAGATCCCGGAAGGCACGCAAACCGGTAAGCAGTTCCGTCTGCGCGGCAAGGGCGTTGCTCCTGTTCGTGGCGGCGGCGCCGGCGACCTGATGTGCCGTGTGGCCGTCGAGACCCCGGTGAACCTGGGTCGTCGCCAGCGCGAGCTGCTCGAAGAGTTCCGTGCCACCCTTGAAGGCGACAGTTCTCATTCGCCCAAGGCCAGCGGCTGGTTCGAAGGCGTGAAGCGCTTCTTCGGCGATCTCTAAGGGGCAGGGCATGCGACGCATTGCTGTGATGGGCGCCGCCGGGCGCATGGGCAAGAACCTGATCGAGGCGGTGCAGGGCCGTGCGCCGCTCACCGGACTGACGGCGGCAATCGTTCGTCCCGGCAGCACGATGATTGGTGCCGACGCCGGCGAACTCGCATCGCTGGGGCGCATCGGTGTTCAGTTGACCGGTAATCTGGAGCAGGTTGCCGACGAGTTCGACGTCTTGATCGACTTCACATTGCCGGACGTCATGCTGAAAAACCTGGCGTTCTGCCGTAAGGCGGGCAAGGCGATGGTCATTGGTACTACCGGCTTGAGCGTCGAACAAAAGCATCTGCTGGTGGAAGCGAGTCGGGAAATTCCCGTGGTTTTCGCGTCCAACTTCAGTGTGGGTGTGAACCTGTCGTTCAAGCTGCTGGATGTGGCGGCGCGAGTGATGGGTGAAGATTCGGACATCGAGATCATCGAAGCTCATCACCGCAACAAGGTCGACGCGCCGTCGGGTACGGCGGTCAGCATGGGTGAGGTGGTTGCCAATGCCCTTGGGCGTGACTTGAGCAAGGTTGCCGTCTACGGTCGTGAGGGGTACACCGGTGTTCGTGAGCGCGAGACGATCGGCTTCGCCACGGTCCGCGGCGGTGACGTCGTAGGTGATCACACTGTGCTGTTCGCCGCCGAGGGTGAGCGTCTGGAGATTACGCACAAGGCGTCCAGTCGCATGACCTTCGCCAAGGGCGCAGTGCGTGCCGCGCTGTGGCTAGATGGCAAGGCGCCGGGTCTTTACGACATGCAGGATGTACTTGATCTGCGCTGAGTCTTTCGGCGTCCGAGATGTGACAAGCGACAATGCGGGCAGGAGAAGGGCTTTACCTGTATCCTGCCCGCAGTTATTAGCCGTACGCACCCGCTACGCGACGTCCGTCGCACTCCCCAGCCCTCAGGGCAATTTTAGCGGTGGATTAAAAAGACCTCTTTCTGTAAGCTACAGCTTTAGTGTGTCCACTAAAAGCGCGCAGATAATTCTACGAAAAGAGCGGGGTGACGTGTCTATACGTCATTCCGCTTTTTTACAACCTGCGATCGCCCTTTCAGGCTTTATTACGGGAGGTCTTCTTGACTAAGCCAGCCATACTCGCCCTTGCTGATGGCAGCATTTTTCGCGGCGAAGCCATTGGTGCCGACGGTCAAACCGTTGGTGAAGTGGTGTTTAACACCGCAATGACCGGCTATCAGGAAATTCTTACCGATCCTTCCTATGCCCAGCAAATCGTCACCCTGACTTACCCGCACATCGGCAACACCGGCACAACGCCGGAAGATGCCGAGTCTGACCGCGTCTGGTCGGCGGGCCTGGTGATTCGCGACCTGCCGCTGGTTGCCAGCAACTGGCGTAACAAGATGCCACTGGCCGATTATCTGAAGGCCAATAAAACCGTTGCGATCGCGGGCATCGATACCCGCCGCCTGACGCGCATTCTTCGTGAGAAGGGCGCTCAGAACGGCTGCATCATGGCCGGCGACAACATCTCCGAAGAAGCCGCTATTGCAGCAGCGCGAGCATTCCCTGGCTTGAAGGGCATGGACCTCGCCAAGGAAGTCAGCACCAAAGAGACCTACGAATGGCGCTCCACGGTCTGGAACCTGCAGTCCGACAGCTGTCCCGAAGTCGCCGCAGCGGACTTGAAGTACCACGTGGTTGCCTGGGACTACGGCGTCAAACTGAACATCCTGCGCATGCTGGTCGAGCGCGGTTGCCGTGTGACGGTCGTACCTGCGCAAACCCCTGCCAGTGAAGTGCTGGCGCTCAAGCCTGACGGCATCTTCCTCTCCAACGGCCCTGGCGATCCGGAACCCTGCGACTACGCCATTCAAGCGATCAAGGATGTGCTGGAGACCGACATTCCGGTGTTCGGTATCTGCCTGGGCCACCAGCTGTTGGCGCTCGCTTCCGGCGCTCGGACCATCAAGATGGATCTGGGCCACCATGGCGCCAACCACCCGGTCCAGGACCTGGACACCGGCGTGGTCATGATCACCAGCCAGAACCACGGTTTTGCGGTGGACGAAGCGACCTTGCCAAGCAACGTTCGCGCGATTCACAAGTCGCTGTTCGATGGCAGCCTGCAGGGCATCGAGCGCACCGACAAAGACGCGTTCAGCTTCCAGGGTCACCCTGAAGCGAGCCCGGGCCCGACTGACGTCGCGCCGCTGTTCGATCGCTTCATCACAGCTATGGACAAGCGCCGCTAAGGCTGCCTTGCGACTGTAGCGAGCAGGTGACCGCGGCGGGCCGGATCAGATCCGACAGCCCGCCCGGCACCTGAGATGTTCAAGACGGCTTGCCGACTGACACAGGATTCGAGTGACAACCCATGCCAAAACGTACAGACATTAAAAGCATCCTGATTCTTGGTGCTGGCCCGATCGTGATCGGCCAGGCCTGCGAATTCGACTACTCCGGCGCCCAGGCCTGCAAGGCCCTGCGCGAAGAGGGTTACCGCGTCATTCTGGTCAACTCGAACCCGGCTACCATCATGACCGACCCGGCCATGGCGGACGCGACCTACATCGAGCCGATCAAATGGGCGACCGTCGCCAAGATCATCGAAAAAGAACGCCCCGATGCGCTGCTGCCAACCATGGGCGGCCAGACCGCACTGAACTGCGCGCTGGACCTGGAGCGCGAAGGCGTTCTGGAGAAGTTCGGCGTTGAAATGATCGGCGCCAATGCCGACACCATCGACAAGGCTGAAGACCGCTCGCGTTTCGACAAGGCCATGAAATCCATCGGCCTGGCGTGCCCGCGTTCCGGTATCGCCCACAGCATGGAAGAGGCCAATGCGGTCCTCGAAAAGCTGGGCTTCCCGTGCATCATTCGCCCGTCCTTCACCATGGGCGGCACCGGTGGTGGCATCGCGTACAACCGTGAAGAGTTTGAAGAAATCTGCGCCCGCGGTCTCGACCTGTCGCCGACCAAAGAGTTGCTGATCGACGAGTCGCTGATCGGTTGGAAAGAGTACGAAATGGAAGTTGTCCGCGACAAAAAGGACAACTGCATCATCGTCTGCTCCATCGAAAACTTCGACCCGATGGGCGTCCACACCGGCGACTCCATTACGGTCGCGCCAGCGCAGACCCTGACCGACAAGGAATACCAGATTCTGCGTAATGCCTCGCTGGCGGTCCTGCGCGAGATCGGCGTCGAAACAGGCGGCTCGAACGTTCAGTTCGGTATCTGCCCGGACACCGGCCGCATGGTCGTGATCGAGATGAACCCACGTGTCTCTCGCTCCTCTGCGCTAGCCTCCAAGGCTACCGGCTTCCCGATCGCGCGAGTGGCAGCCAAGCTGGCTGTCGGCTACACGCTGGACGAGTTGCAGAACGAAATCACCGGCGGCAAGACCCCGGCGTCGTTCGAGCCATCGATCGACTACGTTGTCACCAAGCTGCCACGGTTTGCGTTCGAGAAGTTTGCCAAGGCCGATGCGCGTCTGACCACACAAATGAAGTCGGTCGGCGAAGTCATGGCCATCGGCCGTACCTTCCAGGAATCCTTGCAGAAAGCACTGCGCGGCCTTGAAGTGGGTGTCAGCGGTCTCGATCCGAAGCTGGACCTGAGCAATCCGGAAAGCATGAGCATTCTCAAGCGCGAACTGACGGTTCCGGGTGCCGAGCGCATCTGGTACGTCGCCGACGCTTTCCGTGCCGGCATGACAGTTGAACAAATTTTCGGCATGAACATGATCGACCCTTGGTTCCTGGTGCAGATCGAAGATCTGATCAAGGACGAAGAGAAGGTCAAGACCCTCGGTCTTTCGGCAATTGATCGCGACCTGATGTATCGCCTCAAGCGCAAGGGCTTCTCCGATGCACGCCTGGCCAAGCTGGTCGG
This sequence comes from Pseudomonas sp. GW821-FHT07F05, assembly GCF_059418765.1. Taxonomy (NCBI): domain Bacteria; kingdom Pseudomonadati; phylum Pseudomonadota; class Gammaproteobacteria; order Pseudomonadales; family Pseudomonadaceae; genus Pseudomonas; species Pseudomonas sp. GW821-FHT07F05. The sequence goes on from NZ_JBWKQL010000011.1 coordinate 85,097, forward strand.
TGTGACCGAGAAAAACCTGCGCACGCACCGTCACAAGCTGGACGTGCTGCCGGTCTACAAGCGCGTCGACACCTGCGCTGCCGAGTTCGCGACCGACACCGCGTACATGTACTCCACGTACGAGGAAGAGTGCGAAGCCAATCCGACGAATCGCGACAAGATCATGATTCTGGGTGGCGGCCCGAACCGCATTGGCCAGGGCATCGAGTTCGACTACTGCTGCGTCCACGCTGCACTGGCGCTGCGTGAAGACGGGTACGAGACCATCATGGTCAACTGCAACCCGGAAACCGTATCGACCGACTACGACACCTCCGACCGTCTGTACTTCGAGCCGGTGACCTTGGAAGACGTGCTGGAAATCGTCCGCGTCGAGAAGCCGAAAGGCGTGATCGTTCAGTACGGCGGCCAGACGCCTCTGAAACTGGCGCGCGCACTGGAAGCGGCAGGCGTGCCGATCATCGGCACCAGCCCGGACGCCATTGACCGTGCAGAAGACCGCGAGCGCTTCCAGCAAATGGTCGAGCGACTGAACCTGCGTCAGCCGCCAAACGCTACCGTGCGCAGCGAAGACGAAGCCATTCGGGCCGCGGCGAAGATCGGCTACCCGCTGGTGGTTCGTCCGTCCTACGTACTGGGCGGCCGTGCGATGGAGATCGTCTACGAAGAAGACGAACTCAAGCGCTACCTGCGTGAAGCGGTTCAAGTGTCCAACGACAGCCCGGTGCTGCTGGACCACTTCCTCAACTGCGCCATCGAGATGGACGTTGATGCGGTTTGCGACGGTACCGACGTGGTAATCGGCGCGATCATGCAGCACATCGAACAGGCCGGCGTTCACTCGGGTGACTCGGCATGCTCGCTGCCACCGTATTCGCTGCCTGCCCACATCCAGGACGAAATGCGTGAGCAGGTCAAGAAAATGGCCCTCGAGCTCGGCGTTGTCGGTTTGATGAACGTGCAGTTGGCATTGCAGGGTGAAGACATCTACGTCATCGAAGTGAACCCGCGCGCCTCGCGTACGGTACCGTTCGTTTCGAAGTGCATCGGTGTCTCGCTGGCGATGATTGCGGCTCGCGTCATGGCCGGCAAAACCCTGAAAGAACTCGGCTTCACCAAAGAGATCATCCCGAACTTCTTCAGCGTGAAAGAAGCGGTGTTCCCATTTGCCAAATTCCCGGGTGTAGACCCGATCCTCGGCCCAGAGATGAAGTCGACGGGCGAAGTCATGGGGGTTGGCGACACCTTCGGCGAAGCTTTCGCGAAAGCCCAGATGGGCGCCAGCGAAGTGCTGCCAACTGGCGGCACGGCGTTCATCAGCGTGCGTGACGACGACAAGCCTTTGGTGGCAGGTGTTGCACGCAGCTTGATCGAGCTGGGCTTCGACATCGTTGCAACCGCCGGCACTGCACGTCTGATCGAAGAGGCTGGTCTGAAAGTTCGCCGCGTCAACAAGGTGACCGAGGGCCGTCCACACGTGGTCGACATGATCAAGAATGACGAAGTCACGCTGATCATCAACACCACCGAAGGTCGTCAGTCGATCGCCGACTCCTACTCCATTCGCCGCAATGCCCTGCAGCACAAGATTTACTGCACCACGACCATTGCCGCGGGCGAGGCCATCTGTGAAGCGCTGAAGTTCGGCCCTGAAAAAACCGTGCGCCGCTTGCAGGATCTACACGCAGGACTCAAAGCATGATCAAGTACCCAATGACCGTTCAGGGCGCTCGCGCCCTGGAAGAAGAACACGCACACCTGACCAAGGTCGTTCGTCCCAAGCTCAGCCAGGACATCGGGACTGCGCGTGAGCTGGGCGATCTCAAGGAAAACGCCGAATACCATGCCGCCCGCGAACAGCAGGGCATGGTCGAAGCGCGTATTCGCGACATCGAAGGCCGAATCCAGAATCAGGTGATCATCGACGTCACTACGATCCCTCACACCGGCAAAGTGATCTTCGGCACCACTGTCGAAATCGCGAACGTTGAGACGGACGAGCGCGTCACCTACCACATCGTGGGTGAGGACGAAGCTGACTTCAAATTGGGCAAGATCTCGGTGGGTTCGCCGCTTGCTCGCGCGTTGATTGGCAAGGAAGAAGGCGATGTCGTCGCTGTGAAAACACCGAGCGGTGTGATCGAGTACGAAATCGTGGAAGTGCGTCACGTTTGATGATCGACACCCGCTTTGCGCGGGTGGTGATTCAGCCAGCGGGTTCGAAGGTCATTGACTGACCTTTCGAACCGGCGGTCGCATGTCCGGTCTGACCGAGTCTGCGCTCATCTTTCCAGGTGAGCGCCGAGTCGGAAGGTCAGCGCTTATTCGCCCTGACCCGACAGGATCAGTTGAAGCGGTGGACGTTGGAAAGCTGCTTGTTTACCTTCGGGTTCTTGCGGTAAATCAGCGCCATTTTGCCGATCACCTGCACCAGATCGGCCTTACCGACTTTGCACAGTTCAGCGATGGCTGCCAGGCGGCTCTCGCGGTCGAGGATGTTGAGTTTGATCTTGATCAACTCGTGATCGCCCAACGCGCGCTCCAGTTCGGCCAACACACCTTCAGTCAGACCATTGTCCGCCACCATCAACACCGGTTTCAGATGGTGACCAATGGATTTGTATTGTTTCTTCTGCTCTTGAGTGAGCGGCATAATCTGACCTCTGCGTCTGATCTTGTAAAAAGCGGCGGCCAGTTTACCCGAGCGAGTCCGGGACCGCCCGGTTAATCGCGACTCGTCCTAATTTTTTGAGGTGCTCCGTGGCACGTTCCAAAACCAGCCATAACTGGCTTAAAGAACACTTCGACGACAAGTACGTCAAAATGGCGCAGCGGGACGGTTACCGTTCCCGCGCCAGTTACAAGCTTCTCGAGATTCAGGAGAAGGACAAGATCATCCGTCCTGGCATGACGGTGATCGACCTGGGTGCAGCGCCAGGTGGCTGGTCGCAGGTGACCAGTCGTCTGATTGGTGGTCAGGGCCGTTTGATTGCATCGGACATCCTGGAAATGGACAGCATCCCCGACGTGACCTTCATCCAGGGGGATTTCACCCAGGACGAAGTGCTCGCTCAGATCCTCGAGGCTGTTGGTAATACGCAGGTCGACCTTGTGATTTCCGATATGGCCCCCAATATGAGTGGATTGAGCGCCGTGGACATGCCGCGCGCAATGTTCCTTTGTGAGCTGGCGCTGGATCTGGCCGGCCGCGTGCTGCGTCCTGGTGGCGATTTCCTGATCAAGGTCTTCCAGGGTGAGGGCTTTGATGTGTACCACAAGGACATCCGCAAGCTGTTCGACAAGGTGCAGATGCGCAAACCGTTGTCGTCACGAGACCGTTCCAGGGAGCAGTATTTGTTGGGTCGCGGGTTTCGCGGCATAGAGGGATCGGCGAGCGATGAGCGCCTTTGATCAAGCGATAGCTTTTTTCAAATAGCTTAATCAAGGGAGCGTAACCAACATCGCGTAGTCAAAGTTTCACAAAGGGTTACAGACGCCGCCTGCCACGCCTGTAGGATCTGTAGTACGTTAGGCCGGTAAATATCATGCGAGGCACGCTCCAGCGTGGAGCTTGCTTCAGAGGGTAGCTAATTGAACGATATGGCAAAGAATTTGATCCTGTGGTTGATCATCGCGGCGGTTCTCGTGACCGTGATGAACAACTTCTCCAGTCCTAACGAGCCGCAGACCCTCAACTATTCCGAATTCATCCAGCAGGTGAAGGACGGCAAGGTCGAGAAAGTTGCCGTTGACGGATACGTCATTACCGGCAAACGCAGCGATGGCGACTCTTTCAAGACCATCCGACCGGCTATCCAGGATAACGGCCTTATTGGCGATCTCGTCGATAACAACGTCGTTATCGAAGGCAAGCAACCTGAGCAGCAAAGCATCTGGACTCAGCTTCTGGTTGCCAGCTTCCCCATCCTCGTGATCATTGCCGTCTTCATGTTCTTCATGCGCCAGATGCAAGGTGGCGCAGGTGGCAAGGGCGGCCCGATGAGCTTTGGCAAAAGCAAAGCGCGTCTGCTGTCCGAAGATCAGGTGAAAACAACACTGGCTGACGTTGCCGGTTGCGACGAAGCTAAAGAGGAAGTCGGCGAGCTCGTCGAGTTCCTCCGCGATCCGGGCAAGTTCCAGCGGCTGGGTGGTCGTATTCCTCGCGGCGTGCTGATGGTAGGCCCTCCGGGTACCGGTAAAACCTTGTTGGCGAAGGCCATCGCGGGTGAAGCCAAGGTGCCGTTCTTCACGATTTCCGGTTCCGACTTCGTTGAAATGTTCGTCGGTGTTGGTGCAAGCCGTGTCCGTGACATGTTTGAGCAGGCCAAGAAGCATGCGCCTTGCATCATCTTCATCGACGAGATCGATGCTGTAGGTCGCCACCGTGGCGCCGGCATGGGCGGCGGTCACGATGAGCGTGAGCAGACGCTCAACCAGTTGCTGGTTGAGATGGACGGCTTTGAAATGAACGACGGCATCATCGTCATTGCCGCTACTAACCGTCCAGACGTCCTTGACCCTGCGCTGCTGCGTCCGGGCCGTTTCGACCGTCAGGTGGTCGTGGGCTTGCCCGACATCCGCGGTCGTGAACAGATTCTCAAAGTACACATGCGCAAAGTGCCAATGGGTGACGACGTTCAGCCAGGCGTGATTGCGCGTGGTACTCCGGGTTTCTCTGGTGCTGATCTTGCAAACCTGGTCAACGAGGCGTCGCTGTTCGCGGCTCGCACCGGTAAGCGCATCGTCGAGATGAAAGAATTCGAATTGGCGAAAGACAAAATCATGATGGGCGCCGAGCGCAAATCGATGGTCATGTCCGACAAAGAGAAGCGCAACACCGCTTATCACGAAGCCGGTCATGCGATTGTTGGTCGCGTCGTACCTGAGCATGATCCGGTCTACAAAGTGTCAATCATCCCGCGCGGTCGTGCGTTGGGTGTCACCATGTTCCTTCCCGAGGAAGATCGCTACAGCCTTTCCAAGCGTGCATTGATCAGTCAGATCTGCTCGCTGTACGGCGGTCGAATTGCGGAAGAAATGACGTTGGGCTTCGATGGCGTGACCACCGGCGCTTCTAACGACATCATGCGGGCCAGCCAGATCGCTCGAAACATGGTCACCAAGTGGGGCCTGTCCGAGAAGCTGGGTCCGTTGATGTATTCGGACGAAGACGAAGGCGGGTACCTCGGTCGTGGCGGTGGCGGTCAAAGCTCCAGCCTGTCGGGTGACACGGCACGTCTCATCGACTCTGAAGTGCGCAGCATCATCGATCAGTGCTACGGCACGGCCAGACAGATCCTCACGGATAATCGTGACAAGCTGGAAGCGATGGCCGACGCGCTGATGAAGTACGAAACCATCGACGCCGAGCAAATCGATGACATCATGGCAGGCCGCACACCCCGCGAGCCCCGCGATTGGGAAGGCGGTTCCGGAGATTCCGGCACCCCGATCGCACCTGTAGGTCCGCGTCCGGAATCGCCAATTGGCGGCCCAGCTGCTGAACACTAAGGTCTGACATGACTTCTGCGCTTCACCCGACCCGGTTGCCTTGCGGCAACCGGGTTCTTGATTTATCCCGCACGCACGTGATGGGGATCCTCAATATCACTCCCGATTCGTTCTCGGACGGCGGCCGTTTCGCGCAGCGCGACCTGGCGCTACGTCATGCCGAAGCGATGATGCTGTCGGGTGCGACCTTGATCGATGTAGGGGGCGAGTCAACGCGTCCCGGGGCGCGATCTGTTTCTCCTGTCGAAGAGCTGGAGCGTGTGGCGCCTGTCGTCGAGGCGATCAGCGCCGAGCTGGACGTGATCATTTCGGTAGATACCTCCGCGCCGGCCGTCATTCGTGAGACTGCGCGCCTGGGGGCAGGGCTCATTAATGATGTTCGCTCGCTGCGTCGTGACGGTGCACTGGACGCCGCTGTGGCGACGGGTTTGCCGGTCTGCCTCATGCACATGCGCGGCGAGCCTACGGACATGCAGAATGATCCCCACTACACTGACCTGATCGGTGAGGTCAGTGCCTTCTTGCGCGAGCGCCTTGAGCAATGCGTCGCGGCGGGAATTCCGCCCGAGATGATCATCCTCGATCCAGGATTCGGCTTTGCCAAGACCCTCGAGCACAATCTAAGTCTGTTCAAGCACATGGAAGCACTTCATGCGCTGGGCCGTCCGCTGTTGGTCGGCGTCTCTCGCAAAAGCATGATTGGCAAGGTGCTCGACAAGCCTGTTGATCAGCGTCTGCATGGCGCCCTCGCGCTTGCCGCCATGGCCATGGTCAAAGGCGCAAAAATTCTACGTGTGCACGACGTCTCGGAGACGGTTGACGTAGTGCGTATGATTGCTGCTGTTGAATCAGCAAAATAAGAAATCTGGAGCACCCATGACCACTAAAAAATACTTCGGTACCGACGGTATCCGCGGACGTGTAGGCCAATTCCCTATCACCCCTGATTTCATGCTGAAGTTGGGATGGGCAGCAGGGATGGCGTTCCGGAAAATGGGCGCGTGCCGAATCCTGGTTGGCAAGGACACTCGCATTTCGGGCTACATGTTCGAGTCGGCGCTTGAAGCCGGGTTATCCGCTGCGGGTGCGGATGTGATGCTGCTCGGCCCGATGCCGACGCCTGCGATTGCCTACCTGACGCGTACGTTTCATGCCGAGGCGGGCATCGTGATCAGCGCGTCGCACAATCCGCACTACGATAACGGCATCAAGTTTTTCTCCGGGCAGGGCACCAAGCTGCCTGATGAGATCGAACTGATGATCGAGGAACTGCTCGATTCACCGATGACCGTCGAGGAGTCCGAAAAGCTTGGCAAGGTGTCGCGAATCAATGACGCCGCGGGCCGTTACATCGAATTCTGTAAGAGCAGTGTTCCGACCAGTACTGATTTTGACGGGTTGAAGCTCGTTGTCGATTGCGCCCATGGCGCCACGTACAAAGTGGCGCCAAACGTGTTCCGTGAGCTTGGCGCCGAGGTAACCGTGCTGTCGGCGGCCCCCAACGGGCTCAACATCAATGACAACTGCGGCTCCACCCACATGGGAGCGCTGCAGGCCGCCGTTGTCGAGCATGGCGCTGACCTGGGCATCGGTTTCGATGGCGACGGCGACCGTGTGCTGATGGTCGACCACACTGGCGCGATCGTCGATGGTGATGAACTGCTTTACATCATTGCGCGAGACCTTCAAGAGCGCGGCCAGTTGCAGGGAGGTGTCGTCGGCACCCTGATGAGCAACCTCGGGCTGGAGCTGGCACTTGCGGATCTAGACATCCCGTTCGTGCGCGCCAACGTCGGTGACCGTTATGTCATCGCCGAGCTGCTGGAGCGTGACTGGCAAGTGGGCGGCGAGAACTCGGGCCATGTCGTCTGCTTCCGTCACACCACAACCGGGGATGCGATCATCGCCGCCCTGCAGGTGCTGCTGTCGATGAAGCGTACAGGCATGAGCCTCGCACAATCGCGTTCAGGTTTGAAAAAATGCCCTCAGGTATTGGTCAATGTGCGCTTCGAGGGTGGAGGCGTTGATCCGGTCAAACATCCCGCCGTTATTGAAGCGTGTGATCGCGTGACCGCCGCCATGCGCGGGCGTGGACGTGTGCTTCTGCGCAAGTCCGGTACCGAGCCGCTTGTGCGGGTAATGGTCGAGGGCGAGGACGAAATCCTGGTTCGCGGGTATGCCGATGAACTGGCAAAACTGGTTGCTGAAGTTTGCGCCTGATTTCGGCTTGCCAGTGTTGAAACTGTTGGGTAACATCTGCGCCCACTTTGACCGACGAGGTACAGCATGCGTCGCCCTATGGTAGCTGGTAACTGGAAGATGCACGGTACCCGCGCCAGCGTCGCTGAGCTGATCGAGGGTCTTGCAAATCTCGCCCTTCCGGGTGGCGTTGATGTGGCGGTCTTCCCGCCTAGCCTGCACGTGAGTCTTGTGGTTGATTGCCTGGAAGGGCAGTCGATCTCTGTCGGTGCGCAGAATTGCGCTCATCAGGCAGGCCAGGGCGCGTTGACTGGAGAGGTGTCGTCGACTCAGTTGGCGGATGCAGGTTGCAAGTTTGTGCTTGTCGGGCACTCTGAGCGTCGCCAGATAATGGGCGAGAGCAATGAGGTGCTTAATCGCAAGTTCGAGGCCGTCCAGGCGGCAGGTCTGACGCCGATACTGTGTATCGGTGAGACGCTCGAGGAGCGAGAAGCCGGCAAGACCCTTGAAGTTGTCGGGCAGCAGCTTGGCAGCATCATCGAAGAACTTGGCGTCGGCGCTTTCGTTAATGCGGTAATCGCCTATGAGCCAGTCTGGGCCATTGGTACCGGATTGACTGCCTCGCCGGAACAGGCGCAGGAAGTGCACGCAGCGATTCGTGCGCAGTTGATGAAAGAGAATTCTGAAGTCGCACAAGGTGTGCGTCTTCTATATGGCGGCAGCGTGAAGGCGGCCAATGCGGTCGAACTGTTCGGCATGCCGGATATCGATGGAGGCCTCATTGGTGGCGCCTCCCTGAATGCAGATGAGTTCGGTGCGATCATTCGCGCCGCGGGAAACTGAAAAAATGCTGGAAACAGTCGTAGTCGTTCTTCATCTGCTGGGTGCTCTGGGCGTTGTTGCTCTGGTTTTGCTGCAGCAGGGTAAAGGTGCCGACGCTGGCGCATCATTTGGAGCAGGTGCATCAAATACTGTGTTCGGTGGGCAAGGTTCCTCTACCTTTCTCAGTAAACTTACTGCTATACTTGCCGCCTGTTTCTTCATGACTAGCTTAGGGTTAGGTTACTTTGCTAAAGAGAAAGCTCACCAGCTGACTCAAGTAGGTTTGCCAAATCCAGCGGTACTGGAAGTGAAGCAAAAGCCGGCAGCAGATGATGTTCCGGTTCTGGAAGGGCAACAGAAACCAGCTGCAGTACCTGCTGATGTTCCTGCCACTCCAGAGCAAAAGTAACACCGCATTCGCAGCTGTTTTTGGGGCTGCAAAAGAGTTGTAATGCCGAGGTGGTGGAATTGGTAGACACGCAACCTTGAGGTGGTTGTGCCCATAGGGTGTAGGGGTTCGAGTCCCCTTCTCGGTACCAATTAACAAGAAAGCCCGCAGTTGCGGGCTTTCTTGTAGGTGGATGTGTCGGATTGACCCAAATTTGGATCGGTCGTATACTTCCGCCCCAGCTTTGTCGCGGGGTGGAGCAGTCTGGTAGCTCGTCGGGCTCATAACCCGAAGGTCGTTGGTTCAAATCCAGCCCCCGCAACCAGTTTTAGCGGAGCCCCTTTTCAGGGGCTTTTTGTTAGCTGGACACTTTATGACGCCGCTTTTCGCAGGCGTTTTCATGATTGGGCTTCTGCCCATTTTTTATTTGCAGCATGCACGAGGGGGTTCAGGTGTCGAGCAAGCTAGAAGAGTTGCAGGCCTTGTTGGCCCCGGTGGTCGTGGCCCTAGGCTATGAATGCTGGGGTATCGAGTATTCGTCTCAAGGGCGTCACTCGATGTTGCGCGTCTATATCGATAAAGAAGGCGGCGTGTTGGTGGACGATTGCGCGATCGTCAGCCGTCAGATCAGCGGTATTCTGGATGTAGAAGATCCGATCAGCTCCGAATACACGCTCGAAGTTTCCTCTCCAGGCATGGAACGCCCACTGTTTACCATTGAGCAGTTTGCGGAATTTGCCGGGGCACAAGTGAAGATAAAGCTGCGTTCGCCGTTTGAAGGTCGACGCAACTTTCAAGGCCTTCTCCGCGGGGTGGAGGAGCAGGACGTCGTGGTCCAGGTTGAAGATCACGAGTTTCTGTTGCCGATCGATCTGATCGACAAAGCCAACATTATTCCCACGTTTGACTAAGACGTGCCAGATACAGCGGATCCCGCGGATCCAATGGCTTGCGAAAGGCGAGGCGTACGATGAGCAAAGAAGTACTGCTGGTTGTTGAATCGGTATCCAATGAAAAAGGCGTACCGGCCGATGTGATTTTTGAAGCGCTTGAAATAGCTCTGGCTACGGCCACTAAAAAGCGTTTTGAAGACGAAGTAGACCTGCGTGTCGAGATCAATCGTCAAACAGGTGCATATGAGACTTTCCGTCGCTGGACCGTCGTCGAAGAAGACGACCTCGACGACCCGGCCATCGAGACATGGCCTAGCAAAGTTGCTCTGACCCACCCGGGCGCCAACGTTGGCGACGTAGTGGAAGAAAAGATCGATTCCATCGAGTTCGGCCGCATCGCTGCGCAGACTGCCAAGCAAGTCATTGTGCAGAAAGTTCGCGAAGCCGAGCGAGCTCAAGTCGTGGACGCCTACCGTGAGCGTCTGGGCGAAATCATTTCCGGCACTGTTAAAAAAGTTACACGTGACAATGTCATCGTCGACCTTGGCAACAATGCCGAAGCCCTGCTGGCGCGTGAAGACATCATTTCGCGGGAGACTTTCCGCGTAGGTGTCCGCGTTCGTGCATTGCTCAAAGAGATCCGCACCGAAAACCGTGGCCCTCAGCTGATCCTGTCGCGTACCGCGCCGGAAATGCTGATCGAGCTGTTCCGGATTGAAGTTCCGGAAATCGCCGAAGGACTCATCGAGGTGATGGCTGCCTCTCGTGATCCTGGTTCGCGTGCAAAGATCGCAGTTCGCTCCAAGGACAAACGCATTGACCCGCAAGGCGCGTGCATCGGCATGCGTGGTTCGCGCGTGCAGGCTGTTTCCGGCGAGTTGGGCGGCGAGCGTGTGGATATCGTGCTTTGGGACGATAACCCGGCGCAGTTCGTCATCAACGCCATGTCGCCTGCCGAAGTGGCAGCGATCATCGTTGATGAAGATGCCCACGCCATGGACATCGCTGTAGGCGCAGATAACCTCGCCCAGGCGATTGGCCGCGGTGGCCAGAACGTGCGGTTGGCCAGTCAGTTGACTGGCTGGACCCTTAACGTGATGACCGAATCGGACATCCAGGCCAAGCAGCAAGCGGAAACCGGTGACATCCTGCGCAACTTTATCGACGAGCTGGAAGTCGATGAGGATCTCGCTCAGGTTCTGGTAGACGAAGGCTTCACCAGCTTGGAAGAGATTGCCTACGTACCGTTGGAAGAAATGCTCAACATCGACGGCTTTGACGAAGACACCGTCAACGAGCTTCGCGCTCGTGCCAAGGATCGTTTGTTGACTAAAGCCATCGCTACTGAGGAAAAGCTGGCAGACGCCCATCCGGCCGAAGACCTGCTCTCGCTTGAGGGTATGGACAAGGATTTGGCGATGGAACTGGCGGTGCGCGGCGTAGTTACCCGCGAAGACCTGGCCGAGCAGTCTATTGACGATCTGCTCGACATCGACGGCATTGACGATGATCGTGCCGGCAAGTTGATCATGGCCGCCCGAGCCCATTGGTTCGAGTAAGTAGATGCGGCCTGAGGAGAGAAGTGCATGACGCAAGTCACGGTGAAAGAACTGGCCAAGACGGTCGACACACCGGTAGAGCGCCTGTTACAGCAGATGCGTGAGGCAGGTTTGCCGCACAACGCCGCCGAACAAGTTGTGACCGATATTGAAAAACAAGCCCTGTTGACCCACCTGAAAAGCGGTCACAAGGCCAAGGTGGAAGAGCCGCGCAAGATTACCTTGCAGCGCAAGACCACCAGTACCCTGCGCGTTGCTGGCAGCAAAAGCATCAGCGTTGAAGTACGCAAAAAGAAAGTCTTTGTTCAGCGCAGCCCGGAAGAAATCGAAGCCGAACGCAAGCGCGAGCTGGACGAACGTCGTGCGGTAGAAAATGCCGCTCGTCAAAAGGCTGAAGAAGAATCCCGTCAGCGTGCCGAAGAAGAAGCGCGCCGTCAGCCTTCGTCTGGTGCCCCCGCTGCCGAGGCTGTTGCAGCGCCGGCACCGGCTCCGCAAGCTGCCGAGCCAGCCCGGGAAACTCCGGCTGCGGCACCTGCGCCTGTCGCCGATCGCAAGAAAGACGAACAGCGTCGCCCCGACAAACCACGCAATGACGACAACAATCGTCGCAGCGGCGGTGGTGACGGCGATCGCAAGAACGCCCCGCATCGTGCATCGGTCAAGGAAAAGGCGCCAACGCCACGCGTTGCTCCTCGTACTACCGACGAAGAAAGCGATGGCTTCCGTCGCGGCGGTCGCGGCAAGGCCAAGCTGAAGAAGCGCAACGCGCACGGTTTCCAGAGCCCTACCGGCCCTGTCGTTCGTGAAGTGAAGATCGGCGAAACCATCAGCGTGGGCGATCTCGCTCAGCAGATGTCGGTCAAAGCGGCCGAGATCATCAAGTTCATGTTCAAACTGGGTACTCCGGCCACCATCAACCAGGTTCTGGATCAGGAAACTGCCCAGCTGGTCGCTGAAGAATTGGGCCATAAAGTGACCCTGGTCAGCGACACCGCGCTGGAAGATTCCCTGGCCGAGTCCCTGAAGTTCGAAGGTGAGACGTTCTCCCGTGCGCCGGTTGTAACGGTCATGGGTCACGTTGACCACGGTAAGACCTCGCTGCTCGACTACATCCGTCGTGCCAAGGTTGCTGCGGGCGAAGCCGGCGGTATCACCCAGCACATCGGTGCGTACCACGTTGAAACCGAGCGTGGCATGGTGACGTTCCTCGATACCCCGGGTCACGCGGCGTTTACCGCAATGCGTGCTCGTGGTGCCAAGGCGACTGACATCGTGATTCTGGTTGTCGCTGCAGACGACGGTGTCATGCCGCAGACCGTCGAAGCCGTGCAACACGCCAAGGCTGCCGGTGTTCCGCTGGTCGTTGCCGTCAACAAGATCGACAAGCCGGGCGCTGACCTGGACCGTATCCGCAGTGAACTGTCCGTTCACGGCGTAACGTCCGAAGAGTGGGGCGGCGAGACACCTTTCGTCTCGGTCTCCGCGAAGATGGGTACTGGCGTTGACGAGCTGCTTGAAGCCGTTCTGCTGCAGGCCGAAGTTCTGGAATTGATGGCAACGCCGTCGGCTCCGGGTCGCGGTGTTGTTGTCGAATCGCGTCTGGACAAAGGCCGTGGCCCGGTTGCTACTGTTCTGGTTCAGGACGGTACGCTGCGTCAGGGCGACATGGTTCTGGTTGGCTCCAATTACGGTCGCGTTCGGGCAATGCTCGACGAGAACGGCAAGCCAATCAAGGAAGCCGGCCCGTCGATCCCAGTCGAGATTCTCGGCCTGGACGGTACGCCGGACGCTGGCGACGAGATGAGCGTGGTTGCCGACGAGAAGAAAGCCCGTGAAGTGGCTCTGTTCCGTCAAGGCAAGTTCCGCGAAGTCAAGCTGGCCCGTGCTCACGCCGGCAAGCTGGAAAACATCTTCGAGAACATGGGTCAGGAAGAGAAGAAGACGCTCAACATCGTCCTCAAATCCGATGTCCGTGGTTCTCTGGAAGCGTTGCAGGGTGCTTTGAATGGCCTGGGTAACGACGAAGTGCAAGTGCGTGTAGTGGGCGGCGGTGTCGGTGGTATCACCGAAAGCGACGCCAACCTGGCACTGGCCTCCAACGCTGTACTGTTCGGCTTCAACGTGCGTGCCGATGCTGGCGCGCGCAAGATCGTCGAGCAGGAAGGTCTGGATATGCGTTACTACAACGTCATCTACGACATCATCGAAGACGTCAAGAAGGCCCTCACCGGCATGCTTGGCAGCGACGTTCGGGAGAATATCCTGGGTATCGCTGAAGTCCGCGACGTGTTCCGCTCGCCGAAATTCGGCGCGATCGCAGGTTGCATGGTCATTGAAGGCGTTGTCTTCCGTAACCGTCCAATCCGTGTACTGCGTGAAGACATCGTTATCTTCGAAGGCGAGCTGGAATCCCTGCGCCGCTTCAAGGATGACGCTTCCGAAGTACGTGCCGGCATGGAATGCGGTATCGGCGTCAAGAGCTACAACGACGTCAAGGTCGGTGACAAGATCGAAGTCTTCGAGAAGGTCCAAGTGGCTCGCAGCCTCTAAATCGCGAGCTTCAGGAGTCATGGCTTGCGCCGCATGAAAATGCCAAGCGTCGGCCATGGACTCTAAACGCAACGCCCGGTCCGGCTCTCGCCAGGCCGGGCGTTTGCCGCTTTCAGACCACATGGCTTTTGCCATGGGTCAGCAGTGACAGGTAACAAGACATGGCAAAAGAATACAGCCGTACCCAACGTATCGGCGATCAGATGCAGCGCGAGCTGGCACAGCTGATCCGTCGTGAAATCAAGGACCCCCGCGTAGGGCTGGTCACCATCACCGCCGTTGACGTCAGCCGTGACGTCGGCCACGCGAAAATCTTCATGACCGTGATGGGGCAGGACAGCGCCGAAGAAATCGCACAGTCCATCAAGGTGCTCAATGCTGCTGCAGGATTCCTGCGTATGCAGCTGGCCCGTGAGATGAAGCTGCGCAGCGTGCCGCAACTGCATTTCCATTACGACGAAAGCGTTGCCCGTGGCGCGCATTTGTCGGCATTGATCGAGCGGGCAGTGGCTGAAGATGGTCAGCACCAAACCGCACCCAAGCAAGACGGTTCGGAGGAATAAGGCGTGGCTCAGGTCAAGCGTATTCGCCGTAACGTCAGCGGGATCATCCTGCTCGACAAGCCGCTGGGGTTCACATCCAACGCCGCGCTGCAAAAAGTGCGCTGGTTGCTCAACGCAGAAAAAGCAGGGCATACGGGCAGTCTGGATCCGCTGGCCACCGGCGTTCTGCCGCTGTGCTTCGGTGAAGCGACCAAGTTTTCCCAATACCTGCTCGACTCTGACAAGGGTTATGAAACCCTGATGCAGCTTGGCAAGACCACTACCACGGCCGATGCCGAGGGTGAGGTCCTGCAGACGCGGCCTGTGACCGTTGGTCGTTCGGATATCGAAGCGGTGCTTCCGGCATTTCGGGGGAATATCAGTCAGATACCGCCGATGTACTCCGCCCTCAAGCGCGACGGTCAGCCGTTATACAAGTTAGCCCGGGCTGGGGAAGTGGTGGAGCGTGAACCGCGTTCTGTTACTATTGCGCGCCTGGAATTATTGGCGTGCGAAGGTGAGACCGCTCGTTTGGCGGTCGACTGCACAAAAGGCACCTATATTCGTACCCTCGTGGAAGATATCGGTGAAAAGCTGGGCTGCGGTGCTTACGTTGCTCAGCTGCGTCGTACCCAGGCCGGTCCTTTTACGCTGGCCCAGACCGTAACGCTGGAAGAGCTGGAAGCGGTGCATGCCGAAGGCGGGAATGAAGCGGTTGATCGCTTCCTGATGCCATCGGACAGCGGGTTGCTGGATTGGCCGCTGCTGCAGTTTTCAGAGCACAGTTCGTTTTACTGGCTGCATGGTCAGCCAGTGAGAGCCCCCGACGCGCCGAAGTTCGGCATGGTGCGGGTGCAGGATCATGAAGGACGCTTCATCGGGATCGGTGAAGTGAGTGAAGACGGGCGCATTGCGCCGCGTCGACTGATTCGGTCAGAGTGACCGGACCCGTCGCGGCAGGGTTTCCTGGCACGGCGGTACGAGGGTGGCTGTTAACAGGCATGGTCACTCCTCACATTTAAATACGAGAGTCAGCTCTCGGCCTGTTGAAACCGTCTCCCCGGAGCGGTTTCTTGATAAAAGGAATGCCCACATGGCACTCAGCGTTGAAGATAAAGCTCAGATCGTAACCGACTACCAGCAAGCTGTTGGTGATACTGGTTCGCCAGAAGTGCAAGTTGCACTGCTGACCGCCAACATCAACAAACTGCAAGGCCACTTCAAGGCCAACGGTAAAGATCACCACTCCCGTCGTGGTCTGATCCGTATGGTAAACCAGCGTCGCAAGCTGCTGGATTACCTGAAAGGTAAGGACGTTAGCCGTTACAGCGCCCTGATCGGTCGTCTGGGTCTGCGTCGCTAATAACGACTCGGATAGAGGTTGGTTGGTCGTCATGTTCCGCTGGTTTTATCAGTGGGGTGGCGGCCTCCCAGCCTCTAGTTGTATCTGGACTGCCGAAGGGTCCGATTCCCCTCGCTGCCCAAGAATTCGCAAGAAACCAGTTCCCCAAGAGCCACAAAGAAGGTAGGAAACCGTGAACCCGGTAATCAAGAAATTTCAATTCGGTCAATCGACCGTAACCCTCGAGACTGGCCGTATTGCCCGTCAAGCCTCTGGTGCTGTATTGGTCACCGTTGACGACGACGTCACCGTTCTCGTGACTGTGGTCGGCGCCAAGCATGCAGACGCAAGCAAAGGCTTTTTCCCTCTTTCCGTTCACTACCAGGAAAAGACCTACGCCGCTGGCAAGATCCCTGGTGGTTTCTTCAAGCGTGAAGGCCGCCCTTCCGAAAAAGAAACACTGACCTCGCGTTTGATCGACCGTCCGATCCGCCCACTGTTTCCAGAAGGCTTCATGAACGAAGTGCAGGTTGTCTGCACCGTCGTCTCTACCAGCAAGAAAACCGATCCGGACGTCGCTGCGATGATCGGTACGTCGGCTGCTCTGGCCATCTCCGGCATTCCGTTCGACGGCCCGATCGGTGCCGCGCGCGTTGCTTTCCACGAGAGCACCGGCTACCTGCTGAACCCGACTTACGAGCAACTGAAAGCATCGAGCCTGGACATGGTCGTTGCCGGTACCGAAGAAGCGGTGCTGATGGTTGAGTCGGAAGCCAAAGAGCTGACTGAAGACCAGATGCTGGGCGCCGTGCTGTTCGCCCACGATGAATTCCAGTCGGTCATCAAGGCCGTCAAAGAGCTGGCCGCCGAAGCTGCCAAGCCAACCTGGAACTGGGCGCCGAAAGCTGAAGCCACTGAACTGCTGGGCGCTATTCGCTCCGAGTTCGGCGCAGCGATCTCCGAGGCCTACACCATCACCGTCAAGGCCGATCGTTATGCTCGCCTGGGTGAGCTGAAGGATCAGGTTGTTGCCAAGCTGGCTGTTGAAGACGGCAGCCCGTCCGCCGGCGAAGTCAAAGCGGCATTCGGCGAGATCGAATACCGCACCGTTCGCGAAAACATCGTCAACGGTAAGCCACGTATCGACGGTCGTGACACCAAGACTGTTCGCCCGTTGAACATCGAAGTCGGCGTTTTGCCGAAGACTCACGGTTCGGCACTGTTCACCCGTGGCGAAACGCAGGCGCTGGTCGTGGCCACCCTGGGTACCGCGCGTGACGCTCAGCTGCTCGACACCCTCGAAGGCGAGAAAAAAGACCCGTTCATGCTGCACTACAACTTCCCTCCGTTCTCGGTGGGCGAGTGTGGTCGCATGGGTGGCGCAGGTCGTCGTGAAATCGGTCACGGTCGTCTGGCCCGCCGTTCGGTTCAGGCCATGCTGCCTGCTGCCGACGTGTTCCCGTACACCATCCGTGTCGTATCGGAAATCACCGAGTCCAACGGCTCCAGCTCCATGGCTTCGGTCTGTGGTGCTTCGCTGGCCCTGATGGATGCTGGTGTTCCAATGAAGGCGCCGGTTGCCGGTATCGCCATGGGTCTGGTTAAAGAAGGCGAGAAGTTTGCCATCCTGACCGACATTCTGGGTGACGAAGACCACCTGGGCGATATGGACTTCAAGGTAGCCGGTACCGCCAAAGGCGTCACCGCGCTGCAGATGGACATCAAGATCAAAGGCATCACCGAAGAGATCATGGAGATCGCTTTGGGTCAGGCGCTGGAAGCGCGTCTGAACATCCTGGGCCAGATGAACACCATCATTGGTCAGTCGCGTACCGAGCTGTCGGAAAACGCGCCGACCATGATCGCGATGAAGATTGACACCGACAAGATCCGTGACGTCATCGGCAAAGGCGGCGCGACCATCCGTGCCATCTGTGAAGAGACCAAAGCGTCGATCGACATCGAAGACGACGGCTCGATCAAGATCTTTGGCGAAACCAAGGAAGCTGCTGAAGCTGCACGTCAGCGCGTTCTGGGTATCACCGCTGAAGCCGAGATCGGCAAGATCTACATCGGCAAGGTTGAGCGCATCGTCGACTTCGGTGCGTTCGTTAACATCCTGCCGGGCAAAGACGGTCTGGTGCACATCTCCATGTTGAGCGACGCTCGCGTAGAGAAAGTCACCGACATCTTGAAAGAAGGTCAGGAAGTCGAAGTTTTGGTGCTGGACGTGGACAATCGCGGTCGCATCAAGCTGTCGATAAAAGACGTAGCAGCTGCCAAGGCGTCGGGGGTTTAACCCGCTCTACCGCAGCTGATGAGAAAGAGCCCTTCGGGGCTCTTTTTTTTGAATGCAATTAATGGCTTAGGGGTGCAGACCGTCGCTTGGCAGCTGGTCAGAACATGCATCTTGCAAGCGGAACTTTCCCAAAGCGGGCAATCTGCACGACAACCGTGGATCCATGAAAACATAACTCATTGATTTATAACGAATATCCTTCAGGGCAAAGGTTGGCACACCGCTTGCGACATATAGGTAACCCTGCAGCCAATGAGATTGGCGCAGATTCTGAGAAAAACAGGAGTTACCCGTATGAAGAAGTTCGCTATTGCTGCTGCTACCGCCACTGCTCTGACTCTGACTATGGCCAACGTAGCCATGGCTCAGACCTCTGCTCAAGCTCCAATGACTGTAGCTGCCAACGAAGTCGCCAAAACCAAAGAAGCTACTTCTGACACTTGGATCACCACCAAGGTCAAATCTGATCTGCTGACCGAAAAAGGCATTCCAGGCTCCGACATCAAGGTTGAGACCAACAAAGGCGTGGTATCCCTGTCGTCGACTGTCGCTGTTACCGAAGCACAGAAAACCACCGCTGTTGCGATCACCAAGAAAATCAAAGGCGTGAAGGCTGTTTCGGCTGACGGCCTGAAAGCTGAGTAATTCCATTCGGTAGAGCCTTCGGAACAATTGTCTGACAGTGTGAAAGTCGTCAGCTGACTGATCCCGGTTCATGCGAAAGGCCGCAGCAATGCGGCCACCAAAAGCCCTGACGCCCGCGTCGGGGCTTTTTTATGCCCTGATTTCAGCCCATCCTCCTCGCTGTTTCACCAGCGCCAGAGCGTTTGACATATTCTCGCCACACCCGCTGCGTTACTCTTCTGCGCTTCTTGATATCCAAATGGAAGGATTTTTTCAATCCATCCGAAATGAATCGGATCAGCTGTGCACATTAATTGCATATCACGCAGCCCATTGTGGAATGGGTAGAGAATCTACCCACAGGTTTGACGCTTTGATGACGTGTCATCAGCTACAGTCTGGCATGACGCTTTGCTCACCCTTTGTCACGCTGCCTTACACCGGGCCAGGCCTGAAACTCTTTTGCTGTGAGAAGTAGATGCCCACGATTCCCTTGCTCATTTGCGACGACTCCAACATGGCGCGGAAGCAGCTCATTAAGGCCCTGCCGCCCGAGTGGGATGTTTCAGTGACCACGGCAACCAACGGCCGTGAAGGGATCGAGGCGATTCGTCAGGGCCTGGGCCGCGTTGTGCTGCTGGATCTGACAATGCCGGACATGGACGGCTACCAGACATTGGCGGCCATCCGCGCGGAAAGCCTGCAGACCAGCGTCATTGTCGTCTCCGGCGACGTTCAGGAGGAGGCGGTACGCCGTACCCTCGAACTGGGCGCACTGGCGTTCCTGAAAAAACCGGCCGATCCCGATCAGTTGCAGGAGACCCTCCGGCAGCTGGGCCTGTTGGGGGAGGGCGCCGATCAGTCGCTGGCTCCGGCATCTGGCCTCGATCAGGCGGACATCAGTTTTAACGACGCATTCCGCGAGACCGTGAACGTCGCGATGGGCCGCGCGGCCGCTTTGCTGGCGCGGGTGTTGGGCGTATTCGTGGAACTGCCGGTGCCTAACGTCAACATGCTGGAAGTGGGCGAGTTGCACATGGCGCTGGCCGATGCCCAGGCCAACGACCGGCTCACGGCGGTGTGTCAGGGCTACATTGGTGGTGGCATAGCCGGCGAGGCGCTGTTGTTGTTCCATGATTCGGAAATCGCCGACATGGCGCAGTTGATGAAGATCGATGACGCCGACTATTCCGACATGGAAATGTTGCTGGACCTGTCCTCCATTCTGATCGGCGCCTGTCTGAGCGGTATTGCAGAGCAGCTCGACATCGCATTTTCCCAGGGCCATCCGCAAGTGCTGGGATTGCACAGCGGCATTGAAGAGCTGATCCGGCTCAACGAGCGGCGCTGGAAGAAGACCCTGGCTGTGGAGATCAGTTACAGCCTGGAGGGTCATAACATCCATTTCGATCTGTTGATGTTGTTCACCGAAGATTCGGTCGAGCTGCTGTCGCGGAAACTCGCCCACCTGATGAGCTGATTCATGAACGATCGTATCGATTTCAAGGAATTGCACTGGCTGCTCACCGTGACGCAGAGCATCGACGTCGGCGTGGTGGTGCTGGATCAGGAATACCGGGTGCAGGTCTGGAACACCTTCATGGAGAACCGTTCCGGGATACTGTCCTACGAAGCGGCGACCCGTTCGTTCTTTTCGTTGTTCCCGGAGATCAACGAGCGCTGGCTGAAAAACAAGATCGACAGCGTGATTACCCTCGGCACCCCAGCGTTCACGATCTGGGAGCAGCGCCCTTTTCTGGTTCGCTTCAAGAGCTATCAGCCCATCACCGGGCAAGAAGACTTCATGTACCAGAACACCACGATGTTTCCGCTGCGGTCGACGACCGGCGTGGTCACCCATGTGTGTCTGGTGATTTACGACGTCACCGATGTGGCGACAAACCGTCTGCAGTTGCAGGCGGCCAACCGCGAGCTGCAGAAGCTATCGAGCACCGACCGCCTGACCAGCCTGTACAACCGCGGCCACTGGGAAGAAGCATTGCGTCTGGAGCATGCACGGCATGTGCGTTACGGCACCACGGCGGCACTGGTGATGTTCGACATCGACCACTTCAAACGCGTCAACGATACCTATGGGCATCAATGCGGCGACCGGGTGATTCAGCGGGTGGCGGACGTGGTGCGTGAGCACATCCGCGACGCTGACATCGCGGGTCGTTACGGCGGCGAAGAGTTCGCGGTGCTGCTGCCCGATACGGACAAGCAGGGCGGCGCCATGTTTGCCGAGCGTCTGCGCGCCGCCGTCGAGGCGCTGGACGTCATGCAGGAAGGCGAAGCCATTCATTGCACGATCAGCCTGGGCGTAGCGGACATGACCTCGCCGATGGACGACTACAAGATGCTCATCGAGCGCGCGGACCAGGCGCTGTACGAGTCCAAGAAGAACGGGCGCAATCGTGTGTCGGTGGATGCGTCAGATTGAAGCCCGGATAACGTCTGCGTCGCAGGCCGTCTTCACCCGCTAAGACAGCTCCGCGAAATCGCTGAGCACGTCATCCCGCAGCTCGATAAACCGCGCGTCGCTGCGATTGCGCGGGCGTGGCAGGTCCACGTCGACGATACGCCGGATGCGCCCCGGATGCGGTTGCATCACCACCACCCGATCACCGAGATAAACCGCTTCATCCACATCATGGGTGACGTGGACCATGGTGATCTTTTCCTGCTGCCAGATGTGCTGCAACTCACGCTGCAATCGCGTACGGGTCAGCGCATCCAGCGCGCCGAAGGGTTCGTCGAGCAGCAGCACGCTGGGCCGATTGACCAGTCCCCGGGCGATCGCCACCCGTTGCGCCATCCCGCCGGAAATCTGGTGCGGGTACGACCCGGTGAAATCCTGCAGACCCACCAGCTGAATATGTTCGCGCACGGTCTCATTTTTCTGCGCCGCACTCAGCGGCGCGTTTTTAAGGCCGACCGCGACGTTCTGCTCAACTGTGAGCCACGGAAAAAGCCGGTGATCCTGAAACACGATGCCGCGCTCCAGGCCCGTGCCCCTGATCGGCTTGTCGTCCAGCAGGATGCGGCCGTCAAATTCTTCGTCCAGGCCGAGGATCAGCCTGAGCAGGGTTGATTTGCCACAACCACTGGCGCCGACGATGGTGATGAACTCCCCCGGCGCGATGTCCAGCTGGACGTTATCCAGTACCTGCAGTTGGGTGTCGGCTCCTGTGCTGGCGAAGCGCTTGCTGATGTTTTCCAGACGCAGGCCATTGCCCTGCGATGGGGAGATGGCCGGGGCGACGGGCTGCGCGGTAAGCGGTTGAGTGGCGGACATGGGCTTTCCTTCAGAAATTCGGTTTAGCGAAGCGAGAGAGTCGATTGAGGCTGAAGACGATGGCTTCAGCGCGGGGCGATGCCGTACAGCCGTTGCAGGCGCCGTTCAAGAAGGCGCGCCAGGACGTTAAGTCCCCAACCGACCAGCCCGATGACGATCATGCCGAACAGCACGAGGTCCATCATGAAGTGCTCGCTGCCATCGATCAGTGTGTTGCCGATGCCGCTGCCTGACACCAGCAGGTATTCCGCGCCGATGGTCGCCAGCCACGAATAGACCAGCGCCAGGTAGATGCCGGTGAAGATCGAAGGCAGTGCTGCCGGCAGCATGACGCCGATGATGGTCTGCCAGCGGGTGAAGCCGTAGACCTTCGCGACTTCCAGCAGCGCGGGGGAGACGCTGCGCAAGCCGTCGCACGTATTGACCACCACCGGCACCAGTGCGGCGAGTGAAAGAAACACCACTTTGGCGACGTCGCCCAGCCCGAACCACACTGAGATCAGCGGGATCCAGGCGAACAACGAGATCTGTTTGAAGGTGTTGAAACTCGGGCCCACCAGGCGCTCAAACAGCCGTGAAAACCCCAGCAGACAACCGAGCACCAGGCCCAATGTGGTGCCGATGAAGAAGCCGCTCACGTCGCGCGCAAGACTGGCGGAAATCGCGCGCCAGAACTGCGCGGAGGTCACTTGCTCCCAGGCGGTGACCGCGACCTTTTGCGGCGAGACCAACAGGCCGGAGCTGCTCCAGCCCTGACTCGACGCCAGCCACCACACGGCGACCGCCACGATCGGCACGACCCACCCTCGATAGCGGTGGGTCTGGCCGGCTTGCGGGATAGTCAGTGTGTTCATGCGAGTCTCCCGGTCTTGCTCGGGCGGCCTCGGTTGAGGCGCCGCTCGACGAACTCGAACCCGCGATCAATCAGCAGACCAATCGTGCCGACCACCACCACGGCGGCCATGACCAGATCCAGCTGGAACAACTGCCGACCGTAGGCAATCAGGTAGCCCAGCCCTTCGCTGGACGCCAACAGCTCAACCACCACCAGCGACAGCCAGGCCTTGGTGAAGCCCAGGCGCAGGCCGGTGAAGATCGGCGCAACGGCGGAGGGCAGGACGATATCGGTGACGATCTGGCGTTGGCTGAACCCGTACGCGCGGCCCACCTCCAGCAAGCGCTTGGGCACTTCATGGAAGGCTTGCAGCGTACATAGCGTCACCGGGACCAGGGCGGCGTGGGCAATCAGCACGTATTTCAGTGGCTCGCCGATGCCGAACAACAAGAGCGCAAACGGCATCCAGCCCAGTACCGGAATCTGCACCAGCGCGTTGAAGGTCGGCAGCAGGTAATCCTCCACGGTTTTCGACAAACCCATCGCCAGTCCCAGGGTGATGCCCAGCGCCGAGCCAATCAGAAAGCCCACCAGCACGCGCTGCAGACTGGCGGAAGCGTTCAGCCACAAGTCGCCGCTGCTGACCAGATCGCCCAGCGTCTGGTAAACGAACGCGGGCGGCGGCAGTACTTGCTCCGACAACCAGCCGCGTTCAGTGCCGAGGTACCACAGCCCCAGCAGCGCGACGGGCAGCAGCCAGGCCAGCGCGACATTTGCGGCGCGGGTTCGCCAGGCCGTGGTGGTTTTGACAACCGGGACGCGGCGAGGGGCACGCGACGGTGAACGGGGCAGGCGCTTGACCGGCGCCAGGGTTTTCGCCGGGAAGTGCTGCCGATCAAGCGCTTCAGCGGTGGCTCGGGCCATGGCGTCAGCCTCCGTTGTTGACGGGTTTGTCCGAAGACGCCGTCGCTGTGTTCGCGGCTTTGCCGTCTGCGCCGTAGGCGGTCCAGTAGTGCTCGAGGCCTTTGGCTTTCAGCGCGTTGTCCAGATAGCGGGTGTCGAACCAGCCGTCGACGCTCACTGGCCGACGGATCATTTTCTCGTCCTTGGCCTGATCGGCGACGGCTTGATAACGGTCGCGCAGGAATTCATCCACCAGCGGTGACGCGCTGTCGCGCAAATCCAGTCGATCGAAGTCAGCTTGGAGCGAGGCCAGCGGTTCATTGGTCTTCGCCCACTCGTTGAGCACGGCGTCACGGTTGCCGGCTTCGGACTCCCATCGCGCGGCATCGACCAGCACGTTGACGACTTTCTGCACGTTGTCGGCGTGCTGTTTTTCGTAATCGCCACGAACCACCAGGGCGCACTGGCGCGTGTAGCGCACGTTGTTGTCAGGGTTGTCGAAGATGATGTCGACCAGCCCCTGATCGCGCAGCTTGAACAGCTCGCGACCGCCGAATGCGGCATCGACGCCTTTGGACGCCAGCGCGGCCTGGCTGCTGCCGCTGTCCAGATTGATCACTTTCAGGTCGCGCTCGGTCATGCCGTGATCGGCAAGCAATTTGATCGAAACCAGATGGCCGTTGGTACCACGGAACACAGCGACCTTCTTGCCCTTGAGGTCTTCGACGGTCTTGATGTCGGAGCCTTTCGGTACGGCCAGATACACATTCGAGCGCACGCCGATGGCCGCAAGCAATTTGGTGTCCAGGCCATTGGAACGGCCGACTACTGCGGGCAAGTCGCCTTCGTAAGCGAAGTCCAGTTGCTGATTGGACAGCGCCTCGTTGACGGCCGGCCCGGCGCCCTTGAAGAAGAACCACTGCACTTCGGTGTCGGTGCCGGCGAAGGCTTTTTCGAGGAGCTGCTGGTTGCGCACGATGCCTAACGGCGAGCCGCTGAACGTGACCGGATCACCGCCACCGGCGCTGGCCACGCCAATACGCAGAACGTCGGCCTCGGCCAAGGGCATCATCAGCAGCGCCGCCAGTGCGGTAGCTACGCTTGTTTTGCTGAATAGAGATGTTCGCTTGGCGTTTGCCATGACGGTTCTTCCTTGGAAAGTAGGTGACGTGCAATCAGGCAGCCAGGTGTTTCTTGTCGGCTTCTGTTTTGGGCGAGAGGGTTTCGGGTGTGGGTTTGATGGCCTGACTGGCGCGTCCGTCGACGCCGACCGGAATGTCGCCCGCCACAGTGGTACGACGCACCACGCGCTCGGCCTGGCCGTAGTCGTTCACGGCAATGTGTTGGGTGGCGCGGTTGTCCCAGATCACCACGTCGCCTTCGTTCCAGCGCCAGCGCACGGTGTTGTCCAGATGGGTGATGCGATCGTGGAACAGGCGAATCAGCTGTTTCGAGTCGTTGCTGCTGACGCCCTGAATCTGTTTGACGAAGTGGCCGAGCAGCAGGCTGCGCTCGCCGGTTTCGGGGTGCACGCGCACCAGTGGGTGTTCGGTTTCATAGACTTCGGCGGTGAACTGTTCGCGGTAGCGTTTCACGCCCGCTTCGCCGGTGTCTCGGGGCGCCGCATAGTCATAGACATTGGTGTGCAGTGCGCGCAGGCCGTCGGCCAGGGTTTTCAGGCTGTCGGGAAGGTCAGCGTAGGCGGCTGCCGTGTTGGCCCATACCGTGTCGCCGCCGTAGGGCGGGATGACCACCCCGCGCAGGATCGAGATTTTCGGGTAGTTGGCGACGAAGGTGACGTCGGTGTGCCAGGAGTTGGCGCGGGTTTCCTTCGCGTCCAGATGCAGGATGGCACTGCTTTTTTCAGCGGAACGTACGGTGGGGTGAGGGACCTGATCGCCGAAACGGCGGGAGAAGCCTTCGTGCTGCTCGTCGTTGAGAAACTGCTCACGGAAGAACAGCACCTTGTGCGTGAGCAGCGCCTGATTGATGAAATCAAAATCCTGCGCGGAGACATCGGCGGAGAGTTTGATGCCGCTCACCTCGGCACCGATTTTCCCCGCAACGGGTTTGATCTGAATCGCCATGTCCGTAACCTCGATCTGAGCTGTTGTGGCTCAGATCATAAGGATATAAATCGGCGGTCCGCTAATCACAATTTGGCATAAATATAGAAGGAGAGTTTATGCGTGAGGTTAATGTCATGGGCTGAAGGTCATAAGCCCAAGAGATTCCTGCGCCATTGGATCACCTCACATCTGCGGTGCATCCTCCTGCAGACCCTGCCCCTTCCAGGTGCCGAGGGATCTTCGCAGCCGGCTGGCCAGCGAGCTGCTGCCGTGGACGTTGTGATAGTGAAACACCGCCGTGGCGCGCAGGGCGTCTTCGGCCACGGGCATGTTGGTGTGCAGCGAGCGATAGCCCCAGAACAGGTACAGGTGGCCGGGTTGCATGGCGATGCGGGTGAACGCCTTTTCATCCCTGGCGACTTTGCTCCTGAGACGGCGCTGCACCCAGCGGTTGTCCACTCGCACCTTGTCCAGCAGGTTGGCGAAGTAGGTGCGGCGGATCGGCCGACGGTTCGGCAGCATCAGCAGGTCGCCGCGTTCTCCGCTGGTGGGCATGCAGACCGGCATGATGGTGGTCAGCACAAACGAGTCGTAGTGGAAGATCAGCGATTCGCGACGACCGCCGCTACCGGTCAGGCAACGTAATGTCTGGGTCAAGCCATTTTCGCTGGAGCGATCACCGGTGACGCCCGCCACAATGCGCCGACATAAATCGATGAAATCCCGAGATGTACCCCATTCATGAAGCGGCGTCCCTTGCACTGCCTGTCGGCCCGAGAGTGCCACGTAATCGTTGCCGCAGTCGGCAACCGTGCGGGCGACCAGCGCTTGCAGTGCTTTGAGTTGGGAAGGGCTGGCCCAGCCGGGCAAGACAGCGTATCCGTCGCTGTCGATGGCCTTGATCAAGCTCTGGACCTGAGCTTCCGAAAAAGTGGTGTAGGGCATCTGGCGGCAACCTCATGACGTAGACCGAGGAACGGAGAAGCCCATCGGACCTACTGCTTGAGATGTACCGTTTCAGCCGGGCGAGGCCGAAGCCTAGCAGCTAGCACAGGTTTATCCATGTGCACGGAAAGAATATTTCAAAATGTTTATTTTCGCGGGAAAAGCTCACTTTTTCGTCCATTTATGAAACAGATCGACGCAAGAGGCCACGAGCAGAGGGGGTGCTGAGTGTAACGTTGTTGTGTCGCGAGATATGTCAGGGCCACTTTGCGATCTTTAAGCCACGTGGCGGGCCATCTGGATGGCAGTGCGTTTTACCCGCTCGACGATGTCCAGACCGGTTGAGCGGCAGAGCGGGGCCGAGTGTGTGGTTCAGCCCTTGAACAGGGGTTCTTCGAGGCCCTGGACGCCAGGGTGCAACGCGAACACGCCGCCGGCCAGCGGCTGGTCGCTGATGTCGCCGCCGGGGCGTATCGAGGTGACGTAAAGGGTGTCCAGACCCGATCCGCCGAAGGCGCACATGGCGGGCTTTTTCACGGGCACCTTGAGCGAGCGATCCAGCTTGCCCTCGGGGGTGAAACGATGGATCACGCCTTCATCGTTGCCGCAGATCCAGTAGCAGCCGTCGGCATCGACTGCTGCGCCATCGGGGCGACCGGCGTGGTGATTCATGTCGACGAACAGTCGGCGGTTGCGAGGCGTGCCGGTGTCGATGTCATAATCGAAGGCCCAGATTTTCTGCACGGAAGGGTGGGAATCGGAGAGGTACATGATGCGGCCGTCCGGGCTGAACCCCAGGCCATTGGGCACGATCATGTCGGTAAGCTGCGCAGTCAGCGGCTCCGCCTGGCCGGCGCTGTAGCGATACAGCGAACCCACCGGCGACGCTTTTGCCATGTCCATGAACATGGTGCCGGCCCAGAAACGGCCCTGCCGATCGCAGCGACCGTCGTTGAAGCGCATGTTGTCGCTGGCGTGTTTGACGCCGCTGAGCAGTTGCGTGGTGACGGTACCATCGTCCTGAGGATGAAGGCGGAACAGGCCGCTTTCCATGCCGGCCAGCCAGCTGCCGTCTTCGTAGCGAGCAATGCAGGCGAGCATTTCCGGTGCTTCCCAGTGCGTGGTGCGACCGTCTTGCGGGCTCCAGCGATGGAGGCGACGGGCCGGAATGTCGACCCAGTAGAGTGCCTGTTCCTGAGCGTTCCAGACCGGCGATTCACCCGTGGCGTTGCGTGCATCGAGAATCAGCTCTGCGTCCATGATGATCATTCCCGGATTTTTACTATGGAAGGCCGACCTCGCAGTCGGCCTGGTCGTCGTCGATCCTTACTCGTCGCCAAACGGCCCGGACTCCACGAACGCGCCGCCCTGATAAACCATGGTGGGGTCGTCGGACGCCGGCATCGGCTGCGCTTCGACCTTGGCGCGAAAGGGCTCTGAACTGTCTTTCGGCTGATAGCCCAGGTGATTGGCCAGGCGGTTATCCCACCAGACCTTGCTGTTGTCCGACGCGCCGTAAACGATCGTGTGGCCGACGTTCGGGGTGAACAGGCCGCGCTCGATCAGCTGGGTCAGGTCGTCGTAGCTCAACCAGCTGGAAAGCATGCGGCGGTTCTGCGCTTCGGGGAATGAGGAGCCGATGCGGATGCTGACGGTCTCGATGCCGTAGCGATCGAAATAGAAGCTGGCCATGTCTTCACCGTAGGATTTCGACAGGCCGTAGTAGCTGTCCGGGCGACGCACAGCGCTGGCGTCGATGACTTCATCCTGACGGTAGAAACCGATGACGTGGTTGGAGCTGGCGAAGATCACTCGCTTCACGCCATGCCGGCGCGCGGCTTCGTAGATGTGGAAGATGCCACAGATGTTCGGGCCGAGGATTTCTTCGAAGGACCGCTCGACCGAGACGCCGCCAAAGTGAACGATGGCGTCAACGCCTTCGACCAACTGGTGAACCGCCTTTTTGTCGGCCAGGTCGCAGATCTGGATTTCTTCGTGGGGGCCGGCGGCCGGTGCCATGTCGGCGATATCGGACAGGCGCAGGATCTTGGCAAACGGACGCAGGCTTTCGCGCAGGACTTTACCGAGGCCGCCAGCGGCGCCCGTCAGCAAAATGCGATTGAGCGGGGCCTGGGCGTTGAATTCAGTCATCGTGGGAAGCCCTGATTCTAATGTTGTTTTTATGGTGTCATCGGTTGTCGTATGACGTTTGCAGGATTATCGACAGGGCCCGCAAATTTTGTCAACGCGACGAAGGTTTCAATCCCATGGGGTCGTCCTCGCCGGGCCAGTCCCGGGCACTCCCCCAACGGTACTCGTCACGGGCTTACCAACGATCGCTGGCGGATATTGCGGACCCCTTGTTTCTCTGCTAATTTCGAAAATGTTAACGATGACATTTCCGCTTAAACAATAAAAACAACGGGATTTTTCGCTATGACAACTCGCCTCAAGAAGGGCTTTTCCGCCGCTCTCTGTTCCCTCGCCTTGGCTGTCGCCTGCGGCACCGCCATCAACGTTCAAGCCGCCGACGCCGCCAAGACCGGTCCGCTGAAAATCGGCGCTTCGTTTCAAGAGATCAACAACCCCTATTTCGTGACCATGAAGGACGCCCTTCAGGACGCCACTGCCAGCATCGGTGCAACGCTGCTGGTCACTGACGCGCGCCATGACGTGTCCAAGCAGATCAGCGACATCGAAGACATGCTGCAGAAGGGCATCGATATCCTGATCATCAACCCGACGGATTCGGTTGGCGTTCAGTCCGCGGTCAAACAGGCCCACGACAAAGGCGTGGTCGTGGTTGCCGTCGACGCTCAAGCCAATGGCCCGCTGGACTCGTTCGTCGGCTCGAAGAACTTCGACGCTGGCGTGCAGGCTTGCGATTACCTGGCCAAGAACATCGGCGAGAAGGGCGACGTCGGAATTCTCGACGGCATCGCGGTGGTGCCGATTCTTGAGCGCGTGCGCGGCTGCAAGGAAGCCCTGGGCAAGTACAAAGACATCAAGATCGTCAGCATTCAGAACGGCAAGCAAGAGCGTGATCAAGCGCTGACCGTCACTGAAAACATGCTGCAGGCGCAGCCCAATCTCAAAGGCCTGTTCAGCGTCAACGACAACGGGTCCCTTGGCGCCCTGGCGGCCATCGAATCCAGTGGCATGGACGTCAAGCTGACCAGCGTCGATGGCGCGCCCGAAGCCATCAAGGAAATCCAGAAGCCCAACAGCAAGTTCATCGCCACTTCCGCTCAGTACCCTCGCGACCAGGTACGTCTGGCCCTCGGTCTGGCGCTCGCCAAGAAGTGGGGCTCACAAGTCCCGGCGACCATTCCGGTCGACATCCTGCTGGTGGATCAGGCCAAGGCCAAGACTTTCACCTGGTAAGGGGGGTGGCGCCGCTCGCCTGAGTTTTGTTTGCCCAGGCGGGCGCCACGGATTGATGTGAGTTGCGCAGCGATGTTCTGCTGCGACGAGGTGCCCATGAGCTGCCTTCTGCAATTGGAAAACATCTGTAAAAGCTACCCCGGCGTGCAGGCGCTCAAGTCGATCAACCTGCAGGTCGAGCGCGGCGAAATTCACGCGCTGCTCGGCGAAAACGGTGCGGGCAAATCGACCCTGATGAAGATCCTCGCAGGCGTCGAGCATCAGGACAAAGGCAGCATTCTCATTGACGGCGCGGAGCAGCATTTCGCGACCTACAACGAGGCCATTGCCGCCGGCATCGGCATTGTCTTTCAGGAGTTCAGCCTGATCCCCTATCTCAATGCCGTGGAGAATATTTTCCTCGGTCACGAGATCGTCAACGGTTTCGGCTTGCTGCGAAAAGGCGAGATGCGCGAGAAAGCCATCGCGCTGTTCGACCGCCTCGGCGTGAAGATCAATCTGGATTGTTCGGTGCAGCACTTGAGCGTCGCCGAGCAGCAGTTTGTCGAGATCGCCAAGGCGCTGGCCCTTGAAGCGCGCTTGCTGATTCTCGACGAGCCCACCGCCACCCTGACGCCGTCCGAGGCCGAGCTGTTGTTCGACATCATGCGCGAACTGAAAAGCCAGGGCGTGGCGGTGATCTTCATCTCTCACCATCTGGAAGAGATTTTTCAGGTCTGCGACCGCATCAGCGTGCTGCGCGATGGCGCCAATGTCGGCGCCCTGACCGTCGCCAACAGCGACATCGACACGCTGGTGGAGATGATGGTGGGGCGGCGTCTGGAAGCGAGCTTTCCGCCCAAGCAGTCCCGCGCTCAAGGCGAAGTGGTGCTGCAAGTGCGTGATATCCAGCTCACCCGCAACGGCCCGCACAACAGTTTCAATCTGCACAAGGGCGAGATTCTCGGTTTTGCCGGGCTGGTGGGGTCCGGGCGCACGGAGCTGGCGCTGGGCGTGATAGGCGCGTTGCCGGTGGTCAGCAAGGATGTGCTGCTGCGGGGTCAGCCGGCGCACCTTAATGATCCGGCGCAAGCGCTGGCCAGTGGCATCGGCCTGTTGCCGGAGAGCCGCAAGAGCGAAGGGCTGATCGTGGATTTCAGCATTCGCGAGAACATCTCCCTGAACAACCTGGGCAAGTACGAAGGCGCGGCGCACCTGCTTGATCGGCACAAGGAGGACACCACCACCGCTCAGTTGATGAAGCAGCTGTCGATCAAGGCGCCGAGCTGTGAAAGCCGGGTCATCAATCTCAGCGGCGGCAATCAGCAGAAGGTCGTAATCGCGCGCTGGATCAATCACCACTGCGACATCCTGATCTTCGACGAGCCGACCCGAGGCATCGACGTCGGCGCGAAGGCGGAGATCTACACCCTGATGCGCACACTCACCGAACAAGGCTTCGCGATCATCATGATCTCTTCGGAACTGCCGGAAATCATCGGTATGTGCGACCGCGTGGCCGTTTTCAACAAGGGCGCTATCGTCAACGTGCTTGAGGCTTCGGCCATCAATCCGCAGGAAGTGATGCGCCACGCCACCGGGAGTCTGAACAGTGAGCACCTCCATTAAAACCATGACCGCGCAGCCCAACCGGATGCAGCTTAACTTCGCTCGATTGATCCGTTCGCCAGCGTTTTACCCCTTCGTCGGTCTGGTGGTGGTGACGGTCTTCATGATCTTCGCCAGCGACAAGTTTCTCACCGGCGCGAACCTGGAAAACATCGCCCGCCAGGTGTCGATCAACGCAATCATCGCGGTCGGCATGACCTGCGTGATCCTCACCGGCGGCATCGATTTGTCGGTGGGTCCGGTGATGGCCTTGTCCGGCACGCTGACCACCGGACTGATGGTCGCGGGCGTGCCGGCGCCGATTGCGATCCTCATCGGGTTGTTGATTGGCGTGGGCTTCGGGGTGGGCAACGGCATCTTCGTCGCGTACCTGAAAATGCCGCCGATCATCGTCACTCTGGCGACCATGGGCATCGCGCGCGGGCTGGGCCTGATGTACACCGACGGCTACCCGATTGCGGGCATGCCGGACTGGTTCGCCTGGTTCGGACGCGGCACGCTGTTCGGCATTCAGGTGCCGATTCTGATCATGCTGGCGACATACTTTTTCGCCTGGGTGCTGCTGCAACACACCCGTGTCGGTCGCTACGTTTATGCCATCGGCGGTAATGAAGAAGCCGTGCGTCTGTCCGGCGTGCGCGCCTCGCGGTTCAAGCTGCTGGTGTATTCGATCAGCGGGCTGACGGCGGCGATTGCCGGGCTGGTGTTGTCGTCGCGGCTGATGAGCGGGCAACCGAACGCTGGCGTCGGTTTCGAGCTGGACGCCATCGCGGCCGTAGTCCTGGGCGGCGCGTCGATTGCCGGCGGGCGCGGCGTGATCATCGGCACGCTGGTGGGCGCGATGCTGTTGGGCGTGCTGAACAACGGCCTGAACATGCTGGGCGTCTCGCCTTATGTGCAGAGCGTGATCAAGGGCGGAATCATTTTGCTGGCGATCTTCATCAGTCGGCAGCGGCATAAATAATTTTGGTGGTGACTGATTTGGCCTCATCGCGAGCAAGCTCACTCCTACAGGGCGACGCGGTCATTGTAGGAGTGAGCTTGCTCGCGATAGGGCCGGCCCAGTCACTGATGAATTTGAAACGATATCGGCTATCTCAGCCGTCATCCAAACATCAAAACAGGTAACCCGACATGGAACAAAACACAAAAACCACCATGCAAGCCGTCGTCTGCCATGCTCCGAAAGACTACCGTCTGGAGCAGATCAGCAAGCCCGTTGCGCGGGCCAATGAACTGGTGATTCGCATCGGTGCCTGCGGGATCTGCGCCAGTGACTGCAAATGCCATTCGGGTGCTGCGATGTTCTGGGGCGGCGAGAGCCCGTGGGTCAAGGCCCCCGTCGTGCCGGGCCACGAGTTCTTCGGCTACGTCGATTCGGTGGGCGAGGGCGCTGAAGAGCACTTCGGCGTAAAGGTGGGTGACAAGGTCATCGCCGAGCAGATCGTCCCTTGCGAGAAGTGCAAGTTCTGCAAGTCCGGCAAGTACTGGATGTGCGAAGTGCACAACATCTTCGGCTTCCAGAAAGACGTCGCCGAGGGCGGCATGGCGCATTACATGCGCATCCCGAAGACCGCGATAGTGCATCACATCCCCGAGTCGGTTTCGCTGGAGGATTCGGCGTTGATCGAGCCGATGGCCTGCTCGATTCACACCGTTAACCGTGGTGATGTTCAGCTCGACGACGTGCTGGTGATCGCCGGCGCCGGCACGCTGGGCCTGTGCATGGTGCAAGTGGCTGCGCTGAAAACGCCGAAGAAACTGGTGGTCATCGACATGGTCGACGAGCGCCTGGAACTGGCGAAAAAATTCGGCGCCGACGTGGTGATCAATCCGAGCCGCGACAACGCGAAAGAGATCATCAACGGCCTCACCGACGGCTACGGCTGCGACGTTTACATCGAGACAACGGGCGTGCCGATCGGCGTTACCCAAGGCCTTGATCTGATCCGCAAGCTGGGCCGCTTCGTGGAGTTCAGCGTGTTCGGCGCCGAGACCAGCGCTGACTGGTCGATCATCGGCGATCGCAAGGAACTCGACGTGCGCGGCGCTCACCTGGGCCCGTATTGCTACCCGATTGCCATCGACCTGTTCGAGCGCGGGCTGGTGACATCAAAAGGCATCGTCACCCACGACTTCGGTCTGGACGACTACGCCGAAGCGTTTGCCCTGGCGGACTCGACCAAGTCGATCAAGGTGCTGCTCAAACCCGTCAACTGACACAACTCTTTCTGTAGGAGCAATCGCAGGTCGCGATGCGGTTTTATCTGACAAATCGCTTTCGCGACCGTCGTAACCTCCGATTGCTCCTACAGGGAACCGTGGCACGCCTCAAGTAAACCAATAACAAGAGAGCGCACCCAGATGGATTACGTCATCGGTGTCGACATCGGCACCCAAAGCACCAAGGCATTGCTGGTCGATGGCCAAGGCCGGATCGTCGCGCAGCACAGCCACGCTTATAAGGTCGACACACCCAAACCGCGCTGGGCCGAGCAATGGCCGCAGGTCTGGCTCGACGCCGTGGAAATCTGCGTCGCCGCCTGCATGCGCAAAAGCGCGTTGCCGATGGACAGCGTCAAAGCCCTCTGTGTCAGCAGCCTGTACGGCGGCTCCGGTATTGCGGTCGATGCACAGATCAAACCCTTGTACCCGTGCCTGATCTGGATGGACCGCCGCGCCGAGGCACAGGTCGAGTGGGTCAATCAGCACGTCGATCTCGAGCGGCTGTATGCGATCACCGGCAATTCGGTGGACAGCTATTACGGCTTCACCAAAATGCTCTGGCTCAAGGACAAACAGCCGCAGGTCTGGGCCGACACCCGTTACCTGCTGCCGCCCAACAGCTACATCAATTACTGCCTGACCGGCGAGGTCGCGGTGGACCACAGCTCTGCCGGCAACATCGGTGGTGTTTACGACGTAAAGGCCCGGGGCTGGTCGGCAGAGATGCTCGACGCGCTGGGTATTCCGGCGTCGATGATGCCCGAGCGGCTGGTTCACTCCGGTGATGTCGTCGGCGGCCTGTTGCCCGAATGGGCCGACCGCCTTGGGCTTGCTCCTGGCATTCCGCTGCTCGGTGGTGGCGTCGATGCCGCCATGGCGACCTTCGCCGCGGGCGTTACTCAGGCCGGCAATCACGTGGCGATGATCGGCACCAGCATGTGCTGGGGCTACCTCAATCAGCAGGTCGATGCCCGCCACGGTCTGGTCAGTTTTCCCCACGTCTTCAACGGCGCCAAGGACCTCTACATCTTCGGCGGCGCGATCACCGCCGGCGCCTCGGTCAGCTGGTTTCGCGAGCAGTTCTGTCAGGCTGAAGAGCAGCAAGGCAGGGAAAGCGGCGAAGACAGCCACGTCATTCTCGAACGTGCGGCGACGAAGATCCCGGCCGGCAGCGACGGCGTACTGTTCCAGCCGTACCTGATGGGCGAGCGCAGTCCGGTGTGGGACGCTAAAGCCAGCGGCAGTTTTGTCGGCCTGAGCCTCTATCACAGCCGAATCCACCTTTACCGCGCGGTGCTTGAAGGCGTGACCTTCGCCCTTCGGCACAACATCGAAGCGGGCACCCGGGGCGCGCAGTCTCTGGACCCTCGGCTGATCGTCGTCGGCGGTGCCAGCCACTCGGACCTGTGGATGCAAATCGTCGCCGACGTGACCAACTTTCCGGTCTACACCATCGTTCAGGAGGTCGAGGCGGCGCTCGGTGCAGCCTTGCTGGCGGCCCACGCGGTCGGGTTGGTGGATGAGGCGCAGGTCCACAAAGGCTGGGTTCAACTCGAGCGACGGGCCGAGCCTCAAGCCGAGAACGTCGCGCTGTACTCGCGACTGTTCGCCGATTACGTGGCGCTGTACCCGGCGCTGAAACCGATCATGCATCGCTTGCAGGGAGCGTGACTGTGAACACGGCTCAATTTGATTTCAGCGGCCAGCGCATTCTGGTCACCGGCGCCAGCAGCGGCATCGGCTGGGAGGTCGCGCAGCAGTTGCTGGCCAGCGGCGCCGAGGTCTATGCCCTGGGCCGCGATGCAGCGGCTCTGGAAAAACTGGCAGGACAAGGCTGTCAGGTCTTGCGCGTAGACGTGGCCGATCAGCCGTCATTGGCCGCAGTGCTGGCGGACTTGCCAGTGATGCACGGCCTGGTCAACTGCGCGGGGATTTCCGTACTGGAATCCGCGACCGAGGTCAGCGCTGCGGCATTCGATCAGGTCATGGCGGTCAACGTGCGGGCGGCGGCGATGATCGCGGGAGCAGTGGCGAAGAAAATGATCGCCGAAGGCGTGGCCGGGAGCATCGTCAACGTGTCCAGCCAGGCTTCGTTGGTGGCGCTGGACGACCACTTGAGCTACTGCGCGTCAAAGGGCGCGATGGACGCCATGACCCGTGTGCAGTGTGGCGAATGGGGCCGCTACGGGATTCGCGTCAACAGCGTCAACCCCACCGTGACGCTGACGCCCATGGCGCAGATGGCGTGGGGCGAGCCAAGCAAACGCGACCCGGCGCTGGCGGCGATCCCCCTCGGCCGCTTCGCCGAAACCGCAGAAGTCGCAGCGCCGATCCTGTTCCTGCTGAGCAGCGCGGCGTCGATGGTCACTGGCGTGTCGCTGCCGATTGATGGGGGTTACACGAGCCGTTGAAGGCTTGGATTCAGCACCTGTGTGGATATTAAATGCGTGTTTATTGTGGGAGCGAGCTTGCTCGCGAAGGCTGACTTCCAGCCGCTAGAGATGCAATGGCTGGACTGACGCTTTCGCGAGCAAGCTCACTCCCACATGGACCGTGTTTGCTGCGCGACATCGCGACGCATTTGCGGCGGGACGGCTCCCACATGAGCACCGTTCGCTTCGCGATAGCGCGGTGTCAGGACGACTGCCCCCGGCCAACGCCATTCTCCAGCTCCCCGACAATCACCACCTGCGCCTTCGGCAAATGCCGATCCTCGATTCGCTCCATCAGCATTTTCACCGCACTGCTTCCGGCCAGCGAGGCATCGTGGGCGATGCAGGCGATGGGGATGCCGAAGATGTCGGCGAAGGGCAGCCGGTCGATACCGCAGATGGCCACGCTGTGGTGGGCGATATCGCGGTCGCGCAGGGCTTTCATGGCGCCCAGCGTTATGAGCTGATTGAAGCCGAAAATGGCGTCTGGTACTGGATGGTCGCGCAGGTAATCCAGCGTGCTTTGGTGCGACGGTTCCAGCGTGTAATCCCCGGCAAACACATCCAGCTTCACCGGCTTGCCGCTCTCGGCAATCGCCGCCTTCACGCCCTTTAGGCGTTCCTCGGAGATCCGCGAATGCGCAGGGCCGGTCAGCACCAGCATGCGACGCATCGCCGGGCTCTGCGCCAGCAGGTAACGCGCGCCTTTCAGACCGCTGTGATAGTTGTCGAGCACCACATGGCTGAACGGGCTGGAAGGCAGCGCGCGGTCCAGCTGCACCACCGGGATGTCACCATTGCTCAGCCGGCTCAGATAGACCGGTTGGTACGCCGGCTCGTCTGACACCGGCGACAGCACTATGCCCGCCACGCGATAACTGAGTAGCGTATCCACCGCTTTGGCTTCGAGTTCTTCGGAGCCGTCAGTGTCCACCAGCATGATGGTGTAGCCACGGGTCTTCGCCTCGCGGGAGATCGCCTTGATCATCTCGCTGTAGAACGGGTTGTCCACCGACGCGGTAATGACCCCGATGATCATGCTCTCGCTGCGCTTGAGGCTGCGGGCAAAGGCGTTGGGGACGTAATCGAGTTCTTGCGCCACTTCCAGGATGCGCGCCAGGGTGGCGGGCTTGACCAGATCGGGTTTGTTCAGCGCCCGGGAAACAGTGACAGGCGTCATGTTCACACGGCGTGCGATGTCGGAAATGGTGACGGGGGTTTTCTTGCTCATGGGCGATTGGCTGCCTGAAATCCGGGACAACCTGCGGGGCAGTCGCATCCCTCCAAAGAGTGCCAAGGCTAGCACGATGGAGGGCGCGAAAGGGATGCCGATGTCGGCGCGCGTCGGCGAACCGACAGCTAAATTATCGGGCGCTGGCTGAGTGCCTGAAGACCCTCCGTCGATGCGCCGACGCCAGGGTCAGACGCTGGTTTCCATTGCCTCGGCGACAGCGCGACGTCTGGTTTTGACGGGCACGGAAATCTGCAGTTCGGTGAGCTCATCAAAGCGCGAAAGATCGCGTCGCAGCTCCAGAAAGTAGTCCAGCGCGCCGCCCAGGCAAATGCTGTAGGCCAGCAACTCGACGCCTTCTTCGACGGTGGTTTTCGCCAGCCGCGCGTAGCCGCCCTGAAGGATGCCGTGCCACAGCGAGCCCATGCCGAAGAGTCGCGAGAAGATCAGCACCAGCAGGCCGGCCATGATGAAGCCGAACGCCGGACGCAGGGAAAAACGGGCGAGCCCCGAGACGACGTCGCGCCACGCGTTCCTGTAACCCAAGACCTTGTAGACGCAAGTGCCAGCGGTGAGCAGCGCGGGCCACAGCCAGAAGCTGTGACTGATGGGGTCAAACAACCCGTCCAGCTCACGAATCAGCATGCAGGCGAAAAAGCCGCCAATCAGGATGCCAACGCCACGTTGCCCAGGTTGACGCGCCGAAAGCCAGAACAGACCGGCGATGATTGCCAGCATCACTTCCTGACTGACCTCGGTGAACGAGGTTTCGAGAATGTCCGTTTTAGCGATAAAGATGTCGATGAACACCATGCCGATACTGAAGAGCGTAAGCGCCAGCATGACGCCGAATCGCGTTAATGCTGATTTAACAAGTTGTAGATCGTTATTCACAAGTTTTTCACTGTTGAGCGAGTATTAAGGGCGGGACTCTAAAGAACTTTCCCGGGTTAGCCAAACAGCGGACGAGTTCATTCTTTTAGTTCTTCTTCTACTCAGTAAAAGTCTTTTGTGATAATCGGTATTGCAGTTTTCCAAATCTGCGATTTCGTCTTGGTTATCTTGTCAGTATGGCTCAATCGGGCCTCTGATCCGCGCTGATAGGCGTGACGCATGCAAAGTCAAAGTGTTTAACGTGATGATGAATATGTTCACGCATACTTCAAAATTGCCTCAGCATGAACCTCGGTAACGCTCTCAGGTCTACCTTGCCTGGTCTGTATCAGCGACACTCCTGTCTTGTTTATACCGGTGCCCGGAGCGCTCATGTCCTTGCCTGCTTCCTCTTCTTCTACGCGCGACTTCATCTTTGCCGCCTGCGCGTTACTCATCGCCATGGTCGGCACCACGCTGCCCACGCCGCTCTATGCCCTCTATCAACAACGGCTCGGCTTTGACGCGAGCTGGCTAACGATCATCTTCTCGATCTACGCGGCGGGCGTCATCGCAGCATTGCTGGCGGTCGGCAGTTGGTCCGATCAGTTGGGGCGCAAGCCATTGTTGCTGGCAGGGCTGGCGATGGGGGCGATTAGCGCGGTGATCTTTTTGTTCAGCGATTCGATTGGCGGTTTGCTGATCGGACGGCTTTTTTCCGGTTTCAGCGCGGGCATCATGACCGGCACGGCAACTGTCGCCGTCATTGAACTGGCCCCCAAAACCTGGAAGAACGCCACGCTGGTGGCCACGGCCGCCAATATGTTCGGCCTTGGCATCGGGCCTTTGCTGGCCGGCTTTACTTCACAATTTCTGCCGGATGCGTTGCATCTGGTGTTTTACGTGCACTTGGTAATGCTCGTGCTGGCGACGGTCGGTATCGCGCTGATTCGGGAGACCGTGCAGCGTCCGGCCATTCTGAAACTGGGTATTCAGAAGCCATCGGTTCCAGCCTCAGTGCGCAGCGTGTTTATCTCCGCGTCCATCGCCGGGTTGGCGGGTTTTAGCGTGGCAGGTCTGTTCACCAGCATGGTGCCGTCGGTGATGATTCACGTCATGCACGAGCAAGGCGGGCTGTTGATTGGCGCTGTAATCGGGTTGTTTTTTGTGGCGTCGATCATTGGCCAGGCGTTGCTGCAGGTGCTGCCAAAGGACCGGCACATGACCCTCGGTTGCGTCGGGCTGATTGTCGGCATGATCTGTCTGGGGCTTAGCATCGCCACGTCGCAGCTGGGTCTGTTGATCGCGGCGGGTCTGGTGGCAGGCATCGGCCAGGGCATGATCCTGCGCGCCGGCATGGGCGCGGTGACCGCCAGCAGCCCGCCTGATCAGAAGGCAGCGGTGACGTCCGCGTTCTTCGTGGTGCTTTACGTGTCGATTTCCGTGCCGGTGGTGGCGGTGGGTTTCAGCGTGCGGGTGTTTGGTCTGGAGCATGTGGGCGAGTTCTTCGCCGGACTGGTGGCCGTGGTTGCGTTGCTGGCGATGATCAGCATGAAGCGCGTGCAATCGAAACAGGCTGCCCTGTCGGCATCCGGGAGCTGAACAATGAGCGTAAAGGTCGGCTTGATCTCGGACACCCACGGCCTGTTGCGCCCTCAGGCACTGGAGGCGTTGCAGGGCTGCGATTACCTGATCCACGGCGGCGACATCGGCAAGCCGGACATTCTCGAAGCGTTGAAGGCCATCGCGCCACTGACGGTGGTGCGAGGCAACAACGACACCGATGACGCCTGGGCGTGCGACGTGCCTTATGAAGCAGTTTTGCGTGTCGGTGATGTAGCGATTTACACCACCCACATACTGGCCGATGTGCCGAAATCATTGCCGGATGAGGTGCGCGTCGTGGTTACCGGCCACTCCCACCGGCCCTTGCAGCAGATGCGCGATGGCGTGCTGTTCATCAACCCGGGCAGCGCCGGACCACGACGGTTCAAACTGCCGATCACGGTTGGCGTGCTGCACATTGAGGGTGATGACGTGCGCGGTGAGTTGATCGAGCTGGTGCTCACATAAGCCCATCCAGTGCGCTTACGACGCAGTCCAGTGTGAGAGTGAGGTTGCTTACGAGGACGATCTTCCCTCCACCAAATATCTAGCGGATGTAATGGCCTCTTCGCGAGCAAGCTAGCTACCACAAGTGATCTGGCAGCTGATAGGGCTTCGGCGAACACGGTCACTGTGGGAGTGAGCTTGCTCACGAAGACCTTCTTCCAATCGCCAAGTTATTTAGCGGATGTACGGGCCTCTTCGCGAGCAAGGTGGAGCGCCACCCCGGTCGCTCCCACAGGTCATCCGCCAACTGAAGGGTCTGCGGCATCCTCGTTACTTCGCGATCGGGTCCAGCCCGCTGGCTTTGATGGCCGGGGCGGCTGCCGAAGAACTCAGAAACTCCAGAAACTGTTTGGCCTGCTCAGGGTGTTTGCTCATGGTCACGACGCCGGCGGAGTAGAGGGTCATCTGCTGCGCCTGGTCGGGGATCAGGCCGATGATGTCGATGCCGTCCACCGGCTTGAGCTCGCTCAGCTGTTGAAACCCAATTTCAGCGTCTCCCCGGGCAACGACTTCACCGACGGGCTCGGCGGGAATCATGCGGCTTTTGCTCTGAATGCGATCGGCGATGTGCATCTGGCTAAACAACACGCGGGACAGGTAAACGCCGCTGGCGCTGTCCGAATAGGCAATGCTTTTTGTGTCCAGCAGGGTCTGCTTGAAGGCTTCCATGGTGCTGATGTCAGGGTGTGGCGCGCCATGACGTACGGCCATGGCGATGTAGGATTTACCCAGATCGACACGGGTTTTCGGATCGACCTTGCCGTCCTTGATCAACTTGTCCAGCGCCGCACCCACCATCAGCACCACGTCTGCCGGCTCGTGGCGGGCCAGTCGGTTTGGAATCGCCTGGGGCGTCGCGCCCATCGATGGGGCTACCTCGCCTTGCAGCTTTACGCCGGCGCGCTGTTCGTAATCGGGGGCAACAGCCTTGAACGCACCCATGATCCCACCGGAACTCAGGACGATCAGTTGAACGGGGGCAGGTGCCGTGGCGGCGTGGGAAAAAGCGACTGGAACGAGGGAGAGGGCGGCACTGAGGAGGTAAGGCAACATTCTTTTCATGGAGATAAACCCGGCGTTGGAGATGAATATGACGAAATAAAACAGCGCGGGCAGTATGTGGCAATTGTGAGATCAGTAAATCCCTTTCTTGCCGATACGCCTGCGCGTTTCGTCTTCAACCCCTTGCAGTGCCTGCGCCGGGCGGCTTTTCGCCCGACGCAGATAAAGCCGGTTTACACCTTGAAGTGGCTGACCAACATCTGCAGCTGGTTGCCCAGGCGGGCGAGTTCGACGCTGGACGCGGCGGTTTCTTCGCTGGCGGCGGCGGTCTGTTCTGACACGTCGCGCACGTTGACGATGCTGCGGCTGATCTCTTCGGCCACCGAGCTTTGCTGCTCGGCAGCGGCGGCGATCTGCTGGTTCATGGCCTGGATGTTCGACACCGTCTGGGTAATGCTTTCCAGCGAGGTACCGGCCTTGCGGGTCAGGGCAACGGAGCTGTCAGTCAGGTTGCGGCTGCTGAGCATGATCTCCGAGACCTGGCGCGTTCCGTTTTGCAGCGCGGCGACGAGGCCTTCGATCTCTTCGGTGGATTGCTGAGTGCGTTGCGCCAGGCCACGGACCTCGTCGGCGACCACGGCAAAACCGCGACCGGCTTCACCCGCCCGTGCGGCCTCGATGGCAGCGTTGAGGGCCAGCAGGTTGGTCTGCTCGGCGACGGCCTTGATCACGTCCATGACCTTGCCGATCTTGTCGCTTTCCTGTTCCAGCACGGTCATCGCGTCGGTGGAGCGAACCACCTCAGTGGCCAGCTTCTCTATCTGGACGATCGCTTCACCCACCACTTTGTCGCCTTCCCGTGCCTGCTTGTCAGCGGCAGAAGCGGCGACCGATGCTTGCTCGGCGTTGCGCGCCACCTCGTGAACAGTGGCCGACATTTCGTGCATCGCGGTGGCGACCTGGTCAGTTTCCACTTTCTGGCTGTTGACCCCGGCGCTGGTCTGTTCGGTCACGGCCGACAGCTCTTCAGCGGCGCTGGCAATCTGCGTGACGCTGTCACGGATGCCCCCGATCAACTCGCGCAGCGTGGCGCCCATGCGCTGGATGCCCATTTGCAGAACGCCCAGTTCATCTTTGCGGGTCACGACCATGTCGTGGGACAAATCGCCCGACGCAATGCGGTCGACCACGGCCAGTGTCTGTTGAAGCGGACGGGTGATCTGACGGGTAATGATGATCGCCGCCAGCGTACCGAGGATCAGCGCCAGGAGCGTGCCGGCCAATTGCAGCGTGCGAGCTTGCTGGCTGTCGGCCTGGCCGAGGGTGATCTGCAAGTCATTCAGTTGCTGGGCCAATTTGACAATGGCGCTTCCTTCCTCGGTCATCTCGGCGCGCGTCGTGTTGATCGTGTCCGTGGCGACCTTGAATCCCTGCACCGATTGGCGATAGCCGTTCAGAGTCGCTTCCAGCTGTTTCAGACGTTCGCCCTGAGTGCCGCCAAACATGGCGTTGAGCGGACCGAGGCCGTCAATGGCGCTGGTCAGTTGGCGCATGGCCGTGTCTTCGGTTTTGGCCGAGACACTGGCGGTGTAGCCGCGCACTTCATAGCGCACCAGCATCACGTCTTCGCGGGCTTTGATGACGGCCTGGTACTGCTCGAAACGGCGTTCGTCCGTCGGGTCGAGTTTCATTACGTCGTCGTTGATCGCGGCGATCAGGTCGGCCGCTTTCATGGCGTCAACGCCCATGTCGGCGCGAACCTTGGCGCTCGCCTGATAGGCCTCGCGCATTTTGCTCAATGAGGTCTCATAAGCGGCGATCTGCTCGCCCAACGCCTTGATGGGCGCGACGTTCAGTGGATTGCTGAAGGTTTTCTGCAGAAATTGCTGCTGCGCCTTGAAGCCTTCGAGCGCAGTCTGCACCGTCTGCGCAGCGGCTTCGTCGCCATTGCTGAGCATGTACTGCAGCCGCGTAATCCGAAGGTCAGTCAGCTTCTGGCTGAGTTTGGTGATGTCGGCAACGCGGTCGCTGCGATAGGTCATATTGCCCAGGCTGTTCCAGCCCACCAGAGCCAGCAGGGCAGTCAGTACAAGCACGACACCGAAACCGAGGGCCAGCTTCATGTTGACGCTAATGTTCGCGAACCAGCTGTTCATTCCATTTCTCCAGATCCGTAAATATTTGAAATCGTCAGCTGGAGGGTTTTTGTTATGGAGCCAGCAAAACATTCATGTGTACGAATGCATCGGCAGATTCGCGAGAATCTGAAACCGATGTCGGAATTGTCCGACAGTCGTGTGCGAGCGGAGGTATAGGCAGGAGAAAAAACGCAGGGCCCAGAAACAATCAAGCCCGGCATAGGCCGGGCTGGGGGAGCAGCAGGGTGTCGATCAGCTCAGGCGGCTGGCACCGACGTGGTCTGCACCGTCAGCGGCAACACGACCCAGTTGGGTGTGCGACGAACCGTTTTCAGCAACGCGATTTGCACCAACGCGATCAGCGCCATCGGCAGCAACACGGTTTGCACCAACGCGATCAGCGCCATCGGCAGCAACGCGATTTGCACCAACGCGGTCAGCGCCGTCAGCAGCAACACGATTGATGTTGGTGTGGGAAGAGCCGTTTTCAGCAACGATTGGCGCGTTTACAAA
This sequence comes from Pseudomonas sp. GW821-FHT07F05, assembly GCF_059418765.1. NCBI lineage: Bacteria > Pseudomonadati > Pseudomonadota > Gammaproteobacteria > Pseudomonadales > Pseudomonadaceae > Pseudomonas > Pseudomonas sp. GW821-FHT07F05. The sequence continues at coordinate 129,395 of NZ_JBWKQL010000011.1, forward strand.
TGCGCTGGCATCAACAGCAGGGAGGGCGAAAGCGCTGGTTGCCAGTACAGAGAAGGCCAGGCCAAGAATCAGTGTGTTGGTTTTCATGGGAGTTGCTCCAGTACGTTTGACGAGTGGGTGACTCGGTATGGAGCTGATGTTACTCGCCGCAAAATTAATCAGAACTCAATACGATTGGTAGCGAACATTGTCGGCGTTGATAGTTGATTCACCGATGGCTTGCCCCGCTGCTCGTCAAACGCTGGCGTCAATCTTTGCGCCGTCCTTTGTACCGGACATGAAATATTTCAACTGTCGATAAGTCCACCAACCCCCTAACGTGTAAAGGCCGCGAGACTTCGCTGCCGCCGCGGGCGTTTTCTCACTCAGGACGGGACGTTGGGCCATGGGATCAGTTCAGCGATTCACCACGCTAGATAGTTTCAGGGGCGTTTTCGCGTTGTTGGTGGTCTTCTATCACCTGCACGTGGTGGGCGCTTTCATTGAGCTGCCTTTTTTTCGCAGAGCGGACATCCTGCTCAACTTCTTCTTCGTGCTCAGCGGCTTTGTCCTGGCCCATTCCTATGGGCTGAAGCCGCAATTCGGCTTCAAGCGTTTCGTCATCTCGCGCCTGTTCCGCCTGTACCCGCTGCACGTCGTGATGCTGCTGGTGTTTATCCTCTTCGAAGGGGTGCGCTGGGCGGCCTGGAAGAAAGGCTTCACCTTGAACAACGTGCCGTTCACCGGGCTCTTCGCCCCGTCGGAGATCCTGCCCAATCTGCTGCTGGTGCAAGCCTGGACGACGCTCACCGAAACCATGTCGTTCAACTACCCGTCGTGGAGCATCAGCATCGAGTTCTATATCTACATGCTCTTCGGCGGGCTGTGCCTGCTCTCACTGAGAAGCCGCTTTCTGATGTTTGCCTGCGTGGCCGTCGTCGCATTCACGATGATATTCACCGAAAACGAACCGCTGGTCTGGCGCGCGATGCTGGGTTTGTCCTGCTTCTTCGCCGGCAATATCACGTACCTCGCCTATCTGTTGGTTCGCGACAGATTCGTGCCGGTGCGCTGGCTGATGACGGTGCTCGAAGTGGCGCTCACGTGCACAACGTACTGGATGGTGATGAACGACTACAGCGACCGCTCGCCCATTGCCAGTCTGACGTTCTGCGTGTTGGTGCTGGTGTTCGCATTCGAAGCCGGGCTGGTATCGACGTTCCTGAAAACCGCCGTGTTCAGGCTGTTGGGCAAGTTGTCGTACTCCATCTACATGACCCACGCTGCGCTGCTGTTTTGCCTGTCGACGATGTTCATCGTGGCGCAGAAGCTCACCGGCCGCGATCTGTCGCCGATGATCAACGGCCAGCGTTTCATGGACACAGGTTCCGAGCTGGGCAACAACGCGCTGGTGGTTGCCGTCACCCTCGCAGCGATCGGCCTGGCTGCTCTGGCTCATAAGTACATCGAGCTGAAGGGCGTCGAGTTGGGCAAGTGGGTTACCGGAGCCTCGAACGGCAAAGCGCCGGTCAAGCAGGGTATTGGCGGTGGCCTGAAGCCGCAGGTTGATCGCGCGGCGTGAATCCCCTTTGGTTGCGCTGAGCCTTAGCTGCGGCGCAACCAGTCAACCATCCCCAGCCCTGCCGCGCGGCCGCTGGCGAAGCAGGCGGTCAGCAGATAGCCGCCGGTGGGCGCTTCCCAGTCGAGCATCTCGCCGGCGCAGAAGACGCCGGGCAGCGACGGGATCATCAGGTGCTCGTTCAGTGCTTCGAATTTCACTCCGCCTGCCGTGCTGATGGCCTCATCCAGCGGGCGCGGCGTGATCAGTGTCAGCGGCAAGGCCTTGATCGCACGCGCAAGCAGGGCTGGATCAGCGAATGTCGCAGCGGGGGTAAGCTCACGTAACAGCGCCGCTTTCACCCCGTCGAGGCCCAGCTGGCTGTGCAGATGCTTGGACGTCGAGCGGGAACCGCGGGGTTTGCTCAGGGCCTTTTGCACCTCGGCAACGCTTTTGCCGGGCAGCAGATCAATCTCGACCGTGGCCGACCCCGACTGATTGATCGCCTCACGGATCTGCGCGGACAAAGCGTAAACGAGGCTACCCTCGACACCGCCCTGCGTGACCACGCATTCCCCCAGCCGCAGGTTTTGCCCCTCCAGGCCCATGGCGATGTTCTTCAGCGGCGCGCCGGCGAATTTGCTGCGCAGCAGTTCGCTCCAGGCCGAGACTTCGAACCCGCAATTGGCGGCTTGCAGCGGCGCGACGTTGACCCCGCGTTGTTCAAGCAGCGGTACCCACGCACCGTCCGAGCCCAGCCGCGACCAGCTTGCTCCGCCCAACGCCAGCAGCGTGGCGGCAGGGTTCAGGGTGACTTCACCTTCGGGACCGTCGATTCGCAACGTATTGTCGGCATTCCAGCCCAGCCACCGATGACGGGTGTGGATAACGACGCCGGACTCGCGCAGTCGCTTGAGCCAGGCGCGCAGCAGCGGCGCGGCCTTCATATCGGTGGGGAACACACGCCCGGAACTGCCAACGAACGTCTGGATGCGCAGGCCGTGAATCCACTCGCACAGCGCCTGGGCGCCGAAGCTGCGCAGCAAGGGCGCGATTACCGGGGCGCGTTCGGCGTAGCGGGCAACGAACGCAGGCGACGGCTCGGAGTGGGTGATGTTCATGCCGCCGACGCCCGCCAGCAGAAACTTGCGCCCGACCGAGGGCATGGCGTCGTAGAGGTCCACCTTGAAACCGGCGTGGCTCAGCACTTCAGCGGCCATCAGGCCGGCAGGGCCGCCGCCGATAATGGCGACTGTCTGGGTGCTTGAGGTGGCGGTTGACGTCATGGCTAAGCGGACACCGGTTGGGTAGGGGGCGCGCATTCTACGCGAGCTTCGTGAAACGCGGCCAGCCTGTGGAAAACTTATCGATCAAAAACGTACAGTGCGCGCGTGCCCCAGTGATATCAGGGGATCACGCCCTTGCACTCAGGTTATCCACAGGCGGTTCCACAGGGGATGTGGGTAAGTGATGTCATCACTCAAAGCCCGCGCTCTATCCACACCCGCTGCGCACTGTGGTGCAGAATCCCGTGCCGTCGAGCAAGTGCTTGCCGGTCCTTGCTGTAGCCACCGCCAATCACGCCCATCACCGGAATGTCCCGGCCCAGGCAATGACGCATCACCGCCTCGTCGCGGCGGGCAACCCCCGCATCGGTCAGCTGCAAATACCCCAGCGCATCATCCTTGTGCACATCCACGCCGGCGTCGTATAGCACCAGATCGGGCTGATACAGGGGCAGCAGGTAATTGAGCGTGTCGTCGACCACCTTCAGGTAGTCGTCGTCACCCATGCCCATCGGCAGCGGAATGTCCCAGTCACTTTGGGCCTTGCGCGCAGGGAAGTTCTTTTCGCAGTGCAGCGAGACCGTGATCGCGTCATCGGTGTGTTCGAGAATCCGCGCAGTGCCGTCACCCTGGTGCACGTCGCAGTCAAAAATCAGCACCCGGTCGACGCGTCCGCTTTGCAGCAGGTACTGACTGATGATCGCCAGGTCGTTGAAGATGCAAAACCCGGCCGGGTAATCGTAATGGGCATGGTGAGTGCCGCCGGCAAGGTGACAGGCCAGTCCGTGTTGCAGCGCCAGTTCCGCTGTCAGCAAAGAGCCACCTACCGCGCGTACCGTACGTCGGGCCAGATCCTCGGTCCAGGGCAGGCCAAGGCGACGTTGATCTTCCCGCGCCAGCGCGCCTTCCATATAACGGCTGATGTAACCGGGGTCATGGGCCAGCGCGAGGATGTCCGTTGGGCAGACCTGCGGACGAAACAATTGAGCATCTGTGGTCAGGCCGGTGTCGATAAGGTGGTCGCGCAGAAGCCGGAACTTGTCCATCGGGAAACGATGGTCGGGCGGAAAGTCCGGGCTGTAGTCTTCATGGTAAATGAGGGGCAGGGGCATGGTGAGCACGCGTCTGGTTCGAAGGGGAATCTTGCCAGTTCTGACGATCACCGCACAGCGATTTGCCTGGGCGGGGAGATCGCCAGCCGGCGGGCATTTTGAGAGGCGAGGCAACAGGGAGACGATCGATGGAGCCGATTCTTGAGCTCAACAGCGCACGCTTGTTGATGCGTCAATGGCGAGATGATGATTTGCCAGCCTTCGCGAAGATGTGCGCCGATCCACAAGTGATGCGCTACTTTCCGCAGCCCTTGAGCCGCATGGAAAGCGCCAAGCTGATCGGCCGGGTGCGCGGGCACTTTGCCGAGTATGGTTTCGGCTTCTGGGCCCTTGAACGCAGGGACACCGGTGAATTCATCGGTTTCACCGGCCTGGCCGTGGTGGGCTTCGAGGCAGGATTTACGCCAGCGGTAGAGATCGGCTGGCGCCTGGCCCGCGAGCATTGGGGCCTGGGTTATGCCAGCGAAGCCGCTTGGACGGTCCTCGGCTGCGGATTCGAGCATTTGGACATGGACGAAATCGTAGCATTTGCGGCGGTCAATAATCTGCCTTCGCAGAAGGTCATGCAGGCCATCGGCATGCGCAACGATCCGGCTGACAACTTCGATCATCCGAAATTGCCCAACGGCCATCCACTCAGGCCCCACGTGTTGTATCGCATCAACCGGGCGGGCTGGTTGGCGACGCTTTAAACAGCTGCGGGAATCGGGCTACAAACCTCTGTATCATTTCGTCCCACTTCCATATGCGCCGGCCTACGGCGCCCATGGCCTGATTGATGCGATGACGGTTGGCGAGACGACCGTGTGAGGAACCCTGAATGAGTCACGTGCTGGATGATCTGGTGTCGCTGTTGAGTCTGGAGCCGATCGAAGAAAACCTCTTCCGCGGACGCAGCCAGGACCTTGGCTTTCGCCAGCTGTTTGGCGGTCAGGTGCTGGGTCAGTCGCTGTCGGCGGCGAGCAAGACGGTTGAAGACGCGCGCCATGTGCATTCGCTGCATGGCTATTTCCTGCGCCCCGGCGACGCGCACTTGCCCGTGGTGTATCAGGTGGACCGGGTCCGCGACGGCGGCAGTTTCAGCACACGCCGGGTGACGGCCATTCAGAAAGGCCATCCGATTTTCACCTGCAGCGCGTCGTTTCAGTACGACGAAGAAGGCTTCGAGCACCAGAGCCAGATGCCGCAGGTGGTCGGCCCGGAAAACCTGCCGTCGGAACTTGAATTGATGCGTCAGCGCGAGCACCTGATTCCCGAGCACATGAAGGACAAACTGCTGTGCCCCAAGCCCATCGAATTCCGGCCAGTCACCGAGTCTGATCCCTACAACCCGAAGCCTACTGACCCGGTGAAATACATCTGGTTTCGCGCCGACGGCACCCTGCCCGACATCCCCGCCCTGCACCGCTACATGCTTGCTTACGCGTCGGACTTCAACCTGCTGACCACCTCGCTGTTGCCCCATGGCAAGACGGTCTGGCAGAAAGACATGCAGATCGCCAGCCTGGATCACTCGCTGTGGTTCCACGGTGAACTGCGCGCTGACGACTGGTTGCTTTACGCCATGGACAGCCCATGGGCCGGTAATTCGCGCGGGTTCTCCCGAGGCAGCGTATTCAATCGCGAGGGCAAGCTTGTGGCGTCGGTCAGTCAGGAAGGTTTGATTCGCCACCGTAAGGATTGGTCATGAGCCTCAATCAAGTACGCCACTGGGTGTTTGACATGGACGGCACGCTGACCGTCGCCGCCCATGATTTTCCGGCGATCAAGCGTGCGCTGGATATCCCTCAGGAGGACGACATTCTCGGGCATCTCGCGGCGTTGCCGGCGGATGTTGCGGCGGCCAAACATGCCTGGCTGCTGGAGCACGAGCGCGCGTTGGCGATCGAATCCAAACCCGCGACAGGTGCTGTCGAGTTGGTGAGGGAGCTGGCAGGGCGGGGTTATCGTCTCGGCATTCTGACCCGTAACGCCCGCGAGCTTGCCCACGTGACGCTGGACGCAATCGGTATCGCCGACTGCTTTGCCGTGGACGACGTGCTCGGCCGTGATGAAGCCGCGCCAAAACCCGATCCGGGTGGCCTGCTGAAGCTCGCAAGCGCCTGGAACGTGCAGCCGTCGGAAATGGTGATGGTGGGTGACTATCAGTTCGACCTGGCCTGTGGTCGAGCGGCCGGCGCCCGTACGGTGCTGGTCAATCTGCCGGAAAATCCGTGGCCGGAATTGACCGACTGGCATGCGGCGGATTGCGTGGCGTTAAAGAAGATGATCGGCGCGAAGAGCTGATTCCACCCTTCTGGTAGGACCGGCTTCAGCCGGGAACGCGTCCGGCAATTCACCACAAAATTGATGGTGTACAGACCGGCCTGTTCCCGGCTAAAGCCGGTCCTACGTAGTGCCGCGTCTAGACAGTAGGACCGGCGGCTGTGTTCATTTGTAGGACCGGCTTCAGCCGGGAAGGCGTCTGGCGCTACACCGCAACATTGACGCTGCACATGCTGGCCTCTTCCCGGCTAAAGCCGGTCCTACGTAGTGCCGCGTCTAGACAGTAGGACCGGCGGCTGTGTTCATTTGTAGGACCGGCTCAG
>NZ_JBWKQL010000011.1:136012-188377 GCF_059418765.1 Pseudomonas sp. GW821-FHT07F05
CTTCAGCCGGGAAGGCGTCTGGCGCTACACCGCAACATTGACGCTGCACATGCTGGCCTCTTCCCGGCCGAAACCAGTCCTACCAAACGCGCGGATATCAATTCGCCTTGAACAACGCCGTCTGCCCTTCAGGCGAAGTGAAGATCGCATCGCCGTTGTGCCCGACGTTTTTCACTTCCACCAGACGCTGATTCAAGCCTTCCGGGTGGCGCTTGGTCAGGTAATCGAAATAGTTGTGACCCCGGGCCAGGCGCTGAGGCCCCTGAGCTTCCGCGCCACAATCCTTGTCCAGCGCCGGGTGCTCCGGATCGGTGTCCAGCTCGCCCAACAGATAAGTAATGTCCCGCTTCACGTATGCGGCCTCAAGCTCGGCGGGTGTTTCCTTGCCGGCGTAAGCGGGCAGCTTGTTCAGACCGTACTTCCAGGTGTCGAAAGTCGGGCAGCTCGCCGCATCAACCGGCACAGGCCGCGTTGCGTCGAAATAGGCATAAGAGGATGGGTTGGCGATCACATAGCGCAGCTTGATGCCTTCCTTCTTCAGCAAGGCATCTTCCTTGCCACCAATCATCGCGTAGCGCTGCACCACCTGCGCACCGCCGGAATGGCCCGCGATTACGATTTCCTTCAGGTTGGGGAACAGCTTACTGTCGCTCAGACGCTTGAGGATGTGGTCGATGACCACAAAGGAGCTGACCGGCTTGGGGCCCAGTGACTTCTCGCCCGCCATCCAGTCATTGGTGTGCCAGCGAAGTACCGACTCAGGCAGGCGGTGTTCTGCGATGTCCTTTTCGTCGAGAAACTGCGGCGCGATCAGCAGGGTTTTCGATCGCTGCCTGGACTGGTTGGCTGCGCGCTCGACACTGCGCAGGTAGGTTTGCGCGTTACGCAGCCGACCGTGGAAAACAATGACCACCCGCTGGACCTGCGGGCTGGGACGAACCCAGTTCTGACTCAGGCCGAGGGTGGCCTGGGTCGTTCCGTTGATCTGCAGCCGGTCGGGGCTGATGGCTTTAACCGCCTGATCCGCCGCATGAGCATTGAGGCTCATCAGGGTGCCCAACAACAGGATCGAAAGCGGTTTCATCATGTGATCAGAGGCTCTTGGCGGCGAACGTATCGCATTGGTTGATTTGTCCCTGGGCAAAACCTGTCTTGAACCAGCGGACCCGCTGGGCAGAAGTGCCGTGGGTAAACGAGTCCGGCACGACCCGGCCCTGACCCTGTTGCTGCAAGCGGTCGTCGCCAATGGCATTGGCGGCGTTCAGCGCCTCTTCAATATCACCCGGCTCCAGCCAGTTCAAACGCTTTTGTGCGTTGTTGGCCCAAACGCCTGCCAGGCAGTCAGCTTGCAGCTCCTGACGCACCAGCAAACCGTTGTCACCTTCCATTTTCATGCCGCGTTGGCGGGCGGCGTCAACTTTAGCCGAAACCCCCAGTAAGGTCTGCACATGATGGCCAACTTCGTGAGCAATCACGTACGCCTGAGCGAAATCTCCCGCCGCCTTGAAGCGCTGACTCATTTCACGGAAAAACTCCATGTCCAGGTACACGCGCTGGTCAGCCGGGCAATAGAACGGGCCGCTCGCCGAAGACGCCGAGCCGCACGCCGATTGCACCCGGCCACTGAACAGAATCAGGGTCGGCGCCTTGTACTGGCTCCCCATTTGCTGGAACACCTGCTGCCACGTGTCCTCGGTATCGCCCAGGATCGCGCGCACGAAGTCGGCCTGCTCGTCATTGGCCGGTGGCGCCTGGCGCGTTTGCGGATTGACCGCTGCGGTCTGCTCCGAACCCATCTGGCCGGTAATCTCGCCCAGAATTCGCATCGGGTCCTGCCCGGTCAGCAGACCGATCGCGACAATGATCACGATCCCGCCAAGCCCCAGACCCTTGCCGCCAATGCGCATCCCGCCGCCACCGCCACCCCCGGAATCGCCGCGTGCGTCCACGACGTTGTCACTGCGACGTCCTTTTTTCCATAGCATGGGGGAATCCTCTTTTGGTCGTGTGGGAAGTGTAGACGGCGTGCGTGCGTCGTCTGGTCTGCTGGACTAAGAGAGGAGGGGAGGGGGAATAGTTCGCGAATCGGTTCTTCAGACGTATTGCTCACCTGCAGAGCTGCTTGGTGGGGGGTGGCAGCTTGGAACCTTATTTGTGTTTTTCAACCTGCGCAGAAGTAGACCCATGCCAAGGCAGCGCCCTGTGAGTGCGTTAATGAGGCGCGCGAAAATAGTAGAGCAGTCCGCTACTCACGCCGATAAGAATCATCGAGCCATAAATTATCCGCACTCCCCACAGCAGTAAGGGAGGCAGTTTGAGAAGTTTTTTCCTGGGAATGCGCTCCTGCCTCCAGAAGATTTCAGGTGCGACTGCGACCAGCATTACAAAGGTTTCCCTCATTCTTCGTCCGAAAAGGCTGTCTCCGTAGAAATCTCTGTTCAATGAAAACATTTCAATATCGCATAGGTAGTTTTCGATTTTTTCCAAGTTGATGTAGAAGAAGATGTAGTAGCCGGCGAGATGCAAGGCCGTGATCACTGTCAAAATGAGTGCCAGTAGTCCGGTAGGGATATCTACCATTACTGCGCCCATTCATAGAGATATTCGTCGGTCATTTCTTTCACTTCTCTCACTGTGCTGTGATAAAGGCATAAAGCCCGATCATGCATGCAAATACTGTATTTAGATTGATGTAGAGCCAGAGTATCCAGACCCTTAAATCTGGTGGCACTCTTAAGTTTGCATCTTTTGAAATATCTCCACGGAGGTACATCAAATTCGGAAAAGTAAGGACGACAGTCACCATGTTCATACGCATCTGTCTTCCGATAATGCCGTCGCCCCACATCCTTCGAGCATCAGATATGCATCTGCAGTCATTCAGATAGCTTTCAATTATTACTATCTTTCTGCAGCAAAAAATTGTCATCGTCAAGATGGTCGCAAACATCCAAAAGGACATTGCCAGTGAAAGTAGGCCGATTAAGTAGTGCATTGGTGAAGCAGCTCCAAATTTCTTACCTAATGAGGGTCAAAAGGTCTCGCAGAGCACTGTCAAGCTTGTTCAGTCTAGGGAGAAATAAACCCAAGCTAAAGCGGCGCCGTTTGCATACGAGAAAAAATAGAGCGCCTGAAGTTGAAGCCTGAGCGCCGAAGACAACCGCTTATCTGCATCGGGAGGTATCTCACCCCGCCTGCACATAAGCTTATGCATGATGATAATCATCGCTAATCCATTCAGCCTCATCTGCCTGCCAATGAGGCCCCCGCCCCACACGCTTTTGTTCCACTGCACGAGTTTTACGTCTGATAGCAGTTCCTCCATGGCGGTTAACTTATTTAGCTGGAAGTAAATCATTATGATGATATTGACGAATATGCTTCCAAACACCGCCATCACCCACCAGACTTTCTCAATCATCATTAGTGTGCGGGCTCCATTCATAAAGTTTGGTTCCTATGAACTCTCCGCTTTTCTCACCTGCCAACCCACCTCCATACCCTCCAGCAACTGCGCCCACGATCAAACAGGCAAGTGCCACCGGGCCGCTTGTTGGACCCAATACCGCGAAGCATGCAGTAGCCGCCGCTGTGCCACCTAGCGTTCCGCCTAAGGAGCCGCCGCTGACATTACCCACCAGTTTCACGCCTTCGACGAATTTCGCTCGCGTGCAAATATCCTCCCTTCCGGTCGAGCAGGCTTCCTTAATCTCAAGCGCGGTAGATGCTAAGTTCAGCCCGATCCCAATTGCTGTCCCATGCTTCAACAACTTCGCCACCTTGGCGATCTTCCCGACCCGCGCCGCATATCCCTGGATCTCACCTGTGTGCAGATAACTCTTGGTCGACAACCCCAGCATCTTCTTAAGCGGGCCCTTTTTCCGTAGCCCGGTACCCCAGCGAGCAATGCCTTCCAGTTGCTTATCAAGCGTGGCGAACAGCGCTCGCCGCTGGTTGATGAACTCCTGCCGGGCAATGGGTGTTCCGCGCGCCAGCGACAGTTTGTAAAGCCGCTCGATCTCTTCCAGAGTTTTCTTCACCCCCTCCAGGTGCTTGCCCCAACTCCCGGTGGCAGCGCCAATACCCAGCGATCCATAACTGAGCATGTTCTGCAGCAGGTCATAGTTCTCGATGAGCTGGCTGCCTGCGCCTTTCACTTGCCGATGGACGTTCCGAGCGAGGTTCATCAGCTCTGTCTCTTCCGCCGTGAGAGTGCCGTTGGAACCGTCGCTGACAATCACCAGCTGGCCCGGCATCACCACAACGTTTCGAATGTGCGCGTTCAGCACGTCGAACTTCGCACCCCCGCCCACCCGGTTCTTGAGTGTGAAGTAGGTCTGTATGCGGTCATTGATAAAAGCGTAGGGCTTGGACATTCGCAGTCCTCAGCTAAAGCGCTTGTTAGCGATGCGGTCCCAGCCGCCGGTGACGTTGCCGGCTGCCGCCCCGTCGCTGCGTTTCTGCTGGGTGTACAGAATGCGAACGCGGCCGAAGTTGATTTGCACGTGTTCCAGGGGCTCGCCGCTTTCACCGCTTTGGCTGAAGTCAGAAATGATCACTTCTTCGAGGCGCACTTCGTAGTACTTCAACTTGTCTCCACCGGCCCGGTACAGACACAAGGTCAGGTCCTTTATGTGCGTACCCGCGCAACTCGCTTCAAACAACGAAGCGCTGGATTTGTCCAGGCGCTTGCTGAAGCTGAAGTCGCTGAGGCTGGCCCGACCCGAGCCTGCGCCACCGTTCGAGCTGGCGGTGGCCGAAGTGCTTTGGCTGACGCCGAAGTCGTAGGCCACGATTTCGATCCAGCCCTTGTTGCGCTCATCCAGCGACTCGCCGTCTATCCCGTCCAGCTTGATGAATCCGTCAAATGCCATGCTGCATGTCCTTGCTGAGTTCAGATGCAGCAAGGATAGGGAGCGTATTCCTGGCTTTGAAGCGTCAAGAGGGGGGGCAAAAGTACGATTCGGATCGGTCCTACGCTGGAGCCATAGCCCGTCTTACGGAAGATTCCGTAACGGGTGATGTTCGTCGCAGTAGTTGTTCAAAAGGGGCTGGAAATCGCCGTATTCGCGTGGCGCGCAGAGGGTACGCGCCAGCAGCACATACTCATGACGGCTTACATCAAACCCGCGCCGTCTGCTTCTCGGTGGTTTCGACCGGCGAGGCGTCGGCAAAGTGGTTGACCTGGCGCAAGGCCTTGAAACCCACCATCCAGGCGCCCACGACACCCAGTGTGCACAGGCCGCCGATGATCGCGGCGGGCACGGCACCCCAGAGCGCTGCGCTGCTGCCGGCGCGGAATTCGCCCAGTTCGTTGGACGAGCCAATGAACAACATATTCACGGCGTTTACCCGCCCGCGCATGTCGTCTGGCGTTGAGAACTGCACCAATGTGGAGCGAATGTAGACGCTGACCATGTCCGCCGCACCGGCGATCATCAACGCCAGCAGCGACAGCCAGAACAGCGTCGACAGGGCGAACACCAGATTGGCGATACCGAACACCGCGACGGCGATGAACATGACCAGACCGACGTGTCGATCAAAAGGCCGGAAGCTCAGGTACAGACCGGTGCTGACCTCCCCCAGACTCATCGCGCTGCGCAGCGCGCCTAGGCCTTGGGGGCCCAGGTGCAGCACTTCGTGGGCATAAATCGGCAGCAGCGCCACGACGCCACCGAGCAGCACGGCGAACAGGTCGAGGGAAATGGTGCCGAGGATGATCGGCCGCGATCGAATGAACGCGATGCCGGCGGTGAAGCGCTTCCAGGCCGTGGACTCGAGGATCTGCTTCTTGCCGGCATAGAGCACCGGCACACGGATCAGTAACAGCACGCCAGCGATGAAGCTGGCCATGCACACCGAGTAGGTCAATCCGCCGCCGCCCGCTGCATATAAACCGCCGCCGACCAGAGGCCCGGCGATGGTGGCAATGCGCATGATCATGCTGTTGGTGGCGATGGCCGAGGCGAGTTTTTCGCGGGGGACGACTTGCGGCAGCAGGCTCTGCAACGCCGGCCCGGTGAACGCCCGCGCGCAACCGAAAAGCGCCAGAGTGGCGTAAATAAGCCGCGTATCCTGATGGTGCGTGACCGAGAACAGCATCAGTATCAGGCTGCACACCGCTTGCACGGACCAACTGATGGTCAGGATCATCTTGCGATCGTAGCGGTCGATCAGATCGCCGGCCGGCATCAACAACAGCAGCATGGGAATGAACTGCGCCAGGCCCACATACGCCAGGGAGATCGGGCTGCGGGTCATGTCGTAGACCTGCCAGGCGACCACGACCGCCTGAATTTGCATGGCGAAAACGGCAGCGAGACGCGCGGTCAGGAAGGCGAAAAAGCCGGGCAGTCGCAGGGCGCTTTTAGCGGAGGATTCAGAGGACGGGGCGGGCGATTCGGAGCTCAAGGCTAGGCATCCATCGAAGCGAGAGACGGCCGAGAGTTATACACCGGTCTGACGCAGTTCGCCGCTAGCTGTCAGGAATTTAATGATGGGTGGTGAGGGATATGCTGCGTGCGCATGAGAAAGCGGCGGCGGATCGAGTAGGAGTGCGCTGGGTCCAAGCCCCATTGGGAAGATCACTTTTGTTCATCCGGCCCATTCTTAACCACTGCCAAATGAACTGTGGGAGCGAGCTTGCTCGCGAATAGGTCGGTACATCCGTCAAATCTTCAGCGGACCGCACGCCGTCTTCGTGAGCAAGCTCACTCCCACAGGGACTTTATTAAATGCCCGACATCGCGGGATCTGGACGACCGGGCATATCTTAAAGTACCTAAGGTTTACCGGCGAACCAGCAAAACCCCCGACTCCATGTGATGGGTATACGGGAACTGATCAAACAGCGCGCAGCGCTCGACCCGGTGGGTGTCGTGCAGTTGGGCGATGTTTGCGGCCAGGGTTTCCGGGTTGCACGAGATGTACAGAATGCGTTCGAAACGTCGCGTCAGCTCGCAGGTGTCCGGGTCTATGCCGGCGCGGGGTGGGTCGACGAACACGCTGCCGAAGTCGTAGCTCTTCAGATCGACGCCGGACAGACGACGGAACGGGCGCACCTCATTCAGCGCTTCGGTCAGCTCTTCCGCCGAAAGGCGCACCAGCGACACGTTATCCACCGCGTTGTCAGCCAGGTTACTCAGCGCCGCGTTGACCGAGGTCTTGCTGATCTCGGTCGCCAGCACCTTGCGCACGCGGGTCGCCAACGGCAGCGTGAAGTTGCCGTTGCCGCAATACAGCTCCAGCAAATCATCGTCGCGGTCGCCCAGCGCGTCATACGCCCAGCTCAGCATTTTCTGGTTCACCGTGCCGTTGGGCTGGGTGAACGCGCCCTCCGGCTGGCGATAACTGAAGGTCCGGCCGGCGACTTCCAGGTGTTCGGTCACGTAATCGCGACCGATCACCAGACGCTGCCCCTTCGAACGGCCGATCACGCTGACCTTCAGATCAGCCGCCAATTGCTCGGCCTCGACTTGCCAGGCTTCATCCAGCGGGCGGTGATAGCACAGCGTGATCATGCCGTCGCCGGCCAGCGTGGTCAGAAAATCCACCTGAAACAGCTTGTGATTGAGCGGCTTGCTGGCTTCCCAACGCTCCCGCAGCACCGGCATCAGCGTGTTGATCTGCTGGCTGGCGATGGGGAAGTCGTTGATCAGAATCGGCGTGTGTTTGTCGCCCGGCGCGAACATGGCGTAGTGACGCTTGCCATCGTCGCGCCATAGGCGGAACTCGGCGCGCAGGCGGTAGTGCTCGCGCGGCGAGTCGAAAACCTGAGGTTCCGGCGCCTCGAAAGGCGCCAGCAGCTCGCGCAGGCGCGCGGCCTTTTCATCGAGCTGAGCGGTGTAGTTTGCAGGGTCGAACGTAGAACTCATGGATAAAAGCCCAGCTTGATCACGAACAGAATCGACAGCACGACCAGTGCCGAATTCAGCTCGCGGCCCCGGCCCGACAACAGCTTGATCACGGTCCAGGAAATGAAGCCAAAGGCGATGCCGTTGGCGATCGAATAGGTGAACGGCATGGCCAGCGCGGTGATCACCACCGGTGCCGCTTCAGTGATGTCGTCCCAGTTGATTTCGGCAAGGCCGGAGGTCATCAACACGGCCACGAACAGCAGGGCCGGGGCGGTGGCGAATGCCGGAACGCTGCCGGCCAGCGGAGCGAAAAACAGCGCCAGCAGAAACAGCACGGCAACCACGATGGCCGTCAGACCGGTCCGGCCACCGGCGCTCACGCCCGCCGCCGATTCGATGTAACTGGTGGTGGTCGACGTGCCCAGCAGAGAGCCCGCCATCGCGGCGGTGCTGTCGGCGATCAGCGCACGGCCCATTTTCGGCATGTGGCCGTCCTTGCCCATCAGGCCCGCGCGCTTGGCGACGCCGATCAGAGTGCCGGAGTTGTCGAACAGGTCGACGAACAGGAAGGAGAAAATCACGCTGACCAGACCGATGTTCAGTGCGCCCGGAATATCCAGCTGCAGGAAGGTCGGCGCCAGTGAAGGCGGCATCGACACCACGCCGCCAAACGGCGAGAAGCCCATTACGATCGAGATGATGGTCACGGCCAGAATGCCTATCAGCACGGCGCCCCGCACTTTCAAAGCTTCCAGCGCCACGATCAGCGCGAAGCCCAGGGCGGCGAGGATCGGTGCCGGTTTGGCCAGATCGCCCAGGCCGACCATCGTGGCAGGGTTGCTGACCACGATACCGGCGTTGTGCAGCGCAATCAGCGCCAGGAACAGACCGATACCCGCGGCGATGGCCGAGCGCAACGGCAGCGGGATGCTGTTGATGATCCATTCGCGGATGCGGAAGATCGACAGCAGGAAAAACATCACTGCCGAAATGAACACCGCGCCCAGCGCCACTTGCCAGGTGTGGCCCATGTGCAGCACGACGGTGTAGGTGAAGAAGGCGTTCAGGCCCATGCCCGGCGCGAGGGCGATCGGGTAGTTGGCGATAAGGCCCATTACGGTGGAACCGATGGCCGCGGCCAGACAGGTGGCGACGAAGATCGCGCCCTTGTCCATGCCGGTCTCGCCAAGGATGCTCGGGTTCACGAACAGGATGTAGGCCATGGCCAGAAAGGTCGTGACCCCGGCCAGAATTTCGGTGCGCACATTGGTGTTATGTGCCCTGAGTTGAAACAACCGCTCCAGCATTTAAGGCTCCCCGGTGACGCTCCGCGTCATTTATGTAGTCGACTGAAACAGCAAAGCACTGCTCACCGAAACGGCTTGCACAAATTCTGCCAGTTGCAAAAAGCCGCGCATCATACCAGCAGCTCCGGGCGATGGGGCCTGGCGCTTGTCGCCGGATTGCAAATGTCCGGATCGGCCTTGCGCCAAGCCGGCGCTGCGCTGCGTCAAAACGCCCGTCATAAACCCTGAACGTTTCCGAAACCACACAAGTCGTACCCCTTAAGACGCAGATCACTGCGCTGATCGAGTACCTACCGTGAGGCTTCCCATGAGTGCAACCAATGAACAGGCGTTCGCAGGGCATTCCATCGCCCTGACGTTGAACGGCCAGACCCGACAAGTGGACGTACAGCCCTGGACCACGCTGCTGGATCTGCTGCGCGAGCAGCTCGATCTGGTCGGCACCAAAAAGGGCTGTGACCACGGCCAATGCGGTGCATGCACCGTGCTGCGTGACGGCAAACGCATCAATGCGTGCCTGACCCTGGCGATCATGTGTGACGGCGCCGAGCTGACCACGATCGAAGGGCTGGCCAACGGCGACACCCTGCACCCGATGCAACAAGCGTTCATCAAACACGACGCGTTTCAGTGCGGCTACTGCACGCCCGGGCAGATCTGCTCGGCAGTGGGCCTGGCCAACGAAGGCCGCGCCAGCACCGATGACGAAGTGAAAGAACTGATGAGCGGCAACCTGTGCCGTTGCGGCGCCTACAGCAACATCCGTGCGGCAGTGGTTGAAGTCTTGCCATCAATGAATGCCGCACCGGATCAGGGAGGGCGCGGCCAATGAATCCCTTCAGCTACAGCAAACCGTCCGACATCGCACAGGCGGTCAATCTTGCAGGCCCTGCCAGCCGTTTCATCGCTGGCGGTACGAACCTGCTGGATTTGATGAAAGAAAACATCGCCCGTCCCGAGCACTTGATCGACATCACTGGGCTGCCGCTCAAAGACGTTCGCGCAACCGACAGCGGCGGCCTGATGATCGGCGCGCTGGTGAGCAACGCTGATCTGGCG
The DNA here is from genome assembly GCF_059418765.1 of Pseudomonas sp. GW821-FHT07F05. Taxonomy (NCBI): domain Bacteria; kingdom Pseudomonadati; phylum Pseudomonadota; class Gammaproteobacteria; order Pseudomonadales; family Pseudomonadaceae; genus Pseudomonas; species Pseudomonas sp. GW821-FHT07F05. Next base: position 146,238 of record NZ_JBWKQL010000011.1, read on the forward strand.
TGGCACCCGCTGATCGAACGTGACTACCCATTGTTGTCTCAAGCCATTCTGGCGGGCGCCTCGCCGCAATTGCGTAACATGGCGAGCACCGGCGGCAACCTGTTGCAGCGTACCCGCTGCTACTACTTCTACGACTCAACCGTGCCGTGCAACAAGCGCGAGCCTGGCACGGGTTGCCCGGCTAAAGAAGGTCTGAACCGCATCCACGCGATCCTTGGTGCCAGTGATGCCTGCGTCGCGACGCACCCGTCGGACATGTGCGTGGCCTTGGCTGCGCTCGAAGCCCGCGTGCACGTTCAAGGGCGTGCCGGTGCGCGGGTCATCGAGTTTGCCGACTTCCACCGCTTGCCGGGGGATGCGCCCCAGCGCGACAACCAGCTGGCCGACGATGAACTGATTACGGCTGTCGAACTGCCTGCGCCGCGTTTCCAGCAGCACAGCCACTATTTGAAGATCCGTGACCGCGCGTCTTACGCCTTTGCCCTGATCTCGGTGGCCGCTGCCGTCGAACTCGATGGCGACGTCATTCGTGATGTGCGCATCGCCTTGGGTGGCGTGGCACACAAGCCTTGGCGCGACACGGCCGTCGAGCAGTCGCTCAAGGGTCAGCCGGTCTCGCGGGAAAACTTCGTTGCTGCTGCCGACGCGATGCTGCGCGACGCTCAGCCGCTGGCGCACAACGCTTTCAAGATCAAGCTGGCCCGCCGCGCGATCGTTCGCGCCTTGAGCGACGCCACCTTGGGAGGGACTGTTTAATGAACGCCAACACACCAATCCAGGGAAGCTCCGCGCTGGGCCAACCGATGGACCGCGTCGACGGACGCCTGAAAGTCACCGGCCAGGCCCGGTATGCCGGTGAGTACCCAGAGGCCGGGTTGCTGCACGGCAGCGTGGTTTCCAGCACTATCGCCTCCGGCCGGGTTGTCAGCATTGATGCCTCCCAGGCGCTGGCGGTGCCCGGCGTGGTGGCGGTCATCGATCACACCAACCGCCCGCACATCGCCAGTTATGACGAGGACTATCAGGACGCCGACTCTGCGGAAGGCTCACCGTTTCGGCCGTTCTACAACGACCGCGTGCTCTACAGCGGCCAGCCCCTGGCGCTGGTGGTGGCGGACACCCTTGAGCTGGCGCGGCATGCCGGTTCCCTCGTGCGCATCGAATACGAAACCGATTCGCACCAGACCGACCTCAGCGTCGGCCAGAGTGACGCCCACACCGCGCCGGCGGAAACGCCAAAGCCGCGCGGGGATTTTTCAGGCGCATTCGCCCAGGCCACAGTGACTGTCGACACCCACTACAGCACGCCCAACGAGCACCACAACCCGATGGAGCCCCACGCGTCGACGGTGTTTTACAAGGCCGACGGCAGCCTGGAGATTCACGATAAAACCCAGGGCACGCAGAACTGCCAGGACTACCTGCACAGCGTATTCGGCCTGGAGAAAGAGAAGATTCGCGTCCTCGCGGCCTTCGTCGGTGGCGCGTTCGGCTCCGGCCTGCGCCCGCAATACCAGTTGCCACTGGCCGTGATGGCAGCGCTGAAACTTCAGCGCTCGGTACGCCTGACGCTGACCCGCCAGCAGATGTTCACGTTCGGCTATCGCCCCCAGACCCTTCAGCACATGCGCCTGGGCGCTGCCAAAGACGGCAAGCTGACAGCGATTGCCCACGACGCGATCGGCCAGACCTCGCGTTTCGAAGACTTCACCGAGCACGTCGTTGAATGGAGCGGCATGCTCTATCAGTGCGACAACGTGCAGTTGAGCTACAAGCTGGCGCCGCTGGACGTTTACACGCCGCTGGACATGCGCGCACCGGGCGCCGCTTCCGGCATGGTCGCGCTGGAATGCGCCATGGACGAGCTGGCCATTGCGGCCGGCATCGACCCGGTGCAGCTGCGGATCGTCAACTTTGCCGACAGCAACGGCAACGAAGGCAAGCCGTATTCAAGCAAGGAACTGCTGGCCTGTTACGAGCAGGGCGCCGAGCGCTTCGGCTGGAACAAGCGTAACCCCGAGCCGCGCAGCATGCGTCAGGGCCGTCAGCTGGTAGGTTGGGGCATGGCCGGCGGTGTGTGGGAAGCCATGCAAATGCCGGCCAGCGCCAAAGCCAGTATCGACAGCAGCGGCAAGATCACCGTCAGCAGTGCCACCACTGACATCGGCACCGGCACGTACACGGTCATGACTCAGATCGCCGCCGAAGCCGCCGGTGTGAATCCGGACGACGTTACCTTCGTGCTGGGTGATTCTTCGCTGCCGACGTCGCCGTTGCAGGGTGGCTCGTTCACCGTGTCGTCCGTGGGTACTGCCGTGCAGCAGGCCTGCCGTGCTTTGCGCGCCAAGTTGCTCGACGCCGTGCGAATGGCGCATCCGCAATACGCGGTGGTGGACATGGCCGACGTCGGTTACGGCGACGGTTATCTGCTCATCGACGATCAGCGTTTTGCCTATGCCGACATCGTCCGCGAGTCGTCCCACGAGACGCTGGAAGTGCAAATCGACGCCAAGCCTGACGACAAGCGCGAAGGCTATTCGACGGCGACTCACTCGGCGGTGTTCGTCGAAGTGTTGGTGGACGAAGACCTGGGCACCATTCGCGTTAATCGTGTGGTGGACGCAGTCGCGGCGGGCCGCGTGGTCAACCCGAAAACCGCGCGCAGCCAGATCCTCGGCGGCGTGGTCTGGGGCATTGGTCAGGCGTTGCAGGAAGAGAGCCAGACCGACCACCATCTCGGGCGCTTCATGAACCATAGCCTGGCCGAGTACCACATCCCGGTGAACGCCGACATCGGTGAGATCGACGTGTTGTTCGTGGAAGAGAACGACGACATCGTCAATGATCTGGGCTCCAAGGGTGTAGGCGAGATCGGCATCGTCGGCGTGGCTTCTGCCATCGCCAATGCCATCTTCCACGCCACGGGCAAGCGTGTTCGGGAATTCCCGATTACGCTGGATAAAGTGCTTTAACCCACGCCGGACCTTGTAGCCTGACCGTTCCCACGCGCTGCGTGGGAACGGTCATCTGCTGCTGAACCCCCTTCATTCAATGTCGCCCCAGTGCAAGCACAGGTCGCGCTGGTGCGCTTGATGCTCAGGCCTGCTGCGTACCTTGCATCGACGCGGCAGCCATCGAATTGCCGCGGGTCTTCAAGCCTTGAAAAACTGCCGAAAAGAGCTGAATAAAATAACGAGCCGACCCGAGGAGCACCCATGAAGTCATTTATTCGTCATTTCAGTTGCGCTGTGTTGATGCTGAGCAGCACCGTCCTGCTGGCGGCGGAACCCGCCAAATGCCAGAACGTGCGCATGGGTGTGGTCAACTGGACGGACGTCGTCGCCACCAGCGCTGTCGCCGAAGTGCTGCTGCAGAACATGGGGTACGACGTGAAACAGACCAGCGCCGCCCAGCAAATCGTCTTCGGAGGTCTGCGTGACGATCGACTCGACGTCTTCATGGGTTACTGGAAACCGGCGATGGACAAGAACATCGCGCCCTTTGTGGCGGCCAATCAGGTCAAGGTGCTCGACGTGCCCAGCATGAGCGATGCCCAGGCAACGCTGGCGGTGCCAGACTATGTGGCGTCGGGCGGGCTGAAAACCTTCGGCGATATCGCCAGATTCAAGGACAAGCTCGGCGGCAAGATCTACGGCATCGAGCCCGGCACCGGTGCCAACGCCAACATCAAGGGCATGATCGAGAAGAACCAGTTCGGCCTCGGCGGCTTCCAGTTGGTCGAGTCGGGCGAAGCCGGCATGCTCGCGGCGGTGCAGCGCGCGATCAAGCGTAACGAATGGGTGGTATTCGTCGGCTGGACCCCGCACCCGATGAACATCAATATGAAGATCGCCTACCTGACCGGCAGCGAAGACGTGTTCGGCCCGGGCGAAGGCGCGGCGACCGTTTCAGTGGTGACGGCGCCCGATTACGCGGCTCGTTGCCCGAACGTCAGCAAGCTGATGAGCAACCTGAAGTTCACCGCCGCTCAGGAAAGCCAGATGATGGTGCCGATCATGGACCGCAAGGCGCCGAACGACGTTGCCCGCCAGTGGCTCAAGGATCATCCTGAAGACATGAAGCGCTGGCTGGATGGCGTGACCACCTTCGATGGCAAGGATGCAGCGGCCGCCGTGCAAGTGGCGGTGAACAAGTAAATCAACAGGCCTGGCCAAGGGCTCGGGCTGGAGCAGCCAATGCCCACGTCTTACCCGTTGTCACCCGAGATGTCGGCGTTCGTGACCAAAACGCTGAGCTTCAGCAGCGCGTCGGAGGATATCAACGAGCAGCGCCGTGCGTATGCGCGGATGAGCGAAGCGTTCACACCCGCCCGTCCGGCGAATCTCGATGTCAGGGATTTTGCCCTCGGCGGGGTGGCGGTGCGCAGTTACCGACCTCGGCGGCTGTCCCTCGAACACCCGGCGCCGTGCGTGATGTATATCCACGGCGGCGGCTGGGTGGTCGGCGATCTGGATTCCCATGACTTTCTGACCGCAGCCCTGGCGGCCGACCTCAACGCCGTGGTCGTCGCCGTGGATTACCGGCTGGCGCCCGAACACCCGTTTCCCGCAGGATTCGGTGACTGCCTGGCGGTCTGGCACGCCTTGCAGATTCAGGCGCAGCGGCTGGACATCGACCCGCGTCGCATCGCCATTGCCGGGGACAGCGCCGGTGGCAATCTCGCCGCTGCGGTGTGTCTGGCGCTGCGCGATTCCGGTGAGCGTCAGCCGGTCGGGCAGGCGCTGATCTACCCCGAACTCGGGGGCGACAACGATCTGCCCTCGCGCCGTGAATGCGCGGATGCACCGCTTCTTTCCACCGATGAGCTGGGGTTCTACCAGCAGTTGTACATGGCGCCGGACGAACAATCGGCCTACGCCCGTCCGCTCCACGCAGCTGATTTCCATGACCTGGCGCCTGCGTTTATTGCCGTCGCGCAGTTCGACCCGTTGCGTGACGACGGTGTTGCCTACGAGCGCGCGCTGCGTGAAGCGGGCGTGCGCACCGAGTTCGATCCCGGTCTCGGGCTGCTTCACGGTAGCCTCAGGGCCAAAGGCCAAGTGCCGGAAGTCGACGCGCTTTATCAGCGACTGATTTCTGCGCTGATGGGCTTTATTCGCGATCCGTTGTAGGACCTTCTACTCGGGCTTTTTCAGTGCTGCGCTGCAATTCCACGCACCCTGTTCTGCTTCCCGCCAACTGCACCGCCCTGGCGGGTGAGTCAACTCGCCACGCGACAAAAGACCACGCAGAGCAAGTGCCGAAATGGGACTACTCTTTCACTGTCAGCTGACCTGGATCAATGCTCTGAACTGTATTGATCGAACTGGCCGCCTGACGCATCCCCCGGTCGCCGACCTGAGCACGAATCCAAGAGAACAAACGCCACACCTCGTACTCAATACACCGGGGGCAGTCGCTGAAGGCCCTGAGTCTGAAGCCAGTTCCACCTGATAGAGGAAGACCTATGTTCGGCTTAGAGGCGCTCGATCTCGCCCGAATCCAGTTTGCGTTCACCGTTTCATTTCACATTCTTTTCCCTGCCATCACCATTGGTCTGGCGAGCTTCCTTGCGGTGCTCGAAGGCTTGTGGCTGAAAACCCATGACAACACCTACCGCGACCTTTATCACTTCTGGTCGAAGATCTTTGCCGTCAACTTCGGCATGGGTGTGGTTTCGGGTCTGGTCATGGCGTATGAGTTCGGTACCAACTGGAGCCGCTTCTCCGATTTCGCCGGCGCGGTCACCGGGCCGCTGCTGACCTATGAAGTGCTCACCGCATTCTTCCTCGAAGCGGGTTTTCTCGGCGTCATGCTGTTCGGCTGGAACCGCGTCGGTCGCGGCCTGCACTTCTTCGCCACTTCGATGGTGGCCGTCGGCACACTGATTTCGACCTTCTGGATTCTGGCTTCCAACAGCTGGATGCAAACCCCCCAGGGCTTCGAGATCGTCGATGGCCGGGTGATTCCGGTGGACTGGTTCGCGGTGATCTTCAACCCGTCGTTCCCGTATCGACTGACGCACATGGCAATCGCTGCCTTTGTCGCAACGGCGTTCTTCGTCGGCGCCTCGGCGGCCTGGCATCTGCTGCGTGGCCGCGACAACCCGGCGATTCGCAGAATGCTGTCCATGGCCATGTGGATGGCGTTGATCGTTGCGCCGATTCAGGCAATGGTGGGCGACGCTCACGGCTTGAACACCCTGGAGCACCAGCCGGCCAAGATCGCCGCCATCGAAGGTCACTGGGAAAACGTCGGCGACGAGCCGACCCCGCTGATCCTCTTCGGCATCCCGGACATGAAGGAGGAGCGCACCAAGTACGCCGTCGAGATTCCGTACCTGGGCAGCCTGATCCTGACCCACAGCCTGGACAAGCAGATTCCGGCGCTGAAGTCCTTCCCGCCGGAGGACCGTCCGAATTCGCTGATCGTGTTCTGGTCGTTCCGCGTCATGGTGGCGCTGGGCATGCTGATGATCGCGGTCGGTCTGTGGAGCGCCTGGCTGCGCTGGCGCGGCGGGCTGTACACCAATCGCTGGTTCTTGCGTCTGGTCATGTGCATGGGGCCGGCCGGTCTGATCGCCATGCTGGCGGGCTGGTTCACCACCGAAATCGGGCGTCAGCCGTGGGTGGTCTATGGGCTGATGCGTACTGCCAATGCGGCGTCCCGCCACAGCGTTGAGCAGCTGAGCATCACGCTGGTGTTGTTCGTCGTGGTGTATTTCCTGCTGTTCGGCACAGGCTTCGGCTACATGATGCGTCTGGTACGCAAAGGGCCTAAAACCCACGAAGGGGATACTCCGGCACATGGCGGACCTGGGCAGAAACGCACTCCGGCGCGTCCTCTCTCTGCTGCTGATGAAAGCAGCACGGACCACCGCAAAGACAGCCTGACTGAGGGGAACTGAGCCATGGGTATCGATCTTCCACTGATCTGGGCCGTGATCATCATCTTCGGCGTCATGATGTACGTCATCATGGACGGCTTCGATCTGGGCATCGGGATACTGTTCCCGTTCATGAAGGACAAGACCGACCGCGACGTGATGATGAACACCGTCGCGCCGGTCTGGGACGGCAACGAGACCTGGCTGGTGCTGGGCGGGGCCGGCTTGTTCGGCGCCTTCCCGCTGGCCTACTCGGTCGTGCTTGAGGCGCTGTATCTGCCGCTGATCTTCATGCTGTTCGGGCTGATCTTCCGCGGCGTTGCATTCGAGTTCCGCTTCAAGGCCACCGACGTCAAGCGGCACCTGTGGGACAAGGCGTTCATCGGCGGTTCGCTGGTGGCGACGTTCTTCCAGGGCGTGGCACTGGGCGCGTACATCGACGGCATTTCCGTGGTCGACCGTGCCTATGCCGGAGGCGGGCTGGACTGGCTGACGCCGTTCTCGATCTTCTGTGGTCTGGCGCTGATCGTGGCCTATGCCTTGCTCGGCTGCACCTGGCTGATCATGAAAACCGAGGGGCCGCTGCAGAAAGCCATGCACGATCTGGCACGCCCTTTGGCCCTGGCCACGCTGGTGGTCATGGCCATCGTCAGCCTGTGGACGCCGCTGGCCCACCAAGCCATTGCCGATCGCTGGTTCAGCCTGCCTAACCTGTTGTGGTTCATGCCGGTGCCGGCGCTGGTCATGCTGACGATGTACGGCCTGTTCAAAGCGGTGGCGCGCAATGCCAACTACGCACCGTTCCTGCTGACGCTGGTGTTGATCTTCCTCGGCTACAGCGGGCTGGGCATCAGCCTGTGGCCGAACATCATTCCGCCGACTGTGTCGATCTGGGCAGCGGCATCGCCGCCACAGAGTCAGGGTTTCATGCTGGTCGGTACGCTGTTCATCATTCCGCTGATCCTGGGTTACACGTTCTGGAGTTACTACGTATTCCGCGGCAAAGTCACCCACGAACACGGCTATCACTAGCAGGTAATGGCCCCGGTTTCTCCTCGGGGCCCCACTGCGGGAGAAGAGGGTTTAGCGATGTCGGTTAAAGAATCTGTTCAGCACGAAGCCCGGAATCAGGATGAGCACAGGCGCGAGGTTGATCCAGCGCAGGGCAAGCCACTGTGGCAGCGCATCGGCTGGCTAGTGGTCATCTGGACCGGCAGCGTGCTGGCCCTCTTCGTGGTCGCCATGCTGCTGCGCATGTTCATGACAGCGGCAGGCATGAAGTCCCACTGAGTGATGCTCGCTCAATAAAAAACCCGCTTCGGCGGGGTTTTTTGTGCGGTCATGTTGGCGTTGCTGCAACACTGTGGGAGCGAGTTTGCTCGCGAAGAGGTTTCTACTTACGCGCCTTGAGGATCACGAATTTCGGCGTCGCCGCCACTTGCTCCACGCCCCTGAACAACCGTGCCAGTTTGCTGTGATAGCCCAAGTGCCGGTTGCCGACGATATACAGCGCGCCGCCGGTGACCAGTGCCGAGCGCGCCTGCTGGAACATCCGCCAGGCGAGGAAATCGCCGACCACTTGCTGCTGGTGAAACGGCGGATTGCACAGGATGACGTCCAGCGAATCGGGCTCCTGCGCCGCCAGCCCGTCACCTGCGTGAATCACCGCCGGGCGCTCGCCGAAGGCCAACGCCCAGTTCTCCTGCGCCGACTGCACCGCCATGAATGACTCGTCCACCAGCGTGTAATGGGCGTCGGGGTTTTCCAGCGCGCTGGCGATGGCGAGCACGCCATTGCCGCAACCCAGATCGGCGACCCGCGCTGAGCCCAGGCCCTTGGGCAAGTACGGCAGGAAGGCGCGGGTGCCGATGTCCAGACTGTCGCGGCAGAACACGTTGGCGTGGTTGATCAACTCGATCTTCGGCTCGTCCAGCGTGTAATGGGTGGGGTAGGGCGAGGGCTGCACGGTTTTGGCTTCAGGCGTGCAAAACAGCAGCCGCGCCTTTTTTACCGCTAGCGATGCCTGCACCGGGCCGATGTACTCTTCCATCAGCTCCCCGGCGGAGCGTGGCAGGTGCTTGATCATGCCGGCAGCGACGACTCTGGCGTTCGGGGCCAATTGGCCCTGCAAACGAATCAGCTGCTCTTCCAGCAAGGCGAGGGTTTTGGGTACGCGAATCAGCACCCAGTCGAAGGGACCGGTCAACGGCGCGCTCGCCGGCATCACCGGCACCGCGTCGTAGGTCAGGCCATTGCGCACCAGGTTCTTTTCCAGGGCCTGAGCGCTGAGGTACGAATCCGTGCTGCTGACCACCGTGGCATGGGGCGCAAGGCTCGCTGCGAGCGCGCCGAAACTGTCGTTGAGCACCAGCACCCGCGTTTGCAGCGTCACGCCCTGTTCAGCGACATGGTTGAGCAGGTACTCGTCGGCAGCATCGAAGGCCTGCAAGGGCTCATCCGACTGCTCCGGCTGGCGGATCAGGTCGAGCTGGGCAAACGGGGTGGTAAGCAGCGGCATGGGCGGAGCAGTTCCAGTCGTTGATGGCGCGACCGGCGTATCGGCGGCAGTTACACCTGCGCCGGCGTGTCCAGGTTCGCAAAGCCGGCGATTTTACGTGTTTTTGCCCGCGCGCACCGGGCTTTTCTCCCCCGCCTCACCTTGTGCCTAGATCACCCCATCTTTCGTTGCCTGGACCACTGCCGACATCTTGTTGCAGGCGCCGATCTTCTGGATGGCTTTGCCAACGTGGAAGTTAACGGTGCGCGCTGTGACATCCAGGATCAACGCGACTTCTGCCGCCGTCTTGCCAGTCGCGGACCACTTCAGTACCTCTACCTCTCTGATCGTCAGGCCCTTGTAGGCGAGCGTCTCCGCGTTCGTCGTGCAGTCTTCCCCCAGCTTCCGAATACCCATCGTGTGCCTCCATGCTCAGTCTTGATCGTCCTGATCGAAGTCTAGGAAACAATTACGGCCCGGGATGGAGCGCGGTTCGTGGTCGCGTCGAAGTACCGCCCCGATTAGCTGCAGACACGATCTGGAAAAGCTAAGGGAATCATAAGTTTAGGACGATTGTGTACGTCTGCATGAATCACCTGGCGATAACGCCGATAGCGAAATGCTCTAAAAATCGCATCAGTCGTTGCGGATATCACTACAAACCGGTGGTGTTTATCACGGCGGGTTTGCGGGACACTGATCACCCTTTTTGTGAGACAGGAGCCAGGAGCGCCCCATGACTGCCAGTGCAGAGAAATTCACCCGGCAAACGCTGCTGGACGTTACGCCGCTGACTCCCAGTCTCTTTACCTTTCGCACCACCCGCGATCCCGGTTTCCGCTTCACGGCAGGACAGTTCGCCCGTCTGGGCGTGACCAAGCCCGATGGTACGACGGTGTGGCGGGCGTACTCGGTGGTGTCTTCGCCCTTCGATGAATTCCTCGAGTTCTTCTCCATTGTGGTGCCCAACGGCGAATTCACCAGCGAGCTGAGCCGGCTTCGTCAGGGCGACACGCTGATGGTGGAAAAACAGGCGGTGGGTTACCTGACCCTTGATCGCTTCACCGATGGTCGCGACCTCTGGATGTTATCCACAGGGACCGGCGTTGCGCCGTTCCTGTCGATCCTGCAGGACTTCGAGGTCTGGGAAAAATTCGAGCGCATCATTCTGGTGTACAGCGTCCGCGAGTCCCGGGAACTGGCCTACCAGCAGCTCATCGCCGAGCTGACCCAGCGCGAATACCTGGTCGAGTACGCGCACAAGTTCAGATTCATCGCAACGGTGACGCGGGAGCCGCATCCCGGTGCGCTCAACGGACGGATTACCACGCTGATCGAAAACGGTGAGTTGGAGAAGGCGGCCGGCGTCGCGCTGACACCCGAGCACTCACGGGTGATGATCTGCGGCAATCCGCAGATGATCGAGGACACCCGCGCGGTACTGAAAACCCGTGACATGCGCCTGGCGTTGACGCGCAAGCCGGGACAGATCGCGGTGGAGAATTACTGGTAAGTTGATACTGCGGTGTGATCGTAAGACACATGTGGGAACGAGCAAGCTCACTCCCACATGTTATGACCGGCGTTAAACGAACCGGTCAGGCGTCACTGGCAGTGGCGCAGCCGGCTTGTTGTTTTGCTCTTTCAGCAGGTCGCGGATTTCGCCCAGCAGCAGCTCTTCCTTGGACGGGGTTGGCGGCAGGGTCGGTGCTTTGGCCTCTTCGCGTTTCAGGCGGTTGATCGCCTTGACGCCCATGAAGATGGCGAACGCGACAATGATGAAGTCGATCACGGTCTGAATGAACTTGCCGTAGGCCAGCACCACCGCAGGTGCAGTCCCTTCAGCAGGCCGCAGCATGATGGCCAAATCACTGAAGTCCACGCCGCCGATCAGCAACCCGAGGGGCGGCATGATTACATCGCCGACGAACGACGAAACGATCTTGCCGAATGCCGCGCCGATGATGATACCGACGGCCATGTCGACGACGTTTCCTTTTACGGCAAAGGCTTTGAACTCGCTTAGTACGCTCATGGGTGTATTCCTTTGTTACAGATGAGAGTGGTAAATGCAGTGTAAGTCAGCTACCTGCATCTCGCTTAATCCATGCAATCGACCGGGTCCGTCCCGGTTAGTTTTATTTAATCCTCCAAAAGCGTGCGTGCCCGATGGCGCTGCCACCGACGGTTTGACGCATCGGGTATGATTGCCCTCTTTTTACATCGGGGGTGTCATGGCCAAGGCCAAACGCATGTACGGCTGCACCGAGTGCGGTTCGACGTTTCCCAAATGGGCCGGCCAGTGCAGCGAATGCGGTGCCTGGAATACCCTCGTTGAAACCGTGATCGACAACAGTACGGCGGCTGCGCCCAGCGGTCGTTCCGGCTGGACCGGCCAGCAGGCGCAGATCAAAACCTTGGCGGAAGTCAGTGTTGAAGAAATCCCGCGTTTTTCCACCAACTCCACTGAGCTGGACCGCGTTCTCGGCGGCGGCCTGGTGGATGGCTCTGTGGTGTTGATTGGCGGCGACCCCGGCATCGGCAAATCGACCATTCTGTTGCAGACCCTCTGCGCCATCGCCGAGCGCATGCCGGCGCTGTACGTCACTGGCGAAGAGTCGCAGCAGCAGGTCGCGATGCGCGCCCGTCGGCTTGGCTTGCCCCAGGACAAACTGCGGGTCATGACCGAGACCTGCATCGAAACCATCATTGCCACGGCGCGCATCGAGCAGCCGAAGGTCATGGTGATCGATTCGATTCAGACTATCTTCACCGAACAACTGCAATCAGCGCCCGGCGGCGTATCCCAGGTTCGCGAGAGTGCCGCGTTGCTGGTGCGATACGCCAAGCAGAGCGGCACCGCGATCTTTCTGGTCGGCCACGTCACCAAAGAAGGCGCGCTGGCCGGGCCTCGGGTGCTGGAGCACATGGTCGATACCGTGCTGTATTTCGAAGGCGAGTCCGATGGCCGCCTGCGTTTGCTGCGTGCGGTCAAAAATCGCTTCGGCGCCGTCAACGAATTGGGCGTCTTCGGCATGACCGACAAAGGCCTGAAAGAAGTCTCGAACCCCTCGGCGATCTTTCTCACACGTGCGCAGGAAGAAGTCGCGGGCAGCGTGGTCATGGCCACATGGGAGGGCACCCGGCCGATGCTGGTCGAAGTGCAGGCGCTGGTCGATGACAGCCACCTTTCCAACCCGCGTCGCGTGACCTTGGGGCTGGATCAAAACCGGCTGGCCATGCTGCTGGCGGTACTGCACCGCCACGGCGGCATCCCTACCCATGACCAGGATGTGTTTCTCAACGTCGTGGGCGGGGTGAAAGTGCTGGAAACCGCTTCCGACCTGGCCTTGATGGCCGCCGTCATGTCCAGCCTGCGCAACCGGGCGCTGCCGGGAGACTTGCTGGTGTTTGGCGAAGTAGGCTTGTCCGGCGAAGTGCGCCCTGTGCCGAGCGGTCAGGAGCGACTCAAGGAAGCGGCCAAGCACGGCTTCAAACGCGCCATCGTGCCCAAGGGCAACGCCCCGAAAGAGTCGCCGCCGGGCCTGACGGTGATTGGCGTGACTCGCCTGGATCAAGCACTGGACGCGTTGTTCGAGTAAGGACAGCGCGTTCTATAGATGTATGAGTGCGCCCAGCTCACGCTCCAGTTCATCGTGATCGGCAATATTGAGTTCGATCAGTCGACGCAGGTGCGTCACTGAATCGAGCTCGATGTGCTTGCAGACAAACCCCAGGTGATTGTGATCATCGTGGGTCAGCTGCACTTCCATCACGACATCAATACCGTCCTGCAACTCAATGTCGACCATGAAGCGTTCATCGGGATCACCCTCCCAGGGTGACGGCTTTTCGATCAGCAGCCCCTTGAGCGAGAGGTCGATCAGCTGAACCGTCCAGGTTTTGCCGCCTTGTGTGAGTTTCGTTTTCGCGTCGAATGCAACACGTTTGAAGCGACGACGTTCATTGTGGTTCTCGGTCATTACGCTACTACTCCTTCAGCGCCTGAAGCGCCCGCTGCGTTGACTATAGGACAAATATCGCGCTAGACCATCGTGGGGGTAGCCTTTCGCTCCGGCGGCGCTAAACTCCGCTTGCTGAACAACAATAAGTCCACTCAGTTGGAAACAAAAAAAATGAAAAACAATAATGGTCTGCTGCGCCACGTGCCCTGGCTGATTGTTGCGATCCTTGGGGCCTGGGCTCTGGGAGTGGTTGCATTGCGTCGCGGGGAGGCGATCAATGCACTCTGGATTGTGGTCGCCGCAGTGGCCATTTATCTGGTCGCTTATCGCTATTACAGCCTGTTCATCGCAACCAAGGTCATGCAACTCGACCCGACCCGGGCCACCCCCGCGGTGCTCAAGAACGACGGGCTCGACTACGTTCCCACCAATAAACACATTCTCTTCGGTCACCACTTCGCTGCCATTGCCGGCGCCGGTCCGTTGGTCGGTCCGGTGCTCGCCGCGCAGATGGGCTATCTGCCCGGCACGCTGTGGCTGATCGCCGGCGTCGTGCTGGCGGGTGCGGTTCAGGACTTCATGATCCTGTTCCTGTCCACGCGCCGTAACGGTCGCTCCCTGGGCGACATGGTGCGCGAAGAAATGGGCCGCATACCCGGCACCATCGCGTTGTTCGGCTGTTTCCTGATCATGATCATCATCCTCGCGGTGCTGGCGCTGATCGTCGTCAAGGCGCTGGCCGAGAGCCCATGGGGCATGTTCACGGTCATGGCGACGATTCCGATCGCGATGTTCATGGGCATCTACATGCGCTTCATCCGCCCGGGCCGTATCGGCGAGATCTCGGTGGTGGGCGTCGTGCTGTTGCTGCTGTCGATCTGGGTCGGTGGTCTTGTGGCAGCGAGTCCTGAGTGGGCGCCGATGTTCACCTTCACCGGCGTGCAGATCACCTGGATGCTGGTCGGTTACGGTTTTGTCGCAGCCATGCTGCCGGTCTGGCTGGTGTTGGCGCCTCGCGACTACCTGTCCACGTTCCTCAAAATCGGCACCATCATCGCGCTGGCGATCGGCATCCTGATTCTTGCGCCTGAGCTGAAAATGCCTGCGCTGACGCAGTTCACCGACGGCACCGGTCCGGTCTGGAAAGGCACCCTGTTCCCGTTCCTGTTCATCACCATTGCCTGTGGCGCCGTCTCCGGTTTCCACGCGCTGATTTCTTCGGGCACCACGCCGAAGCTGCTGGATAACGAAGTCAACGCCCGTTACATCGGTTACGGCGGCATGCTCATGGAATCGTTCGTGGCGATCATGGCCATGGTTGCGGCCTCGGTCATCGAGCCAGGCGTGTACTTCGCGATGAACAGCCCGGCGGCCATCGTCGGCTCCGACGTCGCTTCGGTCGCGCAGATGGTCAGCAGTTGGGGTTTCCTCATCACCCCGGATCAATTGACCGCTGTGGCGAAGGACATCGGCGAAAACACCGTGCTGGCCCGTGCCGGTGGGGCACCGACTCTGGCGGTGGGTATCGCGCAGATCCTGCACCAGGCCTTCCCGGGTCAGAACACTATGGCGTTCTGGTACCACTTCGCGATTCTGTTTGAAGCGCTGTTCATCCTGACGGCAGTCGATGCCGGTACCCGTGCCGGCCGCTTCATGCTGCAGGACCTGCTGGGCAGTTTCGTGCCTGCGCTGAAACGCACCGAGTCCTGGACCGCCAACGCCATCGGTACCGGTGGTTGCGTCGCGCTGTGGGGGTATCTGCTGTATCAGGGCGTGATCGATCCGCTGGGCGGGATCAACACGTTGTGGCCACTGTTCGGTATCTCCAACCAGATGCTCGCGGGTATCGCGCTGATGCTGGCGACGGTTGTGCTGATCAAAATGAAGCGTCAGCAGTACGTCTGGGTCACCATCCTGCCGGCTTCATGGCTGCTGATCTGCACCGTGACCGCAGGCTTCATCAAGCTGTTCGACCCGAGCCCTGCGGTAGGCTTCCTGGCGCTGGCGAAGAAATACAGCGCGGCGGCAGACGCCGGTCAGGTGCTGGCCCCGGCCAAGACCATGGATCAGATGCAGCATGTGATCTTCAACGCGTACACCAACGCCACCCTGACCACGCTGTTCCTGTTCGTGGTCCTGAGCATTCTGTTTTATGCGTTGAAGGTCGGTCGGGCGGCGTGGGTCAAGAAAGAGCGTACCGACAAGGAATCGCCGTTCCAGGCTTTCCCGGAAACCCACTGAGTGCGCTGTAACGCGAGGAGCTGCCTATGTTCAACGATCTGAGTCGCCTGGGTAAGTATCTCGGTCAGGCCGCTCGCCTCATGGTGGGCATGCCGGATTACGACAACTACGTTGAGCATATGCAGAAGACTCACCCGGACAAGCCGGTGATGTCCTACGAGGCGTTCTTTCGGGAACGCCAAGACGCACGTTACGGCGGAAAGGGCGGGCCCAAGTGTTGCTAATGATGTGACCTTTGGTCATATGGAGTGAGCTTGCTCGCGATGCGCTGATTCAGTCGCCGCTGTACTGACTGACATTTCGAATCGCCAGCAACTTCACTCCTGTTTTTTTTCAGCGAATCGAGGTCTTTTTTTTGTTCACACCTATCCCCGTCACGATCCTCAGCGGCTTTCTCGGCGCCGGCAAAACCACTCTGCTGCGCCATCTGCTCAAAGAAGAGCACGGCCTGAAGATCGCCGTGATCGAGAACGAATTCAGTGACGCCGGCGTCGACACCCAGTTGCTGGGCGACGAGCCCGTGCAGGTGATGACCCTGTCCAACGGCTGCGTCTGCTGCACCATTCACACCGACCTCACCAAAGCGCTGTATCTGCTGCTGGAACGCCTCGACAGTGGCGAGATCGCCTTCGATCGGCTGGTCATCGAATGCACCGGCCTGGCAGACCCCGCACCGGTGGCGCAGACCTTCTTCATCGACGAGGAGCTGCGCGAGCGCTACATCCTCGACGGCATCATCACGCTGGTTGACGCGGCCCACGCCGACACGCACCTGGAGCAGACCATCGCCCAGGCGCAGATCGGCTTTGCAGATCGTCTGCTGGTGAGCAAGACCGATCTGGTGGATGAGGCGGCCTTCAACGCACTAAGCGAGCGACTGACCCGCATCAACCGACGTGCGCCGATCCGTGTGGTCGAGCACGGCAAGATTGATCTGGCCGAGTTGCTGGATGTGCGCGGCTTCAACCTGAACGCTGACATCGGCGGGATGACCCTACGCCCGGCGGCTCCGGCAGGCCGCTCCATCGACCGCATCAGCAGCCTGGTCCTGCGCAGTGACCAGCCGCTGGATATCGACAAGCTCAGCACCTTCATGAACGAGCTGCTGGAAGAGCACGGCAAACAACTGCTGCGCTACAAAGGCGTGCTGAATATCGCCGGCGAAGACCGCAAATTGGTCTTTCAGGGGGTGTTGAAGCTGTACGGGTTTGATTTCGATGTGGAGTGGGCGGATGGCGAAAAGCGCGAAAGCGTGATCGTGTTCATTGCCGATGAACTGCCGGGAGAGAAGATCCGGGCGGGGTTTGCAAGCGTTGCTGCAGATTAGATATCGCGTGCGGGAATGGTCCGTAAGACGAGCTATGCCGCCTGCGTAGGACCGTTCCGAATCGTACTTTCAGCCCCCCTCCCTACGCTTCTAAACCCTACATCCCGTCCCTATCCTTGCTGGATCTGAAGTCAAGCAAGGACGGGCAGCCTCATGTCCAAGCCCTACGTGTTCATCAATGACCGCATACAAACCTATTTCACGCTCAAGGCTCGGGTCGGCGGTAGCGCAAAGTTTGATGTGCTGAATGTGCATATTCGCAATGTGGTGGTTATGCCGGGCCAGCTGGTGATTGTCAGCGACGGTTCGATGGGCAGCCTCACGGCAGAAGAAACCGAGCTGATGAACCTGGCGCGGAACGTCCATCGACAGGTTAAAGGCTCGGGCAGCGAACTGATCAAGAACTACGACCTGATGCAGAACATGCTCAATTACGGATCGCTGGGCGTCGGCGCCGCCACAGGCAGTTGGAGTAAACACCTTAACGGCGTGCAGAAAACCCTCGAAGAAATCGAGCGGCTGTACAAGCTGTCGCTGTCCCGCGGGACGCCCATTGCCCGGCAGGAATTCATCAATCAACGGCGAGTGCTATTTGCCAGGCTGGATGTTCAGCTGGAAGGTATCGCCCGCTGGGGGACCGGGTTGACTAAAATAGGCCCACTGAAAAAGATGCTGGGGCTATCGACCAAAAGTTATCTGCGCACCGGGGAGATACAGGGCTACGCCGCGCGAATTGCGAAGATCGCCAAGGTGGCGAAGTTGCTGAAGCATGGGACGGCGGTTGGGATTGGGTTGAATATCGCATCAACCGCGCTTGAGATTAAGGAAGCTTGCTCGACCGGGCGGGAGGAAGTATGTCGACGGGCTCATTATGTTGAAGGCTCAAAGTTAGTGGGGGGCGTGCTACTCGGACTTGCCGGGGGGGAAGTGGGGGCAGTAGCCGGGCCGGTGGTGTGTCTGGCTGTGTTTGGTGCGCCTACCTTGGGGCTAGCTGCTTTAGGTTGCGGAATTATTGCCGGCGGGGCTTTAGCCTATGCAAGCGGCACAATGGGCGAAGCAGGTGGCGAACTTCTTGGGGAGAAGCTCTACGAATGGACACCCTGATTTCATACGACGCGGCTATTTGGTTGACGCTGATAGAATTCGTTTTGATCTTCATCCACTTGGTCTCGTCTCATATCTTTTTCTTGAAATACATGGAGCGCATTGAAGATTATCTTTCCGACATCGAGATGATCGGCTTACATGCAGACTATTACGGTGATACTTGGCTGGGCCGAAGAATGCGCGAGTCGTTCATTACGATGATCTTGATCATGCCGGGTGCATTTAAAAAGCAGGAAGTCATTCCACCGTACAAGCTTCAGAAGCTTCCTGGCCACTTTCGGTTCTGGATCAAATTTTTCTTTTATTCCGCGATAGTTCTTCTTTCTGCAATGACCGTGCTCTACCTGCGTCTAAAGCAGGGAAGCGTGTAGCCAGTTCTTGATTGAAAGACCATCGAAATCTCAGCCCTAACTCCTGATGACTTGCGCCTCTTCGACGTAGACAAGAAGCAGATACGAGGAGACAGCCCCAACAAAAAGCCCGGCTAACAAGCCGGGCTTTTCACATCAACCAACCGCTATCAAGCGCCGTAAACCGGCAGCTTGGCGCAGATGGCCTGGACCTTCTCACGTAAGGCGTTGATCACCGCTTCGTTGTTCAGGTCTGCCAGGATGTCGCAGATCCAGCCGGCCAATTCCTTGCACTCTGCTTCCTTGAAGCCGCGAGTGGTCACGGCCGGGGTGCCGAAGCGCAGGCCGGAGGTGACGAACGGGGAGCGTGGATCGTTGGGCACCGAGTTCTTGTTCACGGTGATAAACGCTTTACCCAGTGCGGCATCGGCGTCTTTGCCGGAGATGTCCTGCTTGATCAGCGACAGCAGGAACAGGTGGTTTTCAGTACCGCCGGAGACCACGTCGAAACCGCGCTCGATGAACACGCCGGCCATGGCCTTGGCATTTTTCACCACTTGTTCCTGGTAGGTCTTGAACTCAGGCTGCAGTGCTTCCTTGAAGCAGATTGCCTTGGCCGCGATGACGTGCTCCAGAGGACCGCCCTGGCCACCCGGGAAGACAGCGGAGTTCAGCTTCTTCTCGATGTCGGCGTTGGCGCGCGCCAGGATCAGGCCACCGCGCGGGCCGCGCAGGGTTTTGTGGGTGGTGGTGGTAACGACGTCAGCGAAGGGGACCGGGTTCGGGTAAACGCCTGCAGCGACCAGACCGGCTACGTGCGCCATGTCGACGAACAGGTAGGCGCCGACTTTGTCAGCGATTGCGCGAAAACGCGGGAAGTCGAGGATCTGCGAGTAGGCAGAGAAACCGGCGACAATCATCTTCGGTTTGTGCTCGACGGCCAGACGCTCGACTTCGTCGTAATCGATCAGGCCGTTGCCGTCGATGCCGTACTGAACGGCGTTATACAGCTTGCCCGACGAAGAAACGCTGGCGCCGTGGGTCAGGTGACCGCCGTGGGCCAGGCTCATGCCCAGGATGGTGTCGCCAGCATTGAGCAGCGCCAGATATACCGCGCTGTTGGCTTGGGAGCCTGCGTGTGGCTGGACGTTGGCGTAATCGGCGCCGAACAGTTGCTTGGCGCGATCAATGGCCAGTTGCTCGACGATGTCGACGTATTCGCAGCCACCGTAGTAACGCTTGCCTGGGTAGCCTTCAGCGTATTTGTTGGTGAGAACCGAGCCCTGGGCTTCCATGACTGCCGGGCTGGTGTAGTTCTCCGAGGCGATCAGCTCGATGTGATCTTCCTGACGCTTGGCTTCCTGTTCCATGGCGGCGTACAGGTCGGCGTCGTACTTGGCGATGGTCAAATTGCGGCTGAACATGGCGGTCCTCGGGGATCGGGCAGTAGAAAAGGGGGGCATTCTAACCCATCAGGTTTTATCTGGCATATGAAAGCGGGTCATGTGCGTGATGAGCGCTGTGCAAGGCTAGCCTCAAGCCGCAAGCTGAATGCGCCGGGGCTTTGCTTGTAGCTTGCTGCTTGAAGCTTGCCGCTGCTAATCAAGCATAAACAGCGCATCGTTGCTGAACTGCGCTTCGAACCGCGTCGCCGGCATGGGGCGGCCGAACAGGTAGCCCTGCACTTCATCGCAGTCGTGTTCACGCAGAAACTCCAGCTGCTCGTGGGTTTCCACGCCCTCGGCAATCACCGACAGATTGAGGCTATGGGCCATGGCGATGATTGCCCGGGCGATTTGCGCGTCCTGTTCGCCGGACGGCAGGCCATCGACGAACGTGCGATCAATCTTCAACACGTCGATGGGGAACTGCTTCAGGTAATTCAGCGACGAGTAGCCGGTGCCGAAGTCATCGACTGCGATGCTCAGGCCCAGCCGCTTGAGCCCGGCCAGAATCTGCATGGCTTCGCTCACCTCACGCATCAGGATGCTCTCGGTCAATTCCAGCTCGAGGCAGGCGGGCGGCAGGCCGATTTCCTGCAGAATACCGGCGATGCGCGTGCCCAACTGGCCGTCCGAAAACTGCCGTGCAGAAATGTTGACCGACACCTTCGGCACGCGGACACGCGCCAGATGCCACTCGCGCAACTGGCGGCACGCCTCCTTGAGCACCCACTCGCCGACCTCGACCACCAGCCCGAGCTCCTCGAGCACCGGGATGAATTCCACCGGCGGCACCAGGCCGCGACGCGGGTGACGCCATCGCAGCAAGGCCTCGGCGCCGGTCAGACGTTTGCCGTCGCCACTGAACTGCGGTTGGTAATACAGCGTGAACTCGCCCTGCTCCAGGGCATGGCGCAGGTCACTTTCCAGCTCCAGACGCTCAAGGGCGGTGGCGTTCATGTCGGCCTGATAAAACTGGAAGTTGTTCTTGCCGCGTTCCTTGGCGTGGTACATCGCCGTGTCGGCGTTCTTCATCAACTGGCTGAGTTCGTTACCATCCTGCGGGCTCAGCGCGATGCCGATACTGGCCGTGACGAAGAACTCGCGGCCCTCCAGCACGAAGGGTTTCACCAGGCTGGCAAGAATCTGTTCGGCCACATGAATCGCCCGGTTCAGCGCGGCCTGTTGGGTGGGGCGAGGTTGCAGCAGCAGGGTGAATTCGTCGCCGCCCATGCGCGCAACAGTGTCGTCTTCGTCGACGCATCCAAGCAGGCGCAAGGCCATTTCCTTGAGCATGCGGTCGCCGGCGGCGTGGCCCAACGAGTCGTTGATCGGCTTGAAGCGATCGAGGTCGAGGAACATCAACACCACCCACGTGTGTTGACGCTCGGCATGTTGCAACGCGCTGTGCAAACGGTCCTGAAACAGCGTGCGGTTGGGTAGATGCGTCAGTGCGTCGTAATAAGCCAGCCGATGGATGCGCTGCTCGCTCGCCTTGCGTTCGCTGATGTCGCTGAAGAAGCACACGTAGCTGGCCAAGTCGCCTTCATCGTCGAGCACGGCGGTAATCCCGACCCATGCCGGGTAGTGCTCGCCGTCGCGACGCTTGAGCCACAATTCACCCTCCCAACTGCCGCGCTGGCTCAGCTGTTTGAGGATGTAACCCAGGTGCGCTGCCTGCTGATTTTCGACGGTCAGCATCATCGGCAGTTGATCCAGCACCTGCGACATGGCGTAGCCACTGACCCGCGTAAAGGCGTCGTTGGCCTGCACGATATAACCCGCAGGGTCAGTGATCAGAATGGCCGACGTCGAGTGTTCGAATACCGTGGCCGCCATGCGCAGGTCTTTTTCGGCGCGCCGCTGCTGACTGACATCACGTGCTACGCCCAGAACGCCTTCAAAAGTTCCGGATTCATCCCACACCAGAACCAGACGCAGCTCCACAGGAATCTTGCGGCCATCCGCGCGCAGGCAATCGAACAGGAACAATTGCGTAGGGATCTCGCTGCGCAGGTCCGCCAGCGCTTCGGGCTTTTTCAGCGCTTTACTGATCCGCTGCAGCAGCGCATAAAAGCCGCTGAGCTGCTGCGGGTTGGCGATGATCGCCTTCCAGCCATTCTGCAGAATCCACTCGGCGCTGTAACCCAGCACCGTATTGACCGAGGGGCTGATGTAGTTGGCTAGCAAAAGGCGATCGGTCGAGAAAATGACGTCGCTGATGCTCTCTGCCAGCATCCGGTAACGCTGCTCGCTTTCGCGCAGGGACTGGCTGGCGTCCACTTGATCGGTGATGTCCTTGGCGACGCCGACAATGCGTCGGATCTGACCGTCACTGTCCGCCGCCAGCGCCTGTTCACGGATCTCGAAACGACGCCAGTCGCCGCGTCGGGTGCGGAACCGCAGCTGGCACTGGATCAGGTCGCTGCGGCCATGCTCGGTGCGTACAAGGCGCAACTGCTCATACGCACCGATATCGTCCGGGTGCAGCAGCGTTTCCCAGAAAAGCTCGCCCATCTCATCCAGCTCGGCCGCCTCATAGCCCAGGGCGAGGCCCAGGTTATGGTTGCTGTAAATGATCCGCCGCGTCACCGCATCCAGAACGCAAAGATAATCCGGGACGGTACGCACGACATCCGACCAGAACTGCTCCCGCTCCTGCAGCGACAGCTCGGCCTGCTTGCGGTTGGTGAAATCGCTGATGCTGAGAATGACGGCATTCAAGTCTTCGAGCTGCTCGGGCAGGCGCATGACCAGCCACACGTGTTGGTCACCGCCCTGCGCACCAGGGAGCAGAATTTCGAGCTCCAGCTGACGTTGCCCGTCGAGGACGGCCTGGAGTATCTGCAGACCGATGCCGTTTCGGGCGCGAGGGCAGCCTTCGATCAGTTGCTGCCAGACATGCTGTGCCGATTCTGCGCGCAACAGTTGAGCGGCGACCTGATTGACCTCGGTGATGCGCAACTGCTGAAGCAGGCCGCTGATTTGCTCGGGCTGGCTGATCAGGCGCGCGTTCAGTTCTTCGCCGCTGTTCACTTGCAGGTGCCTGAGATGAGCCGGCAGACCGGAGAGGTCCAGTACGCATAGCGCAACGCCGGTGCCTTCAAATATGTCTTTGTAGCGGCGACGGCTTTGATGCAACTGAAGTTGCCGGCGGCGCAGGCTGCGCAGCGCAAACAACGGAATGATGGAACAGAACAGGGCGAGCAGGCATTTCCCGATCAGCGGGAAGAGCAGCGTCTGGCGGGCTTTCTGCGGGTCGAACAAGCCGCGCAGTTGCCAGTCGCTGTGGGCCAGGGGTTGCAGCAGCACTGTCTGCAATTGACGCTCGGTGGACTGATCGGCATCAAGCAGGTTTTTGTAGAGGGGGCGGCGATTGCTGATGTCTTCCAACAGCCAGACGGGCTGGTAATCCAGATCGCTCTGGCGGGTCAGGGATTTCAGTAGTTCAGGTCTAAGCCGCAGCGCCCAGTAGCGTTCATTGCCGGCGCCGGGCTGACGGATGAACAGATAGAACGTCGCTGCCCCCGGGTCGTTGGCATAAAAGTGTGGGTGACCCTGAATGACCGAATGCATCTGGGTCAAAAAGCCTACGTCACGGGTCTCGCCATCGCTGTCGGCGGTGACATTCCCATCGCTGTCGAGCCAGACCAGGCTTTTCACTGCTGGCATGGACTGACGCAGACTCGCCAGCACTGCCGCTGATTCGTCTGCGGATTGCGAAGGGTCGCGTGCTCCGTCCAGCACATTCAGCGCGACCTGCGCGTTGAGGGCCATGTTCAGGCTCAACCGGTCGGCGAGCTGCACGCTGTAGTCGATGCTGCGCTTGTGCTGACGTTCCTGAGACTGCTGGAACTGTTCGATCATCTGCCATAACAACAGCATCAACATCATCAGGACCAGGACCGCGAGCGCACCTCTGAGCACGCCTCGCAAAGGCACGGTCGTTGCGCTATCGGATGGGCGCAGGGGTGAGATGGGGGTCGGTTTGAGCAAACTGTGATCCTGACTACTGGACTGAATCAGCATGTGCGAAACGCACTATAAGCCCGGTGCGCAAAAGGCGGCTAGCATGCCACCGAGCTGTGGCTAAGTGCCAGCGCTAATGGGCCGGACGGTTTGCCCTGTTGCGTGCATTCGGGTAGCTTTGCGCCACGCGCGACGCGCCGGTTTCTGCACGGCATGCTTGCATGATTCAAAAGGCCTGCAAGCATTGCTCCAGCTTTAGTGCCGGCCCTCGGAAGTTTGTCCCTGCCGCGCCGGTCTGGCTCTGATCAATTCAAGGCCCGGAATCGCGCTACGGCAAGTTGCGGCGCGAAGATAAACGCATTTTTTGCGACGCAGCACCAAGCTCGCGCCTTTATTCACAGTCTCACTCCAGGTTTTCATTCCATGGCTCAATACGTTTTTACCATGCATCGGCTGAGCAAAGTTGTTCCGCCGAAGCGGGAAATCCTGAAAAACATCTCCCTCTCGTTTTTCCCCGGCGCCAAGATCGGCGTCCTCGGCCTCAACGGTTCGGGTAAATCCACACTGCTGAAAATCATGGCCGGCGTCGACACCGAGTTTGACGGCGAAGCGCGCCCGATGCCTGAGCTAAACATCGGCTACTTGCCGCAGGAGCCGCAGCTCGACCCAACCAAGACCGTACGTGAAGTGGTCGAAGAAGCGGTCAGCGTCATTAAGGACGCTCAAACGCGTCTGGACGAAGTCTATGCCGCTTACGCCGAGCCGGACGCTGATTTCGACAAGCTGGCGGCCGAACAGGCAAAGCTCGAGTCGATCCTGCAGGCCAGCGATGGCCACAATCTTGAGCGCCAGCTGGAAGTCGCCGCCGATGCGCTGCGTCTGCCAGCCTGGGATGCCAAGGTCGAACACCTGTCCGGTGGTGAGAAACGCCGCGTGGCTCTGTGCCGCCTGTTGCTGTCCGCCCCCGACATGCTGCTGCTCGACGAACCGACCAACCACCTGGACGCCGATTCCGTCGCCTGGCTCGAGCATTTCCTGCACGATTTCCCGGGCACCGTGGTTGCGATCACGCACGACCGGTACTTCCTCGACAACGTCGCCGGCTGGATTCTGGAACTCGACCGCGGCGCCGGCATTCCGTACGAAGGCAACTATTCCGGCTGGCTTGAAGCCAAGTCCGACCGTCTGGCGGCCGAATCCAAGCAGCAGTCGGCCCATGAAAAGGCCATGAAAGAAGAGCTCGAGTGGGTCCGTAAAGGTGCCAAGGCGCGCCAGTCGAAATCCAAGGCCCGTCTGCAACGCTTCGAAGAGCTTCAGTCTCAGGAATTCCAGAAGCGCAGCGAAACCAACGAGATCTACATCCCGGCCGGTCCGCGTCTGGGCGACAAGGTCATCGAATTCAAAAACGTCACCAAGGGCTACGGCGATCGCGTGCTGATCGACAACCTGTCGTTCTCCATGCCTAAAGGCGCCATCGTGGGTGTGATCGGCGGTAACGGCGCCGGTAAGTCGACATTGTTCCGCATGCTGATGGGTAAGGAGCAACCCGACTCTGGCTCCATCGAAGTCGGCGAGACCGTGCAACTGGCGTGCGTCGATCAGAGCCGCGACGATCTGGACGGCAGCAAGACCGTGTTCGCGCAGATTGCCGACGGCTCCGATCAGATCAAGATCGGCAACTACGAAATCCCTTCGCGCACCTATGTCGGCCGTTTCAACTTCAAGGGCGGCGATCAGCAGAAGTTCGTGAAGGACCTGTCTGGCGGTGAGCGCGGTCGTCTGCACCTGGCGCTGACGTTGAAGGAGGGTGGCAACGTCCTGCTGCTCGACGAACCGTCAAACGACCTCGACGTTGAAACCCTGCGTTCCCTCGAAGAAGCCCTGTTGGACTTCCCGGGCGCCGCCATTGTGATCTCTCACGATCGGTGGTTCCTTGACCGCGTGGCGACTCACATCCTCGCGTACGAAGACGATTCCCAAGCCGTGTTCTTCGAAGGCAACTACACCGAATACGAAGCCGATCGCAAGAAACGCCTCGGCGATGCAGCCGCGCAGCCGCACCGCGTGCGTCACAAGAAACTGGCCTGATTCGGGTTGGTGGCATAAAAAAACGGAGCCTTCGGGCTCCGTTTTTTGTGTCTGACTGATTGTCAGTCGAGTGAGTCAGTCGCCAGCCTCAATGCGTATGACCTCAATGACTGCATCGCCGACCGGCCGCTGCCAGGTGACTTCGTCTCCGACCTTGGCGCCCAGCAATGCCTTGCCTAGCGGCGACGCCCAGTTGATCAGTTGACTGCCCGCATCGGCCTGATCCTCGCCGACCAACTGCACGCGTTGTTCGACATTGTCCTCGTCGGCAAAAGTTACCCAACTGCCAATCTGAACCTTGTCATCTGACGCGCTGCTGACCACTTGGGCGCTCTGCAGGCGCTGGTTGAAATAACGCAAGTCGCGCTCGATTTCGGCCATGCGCTGCTTGTCTGCCTCATCACCCCGGGCGTTCTGTTCGCTGTATTGCGCTTGCAGTTGCTCAACCTGATCATGCAATTGATCGAGGCCGCGCTGGGTGACGTAATTGGTCTGGACGCTGATCTGCCGTTCAACCGGCGGGTCGATTTGCGCGGCGGCGTTGTCTTTGTTGACGAAGGCGCGACTCATGGCGGGGCTCCTGTTCATGGCTTAGTCACATTGGGCCATGGTGGGTGCCCGATAGTTTCACCCGTTATGCAGACGCAACTGGCGTTCAATGAGAGCGGTAGGCTTTGGCGGCGTCCTGGGTCCTTTGATGGTCCCAGTCGCGGTCGCGGTCATTCCAGATGCTGTCGCGGCCCTGATCCTGAACATTGCTGTTGGCAAGTTGGGCCTGGCACTGACGAAATCCGTCTGACCAGCCTTGTGCGTACAAGGTGTCACGCAGATAGCGAGGCACGTCCTTTTTGAATTGCCCTTTGATCACGTCGATGGACTGCCGCCCGCTTCCGCACCCATCCTGAAAACCGTCAGCGAATGCCGGTGGGTAACCTTCGGCCAATAGCTGGTCGTGGGTAGACTGACATCCGGCGACAACGACAACGCACCACAGCACAACCCATCGCGCATTCATTTTGATTTCCTCACTGCTTGAGAAAAGTTTAGAAGCGCTTCTGTGAGTTATTGGTAAAAACGCTGTAGGAAATCCATTAACCGATGCTCGGTGACGTGCAATAAGTTCCCCCTTTTTCACCCCGCGACGACGTATTGAAAAAACGTCCGGTAATTTTTCTGTGAGCGGGCCGCGCTGATTCAAGGTTGTTAAACTGTCGCGCTGCGCAAAACCGTTTAGGAAGATTGATGAACCTCAGAACGATTCTGATCCTCGGCGCACTCAGCGCCTTTGGCCCGTTGGCCATCGACTTTTACCTGCCAGGTTTCCCGGCTATCGCTTTGGCATTCGGCACGGACGAGAAACACGTTCAGCTGACCCTGGCCTCTTATTTCCTCGGCCTGAGCATCGGCCAACTCGCCTACGGCCCGATTGCCGATCGCTTCGGCCGTCGGATCCCGCTGTTGTTTGGCGTCGGCTTGTTCACCCTCGCATCGCTGGCGTGCGCCCTGGCGCCTTCTCTTGAATGGCTGATTGCTGCCCGCTTTGTACAGGCGTTGGGGGGATGTGCCGGTATGGTGCTGTCGCGGGCGATCGTCAGCGACAAATGCTCACCGGTTGACTCGGCCAAGGTGTTCTCGCAATTGATGCTGGTCATGGGCCTGGCGCCGATTCTGGCCCCGATGCTCGGCGGGCTGTTGGTCAACGTCGTGGGTTGGCAGGCCATCTTCCTGACCTTGACGGTGTTCAGCGCACTCACTGCAGTGGCGGTTTTCAGGGGCTTGCCGGAAAGCATGCCGGCCGGCCATCCGCGACTGCCCCTCTCGGGCGCGCTCGGGTCGTACTGGAACCTGCTGGGCGACCGGATCTTTCTGGGCCACGCGCTCACTGGCGGCATCGCGATGGCCGGGATGTTTTCCTACATCGCAGGTTCTCCCTTCGTTTTCATCAAGCTCTACGGCGTCCCGGCGGAACACTACGGCTGGTTGTTCGGCATCAACGCTGCCGGGTTCATCCTCATCGCCCAGGTGAACGCTCGACTCGTCGGGCGCTATGGTCCGGCATGGTTGCTGTCGCGGACTGTCTGGATCTATCTCGCTGCCGCCCTTGTGCTGCTGACCATCGCCTCCCTGCACACCGAAAAGCTGTGGCCGCTGCTGATTCCGCTGTTCATCTATATCGCCAGCCTCGGCTGCATCATTCCCAACGCTTCGGCGTGCGCGATGAGTGGGCAGGGCAAACGTGCGGGCAGCGCGTCGGCCTTGTTGGGGTGCTTGCAGTTCAGTGTCGCTGCGGGCGCGGCAGCGCTGGTGGGCGTACTGCATGACGGAACGGCCGTGCCAATGGCGACCGTTATTACGCTGTGCGGCGTTCTGGCTGTGACGCTTTCGGTTGTTACACGCCGGGCGCAGCAGAAGCGAGATGCGCCGACTCCCCACGCGGATGTGCGGATCTAATCGACGTCGGCAACGTTAACGCGTTGCCGATATTCACCGGGTTTAAGGCGTACCTGTACAAGCATGTTCAGCCTGTTGAAAAGAGCGTGTTATATACAGCCGTTTACTACTTCGGAATTGGAAACTTCTTACAGCGGTTAAAAACTCTTAACTTGGTCTCGTGCTGGATCGAGAGAACTTCACTTCTGGCACGTCCCTTGAGCAGCTTATTTTCTTGAAGTCCTCAGGAGTTTTCAGTGTAGGCAATCGCCCTGGCGCCGAATTCACGAACGGCTACTGTCCGCGCAAATGCCCGTCCTTCAAGGGGCTACGGCTATCCGGCTGAGTCTGCGTAGCATGGGGTCTGCCGGATTGTGCTGAACATTTGCCAATACGGCCCACAAACAAAGGGCTAAGCAATGGACAAGTTGATCCGCCGATCGGCCGCAGGTCTTATACTAAGCGCCGTCATGGATCCGATTTAATTCTTGTCATCTATCTGTATTGCTCGGGCGAAACTATCTGTATGACCTGCAAGTTCCAGTAATCAGAGTTTGTATGACGTGATTTAAATCAATGTCTGCTTTCGCCGTAAACACCGATGATGGTTCACCACAGCAATGGCCCGGCGCTTTCAATTGATTACGCCCGTGATTACGCGCCAAGCCACACCAGGCCAAGCCAACGCTTCGACCTGCGCACCGGTGCCGGGCCGCTTAGATAATGTTCAACAGGGAGTGAAGACATGGAATATGTACCTTGCATCAGCCAGATCGCTGCATTGCTCGCCGACCCTAAACGCAGCGCGATCGTGTGGGCGCTGATGGACGGAACATCGCGGGCGGCCAATGAGGTAGCCTCGCTAGTGGGTCTTTCCACTTCTTCTGCCGGTGCACACTTGGCGCGCCTTGCCGCTGGCGGATTGCTGCGCCATGAAGTCCGCGCCCGCAAACGGTATTTCAGGCTGGCCGCTCCGGAAGTCCGGACTGCGGTCCAGGCGCTGGTCAGTGCGTCCATGGTCAGCGCGGATCTGATCAGCCGCAGCATGGCGCAACCGTTGCCGCCCCTTCCGTTGTGCCGCGCCAGTGTCTGCGCGGATCATCTTGGCGGCGAAATGGGTGCGGAGCTGTATTTGAGGATGCTGGGCGCGGGCTGGATCGAACAATCCGAACACCGGCTGGAAGTCACCAGCGTCGGCATCTCGCGCTTTGCCGAACGGGGGATTTTCATTCCCGCGCTGGCCCACAGACGACGCGAAGCCGTGTGCGCCTGTGTTGACTGTCATGAAAGCAGCCCACACCTCGGCGGCGCATTGGGGGCCGGGCTTTTGCAGTTGTTTATGCAGCTGGGTTGGCTGAGGACGACCGAGGAGGCGTCCACGTTGCAGGTCTCATCCAATGGTCAGCGAGAAATCAGCAAAATCGCCTCGGCGGCGTGATGCTCCCAGAGGGAGCTGGGCGTGTGGAGCAGAGCATCCACACGCGGTTGCTGGTCAAGGGGCGTGTTTGATCAGGGCTTGATCAGACGGGCATCGAGGCTGTTTTGCGCCAGACGTCTGGCCTGATCCTGGGTCATGCCCAGATGGGTGTGCAGCGCGTGGAAGTTCTCGGTCACGTAGCCACCGAAGTACGCCGGGTCATCGGAGTTGACGGTCACTTTCACGCCGCGCTCAAGCATGTCGAGAATGTTGTGCTGACCCATGTGCTCGAAAACGCAGAGCTTGGTGTTGGAAAGCGGGCAGACCGTCAGGGGGATTTGCTCATCGATGATGCGCTGCATCAGGCGCTCGTCCTCGATGGCGCGCACGCCGTGATCGATACGCTGGATCTTCAGCAAATCCAGTGCTTCCCAGATGTACTCCGGCGGACCTTCTTCACCTGCGTGGGCAACGGTCAGGAAGCCCTCACCGCGAGCACGGTCGAAGACGCGCTTGAACTTGCTCGGCGGATGGCCCATTTCCGAGCTGTCCAGGCCGACGGCGACGAAGGTGTCGCGGTAGGGCAGGGCCATGTCGAGGGTCTTCTGCGCTTCGTCTTCGCTCAAATGGCGCAGGAAGCTCAGGATCAGGCCACTGCCGATGCCGAGTTTTTCCTTGCCGTCTTTCAAGGCGCCGGCGATGCCGTTAAGCACGACTTCAAAAGGAATACCGCGGTCGGTGTGGGTCTGAGGGTCGAAGAACGGTTCGGTGTGAATGACGTTCTGCGCCTTGCAGCGCTCCAGGTAAGCCCAGGTCAGGTCGTAAAAGTCCTGCTCGGTACGCAGCACGTCGGCGCCGCGGTAATACAGGTCGAGAAACTCCTGCAGATTATTGAACGCGTAGGCCTTGCGCAGGGTTTCGACGTCCGCCCAGGGCAGGGCGATCTTGTTGCGCTCAGCCAGAGCGAACAACAGTTCCGGCTCTAGCGAGCCCTCCAGATGCAGGTGCAGTTCTGCCTTGGGCAGGGCGTTCAACCAGTCGTACATGGGCTTTGTCTCGTAAGGTGCAATGGCGGGCATTCTACAGAGTCAGACGCGCGGGCTGAATAAAACCTGACCGGACGGTTCACACGCTGCTTTGGCTTGCATTGCCACCGGTCCTGGCAGCGAGGCCCAGCAGTCGCAGGCGTTTTCGGTGTCTGAATATCCGGAACACAGACCGGTAAATGGCAATTTGTTGCGGTGGCGCGACGATGTGTCGCGACCCGCTGCTACCCTGTCTTGAAACCTTTGTTTACATCGATACTCTCAAGCGCTTCAGTAAATTTCACTTCATGGATGTGCGGCCAGGGTCGCAAGGGGCTAAAAGGCAGCGATGGGCACGATTCTCAAGCAGGAAAAGTTTCTACTACTGGCGGTCATTGCGACCTTTTTCGCGTACTTCTACGAGCACCAATTGCTCAGCAACGGAAACACCGTCGCGCTGATAGCGGGTATCGCCCTGGTGGGCTTCATCATCTGCGCCTCGCTGCGGGTGGCTCACCACGCCGAACTGTTGGCGGAGAAGGTCGGTGATCCCTACGGCACGATGATTCTGACGCTGTCAGCGGTGCTGGTCGAGGTCGTGATTCTGGCGATCATGATGAGCAACGAACCTTCACCTACGCTGGTACGGGACACCATCTACTCGGCTGTGATGCTCGACATCAACGGGATTCTGGGTCTCGCCGCATTGATGGGCGGCCTCAAGCACGGTGAACAGTCCTACAACGATGACTCCGCGCGGTCTTACAGCGTGATGATTCTGACTGCCATGGCGGTGTCGATGGTGGTGCCTGAATTCATTCCGGAAGGGAAGTGGAAGCTGTATTCGGCTTTCACCATCGGCGCGATGATTCTGCTTTATGCACTGTTCCTGCGAATGCAGGTCGGGCCGCACAGCTACTTCTTCAGCTACAGCTACCCGGACAAGAAGCGCCGCAAGGGTGAGGCCGAGGAAGCGCACGAGCCAGTCAACCTGACGCGCTCGATCGCGACGCTGGTCTTCGGTGTGGTGGTTATTGGCGCGTTGGCCGAGGTCATGTCGAAAACCGTTGATCTGGGTCTTGAAGGCAGCGGCGCGCCGCCTGTCATGACGGCGATTCTGGTGGCGGCCATTTCGGCAGCGCCGGAGATCCTGACCGCACTGCGAGCCGCGCTGGCCAACCGCATGCAGTCGGTGGTCAACATCGCCCTCGGTGCCTCGTTGTCGACGGTGATCCTGACCGTACCTGTCATGGAAGGCATGGCGCTATACAGCGGCCAGGCGTTCCAGATGGCGATGACGCCGGTGCAGACCGTGATGATTTTCGTCACCCTGCTGGTCTGCGCCATCAACCTCAACGACGGCGAGACCAACGCCATCGAAGGCATGACGCATTTCGTGCTGTTTGCCACCTTCATCATGCTGTCGTTGATGGGGCTATAACCTGGGTTCGCTTTAACCCGGCAGCGGGGGAGTCGGCAGTTTTACTTCCCCACTGCTGTAATGGCCCATCAGCCCCTGATCAATTCCGCAGCCGCTTGGCGATGATCTGCAATCAGCCCCTTCAGATCGAGCCCTTCGACCTGACCGTCAATCACCCGCCATTTGCCGCCGATCATCACCTGATCTGCGCGATCAGCGCCGCACAGCAGCAACGCTGAAATCGGATCGTGACTGCCGGAGAAGCGCAACTCGTCCAGCTTGAACAGCGCCAGATCAGCCTGTTTACCCACGGCCAACTCGCCGATGTCATGCCGGCCCAGCAATTGCGCCGAGCCCTTGGTCGCCCAGCCTAACGCCAGCTCCGGCGTGATTTTTTCCGCCCCGTAGCGCAACCGCTGCAGGTACAACGCCTGCTTGGCTTCAAGCATCATGTTCGAGGCGTCATTTGACGCAGAACCGTCGACCCCCAGACCGATCGGCGCGCCTGCGGCAAGCAGGTCCAGCGTGGGGCAGATGCCTGACGCGAGGCGCATGTTCGAACTCGGACAATGACAGACCCCGGCGCCCGCCCGGCCGAGGCGCGTGATCTCTTCGCTGTTGAAATGAATGCCGTGGGCCAGCCAGGTGCGAGGGCCGAGCCAGCCGACGCTGTCCAGATAATCCACCGTGCGCAGGCCGAAGCGCTGCAGGCAGAAGTCCTCTTCGTCGAGAGTCTCAGCCAGATGCGTGTGCAGACGCACGTCGTGTTTTTCGGCAAGGGCCGCGCTTTCGGCCATGATCTCGGTCGTCACCGAAAACGGCGAGCACGGCGCCAGCGCGATCTGAATCTGGGCGCCGTCACCCCGCTCATGATAGGTCTCGATCAGCCGCACGCTGTCATCGAGAATCACCTGGCCCTGCTGGACGGTTTGCTGGGGTGGCAGGCCGCCGTCTGCCTCGCCCAGGGTCATCGAACCCCGCGTCAGCATTGCGCGCATGCCCAGCTCGCGAACACTTTCCACCTGCACATCGATGGCGTCTTCTAGACCCTGCGGGAACAAATAATGGTGGTCGGCGGCGGTGGTGCAGCCCGACAGCAGCAACTCGGTCAGGGCGACCTTACTGGCCAGTGCGAGTTTTTCCGGCGTTAGCCGCGCCCACACCGGGTACAGGGTTTTCAGCCAGGGGAACAACGGCTGATTGACCACCGGGCCCCAGGCGCGGGTCAGGGTTTGATAGAAGTGGTGGTGCGTGTTGATCAGGCCAGGGAGCAGGACATGCCCGCGTGCATCGAATACGTGATCGCAAGGCTGTGTAGGCTGTTGTCCCAGCGGGAGCATCTCAACGATAACCCCGCCTTCGACCACCAGGCCGCCGCGAGCATCGAGATCATTGGCCGTGAAAACGGCAAGGGGATTTTTCAACCAGGTACGGATCGCGGGCATTGGCCGGCTCCTCTGAAAGTGGGTTCAGGTCGCCAGCTCAGTGTTGCCCTGTCTGCTGATCCAGGGTCGCCGCAGCATCGAACGCGCTGCGAGGCGAGGGCGGATTCTAGAGTGTTGCGGCGGGTGTGGGCAAGTCACGACAGCTCATACTGCCGCGACTTGCATCGCGATCACCAGGGAATCGTCTCACCCTTGTAGTTTACAAAGTGGTGACCACCTTTCCCTGCAAATCGCTCAAGCTGCTCGACAATCCCGCGCACGCTGGTTTCGACGTCAATGTCAGCGCCTTCACCGCCCATCGCCGTACGGACCCAACCCGGATGCATCGACAGCACGGTGGGTTTGTTCTCGCCCAGCTGCGTCACGAAAGTATTGGTCATTGAGTTCAGCGCGGCTTTGCTGGCTTTGTACAACGCCATCTCCGGCGCGTCCGGCATGGTGACGCTGCCGAGCACCGAGCTCATGAACGCGATCACGCCAGTCTCGGAACGGATCTGGTCGACGAAGCGTTTGGCCAGGCGGATCGGCGCGACGGAGTTGGTGAGAAACAGCTGACCCAGTTCGCCAGCGGTGGCGTCGGTGGGGTTCGGATGCATCGGGCCCATCACGCCGGCGTTGACGAACAGCAGGTCATACGTCTGGCCCTTGAGGTTGTGGGTGAGCACTTCGAGGGACGATTGCTCATCGATGTCCAGTGTCTGCAACTGGACATTCGGCAGTGCTTTCAGCTCGTCGGCCTTCTGGGCATCGCGGACAGTGGCGGTGACTTCCCAGCCGAGTTCCGCGAGACGTTTCACCAGTCCAAGGCCAAGGCCGCGCGAAGCGCCGATGATCAGGGCTGTTTTAGGGGTGGACATTGAAATGACTCCTGTACAGACAAACGAAAAATTTCACTCAATGGGTGGACATCGCCACGTGTCGAGAATTTTGTTTCCTGAAGCGCTGTTTTGCCGTGAGGCGCATAAGTTAGCGGCAGAGGATGACAGAGGCTGACGACATATGTGAGGGGACGTTTCCGATATGAATGTCAGGCAAATAGGATGGCGCACGCTCAATCCTGCCACGATGTGTGTCTGTATAAAAAACATCCAGCTCACCCAACACTCCGTGGATTCAGCAGCCCGCGAAGGCTTGCACGGGTTATCCACAGAATGCTCCACAGCTAATGTGGGTAGTTGTGGATTGGTAATGGAAGCCGCTCGAAAGGAGTGCCACGTTGGCATAAATGGCGCTAACGTCCTGTTTTATCGCTGGATTTACCCACAGCACAGTGTTTTGGCTAAAAAGTGATCAACCTTCGCAAAGCCATATGGATCAAGGCCTGCGACGGGGTATGCTCAGCTTGTCCACAGGCGGATGCACAGTAGATGTGGGCAAACGCCACAGCCGGTTACAGCCGTCGCGTTCGCTCGCAGGACCGGCTTTAGCGGGGAAGGCGTCGATCTGTCCGTGGGTTGATTACTGCGGCGGCTGCAACACGATTCGTCCGCGACTGATGTCGGAAAGCTGGCGCTGAAGGGTTTCAATCTGCTCGGGAGCCAGGGCAATCGAGAGCGTGACACCGTTGGCGTTGAAGCGCTCTTCCTCCACAAGACCGTTTAGCTCGGCCACTCGCAGCTTTATCAGCACCAGCTCGCTGAAGCTGCAGTCGAATTGCAGCGACACGCGATTGATCAGCGGCACTCGATCGGCCTGCTGCAGGCATTTGTTGGCGCCTCCGCCATAGGCCCTCGCCAGCCCGCCGGTGCCCAGTTGAATCCCGCCATACCAGCGAATGACGAGCACGACGACCCGATCAAAATCCTGGGCATCAATGGCTGCGAGTATCGGTCGTCCCGCGGTGCCGCCTGGTTCGCCGTCGTCGTTGCTGCGGTACTGCGCGCCCAGCTTCCAGGCCCAGCAATTGTGCGTGGCGTCGAGATCACTGTGTTGCTCGATAAACGCTTGAGCATCGGCAGGCGTGTCGATGGGCGCTGCGAGAGTTATAAAGCGGCTCTTGCGAATCTCTTCTCGAAACTCGCAGGGGCCGGTGAGCGTAGAAGGCATTGAAGTTCCAGACTGCGTTTGGCTTTCAGGGAGTTATAACGTGGGGGTGAGTCCGCACCCTTTGAGAATGATCCGGACCAGGTTATCCCCGGCGACTTCCATGTCTTGCTTGGTCAGCCGCGAACGGCCGGTCACCTGGCAGATCTGCGTGGCGAAGTCAGCGTAATGCTGAGTGCTGCCCCACAGCAGAAAGATAAGATGCACCGGATCGACCGGGTCCATCTTTCCTGCATCGATCCAGGCCTGGAAGACCGCGGCACGCCCCTGAAACCATTCGCGATAGTCCTGACTGAAATACTGGTTCAGGCATTCGCCGCCACTGATGATCTCCATGGCAAAGATGCGCGAGGCTTGTGGCTGGCGCCGCGAGAATTCCATCTTCGCGCGGATGTAGTGCGTCAGCGCCTGTGCCGGGTCGTCCTCTGCGCTCAGGTTGTTAAACGTGCTGTCCCACAACTCTATAATGTTGCTCAGCACCGCGATGTACAGACCCAGCTTGTTGGTGAAGTAATAGTGCAAGTTGGCTTTAGGCAGCCCGGCATTTTGCGCGATCGTGTTCATGCTGGTGCCTTTGAAGCCATGGCGAGCGAACTCGTCTTCGGCCGCCTTCAAGATCGCTTCTTCGTTTTTCTGACGAATACGGCTGGCCGGTTTGGTGGCGCTGGGGCTGTGAGCGGGGACTTCGAGGGTCATGTGCGGTTCCAGACGGATCATTGGGTGCGACGCGGTGAACAGATAGCGCACCCGCGAGGATCCGACAAGCGTTGCCCTCGTAAATCAGTGCTCAAATGATTCCGTTGTCTGTTCTTTGGCTTCGTTCGTCTCGCTTGTTTGCTTGCCTTCCGGGAGTAGCAGGCACATTACGATGGCCGTCAGTCCGCCGCTGGTGATTGCCGAGTCAAACAGGCTCTGTACCAATTGAGGCAAATGATGCAGCAGCGTCGGTTGCGCCGCGATACCCAGCCCTACTCCGAAAGAGGTAGCGATGATCAACATGCTGCGGCGGTCCAGCGGCGCTTGGGCAAGAATCCGCACCCCCGCCGCCGCCACGCTGCCGAACATCACCAATGTCGCACCGCCAAGCACAGGTTTCGGAATCTGCTGAAGAATCGCACCGATCACCGGGAACAGTCCGAGCAGAAACAGGATTGCTCCGATGTAGAGACCGACATAACGGCTGGCCACGCCAGTGAGCTGAATCACACCGTTATTCTGCGCGAATGTGGTGTTCGGGAATGCGCTGAACGTCGCCGCGATCATGCAACTGACGCCGTCGCCCAACACACCGCCCTTCAGCCGGGCAATATAGCTTGGGCCTTTGATGGGTTCGCGGGAGAGCATGCAGTTGGCGGTAAGGTCGCCGACGGTTTCGATGCTGCTGATCAGATAAATCAGCGCGACTGGTAGGAAAGCGGCCCAGTCGAAACTGAATCCGAACCGGAAGGGCACAGGGATGCTGACCAGCGCAACGTCGGCAATGGAGTGAGGTACGAGTTTTCCACTGAACCACGCTGCGATGCTGCCGACCGCGAGCCCGATGATGATGGCCGAGAGGCGCAACCAGGGCGCGCTCGAACGGTTGAGCACAATGATCACTGCCAACACGAATACGCCGAGGGCCAGATTGACCGGCTCGCCGAAGTCCGGAGCGTTAAAGCCGCCACCTAGATCGGTCACCCCGACCTTGATTAAGCTGACGCCGATCAGCGTGATGACGATGCCGGTTACCAGTGGCGTGATCACTCGACGCAACTGGCCGATGAAACGGCTGAGCACAATCTGCACGACGGCGCCGAAGAAACACACACCGAACACCATGGCCATGATGTCCTCCGGGCTGCCACCGCGCTGCTTGACCATGAAGCCTGCCGACAGCACTGCCCCGAGAAACGCGAAACTTGTGCCTTGCAGGCAAATCATGCCGGCACCGATACCGAACGGTCGTCGCGCCTGAATGAACGTACCCACCCCCGACACCATCAACGCCATGCTGATCAGATAAGGCATGTACGCGCCGAGCCCGAGCGCCGATCCGATAATCAGTGGCGGCGTGATAATGCCGACGAATGCGGCGAGGACATGCTGGATTGCAGCCAGGACCGCCGGTCCGGGGCGCGGCCGGTCATTGAGGCCGTAGATGAGGTCGTTATTGTCTGGCGCTTCAGGCTGCATGCTGGCTCTCGATTTTTGTGTGGGCTTCGACATCCAGCCTTACTGCAAAAACCTGTCCAACTGATCAGATACCTGTTTACCGATTCGCTGTACATGCCCGTTTATCAAGGGGCTGGACGAATATGGCGGACGTTTGACTGCGTGCTAGTGAGGTGCCGACGTACTCGGCCGGCCTCATCGTGTGGCAGCCAGACTCTCCAGAAAACTTTCCAGCACCAAATGGGGGCGGCGCCCTTTGCGCGTGACGGTTACAAGGCTCACGTCGTAAAACCGCGTCTTGGGTTTCAGCGCGCGCAGCCGACCCTGTTGCACCCAGAGGCTGGCGTAATGGTCGGGCAGATAGCCGATGTAACGCCCCGTCAGAATCAGAAACGCCATACCCTCCCGGTCCGAGGCGCTCGCGGTGCATTTCAGCGCCTGATAGTGGGCCTGGATTTCACTCGGCAGACGAAACGTCGGTGCGATGGTCTCCTGCGCGGACAGTCGATCGTCATCCAGCTGCGCATCTTCGACGTAAAACAACGGATGGCCGACGGCGCAGTACAGCAGGGAACGTTCGCTATACAGCGGCTGATATTCCAGTCCCGACAAGGCGCTGGCCTGGGGTACGACGCCGACGTGCAAGCTGCCGTCGAGCACGCCCTGCTCGACTTCGTTTGGCGCAATCATGCGGATATTGATGTGCACGTCCGGGCCGCGTTCTTTCAGTTGGGAAAGCGCGTGGGTGATCCGCATGTGGGGGAGGGTGACCAGATTGTCCGTCAGTCCTATGTTCAGCTCGCCGCGCAGGTGGCGGTGAAGACCATTTACTTCCGTACGAAAACTCTCGAGGGCGCTCAATAACTGTAGCGAGGACTGGTAGACCTCGCGACCTTCCTCTGTAAGCGAAAACCCCGCACGACCCCGTTGGCAAAGACGCAGTCCAAGGCGCTGCTCCAGATCGCTCATCTGCTGGCTGATGGCGGAGCGACCAATACCCAGCGCGCTTTCTGCTGCCGAAAAGCCCCCGGACTCGACGACGCTGCGAAAAATGCGCAACAGACGGATATCAAAATCGCTGACTTGCGCCAGAGGATCATTACGGCGGGTGCTCATAGTTTAGTAACCAATCAACTGAAGATCGTAAAAGCAGGGTTTTTCGGACTTTATGCCCGTGGCACTTTAGCTGCAACCGGCCCTGCTCCTGCTCGTACATTCGCCAGGAAATCAGGCCACCCAAGCCCAGTGAGGTTAATTCCGATGAATATGCCCGAATCGTCCGACATGTCTCTGGCGAGCCAGCTCAAACTAGACGCCCACTGGATGCCTTACACGGCGAACCGAAACTTCCATCGTGATCCACGGCTGATCGTCGCTGCGGAAGGCAGCTATCTCACGGACGACAAGGGCCGCAAGATATATGACGGTCTGTCGGGGCTTTGGACCTGTGGCGCGGGGCATACGCGCAAGGAGATCCAGGAAGCGGTTTCCCGGCAGTTGGGTACGCTGGACTACTCGCCCGGGTTCCAGTTCGGACACCCGCTTTCCTTTCAGCTGGCTGAAAAGATCACCGATCTGACCCCAGGCAAGCTGAATCACGTCTTCTATACCGACTCTGGATCGGAGTGTGCTGACACTGCGGTCAAGATGGTGCGGGCTTACTGGCGTTTGAAAGGTCAGGCCACCAAAACCAAGATGATCGGCCGCGCCCGTGGTTATCACGGCGTCAACATCGCGGGCACCAGCCTGGGTGGCGTCAACGGCAACCGCAAGATGTTCGGGCAACTGATGGACGTCGATCATCTCCCTCATACCTTGCTTGCCAGCAACGCCTATTCACGGGGCATGCCGGAGCAGGGCGGCATTACGCTGGCCGACGAGATGCTCAAGCTGATCGAATTGCACGACGCTTCGAACATTGCAGCAGTCATCGTCGAGCCCATGGCAGGCTCTGCTGGCGTGATTGTTCCGCCGCAGGGGTATCTCAAGCGTCTTCGCGAAATCTGTGATCAGCACAATATTCTGCTGATCTTCGATGAGGTCATCACCGGCTTCGGCCGTACCGGCTCAATGTTCGGCGCCGACAGCTTCGGCGTGACGCCGGACCTGATGTGCATCGCCAAGCAAATCACCAACGGCGCGATCCCGATGGGGGCCGTGATAGCCAGCACCGAGATTTACCAGACGTTCATGAATCAGCCGACGCCCGAGTACGCTGTGGAGTTTCCCCATGGCTACACCTATTCAGCACATCCCGTTGCCTGCGCCGCCGGCCTTGCCGCGCTGGAAATCATTCAGCGCGAGAACCTGGTGCAGCAGGTCGCCGAAACCGCGCCGCATTTCGAAGGCTATTTGCACGCGTTGAAGGGCAGCAAGAATGTCGTCGATATTCGCAATTACGGTCTTGCCGGCGCCATTCAGATTGCGCCGCGCGACGGCGACGCCATCGTGCGTCCCTTTGAAACGGCCATGAAGCTGTGGAAGGCCGGTTTCTACGTACGCTTCGGCGGCGACACTCTGCAATTCGGACCGACCTTCAATAGCAAGGCCGAGGACCTTGGTCGCATGTTTGATGCAGTGGGTCAGGCCCTCAATCAAATCGACTGATCATCTTTTATTTGCTCACAGGCGCAGTCCGGCTGCGCCTGTGAGCTAGCGTTTTCCGGAGTTATGCATGAGCAACATTCAGCACCTGATTCATGGCGAGCTGGTCAGTGAAAATGGCCGCACTGCCGATGTGTTCAATCCGTCAACCGGCCAAGTGATTCGTAAAGTACCCCTCGCCAGTCGCGAAACTGTTCAACAAGCGATTGACTCTGCCAAGACCGCTTTCCCCGCATGGCGCAGTACACCGCCTGCCAAACGCGCGCAGGTCATGTTCCGCTTCAAGCAGTTGCTGGAACAGAACGAAGGACGTATTGCCCGGCTGATCAGCGAAGAGCACGGCAAAACCCTTGAAGATGCGGCGGGAGAACTCAAGCGCGGTATCGAAAACGTCGAATATGCCTGTGCGGCGCCGGAAATTCTCAAGGGCGAGTACAGCCGCAACGTCGGACCGAACATCGATGCGTGGTCTGACTTTCAGCCGCTCGGCGTAGTGGCGGGCATCACCCCGTTCAACTTCCCCGCCATGGTTCCGCTGTGGATGTATCCGTTGGCGATCGCCTGTGGCAACTGTTTCATACTCAAACCTTCCGAGCGCGATCCAAGCTCAACGCTGTTGATAGCAGAGTTGCTCCATGAAGCCGGATTGCCGAAGGGTGTACTTAATGTCGTGCACGGCGACAAGGTAGCGGTTGATGCGCTGATCGAAGCCCCTGAAGTCAAAGCGTTGAGTTTCGTCGGCTCAACCCCGATCGCTGAGTACATCTATAAGGAAGCCACCGCCCGGGGTAAGCGGGTACAGGCATTGGGTGGCGCGAAGAATCACGCAGTGCTCATGCCCGACGCGGACCTGGATAACGCCGTAAGCGCACTGATGGGGGCGGCCTATGGTTCGTGCGGCGAGCGCTGCATGGCGATTTCGGTTGCGGTGTGCGTGGGCGACCAGGTCGCCGATGCGCTGGTGGCCAGGCTGGTGCCGCAAATCAACGGATTGAAGATCGGCGCCGGGACTTCCAACGGTCTCGATATGGGACCTCTGGTCACCGGGCAGCATCGTGACAAAGTCAGCAGCTATATAGAAGGCGGTGTAGGTGCGGGGGCGAAGCTGGTGGTGGACGGTCGTGGACTCACGGTTCCCGGACACGAAGAGGGGTTCTTCCTGGGTGGATGCCTGTTCGACCACGTCACGGCCGAGATGCGTATCTATAAAGAAGAGATATTCGGTCCGGTGCTGTGCATCGTTCGTGTGGATAGCCTCGAGCACGCCATGCAGTTGATCAACGATCATGAATACGGCAATGGCACCTGCATCTTCACCCGCGATGGCGAGGCAGCCCGGCTGTTCTGCGACGAAATCGAGGTGGGTATGGTTGGGGTAAACGTTCCACTGCCTGTACCTGTGGCTTATCACAGCTTTGGCGGCTGGAAGCGATCGCTGTTTGGCGACCTGCACGCTTACGGCCCGGATGGTGTTCGCTTCTATACCCGTCGCAAAGCCATTACACAGCGGTGGCCGCAACGTGCCAGCCATGAAGCTTCGCAGTTCGCGTTCCCAAGTCTTTAAAGCTCAGGGCGGGCAAGTCCCCAAAGTTGCCCACCCCGTCAGCTATTTTTGACCGATATGACAGTTTCATTAAATTAGGGGTTGACGCTCCTCTGGATCTGTCTATAATTCGCCCCACTTCCGGCGCAGACGAAACGGAAAACTCCTTGATAATCAAAGAGTTGGA
>NZ_JBWKQL010000012.1:0-186241 GCF_059418765.1 Pseudomonas sp. GW821-FHT07F05
GGCCCGCTGCCATCCGCCATCCATGGCGGGGGGCAGCTCTCGCCGCATCCATGCGGCTCGGCCCACGGAGCGAGACCGGAGTGAAGGAACCCTGACGAAGGAAGGGCCCAACCGAGAGCAGGCACCCTTGGTTACTTGGGGTGCTTTTCCAAGTAACTCGCCGAAGGCGAAGCAATCTGCCCCTAGGCAGATGCCTTTGATCTTGAATTTGACCTTGATCTTAAGACAGCGGCAAATCGCACGCCGGGCACTTCGACATACCGGTGAACCACCATCGAGACCACCACAACTGCCACCACCACCAACAGCAACAACAGATTGTCGTTCAGCGCACTGCCCGTGCTCAGATACCGCACCAGCGTCCCCGGCACCTCACCCGGCTTGTCCACCAACAGCGGATACCCGCCAAACTTCGCGGCCACCGTCAGCCCCGTCGCGATCACGAAAATCACCGCCGCATGGGTCAGGTAAATCGACAGCCACAACCGGCCCAGCGCCGGGAACACTCGCACCTGCAACAGCCGCGACACCACCCCGGCTTCCCAGGCGAACACCAAAATGGCCAGGCAAAACAGCACCGACAGCTCAATCGTCAGCGGAGCGTCGCCGGCCACCATCAGCCAGCCGATCGCCGCTAAAACTCCAACCTCAAATACACTGGCCAGCACCATTCCCGGCACGAAACTCCGCAGCCGTGCGTACAGCCGATAGGTCACCGTACCCGCAAAAAAACACGCCGCGCCGCACAGCACATAGCGCGTCAGCAGATCGGAATCCACGAACAAGCCGACAAACGCCAACCCGCCCAGCAGCGGAAACACCACACGCGCCATCCCCGGCAGTGCGTAGCAGACCACCCCGAAGATCAGCCATAGATAAAACGCGACGCTGAGCCACCACGACGGGTAGTTGAACGACAGCGCGTTGAAGCCCGGCCACCAGGCCTGAATCAGCAACAGATTGGGCAAGAT
Source organism: Pseudomonas sp. GW821-FHT07F05 (assembly GCF_059418765.1). Lineage (NCBI taxonomy): Bacteria > Pseudomonadati > Pseudomonadota > Gammaproteobacteria > Pseudomonadales > Pseudomonadaceae > Pseudomonas > Pseudomonas sp. GW821-FHT07F05. The sequence continues at coordinate 972 of NZ_JBWKQL010000012.1, forward strand.
CTCCCCAGGCGCCCGGTCACCACTGAACGCCGGGAAATTCAACAGCAGCCCGTAGCGCTCCAGCACCAGCTTCAGGCACTCGAATCCGATGAAGAACAACAGCACCGCGATGTGCAGCGGCATGACCCGGCAGGCGCGAGCAAGCATGAAGTCGCCCAGCTGCCGCGAGGTATTCAGCGTGCCGACGTAGCGCCGGTAAATCAGAAAACCGCTCAGGGCGAAGAACAGACCGGCGAACTGGCTGGCATTACGGAAAAACGACAGCTCCGTGAGGCTTCGCTCGATGTGCGAGTGATGAACGATCACGGTCAGGGCGCAGAGACCGCGCAGGCTGTCGAGCGCGACGAATCGCTTCATCGTGAGGATCCTTTTTCAGATGAGTCAGGCGTGCGGGCACGCGAGCAGGCGCCAGCAGGTGTGCAGGGCAGGCAATGGCAGGGACAGACAGGAAAGTTACCACCTTCGTCGCTGAGGCCGATGAGTGGTTGGAGCAGAAAACAGGAGGTGAGGCACAGCTGTTTCGACGCCGACGCTAACACGGTGTTCGTGAAAGTTTTGCCAGCCACGGACAGCAGTATGCCCGAACCGTAAGCCCGTTCGGAACAGCAATCATCGACACCCTACTGTCAGGAAATCCCAATATATGGGATTGACCGTTATATATTGAGATTGCCAGCGCAACAGGTTTATAGTTCGCCCCGCATTCACTCATTAATAACAATCAGGTGAAGCCATGCAGGCGCAATTGATCGCGCTCGATTGGGGGACGACCTCCCTTCGCGCGTATCGACTCGGCGAACACGGCCGGGTACTGGAACAACGTTCGCTCAGCGCGGGCATCATGCAGCTGCCATCGACACCCCGTTCGATTGGCGGGCAGCAGGTTTCCAACGGCTTCGAACTGGCTTTTGACGAAGCCTGCGGCGACTGGCTCGACGCCGAACCAACGCTGCCGGTGATCGCCTGCGGCATGGTCGGCAGCGCCCAGGGCTGGCGCGAAGCGGTCTATCAGCAGACGCCCGCCAGCGTCGCAGCGCTCAGTTCTGCGCTGGTCACGGTGCGCAGCGTGCGCGGCGTCGACGTTCACATCATTCCCGGCATCCTGCAGCGCTCCGAGCTGCCCAACGTGATGCGCGGCGAAGAAACCCAGGTCCTCGGCATTCTCGACTCGTTGCCCGCCAGCGAAGCCGCCAAACCCTTGTTGATCGGCCTGCCTGGCAGCCACTCGAAGTGGGTGAGGGCGGTGGACGGCCGAATCGAGCATTTCGACACCTTCATGACCGGCGAGGTCTACGCCGCGCTGTCCAGCCACACCATTCTTGGCCGCACGGTGCAGCGCAGCGAGACCTTCGACGCTGAAGCGTTTGACCGAGGCGTGGCGGTGTCGCGGTCGGCCAATGGCGCGGCGGGTCCGCTGTCGACCATCTTCAGTTGCCGTACGCTCGGCTTGACCGGCGTGCTGTCCGGTACCGCGCAATCCGATTACTTGTCAGGCCTGTTGATCGGCCATGAAATCGTCGCGCTGGCGCAACTGCTGCGCCAGACCGACGCGCAATTGCCTGACGTGATCCTGATCGGCAGCGACGCGCTGATCGCCCGCTACCGGCGCGCCCTCGATGCCAACGATTTTGCCCAAGTGACCTTGGCGGAGCAGGCCACCGAGCGTGGTCTCTGGCAGGTCGCGGTGCAGGCCGGTCTGAGTCAATCCTCCTCTTCGGCCGCTGCCCGGCCCCTTCACGTAGAGAACTGACATGCTCAAGCAAGCCCTCGTGCAAAACGGCCTGGTCGCGATTCTGCGCGGCCTGCGCCCCGAAGAAGCGCCGGCCATCGGTGATGTCCTGTACACCGCCGGTTTCCGCGTCATCGAAGTGCCGCTCAATTCCCCGCAGCCGTACGACAGCATCCGCCTGCTGCGTCAGAGCCTGCCCGCCGATTGCCTGATTGGTGCGGGCACGGTGCTGACGCCGGAGCAAGTACGCCAGGTCAAGGAAGCCGGCGGTCAGGTCATCGTCATGCCCCACAGCGATCCGAAGGTGCTGCGCGCAGCCAAGGCCGAAGGCCTGTTCCTGTCTCCGGGCGTGGCGACACCGACCGAGGCCTTCGCGGCGCTGGCCGAAGGCGCCGACGTACTGAAGATGTTCCCTGCCGAGCAAATGGGCCCGGCGGTGGTCAAGGCCTGGCTGGCGGTGTTGCCGGCCGGCACGGCGTTGATTCCGGTGGGCGGCATCACCCCGGACAACATGAAAGTCTTCCTCGACGCCGGCGTGTCCGGTTTCGGCCTGGGTTCGGGGCTGTTCAAGCCGGGCATGAGCGCCGAGGACGTGGCCAAGAGCGCCAAGGCCTACGTGGACGCCTGGAACCAGCACAAGCCTGCCAACAACCAGTGACTGACGCGCTCGTTGCGCCATCGAGCATGTGTATTTGAATAAGAGAGACAAGACATGAAAATCACCAAACTCACGACTTACATCGTTCCGCCGCGCTGGTGCTTCCTGAAAGTCGAAACCGACCAGGGCTTCACCGGTTGGGGCGAGCCTGTGGTCGAGGGCCGCGCGCACACCGTGGCTGCAGCGGTTGAGGAACTGTCCGACTATTTGATCGGCAAAGACCCGCGCAACATCGAAGACATCTGGACCGTCCTCTATCGCGGCGGCTTCTACCGGGGCGGCGCCATCCACATGAGCGCGCTGGCGGGCATCGATCAGGCGCTGTGGGACATCAAGGGTAAGGCGCTGGGCGTGTCGGTCAGCGACCTGCTCGGCGGCCAAGTGCGCGACAAGATTCGGGTGTACTCGTGGATCGGCGGCGACCGTCCGGCGGACACCGCACGCGCGGCAAAAGAAGCGGTGGAGCGTGGGTTCACTGCGGTGAAAATGAACGGCACCGAAGAGCTGCAGTTCCTCGACACCTTCGACAAGGTCGACCTGGCCCTGGCCAACGTTGCCGCCGTGCGTGATGCCGTGGGCCCGAACGTGGGCATCGGCGTCGACTTCCACGGTCGCGTGCACAAGCCGATGGCTAAAGTGCTGATGAAAGAGCTGGACCCGTACAAGCTGATGTTCATCGAAGAGCCGGTGCTCAGCGAGAACTACGAAGCGCTGAAGGAACTGGCGCCGCTGACCAGCACGCCGATTGCCCTGGGCGAGCGTCTGTTCTCCCGTTGGGATTTCAAACGCGTGTTGAGCGAAGGTTACGTCGACATCATCCAGCCGGATGCTTCCCACGCCGGCGGTATCACCGAAACCCGCAAGATCGCCAACATGGCCGAAGCCTATGACGTGGCGCTGGCCCTGCATTGCCCGCTGGGTCCGATCGCGCTGGCGGCGTGCCTGCAGCTGGACGCCGTTTGCTACAACGCGTTCATTCAGGAGCAGAGCCTGGGCATTCACTACAACGAAAGCAACGACCTGCTCGACTACATCAAGAACCCCGAAGTCTTCGACTACGACAAAGGCATGGTGAAGATCCCGAACGGGCCGGGCCTGGGCATCGAGATCAACGAAGAGTACGTCAAGGAACGCGCCGCCATCGGCCACCGCTGGCGCAACCCGATCTGGCGCCACGCCGACGGCAGCTTTGCCGAGTGGTGATCCGTCTGTGCTGACTCGATCGTTCCCGCGCTCTGCGTGGGAACAATCATTCGCGAGCAAGCTCGCTCCCACAGGGACTGTGGCTGACCCTGATGTCGAGGGCGCTGACCCTCACGTGGGAGTGAGCTTGCTCACGAAGCTTTTCACGGCTCATTTACACCAAAAAAACTCCAGACCTCAGATAACCATAAAAAGAGGCACTTCCCTTGCGCACACAGACTGCTTCCCAAGCGCGGGCGACCACCGCCACGCCGACCCGCAAACGCTTCTTCATCATGGTGCTGCTGTTCATCACCGTGGTGATCAACTACCTCGACCGCAGCAACCTGTCCATCGCCGCGCCCGCACTGACCAGCGAGCTGGGCATCGATCCGGTGCACGTCGGCCTGATCTTCTCCGCGTTCGGCTGGACCTACGCCGCCATGCAACTGCCCGGCGGCTGGCTGGTGGATCGAGTTCCGCCGCGCATTCTCTACACCGTGGCACTGGCGCTGTGGTCCATTGCGACCATTTTTCTCGGCTTCGTTGGCAGCTTCATCGGCCTGTTCATTTTGCGCATGGCCGTCGGCGCGCTGGAGGCCCCGGCCTATCCAATCAACAGCCGCGTCGTCACCGCCTGGTTTCCTGAAAAAGAACGCGCCACCGCCGTCGGCTTTTACACCTCCGGCCAGTTCGTCGGCCTGGCCTTCCTGACCCCTGTGCTCGCGTGGTTGCAGACCCGCTACGGCTGGCACATGGTGTTCGTGGCCACCGGCGGCGTCGGCGTGCTCTGGGCGGCGATCTGGTACATGGTTTATCGCGAGCCCCGCGATTTCAAAGGCATCAATCAGGGCGAGATTGACCTGATCAAGGATGGCGGCGGCCTGGTCGACATGCAGACCGATGCCTCGAAACGCAAAAGCGGTTTCAGCTGGCAGGATCTGGGCATCGTGCTGACCAAGCGCAAGCTGTGGGGCATCTACCTGGGCCAGTTCTGCCTGAACTCGACGCTGTGGTTCTTCCTCACCTGGTTCCCGACCTACCTGGTCAAATACCGCGGCATGGATTTCATCAAGTCCGGCTTGCTGGCGTCGCTGCCGTTCCTCGCGGCCTTCGTCGGCGTGCTCTGCTCGGGATTCTTTTCCGACTGGCTGATTCGTCGCGGTCATACCGTCGGCTTCGCGCGCAAGACGCCGATCATCGCCGGTCTGCTGATTTCCACCTCGATCATCGGCGCCAACTACGTCGACTCGACCCCGCTGGTGATCGCTTTCCTGGCGCTGGCCTTCTTCGGTAATGGCCTGGCGTCGATCACTTGGTCGCTGGTCTCGACCCTCGCCCCGGCGCGGCTGTTGGGACTGACCGGCGGCACGTTCAACCTGATCGGCAACCTGGCGGCAATCGCCACCCCGATCGTGATCGGCTTCCTCGCGTCGGGTGATTCCTTTGCGCCAGCGATCACTTACATCGCCGTTCTGGCGCTGCTTGGGGCGTTGTCCTACATCCTGTTGGTGGGCAAGGTGGAACGCATCGAGTTGTGATGGCCGTGTCGACACGTAAAGAGGGCGTCAATCACTGCCTTGTGACGAACCTTTACCTGAGTGCATTTCGTTGAGAGCTGCGCTCAGGGCGCATATTCACTACTTCCTGGAGTCGCAGGTCGTTCGGGCTGGTGTTGCTTCTGCAAGGGTCACCGAGAGTCAGCTTGATAGCCTCCGTTGACCTTTGGAGAGTGTTCATGACTACCAACAACCAATCAAAGATGGCGGCTCGCTATGGTGAGCCAGATGCATCAGCGCTCGTCGCCTGAAACGATATAATCGATCAACTCCTCGATCATCGCAGCGTCTGCAGCATTTACTGCGAGCCATTGCCTGAAGGCGCAATCCAGACGCTCATCGCCGCCGCGCAATCTGCATCGACCTCGTCAAACCTCCAGGTCTGGAGCGTTTTTGCTGTGGCGGAGTTAGGTGAGGGCGGTGAGAGAGCGACGCCTGAAACGCTTTCGGTCGTTTGAGTCGCCAAACTTCCCACCCTCGTTCACCTAAAGCGCACACGCCGTATCCGCAGCCATCGCCTTCAGTAATCGGGCACTACCGCTAGTGAACGGTTTTGCTTTCAAACGTGCTTCCACCGTGAAGCCTCCGAGCACTGAACAACTTTGCGAACTCGACCGCGCCTTTGAAATTGAGTTGAGACGAGGCATAGGATTTCATAAGCAGTGAGCGTGGCAATGCCCAGTCCCATTTTTCCTTGATGAGATTCTCGACGCCTTCCAGCAGTGATTCGATGTCGTCCGGATCTAGCTCAGCGATCTTGGCGAGCGCTTCAGCGACATTCTTTTGTGAACCCCCAACCGACAACGCAAGGCCTGAGCTCTCGCACGCCATTCCCACATGGTGGAACATTAGCACCAGAGCGTCGTTGGTTTGATCGCCAAGCCATGTGAGTAGATGAGTTTTCGAGTCAGAGCCATACGTGAACTCATTTAACAGTCCGAGTGATCTGAACGATTTACGGGCTTCGCTCAGCAACTCCTGTGCTTTGCTATCGATGAAGGGGCAGGGCGTCGTTTCGGTCAGTACAGCGCGCATTTCCTCGCGGGCATGATCGTGCACCATGGCACCAAGCCCGTCGAACTGTGGAGGCTGACCGCCTCGGGCGGCAGTGACGACGATCACCTTTTTTCCGATATCGACATCCAGTACCCGCCAACGCCGGCCACCAAAGATGATTCGCTGGCCCTTCATCAAAGGCCGACTGACCGGTATTGAGCCTAGCGGTTTGCCTTCCCGTACCAGCCTGAACTCTTCGTCGCTGGTGAAAGCACTGTAGAACTCGTAATGGTTGATGAGCCGTTCGCCGATCTCTCCTGGAAGCAACAAACCTGAGCTGTCTTGCACGATCAGTTTCTTCTCGCCGAGACCTTTCAGTAGAGAGAAGAAGTCAGCCTTGGAAATGCTCTTGAATGTTCCGCTTTCTACCAGGCCACCCCATAGCTGAGCAGCGCTGGCGCCTCCTTGCTGTGCGATCACTGACAGAATCTGTTGCACCAGGGTGGAGGCATGCAAACCCTCAGCCCTGGGCGGCTCGAACCAGTTGCCAATCAGTAGCCTGATCATCGCGATGGTTTGGACGAGGTTCTGGCGTAGCAGGTCTGACAATAAAGATTGGTCAGTCAGCTCCCGTTCCTGACAGTAGGCCCGGAGAGTGGCGGGTTCGTCGTTGCGGCGGCCTGACCTGCCTAGGCGTTGGCGCAGGCTCGCAACTGATGGAGGCGAACCTATCTGGACAACTGTCTTGATGTTGCCGATGTCTATGCCAAGCTCCAGGGTAGTGGTGCACACGGCGGTTGCTGGCGGTGTGCCTGCTTTGAGCGCACGCTCCGTGTCTTCTCGAAGGTCTTTCGAAAGGCTGCCGTGATGAGGCAGGAATTCGTTGGGCATACCGCTGATTTCGCAGAGGCGACGTAGGCGATCTGCGTACCACTCCACCTCCTGCCGACTGTTCGGGAAAACCAAATTGTTACTGCCGCGCAGCACCTTGTACATGTGTGCGGCGATGGCATGCCTGGAGCCGGACTCGTCTTCTTCCTCCTCTTCCTCAGGGTTCTGATCAGGGTCGGCATTCGGTACTTCGACAGCACGCAACTTTTGCATCGGCGGCATCATATAGCCGCGCACTTGCACCTGAAGGTTCTGGCCAGATGATTTCGATTCAATCACCTGCACCCGCTCTGGATGCCCGGGCCTGAGAAACTCGCTCGCCAGCGACATATCTCCCAGCGTGGCGGACAAGCCGACTCTCGGCAGGGTTTTTCCGGATACAAGCTCGACTCGCTGCATCAATGACTGGAGCTGCTTGCCACGCTCGCTGCCAATGAAGGCATGCAGCTCATCGACCACGATGTAACGCAGGTTCTGGAACAGGGCCATCAGGCTGGAGCCTCTGTTGACGAACAGCGCCTCAAGCGACTCTGGGGTGATCAGCAAGACGCCATTAGGAGACCTGAGAAACTTGTGTTTTTTGCTGGCAGACACATCCCCGTGCCATGCGACGACGGGAAGATCCAACTGCTCACAGAGTCGACTCAGCCTGTCCCATTGATCGTTGATGAGTGCCTTTAGTGGGCTGATATAGAGGACGGCCCCAGCTGGGTCTTGGTGCTCCAGCAGGTTAGTGAGGATGGGCAGGAATGCGGCCTCAGTTTTCCCGGCAGCTGTTGAGGCGGCGATAATCACATCCCGATCAGCATCGACCAGCGCGGAAATTGCCCATTCCTGTGCGTCCCTTAACGCTGTCCATCCCTGGGCCCAGACCCACTGTTGAACGTCGGGGTGCAGGCGCTCGAAAGACGAGGATTCAGAGTTTGAAACTTGTGAGCTCATCGTCTGCCTCGATGCTTAAATCCTGCTTGCCGCCATCATCCTGGGCAATCTGAACGGCCCCCACCAAGGCACGCCAGTCCGCTCCAGGGTTCTGTTCCAGCACCGCGAGCAGATTGATGAAGGCTGTGATGGTTGTGCGTGGAGTGCGGAAGTAGGCCTCACCCAACCGTTGGTTGCAGTGCGCCATGAACGCAGGGATCGCCTCGTCAGGCATCAGGTATTTGTCCGGGTCACCGTAGGCATAAACGTTGCGCAGCTTTTGAAGCAGTACGTAGAAGTCTTCTGGAGTCAGGCTGCTTAGGCGGATGACCGGCCCCGACAGGTCGATCAGTCCAGATTTGGCGAACGTGTTTTCGGCAAGCCGGGATTGCAAGGCGGGGTAGCTGTAAAGTCCGCGCCGGGTGTCCATCAGAAACTCAGGCGTACCGCCAAGGACGAAGCCAAGGCCCTCGGTCGAGCCTTGTAGGGAGTCATTCAGAATCCGCAAGATCTGCTCGTAGTTGGCGTTGCGTGCCTGGGTGTTCGCGAGCTTGTAAAGATTTACGAGCTCGTCCAGGCAAATCATGAGGCCGCCAAACCCCGCCAGGCGTACGAACCGCGACAGCAACTTCAACTGATCGTAGACCGATGCGTCATCAATGATGGTTCGGACACCGAGCGCCGCACGTGCATCTGTCCTGGTAGTGAACTCGCCTCGAAGCCACCGGATGGCATCCGCCTTGAGCTGCTCGTTGCCTTGTTCAAACCCTTGGCAATACTTGGCAATGACGTCAGCGAAGTCGTAGCCGTTCACCATCTCAGTGAGATCGGCGAGGAATTCTCTAATAACGACTTCGCTCTCGACGCCCCGAGTTTTCGCTTCCGATTTAGCCTGGGAAATGAATTTTTCAACGATACCCTGCAGCGCACCACCGTCCGGTTTCGTCCGGGTGGACATGTTTTTAGCAAGCTCGGCATAAAGGGAGCGTGCTTGTCCGCCTGAGGCATGCAGCCGGCGATCCGGGTTTAAATCGGCGTGCATTGTGACCAGCTTTCGCTCCATCGCAATGCCCCGGACAAGGTTAAGGAAAAAGGTTTTCCCGGCCCCATATTCGCCTACAACAATCCTGAAGGCGGAGCCACCGTCAGCGAGTCGATCTATGTCTTTGAGAAGGGCGTCGAGCTCACCCGCTCGACCCACTTGAATAAGATGCTGGCCCGCACGAGGGACTACACCGGCTCGCAATGACTGGATGACCGCATCGCGATCCTTTGGGCGTATCGTGCTCATAGGGCTAATTCTTCCAGGATATCCGGGTTGATCTCGATGGGGTCATCCCCCTCAGAGACTGGCATGTCGAACCGCTCAAACGCCATGTCGTTGATTTGCTCAAGAGCGCCATCCAGCATGAGCTCCATATCAGTGGCCACATCTTCCAGCTCTTGGCGGCTCCATTCGCGACGTGACACGATCATTCGCAGAAACGCTGAGTGCTCTGTGTCGAGCCCATGTACGGTCGCTGCATGGTCAGTGGGCTGATCATTGATGCTGTCCACGATGGCAGGCGGTTCTGGAAATTCATCACTGAATACTTCGGCCAGCAACGCTGACACCACTGCCGTTTCGCGCTGGAGCTGCGCAATTTTATCCATGTCCAGATTGAAGCTTTGGGTCGCGGCAGAATTGCCTGGCATCTCACCGGTCTGGTCGGAACTAGGCAAGGCACCAAATCTGGGCGGCGTGGAGATATTTTGAGGAGGGGTGATGGCTGCGCCGTGTAAGTCCCCGTAAAGCAACTGGGGATCCAGCTCCAGAGTTTTATAGACGCGTTCCAGCAGCCGGACTTCCTGCGGCGAAACGCTTCCGTCAGCTTGAGCGAGATGAGCGAGAAACCTGGCCATGGCACGTTTGGCATCGGCGTTCAGAGGGCTTAGCTTCTTCTTCAGGCTCGCCAGGGTAGGTGGCTGCAGAATCTGGATCTGCAAGTGGGCTTTGAGCCGTTTGAGATGGCCTGCGCCGAGATGAGTCCAGGAGTCGATATGCCGCCCGAGCTGAGCCATCTCCTCACTCGACGTCACCCTGTCTGCAGCCGCGACCGCACTTGCCAAATCCAGCGTCACCGCTGCGGCGTGGTAGTCCGAGGTGGTCCGTACGCTCGCATCATCGTCACCTGCCGCGAACAATACGATGGTGTCCAGATTCTTGGGAGTACGGCTGCCGGACAGTACGTCCGGCTCAAAGCCGATATTCAAGGACTCGAATGCTCTCGCCAAGGCGACGATTGTTCCGCGCGGGAGAGCTCCTGCAGATCCAAAACGTCCTGCAAGATCCTCGAAGGTCATGACCAGATGCTCCTCGCCGACTTGCCGCTGCAGATCAGCGATCACATCCTTTGCTGCAGCCGGCCAGAGGGCCACTGGCAGCTGCAAAATACCCTCCAGATCGGAGGCCCCTCCAGGATTGCGACCCAGGTATCTGCTGTATGGGTCGAGGATAAGCGTGCATTCATCGACTATGCCCTGGAGCTTTTTGCGCGTTGCCGACGTAACGGAAACATCCGGTATGTCGCCCAGCGCCATGTCGGGAACACCCAAGCGAGAAGAGGCTGAGCGGTAGCTCGTTTTAAGCATGGTCTTGTTTTGGTTGAGCACAAGACCGTTTGGATAGCGGGTGGAATACCGCGTCACGAAAAGCTGTTCAAACTGATCCGCACATCTACTTACTGAGGTGCGTCGGCTGATGTTTGGGTCTGATTTTGCCCAGGCCAACGCCCACGCAGCATTTAAAGGATGCTTGTCCTGGGCCATTTGCCCCAATGCCAGCCGCAGCGACATCGGCATTTCAACGTCGGTGCATTCGAAACGAGGCGGTGCTCCTATGTACATCTGCGGCTTCACATCCATGAGCTGGATGTGATTGAGCAAATTCGACGCGTAATTTCGAAACGACGCGTTCTCACCGTAAAGTGCCCTTAGACGCTTGACCTCTCTGACGATGGTGGGGAACTCCGAGCGCGCTACATCGTCCGTGATCGAATCAACGACCGCCCGACGTTCAAGCCCGTAAAAGAAGATGAAGACGTAGCCAATATCCACATTGGGCGTACTTCGCCCTTCGGACAGCCATTGCAGGTAGCCACGCCGTGCTGCAGGCGAGATGCCGCTGTAACTGGGCCAGTAGCCGGTGATTTTTTCGGTTAGATCGACATGCGCAGCTTGTACAGGCAGTTGGCCGTTAATCAGCGAGGGCTCTTGTTTGAACGTGCGATCTGCTTTCTCAGCAAAATAGACCATGCCACCCTGAAGAACATGGCCGCCGACAGTGATGGTTTCATCCTTGCCAATCCATCGAGCTTGCGGAAAAACATCCTTGGGCTTGGGCTTGGGGATGGTGAACTGCTGCTCAGGCGAGTTCACCCTGACCACATGGAAATCCGAGTGAGCACCGTTAGCGTTGCTCACTTCAAGACTGGTTTCTGATTTGGACTCGTTATTCGACAAGGTTGTAGTTTGACCTTTTGAGTCGGGTAGGATCGTATTCTTCGGGCGAGGAGGGCCGGTTGATGACGCTCGAATAGACTTCTTCACTAGCCAGATGAAGCCAGCGATCCCCGCCAAAAGCGCGACCAAGAGCCGCATTCGGGGTGGTACAGCTACGATGAGCACGACCAATATGAATATCAAGGTCGCCATGGCCGCCATGTCTGGGCTGCTTTTTTGCTTCCTTGCCATTAAGTGCTTCCATCATGATGGGCTGGCTTGGTGGCAGTATCTGCATTTTCTCACCGGACGCCAATCACCGCGCTTGCTGTCCAGCTGACGTCCCGACCAACGCGACATCACACTCCATTGATTGCGCTGCTGCCGCGACCTTCAAAGCCTTGAGCTCTGCCTTCAGGCCTTCGTTCATGGCTATCAAGGTATGTGCATCAGCTTTCAACCTTCGGATGTCAGACCAGGCTTCCTGCAGCTCGTCCAACAGCATCAGACACTGGTGCTGGTAGCTTTCGAGTTCGGTAGGCATACCGCGGTCTAGAGCGGTGTTGGCGATGCACGGAGTGGGATGGGTCATAAGATTGCCGTCAGGAGTACGTATGTTCTCCGGCTAGATTAGCTCCAGATACTGTATGGATCAACAGTTCGGTGACGCATTCGCTGCCGCCTAGAATGACGCCACTGTATCGCCCTAGAGTCCTGCCTATGCCTGCGTCGCTGACTCGTCCCGCCCCCGCACCCTATCTGGCGCCTGATGAAACCGTCGTCTTGTTCGACGGGGTCTGTAAGCTGTGTAACGGCTGGGCGAAGTTTTTGATCCGGTATGATCGCGGCCACCGCGTCCGGCTTGCCGCCGTTCAATCGGAGGAAGGTCAGGCGCTGCTGGCTTGGGCGGGTTTACCCGTCGATATGTTCGATACAATGGCGGTTATCCGCGACCATCATTACTGGGTGAGGTCGGATGCGTTTTTTGAGGTCATCGGTCGGCTGCCGGGCGCGTGGCCCCTGCTTCAAGTGCTGAAGGTATTTCCACGGTGGCTGCGGGACTGGTCTTATGACCGGGTCGCGCTCAACCGATATAGATTATTCGGGCAGTACGATGTCTGCCTGATGCCGACTCAAGATCATGAGCGTCGCTTTCTAAAGGCGCGGCCATGACCGCACTGCGCCAAGCACATTGGCTGGGGCGTGGCGGTCTCGCTTTCATGTTTGCTTACCATGGGCTGGTGCCGAAGCTGATTGCGCCTAGTCCGGGGGAGCAACTGTTGCTGCGAGCCCGTGGCCTGGAGGGTGCTCCCTGGCTGTCTCGCGGCGCAGGCATAGCGGAACTGGCATTAGCAGCTTTACTGCTGCTCGCACCGCGGAACGTTTGGTCATTGGCGATCGCCGCTATCGTTTTAGTAGGGTTACTTGTGGATATCGCGCTGGTGCAGCCTGCACTCCTTGTCGATGCTTTCAACCCTGTCAGCCTGAATATTAGCGGGTTGGCGCTTTGTGCCGTCGCTTGGGTTACCCGGTCACAGCCCTTAGCGGAACTACCCAGCCTGAGGGATTAAATCTACGTTTGCAGAATGCGATGATGCCTGTGCTGAGTGGGTGTCTCGTGCCTTGAAGGTCAGCAGTCCCTCTGAACAAAAAGCTCCCCACCAACGAGCTACGAGTGCACGACCAAGTCGCCGATGCCACGTACGGTTTTGAACTCACCTTAAGGTTGAATGGAAATAGTTTATGACCTGCGGAACTCGACGCGAAAATGGTTGTCGATTGGGTGGGAGTTGACCTTATGTATTACAGCTAACCAAGGAGAGGTGCACATGTAACCAAGGAGAGGTGCACATGGCTTTTGACGGTTATATTCAGATCGCAGAAATTCCCGGCGAAGCATTGGACGAGAAGTTCAGCAAATGGATCGAAATCACTGGCTACAACTTTGGCGTTAGCCAAAGCACTTCAGCCACAGCCAGTTCCTCAGGAGGCGCGTCCTCCGGTCGAACCACAATGAGCAACTTCACCTTCACAAAATACCTGGACAGCGCCAGTTGCAAGCTGATGGAGGCTAGCTGTGCAGGTCAGCACCTCAAAGAGGTGAAACTGGTGCTCTGCAGAGCAAGCACCGAAAGACTCAAGTATTATGAAGTAGTACTTGAAGAAGTTATTATAGCGGACTACTCCCAAAGCGCTAGTTCAGGCGTGCCAATCGAAATTGTGCAACTGAATTACGGTCGCATCAAAACCACATATACCTTGCAAAAACGCAGCGATGGTCTCGCCGGCGGTAACGTAACTGGCGGATGGGATCGGATCGGCAATAAGAAGTATTCGTGAGGCAATGATATGTCCGAAGTTCAGTCTTTCATCAACTCCAGAACGCAAAACTTCGAAACTCTGAAGGCAAATATCCCGCTTTCCAAAAACTCAAAAGCCAAATTCAACGTCCTTAATGCCCATATAGCAGGCAGTGTTGTATTGGCGGGGGAGCTTGTAATTCTAGGTGATTCATCTACCCCCTCCTGTACAAGCCAAGAAGCCTACATGATGACTAAGGCCAGTCAAGTCCATACGGACTTGCTCAGCAATGGGGCGGGCGCGGATGATTTTTTTCTTGATAATTTTGAATTATTGCAAAGTCTTCTTTCAAATGCCTCAACCGGTGTAGGTGCCGTAACCGAGGGATGGAACAAACACCTGGACGCTATCAAGACCACACTCGATGACATAGAAAAATTGCACAGAGATCACCTTGGATCAGGTTCTATGGCAGGCCGTGACACGTTCTATGCAAAACGAACCGCCCTTTTCTTGAAGCTGGATAAACAGCTATCAAGCATGGCATCTTACGGTTCGGGATTACGTAACGAAGGTTCAATTAAAAGGCTTTTGGGAATATCCACTTCCAGCTACATGCACACGGGCGAAATATCTGGATATGCAGATAAGGTCTCGGGCGTCGCTAAAGCCGCTAAATTAGCAAAGAAAGGGGCTTACATAGGCACTGCTTTAGATGTGGCATCCACCGGTTTGTCGATTCATAAAGCTTGTACATTGGGCAGAGAGCAAGAGTGCAAAAAAGCCACGTATGTTGAGGGTAGCTCGCTACTGGGGAGTTTGAGTGTTGGCGCGATAGGTGGCTCGGTCGGTAGTGGCATTGCCGGAATTATATGTGTTGGGTTAAGCATACCAACAGGCGGAGGTGCTGCATTAGCATGTGCAGTAATCGGAGGCGCTGCGGGAGGTATGGCGGGAGGCGCGCTTGGAACTAAAGGTGGTGAGATGATGGGTGACTATCTATACAGGCAGACAAGCCGATGACAGACGTGGATCCCGGGTTGATAGCGACAATCATTATTTTATTCGCCGTAATTACAGTGTGTATTTCTTTTTATGTGGCTCACGCCTATACCGAGAAATTTGAACATTGTCTTCCCAGCTGTAAATTTGTCGAGCAAAATAAAGAGGTCTTTTCGAGTGCAGGGCTTTTGGGAAAGATTATGCGCTGCAATATGATTTATTTTTATCTTTGGATGCCAAGTGTTGGAGAAAAAGGGGGCTTGGTGGATGTGAAGGACATTGAATGCTTTCCTGTGAAATTCAGATACCTGCTTACAATTCCTTGGACAGTGCAGATTATTCTGTTAATAGCCCTGGTGCTACTCATCCAATCAAGCGCAACCTAGCTTCTATCTCTCCCCCTCTAAAACCGAAGAAAAATTTATTTATCAGCAACGATATTGATTCATGTTTGAGATTACCTATTCAGGTCGCGATAGGGACGACGGTTCTCCATCGTGACCAAAATTGTGTGCTCAATGGCTACTGAAGTTCGCTGTCGGATCTTTATCATAGCGACTTTGGTTAAACATCTTTATGAAAGACATAACTGCTTGAGTCGCCATCTGCCGCCTAGTTTTCCTCCGCCGTCGACGCTGATCACTTGGTCGCTGGTCTCGACCCTCGCCCCGGCGCGGCTGTTGGGACTGACCGGCGGCACCTTCAACCTGATCGGCAACCTGGCGGCAATTGCCACACCGATCGTCATCGGCTTCCTGGCGTCGGGTGATTCCTTTGCGCCGGCGATCACTTACATCGCCGTTCTGGCGCTGCTTGGGGCGTTGTCCTACATCCTGTTGGTGGGCAAGGTGGAACGCATCGAGTTGTCATGACCCTGTCGATACGTAATGAGGGACGTCAATCACGTGCCCGGTGACGGACATTTGCTTGAGAGAGGCATGGAAGCCGTCAAGGCCTGGGTAAGACCGGGCTTGAGGGGTGGTCTAGATCGAAGAGAGCAATCTTTCGCGCAGGTGCTCAGGTGCTCCACCGAATCGGTATTGAACCGTTTGAAGGGTCGAAGTGGACCCTTTAAACGGTTTTTAGTATCAGGCAAGAGCACCTGAGCTGGCGCAGGCTTTCAGGCAGCGCTTGCGGTTAGAACGCCCAATTCAGCGACAGCCCTACGCCGTGGGTTTTATCCCGGGCGCCCAGCAGGCCGTTGTAGTCCAGATCGATCCGCGCATCCCGGTTCAAGACAAGGCTGGCGCGGGCGCCCACGACGGCGGCGTCCCGGTCCATGGACACGCTTTGCACGGCAAAGCTATTCACCCCGCTGGCAAAGGCCAGGTGCTGCTCGGCCGAGGTATCGCTCAGGTTATGCTGCCAGCCCAACGTACCTGAGACGTCCAGTTTCTGGGTATCGGTGAGGTTAAACCGGCTACCGGCACGCGCGCCCAGCGTGGACAGCACCGTGTCGCGGGTGTCGTCATCACCCTTGAGCGCCGTGTCGCCTCCTTTCTCCGTAAAGCTGTCGCTGTCGAAGTGCATATAGGCCAGGTTGGCGAAGGGCTCCAGCGCCAAAGGCTGCAGGTTGAGGCGATAGGCCGCTTCGGTGAACACCTGGGTCGATTGCGCGTCGCGCTTGACCTTCAGGCGGTCGGCCGAAGTACCCAGTTGCACGTCTCGCTTGACGTCAATGCGGTGCCAGCTATGGGATGCACCTGCGGTCAGGCGCAACGGCCCTTCCTCGTGGCCAATGTACGCACCCAGATGGTAGCTATCGGCCGAGGCGCTGGAATGGGTGTCGTCACCCATGCCTAACGAGGTATCGCTGTAACCGACCATGGCGCCCAACCGGGTGTGCTCAGCCACCAGGCCGTCCACACCGGCGAGCAGGCCGCCCAGGGATGAGGTTGAACTGGCGCTGTCGCTGCTGCCGGCGTTCTTGCCCCAGGCACCCAGGCCTTTCACCCACAGGTTGTTGCCTTCAACGCCCGCCGCAGGCTGGTCGTACAGCCCTTCGACGCGCAGGCGATCACCTACGGCATCACGTACCTGACGGCTGTCGTTGATCAGCTGAGTGGCGATGGCCGGATGCACTTCGCCGGACAACTGGGTGTAGGCACGCCGGGCGGTAGCCGCATCAGGGCTCAACAGCAGCTCTTCGTACACCGCGTTACCGGCCCCTAATTGCTCGGCGGCCGCCGCTACGTTGGCCTGGTTAGCGGTTTGCGCGGCGCTGGCGAAGCTGTCCCCGTTGCGCTCCAGGGCCAGGGCAACGCCCGTACCGCTGTAGGCCAGGTTGCCATCCAGGAAAGCGTAGTTATCCAGCACCGACCCGAACTGGCCCTGCACGCCGCCAGCGGCTTGCAGCACGTTGAACTGCCGGCCGATCAGGCTGTTGACCTCGCTTGTGGTGAAGCCGGCGCCGTTTTCCAGCGAGAGGGCCATGGTCGCACCGCTCACCGTAGCCTGTCCGCCGGCGATGATGCGGTCGCTGCCAGCGGGCGACAACTCCACCGCATACACAGCCCCGGGCGCCAGGTTAAGGTCCCCCGCCACCTGTAAGGTGCCCACGGAATTGCCCGGCGCCACCGTACCGCCACGGTTGGCGGCAAGGGACGCGACCCGGCCGTTGCCGCCCAGTATACCCGTGTCGTTGACGGTCACCGCCGAGGCCAGCGAACCATTGACCGCCAGGCGCCCTTCATTGACCAGGGTTGGGCCGCTGTAGGTGTTGGCGCCGGTCAGCACCAAGGTACCGATACCCAGCTTGGTCAAGCCGCCATGCCCGGCTATGTCATTGCTCCACACGTCCCGCCCGCATTGTGGCCCGCTGCAGAGGCGCTGGGTCGGTTTACCGGCATCGACCACCGCGCCGGTGCCCGGCAGGTTGGCAACGAACTGGCTGTCGCCATAGGCGCCGCTGATACGAAACTCGGCGGGAATATCCGCCTCGGTGACGAACATGCTCGGGCCGTTGACGGCCTTGCCCAGGTTGATCATGCCCCAGCCATAGAGTGCGTCCACGCCAGGCGCGCCGAGGTCGGTGGCGGTGGTTTTCAACACGTCGGCCACCTGTGCGCCGGTCATGTAGGGGAAGCGCTCCATCAGTACCGCCATGCTGCCGGCCACATGGGGCGCGGCCATGGAGGTACCGTTTTTGTTGGCCCAGCCCACGGTCAGGTCTTGCAGGCTGGTGCCGTTGAGCACGGAGCTGTAGATCCGCGTACCTGGCGCCGACACGCAGAAGCTGGCCGTGTAACCGCAGCGAGAAGAAAAGGTGCTCAGGGTGTAAGGCGTGGTGCCGGCGGCCGCGGCGTTCGGGTTTTGCTGCAAGGCAGCAACCGTCAGCCAGTTGGGGGCGATGTCTGGCACGAAATACCCGAGTCCGGCCATCGCGTCCGGGTTGTTCAGGTTGTAGTCGTTGCCTGCGGCGAAGATGGTGACCACGCCGCTGCGCGCTGCATCGATGGCGCCCTGATAAGCGCCCCCTGGGCGAGTGCCGAGGATCTGTCGGATCTGATCGAACTGCAGCTGCGCATCCTGCACGGTGAAGTGCGGAAAGGCCGGGTCGCGACCGCCCTGGTCGAAGCGGTCGGTAATGCCGATGCCCCAGCTGTTATTGATGATGCGCGCGCCACTGCTGACCAATGCGTTCCAGCCAGCCTGGTAAACCGCGCCGTCGTTGCCCAGCACAATCCCGTCTTCCGGGCCTGGGTCGCCGTTGTCGGCGCTGATGATCTGGGCGTTGAAGGCCACGCCGTGCATGGGCCCGCCGTCTCGGTTGCCGCCAGCGATGCCACCTACGTGGGTGCCATGGTTACCCAGCCGGCCGTTGGAGTCAGGGGTAGGGGTGCCATCGTAGCGGAAGGGGTCGCCGGCCTTTACCGGAATATAGGGGTCGGTGTACTCGCGAATGCCACTGGTAACCAGGTTGATCACCTTATCCGGGCTGCCGAATTCCGGGTGCGGTGCGTACACCGGCTGATCGAAAATCCCCAACTTCACGCCCTTGCCGGTGTAACCGGCCGCGTAGGCCTGGTCGGCGTTGATCGCGCCCAGCCCCCATTGGGCCGTGAACTCCGGGCTGCGCCAACTGGCGACATTCCCGGCCTGGCCGGCTTCTACGTAAGGCGCAGCATGGGCTACACCGAGGGTGGCCAGGTAACAGGCGAGGGCGCCGCAAGAAGCGCGATTGGCTTGCCGAATAGCGTGCCGAATGGAGCTGACAGCAACCTGTCGAGTGGTGAATAGCTCTTTCATAGATATAACTGTCCTTAGTTAGCGCACACAAAACCCCGCGCGAATGCCGCCTTGGCATCCGCGTCGTTCTTTTTCCAACAATGGGTAGGTTGAAACCTTCAGCCTTATGCAAGCGGCGGGCGACGGCTTGGCTCGCCCTGCCGCTTTGCGTTTAGAACTGCCAGTTAAGGCTCAAGCCGATGCCGTGGCTTTTTTCACGGCTGGCCAATTGGCCGTTGTAGTCCAGGCTAACGCTGGCCTCACGGCTCAGCGCCATGCGGGCATGGGCACCCACCAGGGCCGCGTCACGCACCAGGGGCGAACTTTCGATGCCAAAGCTGCTGCCGCCTGCCGCAAAGGCCATGTGCTGCTCTGAATCGGTGTCGCTCAGGTTGTGCTGCCAGCCCAGGCTGCCGGACAGGTCCAGCTTCTGATGATCATTGATTGCGATGGTTTTAAGCGCCCGTGCACCCAGCGTGCCGAGCACGGCTTCACGGGTATCGCTGCCGGAGGCAAGTGCTGCGGCATCGCCCTTCTCGCTGAAGCTGTCAGTGCCAAGGTGGACATAGGCCAGGTTAGCGAAGGGCTCAAGCACTGCGGGCTGCAACTGAATACGGTACGCCGCTTCGGTGAATACCTGTGCGGTTTGCGCATCGTGCTTGGTTTTCTCCCGGCCACTGGCGCCGCCGACCTGTACATCGCGGTGGGCATCGATCCGGTGCCAGCTGTAGGCACCGCCGAGGGTCAAGCGCCAGGCGCCGATCTCATGACCCAGGTAGGCGCCCAGATGGTAGCTGTCTACCGATGCACGGGAATGGGTACCCGAGCCCATATTGACCGAGCTGTCACTGTAGCCGCCTACCAGGCCAAGGCGCGTGTCGTCACCTACGTCGCCGTCGACCCCCGCCAGCACGCCGCCAATGGACGAGGTATAGCCAGCCGTATCGCTACGGGAATCCGTTTTGCCCCACGCGCCCAAGGCCTTGAACCACACATTGTCTTGCGCCGCCGTATTGGCATCGGCACCGAACACGCTGGCGCCCAGGCGCTCGCCAACCGCATCACGCACATAGCGGCTGTCGTTGATCAATTGGGTGGCGACTGCCGGGTAGATCTCGCCCGACAGCTGCTGGAAACTCTCCCGGGCCGAGGCGGCACTTGGCGCGAGCAGCAGGTTTTCATACACCGCGTTCCCCGCTCCCAATTGTTCGGCGGCCGAGGCCACGGCTGCCTGGTTAGGGGTTTGCGCCACGCTGTCGAAAGCCGCCGTGCGTTCGATATTCAGCGCAACGCCGTTAGCGGCGTAGTCCAACCGGCCGCCGAGGAAAGCGTAGTGAGAGGTGACCGCTGCGAACTGCCCGTTCACACCATTGGCGGCCTGCAACACGCTGTACTGGCGGCCAAGCAGGGTCTGGCCAGGCGTGGCATTCAAGGCCAGCGGTGTTGGGTCCAGGGCCAGGGTCATGTTGGCCCCCGACACCGTGGCACTGCCGGTGGCCACAATGCGGTCACTGGCCGTTGGCGAAAGCTCTACCGCGTAGGTTGAGCCTGGCGCGAAGGTTAAGTCACCGTTCACTCGCAAGGTGCCGATGGAGTTACCCGGCGCCACCTGCCCGCCGCTCAACGCGGTGAGGTTACCGACCTGCCCATTGCCGCCCAAGGTCCCACCCGCATTGACCTGCACGGCGGACGCCAGGGAGCCATTGACCGACAGCACACCACCGTTGACTTGGGTGTCGCCGCGATAGGTATTGTTACCTTCAAGGATCAATCGGCCCGCGCCGGACTTGATCAGGCTACCTTGGTACTGGCGCTGAGCCGCGGCCGCAGCACGGGCGGTGCCCACGGCGTAGTCGGTCTGGTCCTGTTGGCTGGCAGTGCTGGCCACGCCGTTCTGCCAGCCTCTGTTGACCAGGGTTTGCCGCCAGGCGGCCTGTTCGGCAGTGTCCTCGGCCTGACGCTGGATCAACGCCTGATCAGAAATATCGTTACTCCAGACATCGGTTCGGCCGGCGCCCAGGGTGGCATCGAAGGTGCCCAGCAACTGGCCTGGCCCGCGCATGGCCCGCTCCAGGTTGACCACGCCCCAGCCCACAGTGCCATTAGGCGCCTGGGTGACCGAACCATCGAGCTGGGTCGCGGTGGTGAGCAGCACCTGCAAGGCCTGCTCGTTGTTCATGTAAGGGTAGCGCTCCATCACCAGCGCCAGTGCGCCGGTGGCATGGGGCGCGGCCATGGACGTACCGGACTTGAGCGCATAACCGCCGCCCGGCACGGTGCTGTTGATCAGCCTCCCCGGTGTGGTGATGCACCAATATTTGGCAATGCCGCACTGGTTGTAGCGCTGGGCATTAGCGCTATCCAGGCCAGACACCGCCAGCCAGTGGCCTTCCAGGTCTGGCTCGAAATATGGCAGCGCAGAACGCACACTGGCGTTCGCATAGCCAGTATTGCCAGCACTGAAGACGTTAATCACGCCCTTGCGCGAGACGTTAGCCGCTTCATCCAGCCAGGTGCCCCGGTTGTAATGCTGGGCATAAGCAGCCTGCACGCCTTCCAGTGTCGCGTAGGTCACATCCGGCGGCTGGCTACCCCAACTGTTGTTAATCGCCCGCACACCGGCATCGGCCAGCGCACCATAGGCCGCCTTGAAGTATCGCGGGTCTGGGCTCGGGCCAAACAAGAAGCTATCGCTCTGGTTGGTGTTGGCCACATAGATTTGCGCGTTGTACGCCACGCCATGCATGCCGACGCCATCGCGCGCCGCGCCCATGGTCCCGGTCACGTGCGTGCCGTGGGTATCGTTATTAGGGTTGATGGCACCCGTGACGCTAAAGGGCGAACCGTTTACGTAGGTGCCGTTGGCCGTTACCGCATGGTAGCGGGATGGGCTGGCTTCGGGATGAGAGGGGTCGAATCCCGAGTCCATCGCGCCGATTTTTACGCCGTTGCCGGTGATACCGGCAGCATAGGCCTGATCAGCCTGGATACGGCCCAATCCCCAGTCGCTCTGAAATTCTTCCGAGCGCCAACTGGCCGCGTCGCCTAACTTTCCCTGTTCTGCATAGTCGGCATACGCCGAGCAGCCAAAGGTAAAAGACAACGCGCAAAGTGCGGTCGTGGTTGCGGGTTTAATGGAATAACGGACAGCATTGGACGGCTTGAACCTTCGCATCCCTGCACACCTTTTGTATTTATTAGCTCCCTAGTGAGCGCTGTAAGAAAATAGTCCGCTGCGCAGGGGATGGCAACTTATTTGTTTCAAATTTGATACAAAGCCAATAGTAACTAAGCAGGCAGGTAATAAGGCACAAGGCGCTGTGATGAGGCATCTAGACGGAGCAGGCACAATTACGGTGCATTGCGAGATAGTGGCCTTTTAGTTCCATTGTCGAAAATCTAGCGCGCTTTTTAGTTAATCTAGCGTTGGCGTATTGGCGGCTTCGCTCAGTCACGAGAGCCAGGCAGGGAGGGTAGAAAAGAGGTATTCAAATAATGAATAGTCAAACCCTAGCCTAGCCATTACTTAGCCATGCCAGAACATCATCCTTGGCCAGCGTCTCGCTGTTGAGCAAGCGGCAGCCGCGCAGCCGTGGTAGTTGAGAAGGTGATGCCGGGTGCCCAAAACAGTGGGGTGCTTTGAAGTGATCATTATCGCTACAAGGGGGGTAGTCTTTATATTTTGGTGCGTCATGGCCCAGTTATTTGGGGTCAGAGAACCTCGGGGCTCCTGAGACTTCTGGCTGCTGGTTTGCTCCGATTATTTGCGTTATGAGCAGTAATGGGTTTTAAACGCACAAGCGCGAAGGGGCTGCCGGCGCGATGATTTTATACTGGCGCAACTTTTCGTAGTGCTGACCACGGCAAGCGATACTTCGTAAGCGGCCGGCAAAAGCACCGCAAGCGAATGGCAAAGACACACTGGATTAGGCGGTACTGCCCAATTTTCTTGTTGATCGAGCAATTTTGGGGCACGCCACAATCCACTTGATGACTCCGACGTAGCCGTTCCTCAAGTATTGGCCGCATTGTAGGAAAGGGTATAACGACGGCTTGCGACAATGCTGGCATGGGGAAAGGATCGTAGAGCAGATCTATGGATACTGTCGGGAAGCAATAGAGCTCGCGTCTAGCAAAACAGCCTGTTCAGTAATCCTTCAATGTGGGTTCCCTCGTATCCAGACCGCAATTCTTCGAGCTTCAGAACCCTACGCTCCCCGCCAAGCAGGCTGAGCCCGTGGAGCTCATTCAAGAGTTTCTGAGACGCTTCGACCTCAGGCTGCAGTGCAAGCCAGGCAGTATTCGCCCGAGCCGCCAAATCTTCAGCCTTACGACTCAGGCGTTGGGATTCGATGAGCGTGCTCGCACTCAACATGCTGTTGAGTTCTGCCTGCGTGCGCTCTAGATCGTTAAGCAACTCCGTGAAAACTTCAGCTTGGTCAAGCGCCACGGAAAGACCGTCGACATAGAGGGTGTCGTCCTGGACGCAGTAAATCCCCAGAGGCCCGTCACCGCCTCCGGTGCAATCCAGCGCGAGCACGTTCCCGAGGCGTAACGGCTCTGGAATCCACGTGTGACCCGTGCAAACACGCCAAACGCCGGCCACGCCTTGACGGTAATGCTTTTTGATCCGCTCCCGCCCCCACAGGGCTATTTCTTCGACTTGTGCGTTGTCGATATCGTTGACGAACCCCTGCCAGGACAAGCCTCTAGGTACATCCCCATGTACAACGCCCACGACCCCACGGGGTGATTCGATCTCGATGAGGGCAGGGAGGGTCTCAAGCTTGACGATGATCATCTCTTTCGACTCATCGGCGACGGTTGCCCACCAACCAGCCCCATGAGAGACATAACGAGCGTCCGGGTTTTCACGGTAAGCCCGAATCAGCATCTGTTCATGGTTACCCATTACGGTGAAAAACCACGGCTCGCCCAAAAGCTTGAGCCCGTCGAGCACGCCCGGGCCGCGATCAATGAGGTCGCCGACGCCGATGACTCGGTCAGTCTGGCTGTCAAAACCGAGTTTGCGCAGGCCTTTGTACAAGTCGGTGGTTTTGAAGTGAATGTCACCTACGACAAAGTCACGGCCATGGTGATTTTGCGAAAGTCTCAGAACTTTTTGTCTCATGCCTGCGGAATCCTTGGTCATCGAAACGGCTTAATTATCTGCCCTCAGACGCGTGCTACCAAGGTGAATCTTGGGGAGAATGCGATGGGCTTTCAGCGTGCGTACGGCGCGTTGTCCTACATCCTGTTGGCGGGCAAGGTCGAACGCATCGAGTGGGTATGACCCTGCGCCGACGCCGAGCAAATTCTGCACAGCGCTGGCAGGCTTCAAGGCTGGCGACGATAATGTTGCCGGTTTTCTGATTCGATAAGGCGCGCCATGCAAGATGCATCCGACACCGCCGTCACTGGCAAAGACCCTGCACCCACCGGCACGCAAACGCTGATTCGCGGCCTGGGCGTGATTCAGGCGGTCGCCAGCGGCGCTCGCGACCTCAAGGAAATCGCCCGGCTGATCGGCACCACCCGCAGCACCACCCACCGGCTTGCCAGTTGCTTGGTGGAGGAGCGTTACCTGCGGGTGTTGCCGCAAACGGGTTATGTGCTGGGGCCCAGGTTGATCGAGCTGGGATTCCAGGCCCAGGAAGAAGTGCCGCTTTTGGTGCTGGCCAGACCCTTTCTCGACGAACTGTCGGCGCTCACCGGCGACACCGTGCACCTGGCGATGCGCGACGGTGACGAGGTCTTGTACCTGCATAAAAATCCCGGGCGCAATGGCCCGGAGATGCGTTCGCGGGTGGGCCATCGCATGCCGCTGGCGCGCACCGGCATCGGCAAGGCGTTGCTGCTGGACAGCCCGGAAAGCGAATGGCAGCGGCTGTACGAAATCAGCGTGCCGACCACCGGCAAAAACCCGCTGTGGCCGGCCCATGAAGAACAGACCTGGGAGCAGGTGCAGGCGCGCATGCACGAGTACGTGCGGGGCGGTTATGCATTCGATCTGGAAGACAACGAGCCGTCCATTCGCTGCGTGGCCGCGCCGGTGCGTGACGCCAGCAAACAGATCGTCGCTGGCATCAGCATCGCCAGCACCGTGCCGTACATGCCGCTGGAAAAAATGGCCGACCTGGTGCCGGTGATCAAGGACGCGGCGGCACGGCTGTCGGCCGAGTTGGGCGGCTAGCGTGTCGCTGCGCAGAGCAGGAAGGGGTGAACGGGCGAAACGTTGACGCAGCGGGCGGCAATCACACGCTGTTGAAGCCCGGAAAGTGCCTGCAGCTGACGAGATCGAGAAATGGCTTTGTGATTGACCCAACCATAACCCCGACCCGCGGTCCTAATTGTTCAGAGGCCAGCGGCCGTCCGGCCAAGGCACGCGTGATTCGGGAAGGAGGGATGTTATGGCGAGTAGAAAAAAAATACAGCTCACACCGCTGCTGCTGCTTCAGGAACTCACCACCCTTTTGCTGGAGCATTTTGAGCAGGCCTGCGGACAAGCCCTCGCTGACGCTGAGAAGAAGCTTTCCAGGTTCGAAAAGAAGCACAGCAAGGTGGAAAAAAAGCGTGGCAAGCAGCGGGACCGTCTCGACTCCACGCCTACCGCAAAACGAAAAAAGCAGACGAAGTTGCGAGCCACTCTCTCACTGCTTGAGGCCGCTTTGGTTGAGTTGCAACTTCAGATCGATGAGACCCGGCAATACATCAGCCACTTGAAGCACGACATCCACGTAAGTCTCACGTTGGTGCAGGGCGTGGGCAAGGTGCGTGAAGCCGCCAGTGAAATGCTGCGCCAGCGCGAAGGCGGAGGCAGCTCGCCAGCCGCACAAACGGAAGTGGCCGCCAAGTCTGCTGTGAAGCCTTCGCCCGCAACCCTGCGCGCTGAAAAGCAGGCCACAGCACTGAAAGCGATTGCTAATGCGGTGGTCGCCAAGCCCACAGTGACGGTGGTCAAGGGACGAAAGCATGCACCCAGCGAGGTTGCGCCATTGGCCCACGGGGTCGCCGAGGCCAGCGCTACGCCCGAGCCGGATGAGGCGCCCCATGCTGAATCCGCGCTCCAGCCGGAGTGGCTCGAGCGCTCGCTGTAGTGGTGTCGCCGTTCGCCCCGCATTGCGCGGGGCGACCGGTGGATCAGGCCTTCAACGTGGCCATATCGATCACGAAACGGTATTTCACGTCACCGGCGATCATGCGGCTGTAGGCCTCGTTGATGTTCTTGATGTCGAGCATCTCGATGTCGCAGGTGATGCCGTGCTCGGCGCAGAAATCCAGCACCTCCTGGGTTTCGGCGATGCCCCCGATCAGTGAACCCGCCAGCACACGACGCTTCATCACCAGATTGGCCGCATGCAGCGCCGGATCGACGGGTTCGATCAGCCCGACGAGAATGTGCACGCCGTCAAAACGCAGGGTTTCCAGGTAGGGGTTCAAGTCGTGCTGCACCGGAATGGTGTCCAGCAGGAAGTCGAAATGACCGGCAGCGGCTTTCATCTGCTCGGTATCTGTCGAGACGATGACGTGATCGGCGCCCTGACGACGACCTTCTTCAGCCTTGCTCGCCGAGCGGGTGAACAGCGTCACTTCCGCGCCCATGGCCTTGGCGAACTTGATGCCCATGTGGCCCAGACCGCCCATGCCCAGCACGCCCACTTTGTCGCCGGCCTTGACGCCGTAATGCTTGAGCGGCGAGTAGGTGGTGATGCCCGCACACAGGATTGGCGCCGCAGCGGCCAGGTCGAGTTTCTCCGGGATACGCACGACGAAGTGCTCGCTGACCACGATGCTGTTGGAATAGCCGCCCATGGTGTTGCTGCCGTCGACGCGGTCCGGAGTGGCGTAGGTCATGGTCGGACCTTCGAGGCAATACTGCTCGAGGTCCTGCGCGCAGGCTTCGCACTGACGGCAGGAATCGACCATGCAGCCGACGCCGACCAGATCGCCGACTTTGTGCTTGCTGACGTTGGCGCCGACTTCGGTGACCTTGCCGACGATCTCGTGGCCAGGCATCAGCGGGTACACGGCGATGCCCCACTCGTTGCGTGCCTGGTGGATGTCGGAGTGGCAGACGCCGCAGTAGAGGATCTCGATGGCCACGTCGTCCGGCCGCGGGCTGCGGCGGCTGAACGTCATGGGGGCGAGGGGAGCGGTGGCGGACTGGGCGGCGTAACCGATGGCTGTGTACATGAAGAACCTCGCAAAAACGATGACGGTTGAGGCGGTGCATTGTCCGCAGCCGGGACGTCGCCGGCCATGGTCATTCCTCCGCCTGTCATGCCTGATCCTCCGAACCTGACACATCGATTCACCCGGCGCGGGGCTGATCTGCGATGATGGCGGTGTCAAATCCTCCGTATGGCTGCCCATGTCTCCTGTTTCTCATTCCGACGCCAACGCCGAGTTGGTCTCTCTCATCAAGCCCCTGGCGCCGCGCCCGGGTTTCGTCGATACCCTCGTGCCGGGCGTGCAGGCGATGTCCTGGGATTACTATGTCGCCAGCAGCCCGCAGATCTATGAACCCAGCCTGGTGATCATCGCCCAGGGCAGCAAACTCGCGCGCCTCGGCCCGCGAACGCTGGAATACGGCGCCGGTCATTATCTGGTGCAGGCGTTGTCGGTGCCGTTCATGTGCGAGACTTTCGCCACGGCCGAAGCGCCCATGTATGGCGTCGCCGTGTCAATTGATCGCGCGCTGCTGGGCGAGCTGGTGCAGACCATGGGCGAGGCGCCGAACGTGAAGGTCAGGGCGCAGACGCCGGAGTCCATGACCTCCGCCGAGCTGGATGCGCCGATGCGCGAGAGCGTCGAGCGGTTGCTGCGCTGCCTGCACGATCCGCTGGACGCGCAAGTGATGGGGCAGGCCCGTGTCAGGGAAGTGGTGTACGCCGCGTTGCGCGGTCCCCAAGCCGGAGTGCTTCGGGCACTGGTCGAACAGACCGGCCACTTCGCGCGCATTGCCGCGTCGCTGCAATACCTGCGCGACCATTACGATCAGGCCCTGAGCGTCGAGGATCTGGCCCGCTGCGCAAACATGAGCGCCTCGACCTTTCATGAGCATTTCAAGCGCAGCACGCTGCTGTCACCCGTTCAGTACTTGAAGCGCGTGCGGCTGCTCAAGGCTCAGCAGATGCTCATCGGCGAGGGCATGGGGGTGGCGCAGGTCGCGCACAAGGTGGGGTATCAGAGCACGTCGCAATTCAGTCGCGAGTACAAACGCTACTTCGAGCGCAATCCGGGGGAAGAGGGCGAGCGGCTGAAGATATCAGCGTGAGGGGTGATGCCGAACCTCGAAAGCTTCCCCACGGTAGGACCGGCTTCAGCCGGGAAGAGGCCAGCGTGCGCACCATCAATTGTGCGATGTGGCCGCTGACGCTTTCCCGGCTAAAGCCGGTCCTACTCAGAATTCCTCACATATTGGGATAGGTCGGGCCGCCTGCGCCTTCCGGTGCTACCCAGGTGATGTTCTGCGACGGATCCTTGATGTCACAGGTTTTACAGTGGACGCAGTTCTGCGCGTTGATCTGGAAGCGCTTCGCGCCGTCTTCCTGGGTCACCACCTCGTAAACCCCCGCCGGGCAGTACCGCTGAGCAGGCTCATCCCACTTGGGCAGGTTGACGCTGATCGGGATGCTCGGATCCTTCAGCTTCAAGTGGCACGGCTGCTCTTCTTCGTGGTTGGTGCCGGAGATGAACACCGAGCTTAATTTGTCGAAGCTCAGCTTGCCGTCGGGTTTCGGGTAATCGATCTTCTTCGAATCGGCCGCCAGCTTCATGCACGCGTAGTCCGGCTTGGTGTCGTGCAGGGTGAAGGGGATTTTGCCGCCGAACAGGTTCTGGTCGATGAA
This sequence comes from Pseudomonas sp. GW821-FHT07F05, assembly GCF_059418765.1. Taxonomy (NCBI): domain Bacteria; kingdom Pseudomonadati; phylum Pseudomonadota; class Gammaproteobacteria; order Pseudomonadales; family Pseudomonadaceae; genus Pseudomonas; species Pseudomonas sp. GW821-FHT07F05. The sequence continues at coordinate 29,769 of NZ_JBWKQL010000012.1, forward strand.
GTTGAACGCGCCACCGAAAATCGCGCCGAACTTGTGCACCGCCGGGCCGAAGTTGCGGCTGGCGAACAGCTCTTCATGCAGCCAACTGGCCTTGAAGCCCTCGACGTAGCCGTTGAGCGCGTCGCCACCCTCATTGCCGGCGAACAGTGCATCCGCCACCGCTTCAGCGGCGAGCATGCCGGACTTCATGGCGGTGTGGCTGCCCTTGATCTTGGCGAAGTTCAGCGTGCCCAAGTCGCAACCGATCAGCGCGCCGCCGGGGAAGACCATCTTCGGCAGCGAATTCAGGCCGCCCTTGCAGATCGCCCGCGCCCCGTAGCTGATGCGCTTGCCGCCCTCCAGATACTGCTTGAGGACCGGATGGTGCTTGAGGCGCTGGAATTCGTCGAACGGCGACAAGTACGGGTTGGCGTAGGACAGATCCACGATCAGCCCGACCACGACCTGATTGTTTTCCAGGTGGTAAAGGAACGAGCCGCCGGTGTTTTCGGTGCCCATGATATCCAGCGGCCAGCCGGCGGTGTGCACCACCAGGCCTGGCTGATGTTTGGCCGGATCGACTTCCCAGATTTCCTTCAGGCCGATGCCGTAATGCTGGGCGTCGGCTTCGCTGTCTAGGTTGAAGCGGTTGATCAGTTGCTTGCCGATGTGACCACGGCAGCCTTCGGCGAACAGCGTGTACTTGCCGCGCAGTTCCATGCCGGGGGTGTACAGGCCTTCTTTCGGATTGCCTTCACGGTCCACGCCCAGATCGCCGGTGAGAATCCCGCGGACCACGCCGTTTTCATCGATCAGCGCTTCCTGAGCCGCAAAGCCCGGGTAGATCTCTACGCCCAGGTTCTCGGCCTGCTGCGCCATCCAGCGGCACAGGTTGCCCAGGGAGATGATGTAATTGCCTTCGTTGTGCATGGTCTTGGGCACGAATGCGCCCGGGACTTTCTGACTGGCGTCGGCACCGGTCAGCACATAGATGTCGTCACTTTTGACCGGCGTGTTGAGCGGGGCGCCGAGGGCTTTCCATTCAGGGAACAACTCGTTGAGGGCGCGGGGTTCGAACACCGCACCGGAGAGTATGTGGGCACCGACTTCGGAGCCTTTTTCCACCACGCAGACGCTGATTTCCTGACCGGCGTCAGCGGCTCTCTGTTTCAGGCGGCAAGCGGCAGACAGCCCGGCGGGCCCGGCTCCGACGATGACCACGTCGAACTCCATAAATTCGCGTTCCACAGGCTATCTCCTACTCAAGGCTTAACGGCGTATTTTTTTATTGATGGCTAAACCGACACCGGGAAGGTCGTTGGCCCGGGTGTCATCTCAAAGGCGCGCATTATATCTACACCACCTCACAGGTCCAATACAAACGTTTGTTTGAATCGGCCGAAACCCTGATAAATCATGGTGAGGCGGCTTGTGACTGGCGTTTATGTCGTATTGACCCGACTAGACGTTGCGGTCAAGATACGGGCGGTTTTGCGCTGGCTACGGGTTGGCTGTCAGCCCTGATGATTGCGTACGAACCGTCGGTAGCAGAACACCGGTAAAAGCAACGTGAGCATCGCCCCGCGCAACCGTCAGCCTCAGGCCGGCGGCGCGCTGCAGTTTACACGGGCGATCGGCGTCTGGCTTGGATTGCCGCCGTAGTGTCGCCGCTTTTGCTGACATCCGCATTCAGCAACCGTGAATACGTTGTTTTCACAGGTGTTCCTTACACTGACGAGTACCCATCGCCGGGCCTGGCCTGGCGATTTCTTTTCACCGGAGAGAAACGAGGAATCCATGAAGGTTCTTGTAGCTGTCAAACGAGTGGTCGACTACAACGTCAAGGTTCGCGTCAAAGCGGACAACTCCGGCGTCGATCTCGCCAACGTTAAAATGTCGATGAACCCCTTCTGCGAAATCGCTGTAGAAGAAGCCGTGCGCCTGAAAGAGAAGGGCGTTGCGACCGAGATCGTCGTCGTTTCCATCGGGCCGACCACCGCTCAGGAGCAACTGCGTACCGCGCTGGCACTGGGTGCCGATCGCGCCATCCTCGTGGAGTCCGCTGACGAACTGACCTCGCTGGCCGTGGCCAAGTTGCTCAAGGCCGTTGTCGACAAGGAGCAGCCGCAACTGGTCATTCTCGGCAAGCAGGCGATCGACAGCGACAACAACCAGACCGGCCAGATGCTGGCTGCGCTGAGCGGTTATGCCCAAGGGACCTTCGCCTCCAAAGTTGAAGTGTCCGGCGACAGCGTCAACGTCACCCGTGAAATCGACGCCGGCGCGCAGACCGTATCGCTCAAGCTGCCAGCCATCGTCACCACCGATCTGCGTTTGAACGAGCCGCGCTACGCGTCGCTGCCAAACATCATGAAAGCCAAGAAGAAGCCCCTCGAAGTGCTGACGCCTGATGCGTTGGGTGTTTCGACTGCGTCCACCAACAAGACCCTGAAAGTTGAAGCCCCGGCTGCCCGCAGCGCAGGCATCAAGGTCAAGTCGGTTGCTGAACTGGTTGATAAACTGAAAAACGAAGCGAAGGTGATCTGATGACGACCCTGGTTATCGCTGAGCACGAAAACGGCGCAATCGCTCCCGCCACCCTGAATACCGTTGCCGCAGCCACCAAAATCGGTGGTGACATCCACGTTCTGGTCGCCGGCCTGAACGTCGCTGCCGTCGGCGAAGCTGCTGCAAAAATCGCCGGTGTGTCCAAGGTCCTCGTGGCTGACAACGCCGCCTACGAGCACCAACTGCCGGAAAACGTCGCCCCGCTGGTGGTCGAGCTGGCTTCGGCTTACACCCACGTGCTGGCTGCTGCAACTTCCAACGGCAAGAACATCCTGCCCCGCGTCGCAGCGCACCTGGACGTCGATCAGATCTCCGAGATCATCTCGGTCGAAAGCGCTGACACCTTCAAGCGCCCGATCTACGCCGGTAACGCTATTTCGACCGTTCAGTCGTCGGCAGCCGTGAAAGTCATCACCGTTCGCGCCACCGGCTTCGATGCGGTGGCAGCCGAGGGTGGTTCTGCTTCGGTTGAAGCCGTGAGCGCAGCCCACGATGCCGGCAAATCGTCCTTCGTCAGCGAAGAGCTGGCCAAGTCCGATCGTCCGGAACTGACCGCTGCCAAGATCGTCGTTTCCGGCGGCCGCGGCATGCAGAACGGTGACAACTTCAAACACCTGTACACCCTGGCTGACAAGCTGGGTGCAGCGGTCGGCGCTTCGCGCGCGGCCGTCGACGCAGGCTTCGTGCCCAACGACATGCAGGTCGGCCAGACCGGCAAGATCGTCGCGCCGCAGCTGTACATCGCGGTCGGCATCTCCGGCGCGATCCAGCACCTGGCCGGCATGAAAGACTCCAAAGTGATTGTCGCGATCAACAAGGACGAAGAAGCGCCAATCTTCCAGGTGGCCGATTATGGCCTTGTGGCGGATCTGTTCGAAGCGATCCCGGAGTTGGAGAAGCTGGTTTAATCCACTTCCCTGACTTATAAAGAGAACCCGTTCGTTCGGGCTGCCGCAAGCGTGTTCACTATGAACCAGCGCTCAGGCAGTCGGAGCTGACGGGTTTTTTTATGGGCTCAAAAAAGGACGTTGTCATGTTGTCGCCAAAGCAGACGCTGGCTTCACTGCTGGGCGGGTTGCTGTTGCTGCCGTCGCTGGCCTGGTCGGCGGGCAAGTGTGACCGGCTGATCGTCACCGGCAGCCCTGACGCCCCGCCGTACCTGTGGCGCGACCCGCAGGACCCCAAGCACCTGATGGGCGCCAATGCCGACCTGCTCAGGGAGGTCGCGCAACAGATCGGCGTCAAGGTCGAGCTGCTTTATGGCGGCAAGCGCAGCCAGGCCCTTGAAGAGGTGCGCACCGGGCGCATGGACATGCTCGCCGACACGCCGCTCAACAGCGCCGAGCTGGAATCCCTGGACTTCATCCACCCGCCCATCGCCCAGAACGAAATCATGGTCTGGACCCGCAACGGTCATGAACAGCCGTTCAATTCCCTGGCCGATCTGCAGGGCCATCCCGGCGCCATGTCCGAAAAGACCCGCGTGACCGCCGGATTCGATGAGGCGATCAAGGCGCACCTGACGCTGGAGAAGCAGGCCAGCCTCCCCAAGGCCTTTCAGAAGCTGGCGGCGGGACAGGTCGAATTTGTCCTCGCCGGCCGCTATGCCGGTATGGCCGTGACCCAGGCGCTGGACGTCGCCAAAGACCTGCAAACCCAGCCAATGCCCCTCGATCGGCCGGGGTTCTATCTGGCGCTGTCGTTCAACTCCGCCTGCAACGATCCATGGCTGCGCGGACAGCTGGCGAAAAAAATGACAGAATTGGCGGCTTCCGGTCGCTCCAGTGAAGCCGTCACGCGCAATCTGGACCTGTGGAAAATTCAATTGCAGCAGTCCGGTAGCGCCCTCCATCAGTAGGAATGTGTTTTGAGCTTTCTTTTGAAAATCCAGCCTGTATTCGCCGCCGTCGTGCTTGCCGCCCTCGTGGGCTGTGCCAATGACCCGGCGCCCACCGAACAACTCAAACTCACCGAACAGGCCGTCGCCCAGGCCGCCGCAGTCGGTGCTACGGATGAAGAGCCGGACCTGGTGACAGCGCAGACGAAGCTGGCCCAGGCTCGCGCCGACATCGCGGACAAGTCCTACAAGGACGCTCGCATGCAGGCCGAACAGGCCGAGCTGGACGCGCGTCTGGCCGAGGCCCGAGTGCTGACGCAGAAGAGCGAAGCGCAGGTGGCCCAGGTCAATATCCGCCTCGAGCGTCTGCGCAAGCAGTTGGGGGCTGGCCAATGAATGCCGTTGCGCGAAGCCTCAGTCTCGGCCTCTTGCTGGTCAGTGCCGGTCTTGCCGGCTGTGCCGGCCACCAGAACAGTGAGCAGGCGCTGCAGGGCGCCATTGCCGATTACCAGAAGGTCAAGGAAGACACCAACGTTCTGCGCAGCGCGCCGAAGGACGTCATCCGCGCCGGCGAGTTGCTGGGCAGGGCCGAGCGCCTGTCGAGCTACATCGGCAGCGCTGACGACGTCAGTCATTACGCCTACCTGAGCAGCCGTTACAGCGCGATCGCCCGGGAGCACAGCAAGCTGCTGTTGAATCAGGAAAAGCTCGCGCGGCTGGAGCTGGAACGTCAGCGTCTGCAACTGGCGCTGCGTGAAGCCAAGCTGGCCGGCGCACAGCAGCAGGGCAAGTGGGCCGAAGATCAGGTGATCAGCCTGTCGACGCAGCAGAACGAGCGCGGGCTGGTGATGACCCTGGGCGACATGCTGTTTGACACCGGCCGCGCCGAACTGAAAAGCTCGGCCAATCGCACGGTGCTGAAGGTCGTGCAGTTCCTGCAATTCAATCCCAAGCGCGTGGTGCGCATCGAGGGTTACACCGACAGCACCGGCGACGCTCAGGAAAACCTCGCGCTGTCGAAAGACCGGGCACAGGCCGTGGCTGACGTGCTGTCTGATCTGGGCATCGAGGAAGACCGGATTCAGGTCGAGGGTTACGGCGATCAGTACCCGGTGGACGCAAACACCTCCGAAAGCGGGCGTGCGCAGAATCGTCGTGTGGAAATTGTGTTCTCCGACGACAAGGGCCATCTGAGCGCGCCTCGTTAAGGATCACGGGATTGTCAGGATCCGGGTGATTCAAACACCGCGCCCTCTAGCCGGAACAGGAACTGTCACCGTACACTTCCGAACTGTTCCGGTGATCCTTTCGTTTCGATCGCCGCACGCATGATCAAAGCACGGGATCGAGGGACGCGAAATGACCAGTCTGTTGCTGTACCAACGTATTGCCCAACAGCTGGCCGAAGACATTCGCCGGGGCGTGTATCAGCCCGGCGAGCGCGTGCCCTCGGTGCGCAAGATGAGCTCCCAGCTCAATGTCAGTCATGCCACCGTCCTCCAGGCCTACGCCAATCTCGAAGACCAGGGCCTCATCCGTGCGCGGCCGCAGTCCGGTTACTACGTGCATCAAACCCCGGCCCTCACGGCGGCGACTCCCGATATCGCGCGAGTCGAGCGACCCGGTCTGGTCACCCGCGCCAGCATCATTCAACAGGTGCTGGTCGAAGCGAGGCGGGAAGGGGTGTTCGCGTTTGGCGCTGCTGTCCCTCACATCGATTACTTGCCCCTGCGCGCGTTGCATCAGCAACTGGCCAAGGTCACCCGATTTCAGAGCCCTCGGGCGTTCAATTACATGTTCAGCCCTGGCTTCGAACCGCTGCGCCGTCAGGTGGCGATTCGCATGCGCGACGCCGGCGTGGTGATCGATCCCTCGGAAGTGGTGATCACCCATGGCTGTGTCGATGCGCTGCAGATGTCGCTGCGGGTGCTGACCAGCCCGGGCGACCTGATCGCCGCAGAATCCCCGACGTACTACGGCTTGCTGCAACTGGCCGATCTGCTTGGCCTGAAAGTCATCGAAATACCCAGCGACCCGAACACCGGGATCAGCCTGGAAGCGCTGCAACTGGCGGCCAATCAGTGGTCGATCAAGGCCCTGGTGATGACTTCGCGGCTGAGCAATCCCTTGGGCAGCACCATGCCGGAAGAGCGGCAGAAACATCTGCTGCGCCTGGCCTCGGACTTCGACATTCAAATCATCGAAGACGATATCTACGGCGAGTTGATGTACGAGCAGAACAAGACCAAGGCATTGAAGGCCTTCGACCGGCTGGGCCATGTCATCTACTGCTCCAGCTTCTCCAAAACCCTGTCGCCGGGAGTGCGGATCGGCTGGATGATCGCCGGGAAATACCAGGCGGAAATCCAGCGTCTGCAAACCTTCAGCACCCATTCAGCGTGCAGCGTGACGCAGATGGCGGTGGCGTCCTACCTTGAAAACGGCGGGTACGACCGGCACTTACGCTTTATCCGCCAGGAGCACCGCAAAAATCTCAGCGCGTTTCAGCTGGCGGTGCAGCAGATGTTTCCCGAAGGCACGCAGATCAGCCGGCCTGCGGGCGGGTTCATTCTCTGGATCAGTCTGCCGGGGCGGGTGAACACTCAGGAGTTGCACGTGCGCGCGCTGGAGCAGGGCATCAGCATTGCGCCGGGACTGATTTTCAGTAACACGGAGCAGTTCAACCATTGCATTCGCCTGAACTGCGGGTTGCCGTGGAACCGGGAAGCAGAGAGGGCGCTGATGACGGTGGGCATGCTGGCCAAGCAGTTGTGCCAGGATGCCGGGCAATCCTGGTGAACTCGTAGGGTTGCCAGGTTTCCATACTATCGGGGGAGGCGAACAAGGCAACTTGTCAGCCGCCGTGCAAAGGGCCAGCATATGGCCCCTGTCTTACTTACTGCCGTTCAGACTATGAAATCACTGCGTTGTATAAGTGTGATGTTGTTGGTGTTGCTGAGCGCCTGTGATGCCGATAAAGCGCCCACGCCACCGGCGAAAGCCACCGCCTCGGCGCCTGCCGCGCCTGCCGCACCTGCCGATGCGCCCGCTGTGGCGCCCGTGTCTCCCGAACCAGCGAAGCCTGCTTCCGGACCTGAGCCCTCGCCTGCGTTGCCGGACAAGTCTGTGGCTGACGCGCCAGCGGTCCATACCCTTGCGCCAAATATCACGACCGTGCCGGTTGTTGCGTCGGGCAAGTCTTCGGCTGAAGCGCCGCGAACGGTCACCAGCGCCAAAACAGCTGACGACAAGACAGCGGGCCCCAACGCCAAATCCGCCAAGGTTAAAGCGGATAACGCCGAAGTGGCGCGGCGCGCCCCGGTGGCCAGCAAGAGCAAATCGGCGTCTCAAATGGTCAAGGAAACCAAGCTCAACAAAGTCCCGCTGGACCTGAGCCTGCCGCCCGAGATGGTCAAACAGTTGACCCCGCCGTCCAACGTGATCACTGCCGCGTCGAAGGCCAAAGCCCCGTCAGCCGGCGCCAAACCGCTGCTTCCGAAGATGTTCCCTGATGCGAACGCCGATCCGGACTTCCAGATGCAAGGCCGTCTGCTGAGCAACGAAATGGACCTGCAGTTGCGCAATGAGGCGCGCAAGGACGTGGAAGGCGCCGCGCTGGATTTCACCTTTAAAAAGTGATGAACCCATGACGCTGTCAGAGCGCTCGATTTCAAACGTGTGTTTTAGCGCGTAAGATCAGGCCATCGTTCTCACTGCCACACAGGTTCTTTTCATGGAATGCCGTCCAGGCTGCGGCGCGTGCTGCATCGCGCCGTCCATTACCTCACCGATTCCCGGGATGCCTGACGGCAAGCCTGCGGGCATGCGCTGTCTGCACTTGTCGCTGGATATGCTCTGCGGCATTTTTGGACAGCCGGGAAGGCCGGCGGTGTGTGGTCAGTTTGCGGCGGACCCTGAGGTGTGCGGTACCGGCCCCGAGGACGCAATCCGTCTGATCGGCTGGTGGGAAAAGATGACATCGGTGGCGTGAAGCGCACCCGAGGCGCGACTGAACTTCAACAATAAGGAACACCATATGAGTTCGCTGTACCGCATTGCTTTCGGCTTGGGACTGACTGTATGGGTGGCTGCTTCAGCGCAGGCTGAAGAGTGGAAAGTCGCGAAGAACGAGGAGGGCATCAAGGTCTCCCTCAGCGAAGTTCCCGGATCGCAGTACAAGGCTTATCAAGGCGTGACCACCATCAAGGCGGGCATCGGCAAGCTCAGAGCGTTGCAGGAAGACGTAGCTGCTGCCTGCGCGTGGATTCACGAGTGCAAGCTGCAGAAGATCCTCAAGCACGACGGCGACAAGACCTGGACCTACTCCCAGTTCAATACACCGTGGCCGGTCACGCCGCGGGATTCGGTGCTGAAAGTGACGACGGTGGAAGGCGCCGATGGCAGCGTGACCCGTGAGCTGGAAGGCGAGCCCAAGTACATCCCGGAAGAGAAGGGCTTTGTGCGGGTGGCGCAGGTTGAGGGGTTCTGGAAGTTCGTGCCCAAGGGCGACAACCTGACCGAGGTGACCTATCAGGTGCACACCGAGCCTGGCGGCAGCGTGCCGTCCTGGCTGGCGAACAAGTTCGTGGTGGATGCGCCGTTCAATACCCTGAAAGCGCTGAAGGACCGAGCCGAGAAGAACTGATCGGTTCGCTTGAGACGCTAAAGCCACACACAAAAAAGGCTGCCCGAGGGCAGCCTTTTTTTGCGTCGTCGTGGCGGCTGTCGAGTTACTTGCGCTCGGCCAGCGGAACGATGTCGCGCGACACTTCGCCGGTGTACAGCTGGCGTGGACGGCCGATCTTGTAAGGGCTGGAGAGCATTTCCTTCCAGTGAGAGATCCAGCCGACAGTTCGCGCCAGGGCGAAAATCACGGTGAACATACTGGTCGGGATGCCGATGGCCTTGAGGATGATGCCCGAGTAGAAGTCGACGTTCGGGTACAGCGAGCGTTCGATGAAGTACGGGTCGGTCAGGGCGATCTCTTCAAGGCGCATGGCCAACTCGAGCTGCGGGTCATTAGTGATGCCCAGTTCGCGCAGGACTTCGTCGCAGGTCTGTTTCATCACAGTGGCGCGCGGGTCTCGGTTCTTGTAAACCCGGTGACCGAAGCCCATCAGCTTGAACGGATCGTTCTTGTCCTTGGCCTTGGCGATGTAGGTGTCGATATTGGACACATCGCCGATCTCATCGAGCATGGTCAGCACGGCTTCGTTCGCGCCACCGTGGGCAGGGCCCCAGAGTGCGGCGATACCGGCGGCGATACAGGCAAACGGGTTGGCGCCCGACGAGCCTGCCATGCGCACGGTGGACGTCGAGGCGTTCTGTTCGTGGTCGGCGTGGAGGATGAAAATCCGGTCCATGGCCTTGGCCAGCGTCGGGCTGATCGGTTTGATCTCGCACGGCGTGTTGAACATCATGTGCAGGAAGTTTTCCGCGTAGCTCAGGTCGTTGCGCGGGTACATCATGGGTTGACCCATGGAGTACTTGTAAACCATGGCCGCCAGGGTCGGCATCTTGGCGACCAGGCGGATCGCGGAGATTTCGCGGTGCTGCGGATTATTGATGTCCAGTGAGTCGTGGTAGAACGCCGAGAGGGCGCCGACCACACCGCACATGACGGCCATCGGGTGGGCGTCGCGACGGAAGCCGTTGAAGAAGGTCTTGAGTTGCTCGTGCACCATGGTGTGATTCTTCACGGTGACGACGAATTCGGCTTTTTGCTCGGCGGTTGGCAGTTCGCCGTTGAGCAGCAGGTAGCAGGTTTCCAGGTAGTCCGATTGCTCGGCCAGCTGTTCGATCGGGTAGCCGCGATGCAGGAGAATGCCGTTGTCACCATCGATGTAGGTGATCTTCGATTCGCATGAGGCGGTGGACATGAAGCCAGGGTCAAATGTGAAGCGTCCGGTGGCAGTCAGGCCGCGTACGTCGATAACATCGGGACCAACGGTGCCGGTCAGAATGGGCAGCTCGACGGGGGCTGCGCCCTCGATGATCAACTGCGCTTTTTTATCAGCCATGTGGCCTCCTAATTATGCTTCAAATCATCAGACAGACCCCCCACGCAGGGCCCGCATCACTATAGTGAGATAAATTCTAAAGTCAATTTGCCAAAAGTCTTGTAGCAGAAGGCTTTAACGCAGGGTTTTCGTCGAAATTACGGGCCATTTACGCCAATTATCGGGCTAAAGCAATCCACCCTTGGGACAGGGTCTGCGCGTTGTCATTAGTTGGCTAACTGTCTATACTCGGCGTCCGACCGCCAGGGGCTTTCAGGCCCGATTCAACGGGGTTGGTCACTTCCTGGGTAGTGGGTACCTGACCAGTACACTTCCCAACAACTTGCCCTGAGTGTTAGGGCTCTTCAGTGTGAAAAAAAGCCGTGAAAAGCCAACGACCTGTAAACCTAGACCTAAGGACCATCAAACTCCCTATCACTGCTTACACGTCCATCCTTCACCGTATCTCCGGTGTCATCCTCTTCGTCGGCATTGCCATCATGCTTTATGCATTGGACCTGTCGCTCGACTCCGAGGAAGGCTTCGCGTCGGTGAAAGCGGGACTGACCAGTCCGCTGGCCAAGTTCGTGATCTGGGCTCTTCTGTCCGCACTGCTGTATCACCTGGTGGCGGGCGTCCGTCATCTCATCATGGACTCGGGCATCGGCGAGACGCTGGAAGGCGGCAAGCTGGGCTCTAAAATCGTTATCGCCGTGTCTGTGGTGGTGATCGTTCTGGCAGGAGTGTGGATATGGTAACCAACGTCACCAACCTTTCTCGTTCGGGCCTGTATGACTGGATGGCGCAACGCGTCTCCGCCGTCGTACTCGCGGCTTATTTCATTTTCCTGATCGGGTACCTGATCGCTCACCCTGGCATCGAATACGCCACGTGGCACGCGCTCTTCTCCCATAACGCAATGCGCATCTTCAGCCTGTTGGCCCTTGTAGCCCTGGCGGCTCACACCTGGGTTGGCATGTGGACCATCGCGACCGACTACCTGACGCCGATGGCGCTGGGCAAGTCCGCGACAGTGGTGCGTTTCCTTTTTCAGGCGGTGTGCGGCATTGCGATGTTCGCTTACTTCGTCTGGGGTGTGCAGATTCTTTGGGGTATCTGATTCATGGCTAACATTAATACGCTTTCATTCGACGCCATTATCATTGGCGGCGGCGGTGCGGGCATGCGTGCCGCATTGCAGCTGGCTCAGGGCGGCCACAAGACCGCTGTCGTCACCAAGGTCTTCCCGACTCGCTCCCACACCGTTTCCGCCCAGGGTGGCATCACCTGCGCAATCGCTTCGGCCGACCCGAACGATGACTGGCGCTGGCACATGTACGACACCGTCAAGGGCTCCGACTACATCGGTGACCAGGACGCTATCGAATACATGTGTTCCGTTGGCCCGGAAGCCGTGTTCGAGCTCGAGCACATGGGGCTGCCGTTCTCCCGTACCGAGCAGGGCCGCATCTATCAGCGTCCGTTCGGCGGTCAGTCGAAGGACTTTGGCAAGGGCGGTCAGGCTGCACGTACCTGTGCCGCTGCCGACCGTACCGGTCACGCGCTGCTGCACACCCTGTATCAAGCCAACCTGAAAGCCGGCACCGTATTCCTGAACGAGTACTACGCCGTTGACCTGGTGAAGAACCAGGACGGCGCGTTCGTCGGCATCATCGCCATCTGTATCGAAACCGGTGAAACCTCCTACATTCGCGCCGACGCGACTGTACTGGCCACCGGCGGTGCCGGTCGCATCTATTCCTCCACCACCAACGCCCTGATCAACACCGGCGACGGCGTGGGCATGGCGTTGCGTGCCGGTGTACCGGTGCAGGACATCGAAATGTGGCAGTTCCACCCGACCGGCATCGCCGGCGCAGGTGTACTGGTCACCGAAGGCTGCCGTGGTGAAGGCGGTTACCTGATCAACAAGCACGGCGAGCGTTTCATGGAACGCTACGCGCCAAACGCCAAGGACCTTGCCGGTCGTGACGTTGTGGCTCGCTCGATGGTTAAAGAGATCATCGCCGGCAACGGTTGCGGTCCTGACGGCGACCACGTAATGCTCAAGCTTGATCACCTCGGTGAAGAAGTGCTGCACAGCCGTCTGCCAGGGATCATGGAACTGTCCAAGACCTTCGCACACGTCGATCCAGCTGTGGCGCCAATCCCTGTCGTACCGACCTGCCACTACATGATGGGCGGCGTTGCCACCAACATTCATGGTCAGGCGATCACTCAGGACGCCGCCGGCGTCGACACCATCATCCCGGGCCTGTTCGCGGTCGGTGAAGTGGCGTGCGTATCGGTTCACGGTGCCAACCGTCTGGGCGGCAACTCGCTGCTCGACCTGGTGGTCTTCGGCCGTGCTGCGGGTCTGCACCTGGAGCAGGCGCTCAACGAGGGCGTCGACTACCGTCGCGCTTCCGAAACCGACATCGACGTCGCGCTGGCTCGCCTCAACGGCCTGAACTCGCGTACCGATGGCGAAGACGTCGCGACCCTGCGCAAAGAGCTGCAGAGCTGCATGCAGAACTACTTCGGTGTGTTCCGTACCGGCGAATACATGCAGAAGGGTATTGCCCAGCTGGCTGACCTGCGCACGCGCATCGCCAACGTCAAGATCAACGACAAGAGCCAGGCGTTCAACACTGCCCGGATCGAAGCGCTGGAGCTGCAGAACCTGCTGGAAGTCGCTGAAGCAACGGCGATCGCCGCAGAGCATCGCAAGGAGTCCCGTGGCGCTCACGCCCGTGAAGACTTCGAAGATCGCGACGACGAGAACTGGCTGTGCCACACCCTGTACTTCCCGGGTGAAAAACGCGTAGCCAAGCGTGCCGTGAACTTCTCGCCGAAAACTGTTCCGACTTTTGAACCTAAGATTCGGACTTATTAAGGGTGACCGCCATGTTGCAAGTCAGTGTTTATCGCTACAACCCTGATCAGGACGCCGCGCCGTTCATGCAGGATTTCCAGGTCGACACCGGTGGCAAGGACCTGATGGTGCTGGACGTGCTGGCTCTGGTCAAAGAGCAGGACGAAGGCTTCTCGTACCGTCGTTCGTGCCGCGAAGGCGTGTGCGGTTCCGACGGCATGAACATCAACGGCAAGAACGGCCTGGCCTGCATCACGCCGCTGTCGGCCGTGGTCAAGGGCAACAAGCTGGTGGTTCGCCCACTGCCTGGTCTGCCGGTCATCCGTGACCTCGCCGTCGACATGAGCATCTTCTACAAGCAATACGAGAAGGTGAAGCCATTCCTGCAGAACGACACGCCGGCTCCGTCCATCGAGCGCCTGCAGACCCCGGAAGAGCGGGAAAAACTCGACGGCCTGTACGAGTGCATTCTGTGCGCTTGCTGTTCCACGTCCTGCCCGTCCTTCTGGTGGAACCCCGACAAGTTCCTGGGTCCTGCTGCGATCCTGCAAGCCTATCGTTTCCTGGCTGACAGCCGCGACACCCGGACGCAAGAGCGTCTGGCGTCCATGGACGATCCGTTCAGTGTGTTCCGCTGCCGCGGCATCATGAACTGCGTCAACGTGTGCCCGAAAGGCTTGAATCCAACCAAGGCTATCGGTCACGTGCGCAACATGCTGCTCAAAAGCGGTGTCTGAGTTTGCCGCACCTGTAACATCGCAGCACCCGCTACTGCAGCACCCGTAAACGCTGCGGCGCAGGCTTCAACCGGCGCCGTAGTTTTAACCTGAGCAGTTGTCGTATGGCTTCAGCTCTTATTTTGAAGAAATGAAACCAGCAGGGGCATCCGGGCTGGTACCCGGACTATCTGCGTGATCCCTAGTGACTTGAAGTCGCTGCACATGGACTTTTCAAGTTTGCGCTGGCATCGACGCCGATGGTGTCCCCTAATCGAGGGTGACCAAGCATGCAAGAAAGCGTGATGCAGCGCATGTGGAACAGCGCCCACCTTTCCGGTGGTAACGCTGCCTATGTGGAAGAGCTCTACGAGCTCTACCTGCACGACCCTAACGCTGTGCCAGAAGAGTGGCGCACCTATTTTCAGACGTTGCCGGCTGACGGCAGCACTGCCACCGATGTATCGCACTCTACGGTTCGCGATCATTTTGTGTTGCTGGGGAAAAACCAGCGCCGCGCCCAACCGGTCTCTGCCGGCAGCGTGAGCAGCGAGCATGAAAAGAAGCAAGTTGAAGTGCTGCGACTTATCCAGGCATTCCGTATGCGCGGCCATCAGGGTGCGCAACTCGATCCTCTGGGTCTGTGGAAGCGTACTGCGCCAGCTGACCTGTCGATCAACCATTACGGTTTGACCAACGCTGACCTCGATACCACATTCCGTGCCGGCGACCTGTTCATCGGCAAGGAAGAAGCGAGCCTACGCGAAATCGTCGAAGCGTTGCAGCAGACATATTGCCGCACCATCGGCGCCGAGTTCACGCACATCGTCGATTCCAACCAGCGCAACTGGTTCATGCAGCGCCTCGAAAGCGTGCGCGGCCGTCCTGCCTATTCCGCCGACATCAAGAGCCACCTGCTCGAGCGCGTCACGGCGGGCGAGGGTCTGGAGAAGTACCTGGGCACCAAGTACCCGGGCACCAAGCGTTTCGGTCTGGAAGGCGGCGAAAGCCTGATCCCGATGCTCGACGAGCTGATTCAGCGCTCCGGTTCCTACGGCACCAAGGAAGTTGTCATCGGCATGGCCCACCGTGGCCGTCTCAACGTGCTGGTCAACACCTTCGGCAAGAACCCGCGCGACCTGTTCGACGAGTTCGAAGGCAAGAAGAAGGTCGAACTGGGCTCCGGTGACGTCAAGTACCACCAGGGCTTCTCGTCCAACGTGATGACTACCGGCGGCGAAGTCCACCTGGCGATGGCGTTCAACCCGTCCCACCTGGAAATCGTTTCACCTGTGGTCGAAGGTTCGGTGCGTGCCCGTCAGGACCGTCGCAACGACGCCACTGGCGAGAAAGTCCTGCCGATCTCGATCCACGGTGACGCTGCGTTCGCTGGCCAGGGTGTGGTGCTGGAAACCTTCCAGATGTCGCAGACCCGTGGCTTCAAGACGGGCGGCACGATCCACATCGTGATCAACAACCAGGTCGGCTTCACCATCAGCAAGCAGGAAGATTCGCGCTCTACCGAGTACGCGACCGACGTTGCCAAGATGATTCAGGCGCCGATCCTCCATGTGAATGGCGATGATCCGGAAGCCGTGCTGTTCGTGACCCAGCTGGCGATCGACTACCGCATGCAGTTCAAGCGTGACGTGGTCATCGACCTGGTCTGCTACCGTCGTCGCGGCCACAACGAAGCCGACGAACCGAGCGGCACCCAGCCGCTGATGTACCAGCAGATCGCCAAGCAGCGCACCACCCGTGAGCTGTACGCCGATTCTCTGGCCGCCGCAGGCATCCTCAACGCCGAAGCCGCTCAGGCCAAGGTCGACGAGTACCGCAACGCGCTGGACAACGGCATGCATGTGGTCAAAAGCCTGGTCAAAGAGCCGAACAAGGAATTGTTCGTCGACTGGCGTCCGTACCTGGGTCACGCGTGGACGGCACGTCACGACACCAGTTTCGACCTCAAGACGCTTCAGGAACTGTCAGCCAAGCTGATGGAAGTGCCAGAAGGTTTCGTGGTCCAGCGTCAGGTCCAGAAAATCTACGAAGACCGCCAGAAGATGCAAGTCGGTGGCCTTCCGATCAACTGGGGCTACGCGGAAACCATGGCTTACGCCACGCTGGCATTCGAAGGCCATCACGTGCGCATCACCGGGCAGGACGTCGGTCGCGGTACGTTCTCGCACCGTCACGCCGTGCTGCACAACCAGAAAGACGGCGCGACCTACGTGCCTCTGCAGAACCTGTACGCCGGTCAGCCTCGTTTCGACCTGTACGACTCGTTCCTGTCGGAAGAAGCCGTGCTGGCGTTCGAATACGGTTATTCGACCACTCAGCCCAATGCGCTGGTGATCTGGGAAGCCCAGTTCGGTGACTTTGCCAACGGTGCACAGGTCGTGATCGACCAGTTCATCACCAGCGGCGAGCACAAGTGGGGCCGTCTGTGCGGTCTGACCATGCTGTTGCCCCATGGCTACGAAGGGCAGGGCCCGGAGCACTCATCGGCACGTCTTGAGCGTTACCTGCAATTGTGCGCCGAGCACAACATTCAGGTCTGCGTACCGACCACCCCGGCTCAGATCTACCATCTGTTGCGCCGTCAGGTGATCCGTCCGCTGCGCAAGCCGCTGATCGTGTTAACGCCGAAGTCGTTGCTGCGCCACAAGCTGGCCGTGTCGACCCTGGAAGATCTGGCCCATGGCTCGTTCCAGACCGTCATCCCGGAAATCGACACCCTCGATGCCGCGAAAGTGACGCGTCTGGTGCTGTGCAGCGGCAAGGTCTACTACGACCTGCTGGAAAAACGCCGTGCCGAAGGCCGCGAAGACATCGCCATCGTGCGTCTCGAGCAGCTCTATCCGTTCCCGGAAGACGACCTGATGGAGGCCATCGCGCCTTACACCAACCTGACCAACGTGGTCTGGTGTCAGGAAGAACCGATGAACCAGGGCGCCTGGTACAGCAGTCAGCACCACCTGCGCCGCAGCATCGGCAATCACAACCGCAACCTCGTTCTCGAGTATGCCGGCCGTGATGCTTCCGCTGCTCCTGCTTGTGGATACGCTTCGATGCACGCCGAACAGCAGGAAAAACTGCTGAAAGACGCGTTCTCCGTTTAACGCCTTCGCGCACTAGAAACCGAATTAAAGGAATTACAGATAATGGCTATTGAGATCAAAGCCCCCTCTTTCCCGGAATCCGTTGCCGACGGCACCGTTGCCACCTGGCACAAAAAACCGGGCGACGCCGTCAAGCGTGACGACCTGATCGTTGATATCGAAACCGACAAGGTCGTTCTGGAAGTACTGGCCGAAGCTGACGGCGTACTGGGCGCAATCGTTGCCGAAGAGGGCGCCACTGTCCTGTCGAACCAGTTGCTGGGCTCGATCGAAGAGGGCGGCGCCGCTGCCGCTCCAGCTGCGGCCGCTCCAGCCGCCGCTGCATCGGCTCCTGCTGCTGCGCCTGCCCAGGCTGCCGCTGCCCCAGCCGCTGCTTCCGGTGATGAAGACGCGATCGGCGCTCCGGCTGCCCGCAAGCTGGCCGAAGAAAACGGAATCAACCTGTCCAGCGTCAAAGGCACCGGCAAAGACGGCCGCGTGACCAAGGAAGACGTCGTCGCTGCCATCGAAGCGAAGAAATCCGCTCCGGCCGCCGCGCCTGCCGCCGCGCCTGCCGCCAAGCCTGCTGCTGCAGCCGCTGCTCCTGTGACCGCCGTTGGCGACCGCACCGAGAAGCGCGTGCCGATGACCCGTCTGCGCGCCAAGGTTGCCGAGCGTCTGGTTGAAGCTCAGTCCAACATGGCGATGCTGACCACCTTCAACGAAGTCGACATGACCGAAGTCATGGCCCTGCGTTCGAAGTACAAGGACCTGTTCGAGAAGTCCCACAACGGCGTACGCCTGGGCTTCATGTCGTTCTTCGTCAAGGCAGCGACCGAAGCGCTGAAACGCTACCCTGCGGTCAACGCTTCGATCGACGGCACCGACATCGTCTACCACGGTTATGCCGACGTCGGCGTTGCCGTGTCGAGCGATCGTGGCCTGGTGGTTCCGGTGCTGCGCAACGCCGAGCAGATGAGCCTGGCTGAAATCGAAGGCGGCATCGCCACCTTCGGCAAAAAAGCCCGTGACGGCAAACTGTCCATCGACGAGATGACTGGCGGTACCTTCACCATCACCAACGGTGGTACTTTCGGTTCGATGATGTCGACCCCGATCGTCAACCCGCCGCAAGCGGCCATCCTGGGCATGCACAACATTCTGCAGCGTCCTATGGCGATCAACGGTCAGGTCGTCATCCGTCCGATGATGTATCTGGCGCTGTCCTACGATCACCGCCTGATCGACGGTAAAGAAGCCGTGACGTTCCTGGTGACCATCAAGAACCTGCTGGAAGACCCGGCGCGTCTGTTGCTGGACATCTAACGAAGCAGCGTCAAGCTGCAAGCCGAAAGCTTCAAGTCAGAAGCGGTACGGTATGCAGCTTGTCACTCGCGGTTGGTATCAATGAATAAGTCGCAAGCCGATCCTGCAGTTCATCGCAGGTCAGCTTGTAGCTTGCAGCTTAAAGCTCGCAGCTAAAGAGGAACTCTTTTCTATGTCCCAGAAATTCGACGTGGTAGTGATTGGCGCTGGCCCTGGCGGCTACGTGGCTGCTATCAAGGCCGCGCAACTCGGTCTCACGACTGCCTGCATCGAGAAGTATCAGGATAAAGAGGGCAAGCTGGCCCTCGGCGGTACCTGCCTGAACGTGGGCTGCATCCCGTCCAAGGCGCTGCTGGACAGCTCCTGGAAATTCTACGAAGCCAAGAACCAGTTCGGTGTTCACGGTATCTCGCTCAACGACCTGAAAATGGACATTGCTGCCATGATTGGCCGCAAGGCCCAGATCGTCAAAGGCCTGACCGGCGGGGTTGCCAGCCTGTTCAAGGCCAACGGCGTCACTTCCCTGCAAGGCCACGGCAAGCTGTTGGCCGGCAAGAAAGTCGAGCTGACCAAGCCTGACGGCACCACCGAAGTCATCGAAGCCGAGAACATCATTCTGGCCTCCGGTTCGCGTCCGATCGACATTCCGCCGGCCCCGGTCAATCAGGTCACCATCGTCGATTCGACAGGCGCCCTGGAATTCCCGGCTGTGCCTGAGCGCCTGTGCGTCATCGGTGCCGGTGTAATCGGCCTGGAACTGGGTTCGGTCTGGGCTCGCCTGGGTGCCAAAGTGACGGTGCTCGAGGCCCTGGAGAAATTCCTGCCGGCCGCTGACGAAGCTGTCGCCAAGGAAGCGCAGAAGACCTTCACCAAGCAGGGTCTGGACATCAAGCTGGGCGCACGCGTCACCGGTTCCAAGGTCAATGGCGACGAAGTCGTCGTGACCTACACCGACAAGGACGGCGAGCAGAACATCACCTTCGACCGCGTGATAGTGGCCGTTGGCCGTCGCCCGGTGACCACCGAGCTGCTGGCTGCAGACAGCGGTGTCGACATCGACGAGCGCGGTTTCATCTTCGTCAACGAGCAGTGCGAGACCAGCGTTCCTGGCGTGTACGCGATCGGTGACGTGGTTCGTGGTCTGATGCTGGCGCACAAAGCATCCGAAGAAGGCATCATGGTTGTCGAGCGCATCAAGGGTCACAAGACCCAGATGAACTACGACCTGATCCCGTCGGTTATCTACACCCACCCGGAAATCGCATGGGTCGGTAAAACCGAGCAGACGCTGAAGGCCGAAGGCGTGGAAGTCAACGTCGGTCAGTTCCCGTTCGCGGCCAGCGGCCGTGCAATGGCAGCGAATGACACCGGCGGTTTCGTCAAGGTCATCGCTGATGCCAAGACCGACCGTGTACTGGGTGTACACGTCATTGGTCCTGGCGCTGCAGAGCTGGTACAGCAGGGCGCGATCGGCATGGAGTTCGGCACCAGTGCCGAAGACATCGGCATGATGGTCTTCTCCCACCCGACGCTGTCCGAAGCGCTGCACGAAGCGGCACTGGCTGTGAATGGCGGCGCCATCCACATCCAGAACAAGAAAAAACGCTAAAGATAACCACGACGGTCCGCCCGTCGTAGGCCCTGCTCCCAGGGCTTACCGCGGAAGGTCCGTTGGACTCGAACTCCCGGCAGCGAAGGGCAGGCTTGATGCCTGACCGGCGTTCTCCGGGAGAAGCGGTCACAGGTGGTGCGGCACGCTTTGACGAGCAGCACCGAATGCGCAGTACCTAACGAAGACGGTAATAAGCATGAATCTTCACGAGTATCAGGGTAAGCAGCTGTTTGCTGAATACGGCCTGCCAGTATCCAAGGGCTATGCAGTAGACACCCCGGAAGCAGCAGCAGAAGCGTGCGACAAGATCGGCGGAACCGAGTGGGTCGTCAAAGCCCAGGTTCACGCAGGCGGTCGCGGTAAAGCGGGCGGCGTCAAGCTGGTTCGCAGCAAGGAAGACGCCGCTGCGTTCGCTCAACAGTGGCTGGGCAAGCGTCTGGTCACTTACCAGACTGATGCCAACGGTCAGCCAGTCACCAAGATCCTGGTTGAATCGTGCACTGACATCGCCAAAGAGCTGTATCTGGGCGCTGTAGTCGATCGTTCGAGCCGTCGTATCGTGTTCATGGCCTCCACCGAAGGTGGCGTGGACATCGAGAAGATCGCTCACGACACGCCTGAGAAGATTCTCAAAGCGACCATCGATCCACTGGTTGGCGCTCAGCCATTCCAGGGTCGCGATCTGGCATTCCAGCTGGGTCTGGAAGGCAAGCAGGTCACCCAGTTCGCCAAGATCTTCACCGGTCTGGCCAAGCTGTTCCAGGACCACGATCTGGCCCTGCTGGAAGTGAACCCGCTGGTGATCAAGGCTGACGGCGATCTGCATTGCCTCGACGCCAAGATCAACATCGATGCCAACGCCATGTACCGTCAGCCAAAGCTGAAGGCTTTCCACGATCCATCGCAAGATGACCCACGTGAAGCCCACGCTGCCAAGTTCGAACTGAACTACGTGGCACTGGAAGGCAACATCGGCTGCATGGTCAACGGTGCCGGTCTGGCCATGGGCACCATGGACATCGTCAACCTGCATGGCGGCAAGCCAGCCAACTTCCTCGACGTAGGCGGCGGCGCAACCAAGGAGCGCGTTACCGAAGCGTTCAAGATCATTCTGTCCGACACCAACGTCGCTGCAGTACTGGTCAACATCTTCGGCGGCATCGTTCGCTGCGACATGATTGCCGAAGGCATCATTGGCGCCGTGAAAGAAGTCGGCGTGAAAATCCCGGTGGTTGTTCGCCTTGAAGGCAACAACGCTGAGCTGGGCGCTAAAGTACTGGCAGAAAGCGGCTTGAACATCATCGCAGCTACCAGCCTGACCGACGCTGCTCAACAAGTCGTCAAAGCTGCGGAGGGCAAATAATGAGCGTCCTGATCAATAAAGACACCAAGGTTATCTGCCAGGGCTTCACCGGCTCCCAGGGTACCTTCCACTCCGAGCAAGCCATTGCCTACGGCACTAAAATGGTTGGCGGCGTGACCCCAGGCAAGGGCGGCACCACGCACCTGAACCTGCCCGTGTTCAACACGGTGTCCGAAGCAGTAGAAAAAACCGGCGCAACCGCTTCGGTCATCTACGTTCCGGCTCCGTTCTGCAAGGATTCCATCCTTGAAGCAGCGTTCGGCGGTATCAAGCTGATCGTTTGCATCACCGAAGGCATCCCGACCATCGACATGCTCGAAGCCAAGGTCAAGTGCGACGAACTGGGTGTGGTCCTGATCGGCCCTAACTGCCCAGGCGTCATCACCCCGGGCGAGTGCAAGATCGGCATCATGCCAGGTCACATTCACTTGCCAGGCAAGGTCGGTATCGTGTCGCGTTCCGGCACCCTGACTTACGAAGCTGTGAAGCAGACCACTGACGCCGGTTTCGGTCAGTCGACCTGCGTCGGTATCGGTGGTGACCCGATCCCGGGTTCGAACTTCATCGACATCCTGAAGCTGTTTCAGGAAGACCCGAAGACCGAAGCGATCGTCATGATCGGCGAGATCGGCGGTTCGGCTGAAGAAGAAGCGGCTGCCTACATCAAGGCACACGTGACCAAGCCAGTCGTTTCTTACATCGCGGGTGTGACTGCTCCTCCGGGCAAGCGCATGGGCCATGCGGGCGCGATCATCTCCGGCGGCAAAGGCACGGCAGACGAGAAATTCGCTGCACTGCAAGACGCAGGCGTGAAAACCGTGCGTTCTCTGGCTGACATCGGCAAAGCCCTGGCTGAGCTGACCGGTTGGGAAGTGAAGAAGGCTTAATCGCCCTCGTCTCACTGCTTGATCAACAAAAGCCACCTTCGGGTGGCTTTTGCGTTTCCGGCGTTTCGATTTGCCTCGTGCTCTTGCCTCAATCCTGTCAGACATTTCTGATATGCGACACGAATGTGCATTCAGCGGTCGTACCGCCCTGTATCGGTGCGCCAAATAGGGTAGGCTAGCCGCCGTTTTGTGCAGTCGGCTCCCACAAGGAGCGGCGGCGCGCTCAGGGTCTGTCTTAAAAGGGCGGGCAGCATTTCCCCCACCCTCAGGGAAATCCTCTTCTTAATTCCGATTCAGCAGTGTGGTTTCCTTAATGAAAGTGTTGAAAGGCCAGGACATTCTGGCACTGGGTTTCATGACGTTTGCGCTGTTCGTCGGCGCTGGCAATATCATCTTCCCCCCGATCGTAGGCCTCCAGGCCGGCCCCAACGTATGGATGGCCGCTTTGGGCTTTCTGGTCACGGCCGTCGGCCTTCCGGTGGTGACTGTCATCGCGCTCGCCAAAGTTGGCGGCGCTATGGACGCGTTGAGCAGCCCGATCGGCAAGGTCGCCGGGACCATTCTCGCCGCCGTCTGCTACCTGTCCGTAGGTCCGTTGTTCGCCACGCCGCGCACGGCGACGGTGTCGTTTGAGGTCGGCCTGGCGCCGTTGACCGGCGAAAGCCCCCTCGCACTGTTTCTCTACAGCCTGGTTTATTTCGTGCTGGTGTTCTGGATCTCCCTTTATCCGGGTCGATTGCTCGACACTGTGGGTCGCTTCCTTGCGCCGCTGAAGATTATCGCTTTGGCTATCCTCGGCATCGCCGCGTTTGTCCTGCCAGCGGGGGAGGTGGGCATTGCCGAACCTGCCTACGTCGCCGCGCCGTTTTCCCAGGGGTTCATCAACGGCTACCTGACCATGGATACCCTGGGCGCGCTGGTTTTCGGCATCGTCATCGTCAATGCGATTCGCTCCCGCGGTGTCGAGTCGCCTCGGCTGATCACCCGTTACGCCATCATCGCCGGCCTGATCGCCGGTGTCGGTCTGGCGCTGGTCTACATCAGCCTGTTCCGCCTGGGCTCGGACAGCCATGCCATCGCCGCCGGTGCCACCAATGGCGCTGCGGTGTTGCATGCTTACGTTCAGCACACCTTCGGCACCCTGGGCAGCAGCTTCCTTGCCGTTCTGATCTCGCTGGCGTGTCTGGTCACCGCGGTTGGCCTGACCTGCGCTTGCGCCGAGTACTTCAGCCGCGTGCTGCCGCTGTCTTACAAGACACTGGTGATCTTGCTGGCGGCGTTTTCGCTGCTGGTGTCCAACCTTGGTCTGACCAAGCTGATCCAGTTCTCGATCCCGGTGCTGACCGCCATCTACCCGCCGTGCATTGCGCTGGTGGCGTTGAGCTTCTGCAAGGACTTCTGGCACGAGCAAGGACGGATCGTCGCGCCGGTCATGTTGGTGGCGTTCCTGATCGGTGCGGTGGATGCGGTCAAGGGTTCTGCGCTGGGTGTGTACCTGCCGGATGCGCTGGCCCATCTGCCGTTGAGCGAGCAAGGCCTGGCCTGGCTGATCCCGTCGCTGATCACGCTGTTCATCGCGTTCGTGGTGGATCGCATGCTGGGCAAGCGCAGCGAAGCGCTGGCCTGAGGGGGAAGGTCGGCGCGTTGCAGAATAAACACGCCGATCTTTTCAACCAGACAAAACAAAGCCCGCTAAATGCGGGCTTTGTTTTTTGAAACTCTGGAAACTTACTGCTTAGTTGCAGGTGCTGCCTGGTTCGCTTCTTTCGCGCGCTCTTGAGCGGCTTCAGCGTTCTTTTGAGCGGCTTCCTGACTTTCTTTGGCAGCGTCGTTCACTTTGTCTTGCGCTTTTTGCATCGATTCTTGCGACTGCTCGGCAGCCTTGTTTGCATCTTGCTGTTTATCTTCGGATTTTTTGTCACAGGCGGCGAGGCCCAGAGTGGCAGAAAGCATGAGGGCAATAGCTAAAGATTTACGCATGGGGTGTTTCTCCTTATTGGTCATCAACGTGCCTTCGAGCATTCGGTTATAAGGTTAGTTCCATGTTCCGGCGGGATAAATACATAAGCGTCTCAGCGGTGTAACAACTCGGCTGATCACAGGCGGTTAGTGGTTTATGTCCGGTGTTCAGTCGACAGATCTGCAGCCCGGAGATTTTCGGCGGGTGAAGATTCTTCGCTGACAGCACGCCTGCCCTTGAAATCGTCTCCCCAGCCCCCACCTTGATGACAACCCGCTGCTCGGAGCCGCCCTCGGCGTTTCGCGCAGCTACCCCTATTTGTGTGGACTGATTGGAGTTTGATGACCATGAGTGTGGAAACTCAAAAGGAAACCCTGGGCTTCCAGACCGAGGTGAAGCAGCTGCTGCACCTCATGATCCATTCGTTGTACTCGAACAAGGAAATCTTCCTTCGCGAGCTGATCTCCAACGCGTCCGACGCGGTGGACAAGCTGCGCTTCGAGGCACTGTCCAAGCCTGAGCTGCTGGAAGGCGGCGCCGAGCTGAAGATCCGTGTCAGCTACGACAAGGACGCGAAGACGGTCACTCTGGAAGACAACGGCATCGGCATGAGCCGCGAGGATGTCATTACTCATCTGGGCACCATCGCCAAGTCTGGCACCGCCGACTTCATGAAGAACCTGTCCGGTGATCAGAAGAAAGATTCTCACCTGATCGGTCAGTTCGGTGTCGGTTTCTACTCCGCGTTCATCGTGGCCGACCAGGTTGAAGTGTTCACCCGCCGCGCCGGCCTGCCCGCCAGCGAAGGTGTGCACTGGTCCTCGAAAGGCGAGGGCGAGTTTGAAGTCGCCACCCTCGAGAAGGCCGATCGCGGTACGCGCATCGTGCTGCACCTCAAGAGCGCCGAAGATGAGTTCGCTGACGGCTATCGTCTGCGCAACATCATCAAAAAGTACTCCGACCACATCGCCCTGCCGATCCAGTTGCCGAAAGAGCAGGCGCCGGTCGAAGGCGACGCTGAGCCTGTTGAAGAGTGGGAAACCGTCAACCGTGCCAGCGCGCTGTGGACCCGTCCACGTACCGAGGTCAAGGACGAGGAATACCAGGAGTTCTACAAGCACATTGCCCACGATTTCGAGAACCCGCTGAGCTGGAGCCACAACAAGGTCGAAGGCAAGCTGGAATACAGCTCGCTGCTGTACGTGCCGGCCCGCGCGCCGTTCGATCTGTATCAGCGTGAAGCACCGCGCGGCCTGAAGCTGTATGTGCAGCGCGTGTTCGTCATGGACCAGGCCGAATCGTTCCTGCCGCTGTACCTGCGCTTCATCAAGGGCGTGGTCGATTCAAACGACCTGTCCCTGAACGTGTCCCGTGAAATCCTGCAGAAAGACCCGATCATCGATTCGATGAAGTCGGCGCTGACCAAGCGTGTGCTGGACATGCTGGAGAAGCTGGCGAAAAACCAGCCGGAAGACTACAAAGGCTTCTGGAAAAACTTCGGTCAGGTGCTGAAGGAAGGCCCGGCCGAAGACTTCGCCAACAAAGAGAAAATCGCCGGCCTGCTGCGCTTCGCATCGACTTCCGACGACAGTGGCGAGCAGAGCGTTTCGTTGGCCGACTACCTGTCGCGCGCCAAGGAAGGTCAGGACAAGATCTACTTCCTCACTGGCGAAAGCTACGCGCAGGTCAAGAACAGTCCGCACCTCGAAGTCTTCCGCAAGAAAGGCATTGAAGTGCTGCTGCTGACCGACCGTATCGACGAGTGGCTGATGAGCTACCTGAGCGACTTTGACGGCAAGGGTTTTGTCGACGTGGCACGCGGTGACCTGGACTTGGGCAAGCTTGATTCCGAAGAGGACAAGAAAGCCCAGGAAGAAGTCGCCAAGGACAAGGAAGGCCTGATCGAGCGCCTGAAAACTGCGCTGGGTGATGCCGTCAGCGAAGTCCGCGTCTCTCACCGTCTGACCGATTCGCCGGCGATTCTGGCGATCGGCGAGCAGGACTTGGGTCTGCAGATGCGTCAGATTCTGGAAGCGAGTGGTCAGAAGGTGCCGGACTCCAAGCCGATCTTCGAATTCAACCCGTCGCACCCGCTGATTGGCAAGCTGGACAACGAGCAGAATGAAGACCGCTTCGGCGATCTGTCGCACATCCTGTTCGACCAGGCTGCGCTGGCAGCTGGCGACAGCTTGAAAGATCCGGCTGCCTACGTGCGCCGTTTGAACAAGTTGTTGGTCGAGCTCTCGGTTTAACATCCGCGTCACGGCAGAACCCGCTCCGGCGGGTTTTGTCATTTAATCTCCCTCCATCCTTATCAGCAGGAGTTCGCTATGAGCAATGTGACCGTGCAGTCCGTCGTGTATGACATCGACGGCGTGAGCTACGAGAGTCGTCTGGCCTTCAGCGAAGGTGCTCAGGCCGCACCGGGTCTGGTGATGGCGCCTAACTGGATGGGCGTCAGCGAAGACGCCGAGCAGATTGCCAAAGACGTGGCGGCGAAGGGCTATGTGGTCTTGCTGGCGGATCTTTACGGCCAGCAAGTACGCCCGACCAATGGTGATGAAGCGGCGGCTGCCATGATGCCGTTGAAGAACGATCGCGTGCTGTTGAACACACGCATGAAGGCCGCCCTGGATCAATTGACTGCGCAGACCATTGCGGCCGTCGACACGTCCCGGCTGGCGGCGTTCGGCTTCTGCTTCGGCGGTTGCTGCGCACTGGAACTGGCGCGCACCGGTGCGCCGTTGAAGGCTGCGGTCTCCTTCCATGGCACGCTCGACACGCCGAACCCGGCTGACGCCAACAACATCAAGGGCAAAGTGCTGGTGATGCACGGCGCGTCCGACCCTCTGGTGCCAAAAGAGCAGCTGCCGGCATTTGAAGCCGAGATGAACGCTGCCAACGTCGACTGGCAACTCTTGAGCTACGGCGGGGCGTTCCATTCGTTCACCGACCCACACGCCAACAATCCGGGCGTACAGATGTACAACCCGACCGTTTCCAAGCGCGCGTTTACCTCGATGCACAACCTGCTGGACGAAGTGTTCGCGGGCTGATGTGATGTTTTAACTGTTGTGGGAGTGCCCTCTCCGGTCACTCCCACAGCGTCCGGGCAGGCCGCGGCCAATCAGCGCTTCGGCCTGCTGCCCACCGGCAATTCAATCCGCTCCACTTCCCCCGGCACGGTCGGCCAGTCCCCGGCCGCCCATTTCGCCCTGGCCTGTTCAATCAGCGCCGGATCGCTGGCGACGAAATTCCAGTTCATCTTTCTCGGCCCATCCAGGGGCGCACCGCCGATCAGCACCGCATGGCATTCGCTTTCCGCGCAAAGCGTCGGCTCGCTGCCTGCGTCCAGCACCACCAGACTGCGCGGCTGCACCCGCTCGCCATCCAGTAGCAAGTCGCCTTCGATAACATACAGCGCGCGCTGTTCGTGCTCGTGGGGCACACACAGCGTCGTCGCCGTCAGTAGGTTCAGTTCGGCGTAAAGCGTGGGTGACAGCACCGGCACCGGCGACTTCAGGCAAAAGCCTTCGCCCGCGATCAAGCGGATACGAATACCCATGGCGTCGCTGACCGGCAGTGTGGCGGCGGGGTGATGGCTGTAATGACCTTCGCCTTGCTCATGGAATTTGGGCGAAGCCAGCCAGACTTGCAGGCCATGCAGGCGAGAGCCACTGGCGTGCAAGTCCTCGGGTGTGCGTTCAATGTGGGCGATGGCGCTTCCGGCGGTCATCCAGCTGACCTCGCCGGGCCTTACGTGCTGATCGCTGCCCAGGCTGTCCTTGTGTCGGATTTCGCCTTCAAACAGGTAGGTCAGCGTCGACAGGCCGATGTGCGGATGCTGGCGGATGTCCATGCCGGTGCCGGGCGCGTAGGTGGTCTCCAGCATGTGATCGAAAAAAACGAAAGGCCCCACGCTTCGGCATTGCGCAGCGGGGAGGGGGCGCAGGATCGGTTGGCCTTCGACGTCTTCGGCGCGGGGAATGATGGTCAGCATGATGGCGCTCTCTCTTTCGGTGCGGTTGTAGGACCGGCTTCAGCCGGGAAGGGGTCGGTTTGGACGCTATCAATGTCGCGGCATGACGACCGACGTCCTCCCGGCTAAAGTCAGCCCCACAAAAAAGCAGTCCACAAAAAAGGCGCCCCGAAGGGCGCCTTTTGTCTGCAACTGACCAGATTACTTGCCAGTCCAGCGCTTCATCACCAGCGTGGCGTTGGTGCCGCCGAAGCCGAAGCTGTTGCTCATCACCAGATTCAGTTCGGTGTTTTCGCGGGTCTTGGTCAGGATCGGCATGTCGGCAACGGCTGGGTCCAGCTCGTCGATGTTCGCCGAACCGGCCATGAAGTTGCCTTCCATCATCAGCATGCAGTAGATCGCTTCGTGAACGCCGGCGGCGCCCAGGGAGTGACCCGACAGGCTCTTGGTGGAGCTGATGGCAGGCGCCTTGTCGCCAAACACCTCACGCACGCCTTCCATTTCCTTGACGTCGCCGACCGGAGTGGAGGTGCCGTGGGTGTTCAGGTAGTCGATGGTGCCATCAACGGTGGACAACGCCTGCTGCATGCAGCGGATGGCGCCTTCGCCGCTTGGAGCGACCATGTCATAACCGTCGGAAGTGGCGCCGTAGCCTACCAGCTCTGCGTAGATCTTCGCGCCACGGGCCAGAGCGTGCTCCAGTTCCTCGACCACCACCATGCCGCCGCCGCCGGCGATGACGAAACCGTCACGGTCAGCGTCGTAGGCACGGGAAGCCTGTTCAGGCGTGTCGTTGCGTTTGCTGGACAGTGCGCCCATGGCGTCAAACAGGAACGACTGGCTCCAGTGCTCCTCTTCGCCACCGCCGGCAAACACGATGTCCTGCTTGCCCATCTGAATCTGCTCCATGGCGGTACCGATGCAGTGAGCACTGGTGGCGCAGGCAGAAGCGATGGAGTAGTTCAGGCCCTTGATCTTGAATGGCGTCGCCAGACAGGCTGAAACCGTGCTGCTCATGGTCCGGGTGACGTAATACGGGAGAACCTTTTTGATGCCTTTCTCGCGCAGGATGTCCAGCGCTTCCATCTGGTTCAGGGTCGAAGCACCGCCAGAGCCGGCAATCAGACCGGTACGCGGGTTGGATACCATCTCTTCGGTCAGGCCGGAGTCTTCCACGGCGCTCTTCATGGCCACGTAGGCATAAGCCGCCGCCTGACCAACGAAGCGCAGGGTTTTGCGGTCGACCAGTTCCTTGAGCGGCAGGTTTGGATCGATGGAACCCGATACCTGGCTGCGCAGACCCATTTCGGCGTATTCCGGGTTGAAACGGATGCCAGGGCGACTTGCACGCAAGTTGGCGGAGACGGTGTCTTTGTCATTGCCCAAGCAGGAAACAATGCCCAGACCAGTGATAACGACGCGGCGCATGCGAATACCCTTAGAAATTTTCAGTGGAAGTGAAGACACCGACGCGCAGGCCTTCGGCGGTATAGATTTCACGGCCGTCCACGCTGACCGAACCGTCGGCGATCGCCAGGTTCAGCTTGCCTTTGAGGACGCGCTTGATGTGAATGTTGTAGGTGACTTTCTTGGCGGTCGGCAGGACCTGACCGAAGAATTTCACTTCGCCCGAGCCCAGTGCGCGACCGCGGCCCGGCAGGCCTTGCCAGCCGAGGAAGAAGCCGACCAGCTGCCACATGGCATCGAGGCCCAGGCAGCCCGGCATCACCGGATCACCTTCGAAGTGACAGGCGAAGAACCACAGGTCCGGGTTGATATCGAGTTCGGCGACCAATTCACCTTTTCCGTACTTGCCGCCTTCTTCGCTGATGTGGGTGATGCGATCGACCATCAGCATGTTGGGGGCGGGCAATTGCGCATTACCTGGGCCGAACAGCTCGCCGCGACTGCAGCGCAGCAGATCTTCCCGGGTAAAGGCGTTTTGTTTGGTCATGCGAACTCCTCGATAATCCTGTGCGGCAGGGTGTGGCGTTACTTACCCAGTCTGGCCAGCGGGTCATCCCTCTGCTGGCAGCCTACTCATAGACTATTGCGTTGTAGTGAAAGTCACAGCACGGGTGAAATGAAAGTACACCTGTGCACTGAAATTTTTCGACCGCGCGTGGGCGTGGGTCGAATCGGCACACAAGACTGCCGGAATTTATCCTTTACCGCCAGTCGCAGATGCCTTAATGGTCAACCATCGCTGCAAAACCTGCTGTAAATCAGTACGTTTGAATGGCTTGGCCAGGTAATCGTTCATTCCGGCTTGCAGACAGATGTCCCGGTCGCCGTGCTGGGCATTGGCGGTCAGGGCAATAATGGGCAACGTCGCCAGCCCCGGCAGCAGTCTGATTCGGCGCGTGGCTTCGTAGCCGTCCATGACCGGCAGTCGGCAGTCCATCAAAATCAGCGCAAAGCTTTCCCGGCTGGCCATGTTCACCGCTTCAAGGCCGTCCGCCGCCACGCTTACCTGCAAGCCCAGGCTGCGCAGCATCGCCTCGACCACGGTGCGATTCACCGGGTTGTCCTCGACCAGCAACACACAGGCGTCGCGGCTCTGGGGTAATTCGCCCATGGCGCCGGACGCGGGTTCTATCACCGGCGGCTGAACCCGCTGCAACGGGATTTTTAGCTGAAACACCGAGCCGAGTCCTTCACTGCTCTGGGCCTGCAACGACCCGCCCATGCGTTCGGCCAGGTTGCGCGCAATGGGCAGGCCCAGGCCGGTGCCGCCGTAGCGACGGGAGATGGAATTGTCCGCTTGCTGAAACGCGTCGAACATCGATTCCAGCAGGTCCGGAGAAATGCCGATGCCGCTGTCGCGCACCGCGCAGGTGAACAAAATGTGCTGCGGGTTGGCGAGGGTGAAGTCCGCTTCGACGCGCACGCTGCCGAACTCGGTGAATTTCAGCGCATTGCCGATCAGGTTGACCAGAATCTGCCGGATGCGCGTCGGGTCGCCCTTGACTTGTAGCGCCTCCATCGACGGCGGCAGATCCAGTTCGAGTGCCAGACCGCGCTGCTGTGCGTTGTGGGCAAACGCCTGAACCGAGGTGCTGATGAGGTCGGCGAGGTTGAACGAAATGCTTTCCAGTTCCAGCGCATCGCGTTCGAAGCGGGAGAAATCCAGAATGTCGTTGATGACCCGCAGCAGGTGCTCGGTGGATTCCATGGCCAACGCGGCGTATTCAGCCTGCTCATCGGTCATCTTCGTGGTTTCCATCAACTGCAGCATGCCCAGTACGCCATTCATGGGCGTGCGCAGTTCGTGACTCATCATGGCGAGGAATTCGGACTTCGCGTTGTTGGCACGTTCGGCTTCTTCGCGGGTGCGGATGAGCTCGTCCATCGCCTGCTTCTGCTCGCGGCTGGCCTTCTCAAGGCCCAGGGCCAGATTGTTGATGTGCCGCGCCAGATCGCCCAGCTCGGCATCATCCGCAACCGGCAGCGGGGCGGAGTAATCGCCGTGCTGAATGGCTTTCACTGCCGCGCTCATGGCGCTGATCGGCTGGGACAGGCTCAGCGACAGGCGTCTGGCCAGCATGTAAATAAAGAGAAGGGCGAACATCGCCAGTACACCGGCCTTCAGCAATATCTCCTGCTCGCGCTGGTTGAAGGCGTCGCTGGACATGCCCACCAGCACCCGTCCCAGATAGCCTTCCGCCGGCACGCTGGGGGCGTCACCGGAACCGGCTTCGTTGGCATTTTCGAACGGCTGCGCGGACCTGTCCGGCTGCAGGCGGATGGGCGCCTGGAACACTTCCATCTGCCGCGAATGCCCTTGTTCTTCGGCGGGTTCGACATGAACCAGCACCTTGCCGGCACTGTTGCGCACTTCGAGAAAACGCACGTGGGGCGTGTTCATCGTGGCGTTCATGAGGTTTTCCAGGACGGCGTTATTGCCGACGATGACCCCATATTCCGACGCGGGCGCCAACTGGTTGGCGATGAGTTGCCCGGTGTTATTGAGTTCCTGTCGCAGGTCCTGAATCCGCACCACAGTAAAGAAGCTGATCAGCAGGAGGGTCAGCAATAACGCGGGGCCCAGGCTGAGGATCTGCGTCCGGGTGCTGATGTTCCAGCCGCGCTGAGCCGTCACGACGCGATTCCAGCTGACCGGATTCGCAGGATGTGCAGGGGGTCAGGCATGGCAAAGCCTGACGGGGCACGGGAAGTGAACGCTTGGTGTCATGTCACTGATCTCTTCGGGAACGACCTGACGATAGCTCATCGGCGTCGCTGAGGAATTTTCATCTCGGGGGCGCATCTTAACCGAGCTGTGGGCAATTTCCTCGGCAAGAGTGGGGGATCGGCTATAAGTTCGTGGGGGCACCTTTTGCCGCTGGCCCCGAGACTAACGCTCCGTATAATGCCCGCATCGCCAGATGTGATGGCCCTGAATGGATTGTTTTATGACCCAGCAGCAACCAATAGCGGTCCTTGGCGGCGGCAGCTTCGGGACCGCAGTGGCCAATCTGTTGGCCGGCAACGGTCATCGGGTGACGCAGTGGATGCGCGATCCGGAGCAGGCCGAGGCGATCCGGACGAACCGCGAGAACCCGCGCTACCTCAAGGGCATCAAGGTGCTCGACGGCGTCGAGCCGGTCACCGATCTGCACGCCACTTTGCAGGACAGTCAACTGGTGTTCGTGGCGCTGCCGTCCAGTGCGCTGCGTGGCGTACTGACCCCGCATGTCGATCTGCTCGCCGGCAAGATGCTGGTCAGCCTGACCAAGGGCATCGAGGCTGACACCTTCAAACTAATGAGCGAAATCCTTCAGGACATCGCCCCCGCTGCGCGGATTGGCGTGCTGTCCGGGCCCAATCTGGCCCGGGAAATCGCCGAACACGCCCTCACCGCCACGGTGGTCGCCAGCGAAGATGAAGACCTCTGTCAGCAGGTTCAGGCCGCGCTGCATGGTCGTACTTTCCGCGTGTACGCCAGCGCCGACCGTTTTGGCGTGGAGCTGGGCGGCGCGCTGAAAAACGTTTACGCCATCATCGCCGGCATGGCGGTGGCGCTGAATATGGGCGAGAACACCAAGAGCATGCTGATCACCCGCGCGCTGGCCGAGATGACCCGCTTTGCGGTCAGTCAGGGTGCCAATCCGATGACCTTTCTTGGTCTGGCCGGTGTCGGCGATCTGATCGTCACCTGTTCGTCGCCGAAGAGCCGTAATTATCAGGTCGGTTTTGCCCTAGGGCAGGGCCTGAGCCTGGACGAAGCGGTGACCCGACTGGGCGAGGTCGCGGAGGGCGTCAACACGCTCAAGGTGCTCAAGGCCAAGGCGCAGGAACTGCAGGTTTACATGCCGCTGGTGGCCGGGCTTCACGCCATTCTTTTCGAGGGCCGCACGCTGGAGCAGGTCATCGAACTGCTGATGCGCGCCGAGCCGAAGACCGATGTCGACTTCATTTCAACCAGTGGTTTCAACTGATCCCTTCACGGAGAAGCTCTTGAACGAATCAAAACTCAAGCAACACGAATCAATCCTGCTGCGCATCCTGTGGATGGTGCTGTTTGTGCTGGTCTGGCAAGTGGCGGAGGTGGTGCTGGGGGTGGCTGTCCTGGTGCAGCTGGTTTACCGCCTGTTCAATGGCGCGCCGAGCCTCAGCGTCATGTCGTTCGGCGACAGCCTGAGCCAGTATCTGGCGCAGATCGGTCGCTTTGGCACCTTCCACACCGATCAGAAGCCATGGCCTTTTGCTGACTGGCCTGCGCCGCGTGCTCCTGAGGGCGAGGCGCCGCATGTGGTGGTTGTCAAGCCGCAACCGGCGCCTGCCGCGGCTGAGACGACGCCCGTCGCGCCTCAACCGGCGCCAGTGACTCCGCACCCGGTTCCCGCCACGCCGCCGGTGGTTTCCGAAACCCCGCCGGTGGTGGTCGACACGTCGCCCCCTGTTGCCGATGCATCGTCCTCTGCGCCGGGTAGTCCGTCGGTTACTCCGCCGGTTAAGCCCAACGAAGAGCCGAAACCGTGAAGCTCTGGATTTTGCGCCACGGCGAGGCAAAACCTCAGGCCCGTACGGATGCCGAGCGGGAGCTGACGGCCAAGGGCCGCGAAGAGGTGTTGCGCAGCGCCGCTCACCTGATGGGTCAGCCGCTGCAGCGGATTATCGCCAGCCCCTATGTGCGTGCTCAGCAGACCGCCGAGCTGGTCCGTCAGGCCCTCGGGTTCACCGATGCCATCGTGACCGTGCCGTGGCTGACGCCGGACTGCAATCCGCACAAGGTGCTCGAGCAACTGGATGCGTACAGCGCGGAGAATGTGTTGCTGGTCAGCCATCAGCCCTTGGTGGGCACGTTGATCGGGCTGGCGGTGCATGGCTCTTTGCAGCAGGCGCAACCGATGCACACCGCCAGTCTTGCTCAGCTTGAGGCGGATTTGCCCCTTGCCGGTGCGATGGAACTGGTGGATGTTCGGCACGCTGAGTGATGGGGCGGTGAGCGGTTTGCTCAGCTCCCCCTGCTGCCTGTGATATGTATTGATAACTCGCTAATAACAAGGAAGAACCATGAGTGTATGGCGTAGCCCTCCGGATCTTGACGCGCTTAATGCGAAGCAGAAGAACACCGTCGGTGAGGTGCTGGATATTCGGTTTGAAGCGGTCGACGATCGGTCTCTGACGGCGAGCATGGCGGTGGATGAGCGCACTCATCAGCCTTACGGTTTGTTGCACGGCGGCGCGTCGGTGGTGCTGGCGGAGACGGTGGGGTCTACGGCCAGTTATCTGGTGATTGATACCGATCGGTTTTTTTGTGTGGGTATTGAGGTCAACGCGAACCATTTGCGCGGGGTGCGCAGTGGGCGGGTAACGGCAGTGGCGCACCCGGTGCATATCGGGCGCACGACCCATGTCTGGGATATTCGTCTGACGACGGAGGACGGCAAGGCCTGTTGTATTTCCCGGTTGACGGTGGCGGTGGTGCCCCATGGTGAGCAGCCGCCTTCTCGCTGATGGCGAGGCGCTTGAAGCCAAGATCAAGGGCGTCGGCCTAACGGCCTCGGTTTCGCCTTCGGCGAGTTACTTGGAAAAGCACCCCAAGTAACCAAGGGTGCCTGCTCCTGGTTGGGCCCTTCGTTCCTCAGGGTTCCTTCACTCCGGTCTCGCTCCGTGGGCCCGCGCCGAACGGACATCCATGTCCTGACGGCGCTCTCGCCGCATCCATGCGGCTCGGCCCACTCCGCAAAACCTGCGTTCAGCCTGCACCCAAGTCGCGATTGGCGGCGTCTGAGCTTCTTGTGCATGAAGATCAAAAGCAAAGCAGATCAAAAGCTTCCCGGCTAAAGCCGGTCCCACAGGGTCACCGCCATTCCCACTGGCTGCACGCGCTGCTGTGAGTGGGACCGGCTTTAGCCGGGAAGAGGCCGGATTGGGCACCATCAATCTTACGGTCCAACGCTCGATCGTTCCCACGCTCCGCGCGGTAATGCCGCCTCAGACGCTCCGCGTCTCTGCCGTGGCGCTCACACCCACCAGATAAACCTTCCCATGACCGGAGTGGCCTCATCGATGGCAGTTCCGGTCATTGCCGCGCTTGGCGGGCGGTGCGCACAATCGCGGCTTGTTCTGGTTGCTCTGGGTGTGTCGGCATGGCTCAACTTCTGTTTTTCGCTCACGCCAACGGCTTCCCGTCGGGCACGTACGGCAAGTTGTTCGCGGCGCTTGGGCCTGAGTTCGAGATTCGTCATCTGGAGCAGCATGCCCATGACCCGCAATTTCCGGTGACGGACAACTGGCCGGAGCTGGTGGATGAGTTGATTCATCATCTGCGCGAGCAGGCGCAACCGGTGTGGGGCGTGGGCCATTCGCTGGGTGGTGTGCTGCATTATCACGCGGCGCTGCGCCATCCTGAGTTGTACCGCGGCGTTGTGATGCTGGATTCACCGGTGCTGTCCCGGTTCGATCAGTGGATGATTCGGGCGGCCAAGCGCTTCGGGTTTATCGATCGCATCACGCCTGCGGGCCGGACGTTGGGGCGTCGTGAGGTGTTCAGCAGCGTCGAGGCGGCGCGGGATTATTTTGCCGGCAAGTCGCTGTTTCGGCGTTTCGATCCCGAGTGTTTCGAGGCGTATCTGCTTCACGGGCTGCAAGCCGATGGCGACGGGTTGCGCTTGCGTTTCGACCCTGCCACCGAAATCAGCATCTACCGCAGCGTGCCCCACACCAGCCCCGGTCTGGCCCGTCAGTTGCGCGTACCGTTGGCGATGGTGCGCGGCGAGAGCAGCGATGTGGTGCGGCGCCACCATACGCTGTCGGTCAAAAACATGCGCGAAGGCGAGTATCTTTCCGTGCCCGGTGGGCATATGTTCCCGCTCGAACATCCCGAGGACACCGCCCACATGCTCAGAACGCTGTTTTCCCGCTGGACGGCCAGGGCTGAAGGCGCGACCACTGACGCCGCCCTGCAACGAGCCCGCGCATGACCTGCTCGGTGGAAGAGATCCGCCTGAGCCTGCCCCATATCGAACTGGCCGCCCATCTGTTCGGTCCCCAGGACGGCATTCCGGTAATCGCTCTGCATGGCTGGCTGGACAACGCCAACAGCTTCGCGCGGCTGGCGCCCAAGCTTGAAGGGCTGCGGATCCTGGCACTGGACATGGCCGGGCATGGCCACTCCGACCACCGCCCGCCGGGTTCGGCGTATGGTTTGCCGGACTACGCCCACGACGTGTTGCAGGTGGCGGGGCAGATGGGCTGGGAGCGGTTTTCTCTGCTGGGGCATTCCCTGGGGGCAATTATTTCGGTGATCGTCGCGGCGGCGGTTCCCCAGCGGGTCAATCGTCTGGCCTTGATCGACGGGTTGGTTCCGCCGGTGGGCGAGCCCGAGTCTGTGGTCGAGCGCATGGGCGCGGCGCTGCAGGCGCAATTGACCCAGCAGAGCAAGCGCAAGCCCGTCTACCCGGACATGGACCGTGCGGTGGAGGCGCGGATGAAAGGCATGGTCGCGGTCAGTCGTGAGGCCGCCGAGCTGTTGGCCCAGCGTGGCTTGATGCCGGTGCCGGGTGGTTACACCTGGCGCAGCGACAGCCGACTGACCTTGCCCTCGTCGATTCGTCTGACGCGAGCGCAGGCGCTGGCTTTCGTCACGGCGGTGCGCTGTCCGGCACAGTTGATCGTGGCCGAGGAGGGCATGCTCGCGCAGAACCGGGAGCTGCTCGCCAGTGTTCCTTTTACGGTGACGTCCTTGCCGGGCGGGCACCATCTGCACCTCAACGACGAGGCAGGGGCGCGCTCTGTTGCAGACTGTTTCAATCGCTTCTTCGCCGTGCCTTGACTTGCGACCTGCAACTGCCGAGGCTGGGGCAGTTGAAACAGGAGACTGCACGATGGACCACTGCCCACGCCGCACCGTTTTATTTTCATGCTCGCCGCGCGTTGTCGCGGCTTTGTTTTGCCTGCCGATTACGTCCACGGGTGCTTTGCCTGCTGCATTCGCCGCCGCCTCGCCGATTGCCCTGCCATGAGCGCTTCCATGACGTTCACCCGCACGCTCGCGCTGACGCTGCTGCTGACCGGCTTCAGCGCCGCTACCCAGGCGGCCGACGTTCCCGGCAGTCAGGACTTGCCCATCGTGCCGCGGCTGACAGACGCGGAAATCGTCGATTATCGGCCTGCCGTTGAGCTGGAACGCATTTACCCGCTGGGCTCGATTCGGAAGATCAGCGGCCAGTTGCGCTTCGACGGGCAAGTGTCCGGGCGCGGCAACGTCACCGCCATCACCTACCAATTGCCGGTCGAGCACAGCGCCGACGAAGCGTTCACCGCCGCCCGCGAAGCGCTACAGCAGCAGGGCGCGCAGCTGCTGTTCTGGTGCCAGGCGCGGGATTGCGGCGAAAGCAGCCTGTGGGCCAACGAGGTGTTCGGCAATGCCAAGCTGTATGGCGCCGACAACGGTCAGTCCTACTTGCTGCTGCGCCTGGCCGCGCCGGCGGACAACACACTCGTGGCGTTGTACGGCATCACCCGGGGCAACCGCCGGGCTTTCCTCCACGTCGAGCAGTTTCAGTCGAGCACGCCGCTGGGGGATTTGCTGCCGACTTCCGCGACCCTGTTGCGCGAGCTGAAAAGCACCGGCGAGCTGGAACTGCCGATGCTGACCGCTGAGCCGCAGGAGCCGTGGATCACCTTGCTGTCCCGTGGCCTGAATCTGGACAGCACCTTGCGGGTTACGCTTTCCGGGGATCAGCGCGAAGCGTGGCGTCAAGCGCTGGTGGCCAAAGGCGTACGCGCTGCACGGCTGGAAGCGGGCGACCGGAAAAATCCCGGCCTGACCCTCGAACTCATTCGCTGAGGGCCGCAGAGCCAGGTTTGGTCTGACTTCACCGTGTGTTTACAATGCAGCCCTCCAATCGTACCCGTGAGTCAGATGACAGAGCCAAGCGTGCTTCGCCTTTCCATTATTGTGACGTTTGCTCTGGCTATTTTTGGGGTGGTATTCGGTCTGCTGACCGGGTCTGCGTCGATTATTTTTGACGGCGTATACACCCTTATCGACGCAATCATGACGAGCTTTGCACTGGTCGTTGCCAAGCTGATCGCCTTCTCTCACAACGATGTCGGTCGCGCCCGCCTGACCAAGAGTTTCACGATGGGGTTCTGGCACCTTGAGCCCATTGTGCTTGGTTTATCCGGCACGCTACTGGTTGGAACCGCTGGCTATGGTCTGATCATGGCCGTCGGCAGCCTGATGGCGGGCGGGCGACACCTGGACTTCGATCTCGCGCTCATTTTTGCTTTTGTGGCCCTTGTGAGCGCGGTTGGAATGATCATCTATGGCCGACGAGCAAACAAACGCCTCAATTCAAGCTTCATCGCCCTGGACGTTAAAGCCTGGACAATCTCCGCTGCAATGACCGGCGCTCTGTTAGTCGCGTTCCTGACCGGCTGGATTATCAGGGGCACAGAGCTGGGATGGTTATCGCCTTACATAGATCCAGCGGTGTTGGCGCTTGTTTGTCTCATCGTTTTACCCTTGCCTCTGCCAACGATTCGTGACGCTCTCGCAGATGTTCTGCTGGTGACCCCGCCAGAAATGAAGAAAAGAGTCGATGACGTTGCCAGCGATGCTGTCCAGCGACATGGCTTCCTTTCCTACCGTGCCTATGTGGCCCGGGTGGGGCGCGGGAGGCAGATCGAGATTTACTTCATCGTTCCACCGGGCTTGCCGCCACGCTCCCTGGAGGCATGGGATCTGATCCGGGATGAAATTGGCGAAGAGGTCGGAGGTACCGGCCCTGATCGTTGGCTGACAATCGCTTTTACCGTTAATAAAGAATGGGCTGAGTGATAGAAGGTCAATTCGCCCGCAAAAACCGGTGGACAGGTCTTCAGCACGCATAGACCCGTCTCGGTTCCGTCCTGAAGGCTGGCGTGGGTGTGAGCGCGCGGCGGGCTGCGTGGTTAGACGGTATGCTTCTCGGATTAAACCCCCTCTTTTGCGGAATGAACGATGTTCAATAACGATCGCCTGTTGGTGCAGATTCTCCTGCTCGCGCTGCTCGGCGCCTGCCTGTGGGTGATGGTGCCGTTCTGGTCGGCGCTGTTTTGGGGTGCGGTGCTGGCGTTTGCCAGTTGGCCGCTGATGCGTCTGTTGACCCGCGCGCTCAAGGGGCGTGAGTCCCTCGCGGCGGCGATTCTGACGCTGGGGTGGATGGTGCTGGTGCTCGCGCCGCTGGTCTGGCTGGGTTTCAATCTGGCGGACCACGTGCGCGACGCAACGGCGTTCGTCAAGGACGTGCAAGTGGACGGCCTGCCGGATCCACCCACCTGGCTGGCGGGCGTTCCGCTGGTGGGCGAGCGGTTGGTGGGTTACTGGAACACCATCGACCAACAAGGCGCGGCGCTGCTGGTCAGCGTCCGGCCTTACCTCGGGCAAGTAGGCAACTGGCTGCTGGCGCGCAGTGCGC
Organism: Pseudomonas sp. GW821-FHT07F05; assembly: GCF_059418765.1. Lineage (NCBI taxonomy): Bacteria > Pseudomonadati > Pseudomonadota > Gammaproteobacteria > Pseudomonadales > Pseudomonadaceae > Pseudomonas > Pseudomonas sp. GW821-FHT07F05. Next base: position 69,886 of record NZ_JBWKQL010000012.1, read on the forward strand.
AGATCGGCGGCGGCATTCTTGAGCTGACCCTGAGCATCATCTTCGTGTTCTTTTTCTACCGCGACGGGCCGCGGGTGGCGGCGTTCGTGCTGAGTCTGCTGGAACGGCTGATCGGCGATCGCGCTCAGTATTACCTCGATCTGGTGGCCGGCACGGTGCAACGGGTGGTCAACGGTGTGATCGGCACGGCTGCGGCGCAAGCGGTGCTGGCCCTGATCGGTTTTCTGATTGCCGGCGTACCGGGCGCTTTGGTGCTGGGCATCGGCACCTTCCTGCTGAGCCTTGTGCCCATGGGCCCGCCGCTGATCTGGATACCTGCCACGGCGTGGCTGGCCTGGAGAGGCGATTACGGCATGGCGATTTTTCTCGGCCTGTGGGGCACCTTCATCGTCAGTGGCGTCGATAACGTGCTCAAGCCGTACCTGATCAGTCGCGGCGGCAACCTGCCGCTGGTGATTGTCCTGCTCGGGGTGTTTGGCGGGTTGCTGGCGTTCGGCTTCATCGGCCTGTTCATCGGCCCGACCTTGCTGGCGTTGGCCTACAGCTTGCTGCTGGACTGGGTCGGCGACAGCCGCGCGCGGCAGCCGGTCAAGTAACTCACACCCGTAAAAAACACGGGCATAAAAAACCGCCGCCGAGCTCAGCCCGGCGGCGGTTTTTTTTCGTCAGGCCGAGGTGCTGACGTCTTTGCCGGACGTGGCGTTGCTGTTGAGGTTGTAACGGTCACTGAGGGCCGCGACCATGCGGTTCAGGGCTTCAGTCGCCTGGGTGGTGGTTTGCGAAGTGGCTGTTTGGCTAGCGGCGGTCTGGCTGCTGGAGGACGAGGTGCTGGCGGAATTTGTCGTGCCCTGCAACGCGCTGGTCAGTTCGGCCGCGGTGATGCTGCCGTCACTGTCGCTGTCCAGGCTGCTGAACAGGTCACTGGCGGCTTCGGCAGGGGGCGGAGGCGGCGGTTGTTGGGCCTGCAGGCTGGCGGTCAGCTCGTCGAGGCTGACGGTGCCGTCCTTGTTGGTGTCGAGGGCGTCGAACACCTTACTGCTGTCGGCGCTGCTGTCTGAACTGCTCAACGCCGTGGTCAGTTCATCGCTGCTGACCGTCCCGTCGCCGTCGCTGTCCAGCGCACTGAGCAGGTTTTGCGCTTCGTCTTCGGAGGACGCGGCGTCCATCTGCATCGGCGGTGGCGGCGGAGGCGTCAACGCAGCCAGTTCGTCGGCGTCGAGGCTGTCGTCGTCATTGCTGTCGAGATCGCCGAACGCCTTGCTCAAGCTGACGGTAATGCCGTCTTTGGAATCCGAGGACAGCGACGAGCTCAGCTCGTCCTTGTCGATGCTGCCGTCGCCGTTCGCGTCGAGTTTCTTCAATAATTCGTCGGCGAACTTCTTGCTGTTGGCTGTGCTGGTGGTGCTGCTCGTGCTGGCACTGGTGTAGCTGGAATAACTGCTGCTGCCGCTGACGCCTGTGATCATCGGACTGACTCCCCATCAGATGGATAATGCCGGGCGGTGCTCCGGCTTATGCAGCGTCAGGGCAAGGCGTGTCGTGGGTGTGTTGGGTTTGTACCGGCGGAGTTACCTGAGCGCTTGCGTCAGGCTTCGCTCAGTGGGACCGGCTTTAGCCGGGAAGAGGCCAGTCAGAACACCGTCAGATTTAGGGTGTGACGCCTGACGAATTCCCGGCTAAAGCCGGTCCCACAATGGGCTCCATCGCCAGTACCACCGAACTCACCCGGTCCCATCCTGCTGATGGCTCCGGGTCAGATTCGCGGCAGATCCAACACCGCGGTCAGGCCGCCGCCGGGGGTTTTTTCGAGGCGCAGGTCGCCGCCCATTCGGCGCGCGGCTTCCCGGGCGATGGTCATGCCGATGCCGACGCCGCCCGAGTTGCGATTGCGCGAGCTCTCGACGCGATAGAAGGGCTCGAACACCACTTCACGCAGGTCTTCAGGAATGCCGGGGCCGTGATCGATGACGCTGACCCGCAGGCGATCGCTGGCGTCTTCGATCTCCACCCGCGCGTGCCCGGCGTAACGCAGGGCGTTGTCGATGAGGTTGTTCAGGCACGAACGCAGGGCCATGGGCTGGGACTTCAGTGGCCGGCATGTGCCGCTCGCCTGAATGTCGTCACCGTTGTCCTGGGCGTTTTCGGCGAGGGATTCGATCAGCGCCTGCACGTCGAAATACTGCAGCGCTTCGCTGGTGCGCTGTTCGTTGAGGTAGGTCAGGGTCGCGTCGAGCATGCCGATCATGTCGTTGAGGTCCTGGCTCATCTGCCCGTGCAGCCGCGTCTCGTCGATTTGCTCGACCCGCAGTTTCAGACGCGCCAGCGGCGTGCGCAGGTCATGGGACACGGCGGCGAGCATGCGCCCGCGCTGTTGCACCTGTTCGCGAATGCGCTCCTGCATCAGGTTGAACGCCTGCGCCGCCTGACGTGCCTCGCGAGGGCCATTGGCGGCCAGGGGCGGGCTGTCGAGGTTTTCGCTGAGGCGCTCGGCCGCTTCGCTCAGTCGGCGGATCGGCCGGCTCAGGGCCTTGGCGCCGAACCAGGCGGCGAGCACCAGGCTGATCAGCTGGAACAGCAAGGGCACCAGCGGAATGCCGAGCATCGGCGGGCGGCATCCTTGCGGTGGAGGAGGGCGCTGAAGGTCGTCGTCCGTTGCACCGTCGCGTTCGGCTGGCGCTTGCATCTGGCTTTCCATCGGCCGATCGCAACCGGGCGGGGGCGGCATTCTCGGGCCGTAGTGGTGAAACCAGACGAATGCGAGCAGGTGCGCCAGGACGATCGCCAGCATTGCCCCGCCAAACAGCCGGGCAAACAGCGTGTCGGCCGAGCGGATCAACCAATCTCCCGGGCGTCGAACATGTAGCCTTCGCCGCGCACGGTTTTGATCAGTTGCGGGGATTTCGGGTCATCGCCGAGCTTCTGCCGCAGGCGCGAGACGAGGAGGTCGATGCTGCGATCGAACGCTTCAATGGAGCGGCCCCGGGCGGCGTCGAGCAGTTGTTCGCGGTTGAGCACGCGACGCGGCCGTTCGAGGAAGACCCGCAGCAGGCGGAATTCGGCGTTGGACAAGGGCACGACGAGGCCGTCCGGCGCGGTGAGTTGGCGCAGGACGCTGTTCAGGCGCCAGTTGTCGAAGCGCAGGGTGGTGCGTTCTTCGGTGCGGTCATCGCGCACGCGGCGCAGGATGGTCTGGATCCGCGCGACGAGTTCGCGGGGCTCGAAGGGTTTGGCCATGTAGTCGTCGGCGCCCAGTTCCAGGCCGATGATGCGGTCGGTGGGTTCGCAGCGGGCGGTGAGCATGAGGATGGGGATGTCGGAGGTGCTGCGCAGCCAGCGGCAGAGGGAGAGGCCGTCTTCGCCGGGGAGCATGAGGTCGAGGACGACGACGTCGTAGGTGTCTTCGGTGAGGGCCTGGCGCATGGCGTTGCCGTCGGTGACGCCGGTGCTGTGGATGTTGAAGCGGGCGAGGTAGTCGCAGAGCAGTTCGCGGATGGGGATGTCGTCGTCGACGATGAGGGCGCGGGTGTTCCAGCGGCGCTCTTCGCTCGGCGCGGTGGCGGTGGTGCTGTCGGGTGTTGTCTGCATGGTGCTGCCGCCGTGTGGTGCTGCCGAGTGGGCCGCGGGTAGGAGTCGACGCTGCCATGCTACTTCGCTGGCGAGCGGGGCGGAAGGGTGAGGGGGGCAGGTGTCGGTGGATTGTCGTGAATGTATCAAGGTCGGTACACGGCTGACCTGCCGTGCTTCGTATCAAGATCAAGATCAAGGGCGTCTGCCTGGGGGCAGACTGTTTCGCCTTCGGCGAGTTACTTGGAAAAGCACCCCAAGTAACCAAGGGTGCTTGCTCCTGGCTAGGTCCCTCCTTCGTCGGGATACCCTCACTCCTACGACGCTCCGTGGGCCCGCGCCGAACGGACATCCATGTCCTGACGGCGCTCTCGCCGCATCCATGCGGCTCGGCCCACTCCGCGTCGTCTGCGTTCGGCCTGCACCCAAGTCGCGATTGGTGTCGTTTGGACGTCTTGCGTATGAAGATCAAGATCAAGATCAAAAGCAGATCAAGAGCTTCCCGGCTGAAGCCGGTCCTACAAAAGCACCGCGTACGCCCTGTAGGACTGGCTTTAGCCGGGAAGAGGCCAGTTCAGGCGGCGACAGTTTTGCTGATTGGACACCCCATCTGTGGGAGCGAGCTTGCTCGCGAATGCTTTATCTCAAACACCCGATATCCGGTGGATGTACCGACCCCTTCGTGAGCAAGCTCACTCCTACAAGTCCTCAGCGTTTGATCTCCCTTGATCTGCCCATGATCGTGATCTGCTGTTGATCTTGATCTTCATGCACAGAAAGCTCAGACGCCGCTAATCGCGACTTGGGTGCAGGCCGAACGTAGACGACGCGGAGTGGGCCGAGCCGCATGGATGCGGCGAGAGCGCCGTCAGGACATGGATGTCCGTTCGGCGCGGGCCCACGGAGCGTCGTCGGAGTGAGGGAATCCCGACGGAGGAGGGACCTAACCAGGAGCAGGGCCTTTTTGGTTACTTTTTCGGCTCTTGGAAAAAGTGACCCGCCGTAAGGGCGGAACCATAACTACAACCCACACAAATATTGGATATGCCCGCGATCTAAAGCCCGCAAAGCCGCTAAACCCACCACTCTTTACGCTTTCTTTATGCCCCCCGACCCCCGTCGCTCTCGTTCCTTTACACCCCCGCTGCAGACAATTGCCCCACACGGCAGTCGCCGTATGACGGAGAGTTTTTCATGAGCGTTCTGGATGGGGTGTCACTGCTGCTCGCGGCAGGGTTATTCGTTTACTTGCTGGTTGCGCTCCTGCGCGCCGGCCGGGTCGAGGAGTAACGGCCATGCACGGTTACGACTACCTGCTGATACTGGCTTTTTTCGCCTTGGTGCTGTTGCCCGCGCCGCTGCTGGGACGGTTCTACTACAACGTCATGGAAGGTAAGCGGACCTTTCTGACCCCGGTCATGGGCCCGGTCGAACGGATTTGCTATCGCCTGTCCGGCGTCGACCCCGCGGTCGAACAAAACTGGAAAACCTACACAATCGCCCTGCTGGCCTTCAACCTGGCCGGGTTCGTCGTGCTGTTCGCCATCCTGCTCATGCAAGGCTCGCTGCCCCTTAACCCCCAAGGTCTGCCGGGCATGGAGTGGTCGCTGGCGTTCAACACCGCGATGAGCTTCGTCACCAACACCAACTGGCAGAGCTACAGCGGCGAATCGTCCCTGAGCTACCTCAGCCAGATGGCCGGCCTGTCCGTGCAGAACTTCGTCAGCGCCGCCACCGGCATCGCCGTGCTGGTCGCGTTTTGCCGCGGCATCAGCCGTCGCTCGACGCAGCACTTGGGCAACTTCTGGGCCGACATGACCCGCGCGACCCTCTACGGCCTGTTGCCGATGTGCATCATCCTGGCGCTGTTTCTGGTGTGGCAGGGCGTGCCGCAAACCTTCGCCCATTACGTGGACGCCGTGACCCTGCAAGGCACCGACCAGACCATTCCTCTGGGCCCGGCTGCCAGCCAGATTGCGATCAAGCAACTGGGCACCAACGGCGGCGGTTTCTTCGGCGTTAACTCGGCGCACCCGTTCGAAAACCCAACCATCTGGAGCAACCTGTTCGAGCTGGTGTCGATCATCCTGATCCCGGCCGCGTTGGTGTTCACCTTTGGCCACTACGTGAAAGACATGCGCCAGAGCCGCGCGATCATCGCCTGCATGCTGGCGCTGTTCATGATTGGCGGCGCGACGGCGATGTGGGCCGAGTACCAGCCAAACCCTGCGCTGAACATCGCGTCGGTCGAGCAGACCGCGCCGATGGAAGGCAAGGAAACCCGCTTTGGCACCACGGCCACCGTGCTGTGGGCCGCGACCACTACGGCGGCGTCCAACGGTTCGGTCAACGGCATGCACGACAGCCTCAACCCGCTTACCGGGATGATCGCCCTGGCCAACATGATGGTCGGTGAGGTGATTTTCGGCGGCGTCGGCGCGGGCCTCTACGGCATGTTGCTCAACGTGTTGATCGCGGTGTTCCTCGCCGGCCTGATGATCGGTCGCACCCCGGAATACCTCGGCAAGAAACTGCAGGCCCGTGAGGTCAAGTTGCTGGTGGCGACCTTGATCGTGATGCCGGTCGGCGTGCTGGTGTTCGGTGCGCTGGCAGCCTCGTTGCCCGGCCCGGCAGGTGCGATCAGCAACCCCGGCGCCCACGGTTTCAGTCAGTTGCTATATGCCTACACTTCGGCGACCGCCAACAACGGTTCGGCCTTCGGCGGCTTCAGCGCCAACACCACCTTCCACAACCTGATGTTGGGCCTGTCGATGTTCATTGGCCGCTTCGGCTACATCCTGCCGGTGCTGGCCCTGGCTGGCAGTCTGGCCGCGAAGAAGACCTCGCCCCTGGGCCAGAACAGCTTCCCGACCCACGGCCCGCTGTTCGTCACCTTGCTGACCGTGACCATCCTGCTCGTGGGTGGCCTGACGTTCCTGCCGACCCTGGCACTGGGACCGATTGCCGAACACTTGAGCCTGGGCTTCTGAGGACCACACCATGAACATGCAAGCCCCTGTAACAAAAAGCCCGGACAGTACAAACTCGGACTCTAAAAGCCAGGCCAGCAAGACAGCCGGCCATGACGCGCAGCCCGCATCAAACGTGTCGGTCAAGACCGGCTTCGCCGCGCTGTGGCGTCCGGCGCTGGTCCAGGCGTTCATCAAGCTCGACCCGCGCCAGCTGCACCGTGCGCCGGTGATGCTGGTGGTCGAACTGACCGCGATTCTGACCACCGTGCTGTGCCTGATCCCCGATCCGGCGGTGCCGACGTCCGTCGCCGTGCAGATCGCCGTCTGGCTGTGGTTCACCGTGTTGTTCGCCAACTTCGCCGAAGCCTTGGCCGAAGGTCGCGGCAAGGCCCGCGCCGACAGCCTGAAAGCCGGGAGCGAAGGCCTGAAAGCGCGGATCCAGGGCGCCAACGGCAGCTACCAGATGGTCAACGCCGCCACGCTGCGCAAGGGCGATGTGGTCCGCGTCGAAGCCGGGGAGATGATCCCGGGCGACGGCGAAGTGATCGAAGGCATTGCGGCCGTCAACGAAGCGGCGATCACCGGTGAGTCTGCGCCGGTGATCCGCGAGTCTGGCGGCGACCGTTCGGCCGTGACCGGCAACACGCGACTGGTATCCGACTGGCTGCTGGTGCGGATCAGCGCCAACCCCGGCGAATCGACGCTGGACCGCATGATCGCGCTGGTCGAAGGCGCCAAGCGCCAGAAGACCCCCAACGAAGTCGCTCTCGACATTCTGTTGATCGGCCTGACCCTGATCTTCCTGCTGGTGGTCGTGACCCTGCAGCCGTTCGCGCACTTTGCCGGCGGTAACCTGCCGCTGGTGTTCCTCGTGGCTCTGCTGGTCACCCTGATTCCGACCACCATTGGCGGCCTGCTCTCGGCCATCGGCATTGCCGGCATGGATCGCCTGGTGCGCCTCAACGTGATCGCCAAATCCGGCCGTGCGGTAGAGGCGGCGGGTGACGTGCATGTGTTGCTGCTGGACAAGACCGGCACCATCACCTTCGGCAACCGTCGTTGCGCGGCGGTGTATGCCGCGCCGGGCGTGTCGGCCAAAGAGCTGAGCGAAGGCACGCTCCTGGCCTCGCTGGCGGATGACACCGCCGAAGGCAAGTCCATCGTCGAGTACCTCCGCGGTCTGCACCCGATGACCGAGCCTGCACCGAGCCAGTTGACGGCGGTGCCGTTCACCGCGGAGACCCGCTTGTCCGGCGTCGACTACGAAGGCCGCGTGTATCGCAAGGGCGCCGTGGATTCGCTGCTGAAATTCCTCGGCCGTGACCGCAGTGACCTGCCGCCGGTACTGGCGCGGGAGATCGACAAGATCGCCAAGACCGGTGGTACGCCGTTGCTGGTCTGCGGCGATGGCAAGCTGCTGGGCGCGATTCATCTCAAGGACGTGGTCAAGCCGGGCATTCGCGAGCGCTTCGAGGAACTGCGCAAACTGGGCATTCGCACGGTCATGGTCACGGGCGACAATCCGCTGACGGCGGCAGCGATCGCGGCAGAGGCGGGCGTCGATGACGTGCTGGCCGAAGCCACTCCCGAGAAGAAACTGGAGCGTATCCGTCAGGAGCAGAACGACGGGCGTCTGGTGGCGATGTGCGGCGACGGCGCCAACGACGCCCCGGCGCTGGCCCAGGCCGACGTCGGTATGGCGATGAACGATGGCACCCAGGCGGCGCGGGAAGCGGCCAACATGGTCGATCTCGACAGCGACCCGACCAAGCTGCTGGACGTGGTGCAGATCGGTAAGGAATTGCTGGTGACCCGCGGCGCCCTCACGACCTTTTCCATCGCCAACGACGTGGCCAAGTATTTCGCCATCCTGCCGGCGCTGTTCGCGGCGATCTATCCGCAACTGGGCGTGCTCAACGTCATGCACCTGGCCAGCCCGCAGAGCGCGATTCTGTCGGCCATCGTGTTCAACGCGCTGATCATCGTCGTGCTGATTCCGCTGGCGCTGCGCGGTGTCCGGGTCCAGGCCGCCAGCGCTGCGCATCTGCTGCGCCGCAACCTGCTGGTGTACGGGCTGGGCGGGATTGTCGTGCCGTTCGTGGGGATCAAGGCCATCGACTTGCTGTTGACCGCCTTGCACCTGGTTTAACCCGTTGATCGCGCCGCGCGGTAACTGATCCCGCGCGGCGCTCACTTCGAAATGAGGAATGAATGATGTCCAGCGTATTGCGTCCGGCCGTGAGCCTGATCGTTTTGATGACCCTGATCACCGGCGTGGCTTACCCGCTGGTGGTGACCGGCGTCGCCCAGGTGGCGTTTCCGGATCAGGCCAATGGCAGCCTGGTCTACGACGACCATGAAAAAGTGCGTGGCTCTGAACTGATCGCACAGAATTTCACCGGCGAAGAATGGTTTCACCCGCGTCCGTCTGCCGGGGCCTTTGCCACCGTCGCCAGCGGCGCGAGCAACCTGGCGCCGAGCAATCCGGCGCTGGCGACCCGAGTGGGCGATGATGCCGCCAAAGAGAAAGTCGACAGCCAAGGCCCGGTGCCGCTGAACCTGCTGACCACGTCCGCCAGCGGCCTGGACCCGCACTTGTCACCAGCCGCGGCGCAATACCAGGTGGCCCGCATCGCAGCAGCGCGGAACCTGCCGGCCGAGTCGGTGCAGAAACTGGTGGCGGACAACACCCAGACCTCGCTGATCGGCCCGCCGGTGGTAAACGTGCTGGACTTGAATCTGAGTCTGAATCGGTTACCGTCTGGCAACGTCGTGAACTGACGCCAACGGGCAACGCCACACGTGCACACATCACCCCGCACCAGGACAACTTTTCGTGAATTCAACCACCCGCGCCGACGCTTTGCTGGTCAATCTTCCCCGGGACGATCGCGGGCGGCTGAAGGTGTTTCTCGGTGCCGCGCCGGGCGTGGGCAAGACCTACGCCATGCTTCAGGCCGCGCACACGCAGATGCGCCAGGGCGTTTCGCTGCTGGCCGGGGTCGTCGAGACCCACGGCCGCGCCGAAACCGAAGCGCTGCTGGGCGGTTTGCCCCAGCAACCCATGGTCCGTTCCGAATACCGCGGGGTCATGCTCGAAGAGATGGACCTGGACGGTATTCTTGCGGCGAAGCCCAAACTGGTGCTGGTCGACGAGCTGGCCCATTCCAACGCGCCCGGCAGCCGCCACGCCAAGCGCTGGCAGGACATTCAGGAATTGCTCTCGGCGGGGATAGACGTTTACACCACGGTCAACGTTCAGCACCTGGAAAGCCTCAACGATCAGGTGCGCGGCATCACCGGCGTGCAAGTGCGCGAAACCTTGCCGGACTGGGTGTTGCAGGAAGCCTACGAACTGGTGCTGATCGACCTGCCGCCCCGCGAATTGCTGGAGCGGTTGCGCGACGGCAAGGTCTACGTGCCCGAGCAGGCCCGCGCCGCCATTGATGCGTTTTTCACCCAGACCAACCTCACCGCGTTGCGGGAAATGGCCATGCAGACCGCCGCCGCCCAGGTCGACAACGATCTGGCGCTGGGCTATCGGCAGTTGGGTCAGGCGGCGCCCGCAGTGCGCGGTCGTCTGTTGGTGGGGATCGACGGCGACGCCCAGGCCGAACGTCTGGTGCGTCACGCCAGCCGGGTCGCCCAGCGTCGGCACCTGCCGTGGAGTCTGGTGCATGTCGACAACGGGCGCTTTTTCGATGAGCTGGCCCGCAGCCGTTTGCAGAATGCCCAGCAACTGGCCGAACGCCTCGGCGGGGAAGTGGTGGTGCTGCGCGCGCCTGAAGTGGCGAAGACGCTGATTCAGCACGCCACCGAACGCCGCGCGAGTCTTGTGTTGGTGGGCCAGTCGCGGCCTTCGCTGCGGCGTCGGGTGTTGGGCGGTGGGCTGGCGTCGCGCCTGTTGCGCAACGCCCACGGCCTGGAAATCAACGTGCTCGACAGCGAGTCGCGCCCTGATCAGCCGCAATCCACTTCGCCGCGCAATCTGGTCTGGTTCGATTACGCCCTGGCGCTGTTCGCCACGGTCGTCGCCAGCGCCCTGGCCTGGGCAGTTTCCAGCTGGTTGGCGCTGCCGAATATCTCCCTCGTCTTTCTCGCCGCCGTGTTGCTGGTAGCCGTGCGCAGCAGCGTCGGCCCGGCGATGGTCTGTTCGGTGCTGTCATTTCTGGCCTATGACTTTTTGTTCATCCCGCCGAACTTTTCCCTGAGCATCCAGCGCGAAGAAGACGTGCTGACGCTGCTGTTTTTCCTGCTGATGGCCGCGCTGACCGGCAATCTCGCCGCTCGCCAGCGCCGCCAGTTGCAAGCGCTGCGGGACACCCAGGAGGAGACCAGCGAACTGCTCGACCTGTCCCGCCGCCTGACCGCCGCCACCGATCGCCAGGCGGTGCTCAGCGCCGCCGATCATCACTTGGCCGGGTGGAGCGAGTTGCAGCTGTGCGTGCTGGACAACGACCGCGAGCAGGGTTGGAAAGTCGAGGTGGGCGGGCCGCTGGAGTTTTCCGAATTCGAACGCGCAGCAGCGGACTGGGCCTGGCAGCACGGGCAACCGGCGGGCAAGGGCACCGGCACACTGCCGTCGGGGAGTTGGTGGTGGTTGCCGCTGTGGGTAGACGACGCGCCGATGGCGTTACTGGGGATTCGTGCGAAGCAGGGCCAGACTTTCAGCCCTCAGCGGCGACGTCTGCTGACCGCGCTGAGTCAGCCATTGGGTCAGGCCCTGGCCCGGGCGCGACTGGCCGAAGATCTCGAGGCTGCGCGTCTGCATGGCGAGACCGAACAGCTGCGCAGCGCGTTGCTGGCGTCGGTCTCCCACGACCTGCGCACGCCGCTGACCGCCATGCGCGGCAGCATTGACAGCCTGTTGGCGCTGGGCGAGGCGATTCCGCTGGAAGACCGTCGCGAGTTGCTCGAAGGCACCCGCGACGAGGCCGAGCGTCTGGATCGCTACATTCAGAACCTGCTGGACATGACGCGCCTCGGCCATGGCGCGCTGAAGCTGGCGCGTGACTGGGTCTCACCGGGTGACATCGTCGGCAGCGCGCTCAATCGCCTGCGTGCGGTGCTCGCGCCGCTGCAAGTCATGACCGAGTTGCCGGCGGGATTGCCGCTGCTGTACGTGCACGCCGCGCTGATCGAGCAGGCGCTGATCAACGTGATCGAAAACGCCGCGCGCTTCTCGCCGGTCAATGGCCGTCTGCAGATGGCGGTGAGCGTGCAGAACGAGGAGATTATTTTCGCCGTCAGCGATGAAGGGCCGGGGATACCCGAGAACGAACGGGCGAAGATTTTTGATATGTTCTACACCGCCGCGCGGGGAGACCGAGGCGGGCAGGGCACGGGGCTGGGTCTGGCGATCTGTCAGGGCATGGTCGGCGCCCACGGCGGGCGGATCAGCGTGGACGACGGCATCGACGGTCGCGGCACCTGCATCAGCCTGCACTTGCCGCTGCAGGCGCAGCCCGAAGCGGAAATGGACCAGGCGGTCTGAACCCGCTTTGCGCTACGCTGACTCTCTTTCGGTACCGACCCTTTTCTTCATGACAGGACACCCATGAGCCAGACGGCGACCATTCTGGTGATCGATGACGAGCCGCAGATCCGCAAGTTCCTGCGCATCAGCCTCGCGTCACAAGGCTATAAAGTGCTGGAAGCCGGCACCGGCACCGACGGCCTGACCCAGGCCGCACTGAATAAACCCGACCTGCTGGTGCTCGACCTGGGCCTGCCGGACATGGACGGGCAGGACGTGCTCAGCCAGTTTCGCGAGTGGTCGACGGTGCCGGTGCTGGTGCTGTCGGTGCGTGCCAGTGAGGGCGAGAAGGTTCGCGCGCTGGACGCCGGCGCCAACGATTACGTGACCAAACCGTTCGGCATCCAGGAGTTTCTGGCGCGGATTCGTTCGCTGTTGCGCCAGGCGCCGGAGAGCGGTCAGGTGGAATCGGCGGTGGTCATCGGCCCGCTGAACATTGATCTGGCCTACCGCCGGGTGTCCCTGGGCGATGCCGAAGTCGCCCTGACCCGCAAGGAATACGCGGTGCTGGCGCAACTGGCGCGGCATCCCGGACGGGTCATTACCCAACAGCAACTGCTCAAGGACATCTGGGGCCCGACCCACGTCGAAGACACCCATTACCTGCGCATCGTGGTGGGCCACCTGCGCCAGAAACTCGGCGACGACCCCGCCGCGCCGCAGTACATCGTGACTGAGGCGGGGGTCGGGTATCGGTTGGTGAATGCGTGAAGGCATTCGCTTGCTTTGGGCCGCATCTGCCCAAGCGCGGTGCGTCAGCCCATGTCGTCATATCAGATCCACCGCAATTCGCGAGCAAGGTGGAGCGCCACCCCGGTCGCTCCCACAGGATCACCGCAGCGCTGACTGTCTTCGGCGAACGCAGCAAGTGTGGGAGTGAGCCTGCTCACGAATGCGGTAAGTCAGCGCATATCTCCATGTCTGACCCACCCAATTGCTCACGAATGCTCCTGCTCATACCGATCCAGCGTTTCCCTGGCGATCTGCCGCCCGAGCGCGATCAGCTCCGGGGCTTTGTAGAATTCGAAGAACCGGCACACGCGCTTCGGCACGTTGATCAGGATGTCGGGCGGGTAGCCGGCGATTTTGTATTGCGCCAGGGACGTCTGCATGACCTCGAAACTCTGGTTGATCAGGTCCAGCAGCGAGGCAGGGCCGACGTTGTCGATGATGATCGAGCCGCTGGCCGATCTCGGCGCCCCGGCCTGGGTGGGCGCGGCGGAGGGTTGCTGGCCCTGGGGGTCGGCGGATTCGATATCGGCCATCAACCACGGATTGCCCGTCAGCACGGCGGCGCTGGGCTTGAGCCTTTCCTGCGCCAGACGCAAACTATCCTCGCCGGTCAGGTCCAGCTTGCGGCGGAACGGCAGGTGCGAGCCGATGGAGCTCATCAACCCGTCGATACGCTTCTTCACCGCCGGCGGGCGCTCGATCACCGGCAAGGTGTAATGCTTCTGGGTCGTTGAATTGAGGTTGACCGCGACGATCAGATCGCAGTGGCTCGACACCACCGGCACGATCGGCAACGGGTTCAGCAGGCCGCCATCGACCAGCGTGCGGTTGCCCTGAACCACCGGGGTAAACAGGCTGGGGATCGCCGCCGAGGCGCGCATCGCCGAATGCAGATTGCCTTCCTGAAACCAGATTTCCTGCTGGTTGGTCAGGTCCGTGGCCACGGCGGTGTAGGGGATCGGCAGGTCCTCGATATTGATCTCGCCGACGATGTCGCGAATTTTGCCGAACACCTTCTCGCCGCGAATCGCCCCCAGCCGGAAACTCACGTCCACCAGCCGCAACACGTCCAGGTAATCCAGGCTTTCGATCCACGCCTTGTACTCGGGCAGCTTGCCTGCCGCGTAGATCCCGCCGATCACCGCGCCCATGGAACACCCGGCGATGCAGGCGATGTCGTAGCCGCGGTGTTCGAGCTCTTCAATGACGCCGATGTGCGCGTAACCCCGTGCGCCCCCGGAGCCCAGGACCAGCGCGATGCGTTTATTCATGTGCGTTTCCCACTGTCAGCGTTCAGGCGGCGCGCAAGGCGGCCGATTCATCACACACCAGCGTAACGCCAACGGCCCGAAACGGGTATTGTGCATCGCCCGGGTGTGGCACTTTTACATCGCCGCACCGTCAAAGCCGCATCAATGATTTCCTTAGTTGAGGTAACACCCATGAAAGCCTGGATCTGCCTGCCCCTGTTGGCATTGGTTCTCACCGGTTGCGCCGGTAAAACGGCCTACCGCGACAGCTGTGCCACCAACCTTGACGCAGCCTGGCACGAGCTCGATCTGGCCAAGGCCGAAGGTTTCGCCGGCACGGTCAGCTACTCCAAGGCCCTGTCGCTGCTGACCGGCGCCAAGACCCAGCAGCAGTTCGAAGCGTTCGAGGGTTGCTCCGAGAAAGCCGAGAAAGCCCGTTTCTATATCCGTGAGTCCCGCGCCGGTCGCTGAAATCGCTCCAAAGTCCGCAGCCATCACGCGGTCTCCCTGTAGGAGTGAGCTTGCTCGCGAAGCATGCTGTCAGTCGCCATCAAGCTGACCGGGATAACGCCGATCGCGAGCAAGCTCACTCCTACCGTCCTGTTTCGCTCCACCCTGATGAATCCCTCCATCCCGCTCTGGCGAAAAGGCCTACGCTGACCTTACAGTGGCTGCACGTCTGGCATCGTCTGCAGTCCTATTAGCCATGAGCAGTCGCCTGGGGAGGCCTTCCGATGGGCAGAAAACTGGATGCGTGTCTCAACGCAATCAATGAAGTGGTGCTGGGCAAGGAACCACAGGTGCGCCTGGCGTTGACCTGCCTGCTCGGCGGCGGGCATCTGTTGATTGAAGACTTGCCCGGCATGGGCAAAACCACCCTCAGCCATACCCTGGCGCGGGTGCTCGGCTTAAGCTTTCAGCGCATTCAATTCACCTCCGATCTGCTGCCGGGCGACATTCTTGGCACGTCCGTTTTTGATCGCGACACCGGGCAATTCACCTTTCACCCTGGGCCGATCTTCGCCGAGCTGGTGCTGGCCGACGAAATCAACCGCGCTACGCCCAAGAGCCAGAGCGCGCTGCTCGAAGCCATGGAGGAGGGCCAGGTCACCATCGAGGGCGCCACCCGTTTGCTGCCCGATCCGTTTTTCGTCATCGCCACCCAAAACCCCTTCAGCCAGGGCGGCACCTTCGCCTTGCCGGAATCGCAACTGGACCGCTTCCTGATGCGCCTGTCCCTGGGTTATCCCGCGCGCTCGGCGGAGAAAGCCCTGCTGCTGGGGGAATCCCGTCGTGATCTGCTGCCGCGCATCGAGCCATTACTGGACCACGCCGAACTGGCCTTGCTTCAGCAGCAGGCGCGGCAGGTGCGGGCCAGTGACGCCCTGGTCGATTACGTGCTGCGGCTGGTCGATGCCACGCGCAGCCAGCCGCAATTCGCCTACGGCCTGTCGCCCCGCGCGAGCCTGGCGATCCTGTCGGCGGCGCGTGCCTGGGCGTTGCTCGCCGGGCGCGATTACGTGATTCCCGAAGACGTGCAGGCGATTCTGCCCGCCGTCATCAGCCACCGCCTGCGCGAGCGCACTGACCCGACCGGGCATGGCGGCGGCGCGCTGGTCCAGTGGCTACTGCGCGAGGTGCCGGTGCTGTGATCGAACGCTTCAAACCGGTCTGGCAGCGCTGGGTGGGACGCCGCATTCCCCCGGCGTCGCGGGTCGAACTGGATCACCGCCGAATCTTCATCCTGCCGACCCGGGTCGGCGGTACCTATGCGCTCATTCTGTTTCTGTTGCTGCTGGTGTCGATCAACTACCAGAACAGCCTCGCCTACGGCCTGACCTTTCTCATGCTGTCGGTGGGCGTGCTGGCCATTCTGCACACCTACCGCAACATCAGCGGGCTAATCCTCAGCGGCGGCCACGCGCGTTCGGTGTTCGTCGGCGAACCGGTGCAACTGCGGCTGCGTCTGGAAAGCACCGGCCATGGCCATCAGGCGATTGCCCTGGGGTGGGACAGCGAACAGCTGGAGCAGACCGACGTTGAAGCCGAGCGTCTGGTCGAAGTCGGCCTGACGCTGCCGGCGCTCAAACGCGGCTGGATGCGGGCCCCGCGTTTGCGCGTGGAGAGCGTGTTCCCGCTGGGGATTTTTCGCGCCTGGAGCTGGCTGGACCTGGAACAGACCGTGCTGATCTACCCGCAACCGCTGGCCGGCACGATGCCGCTGCTGCAAGGCGTGCAACCCCATGCCGAGGACGACGGCCACGCCACGACGGGGCCGGGCGTCGACGATTATCAGGGCCTGCGCCTGTGGCAGCCGGGCGATTCGATGCGGCGCATGCACTGGAAAGCCTGGTCGCGGGGACAGGGGCTGATGGTCAAGGAGTTCAGCGACCTCAGCGGTCACGACCTGTGTCTGGATTTCATGGCCCTGGGTGGGGATATCGAAGAGCGGCTGTCGCGCCTGTGTTACTGGGTGCTGGAATTGTCCCAGCGTCAGCAGCCGTTCGCGCTGCGGCTGCCCGGTTTTATCTCGGCGGTGGACAGCGGCGACGCTCACCGCGAAGCCTGTCTGCGCCAGTTGGCGCTGTACGGGGTGCGCGCATGAAAGGCGCGGCGCGATGACCTCCTCAAGCCTGGCCAAACCGATCCCCCGGGTCAGCCTCAATTGGTTGCTGATTGCCCAGGCGCTGGTGATCGTGCCCTTCGCCTTGCACGTGCCGGTGGCGCTGATCGTGCTGTGGCTGGTCTGCTCGTTCTGGCGCATCCAGATCTTCCGTATGCGCGTGCGCATGCCCGGCACCTGGATCAAATCGGGTTTGCTGGTCGGCACCGCCGGGGGCATCTATCTGGCGCGGGGCAGTTTGATCGGGCTGGACGCAGGGGCGGCGCTGCTGATCGCGGCGTTCATTCTGAAGATGCTGGAAATGCAGAACCGTCGCGACGCCCTGGTGCTGATCTTTCTTGGCTTCTTCTGCATCGCCGTCGGTTACCTGTTCGAAGACTCGCTACTCTGGGGCCTGTTTACCCTGCTGCCCATCACCACGCTGCTGGCGGCATTGATCGGCTTGCAACAGTCCGGCATCTCCAGCAGGCCCGCCGCGACGCTGCGGCTATCGGCCAAACTGCTGCTGCAGGCGGTGCCGCTGATGATTCTGCTGTTCCTGTTTTTCCCGCGTCTTGATCCATTGTGGTCGTTGCCACAACCGAGCAACAAGGCGCTGACCGGGCTGTCCGACAGCATGGCGCCGGGGGACATCGCCGAGCTGAGCAAATCTGCCGAGCTGGTGTTTCGCGCCAGTTTTGACGGCCCGATGCCGCCGCGCAATCAGCTGTACTGGCGCGCGCTGACCCTGGAGCAATTCGACGGCAGACGCTGGTCGCAATCCTCGCGGGCGCAAGTGCCGGACGCGCCGCTGTGGCGCCGGGAAGGCGAGCGGGTCAGCTACAGCGTGGTGCTGGAACCGACCGGCAAGCCGTGGCTGATGACCCTCGATGTCGGCCAGACCGATCTGGCCGGCGTGCGCCAGATGAGTGATTTCCGCTGGCAGCGGCGGCGACCGGTGGAGCAATCAATGCTCTACAGCGTCGAATCTTGGCCCGACGCGGTGCGCGAGACCGTGCTCAGCGACGGCGCGCGCTTGCAGGCCCTGCAACTGCCGGCCAAAGGCAATCCCCAGGTGCGCGAATGGGCCGCGGACCTGCATCGCCGCCACCCCGGCACCGACGCGGTGGTGGACGCGCTGCTGTCGTATTTCACGTCGCAGCCGTTCCGCTACACCCTCAAGCCCCCGGCGCTGGGGGCCAACAGCATCGATGACTTTCTGTTCGGCAGCCGTGCCGGTTTCTGTGCCCACTACGCCGGCGCCATGACCTTTGCCCTGCGCGCGGCGGGCGTGCCGGCGCGGGTGGTTGCCGGTTATCAGGGCGGCGAGCTCAACCCGGACGGCAATTACCTGACCGTGCGCCAGTTCGATGCCCACGCCTGGGTCGAGTACTGGCAACCGAACGTGGGCTGGCGCAGCGTTGATCCCACCGCAGCGGTGGCGCCCGCGCGAGTCGAGCAAGGGCTTGAACAGGCCCTGGCGGCGGACGAAGACTTTCTCAGCGATTCGCCGATGTCCGCCCTGCGCTATCGGCACCTGGCCTGGGTCAATTCAATCCGCCTGAGCTGGGACAACCTCAATTACGGCTGGCAGCGCTGGGTGCTGGGGTATCAGGGTCAGCAGCAACTGCAGGTGCTGGGCCGCTGGTTTTCCGGGTTTCAGGCACCCGTGTTTGCCGGCGGCGCGGCGGTTATTCTCGGGTTGCTGGCGCTGTGGCTGTTCAAACCGTGGCGCCGTGAGAGCGATTCGCAGCTGCGGCTGTTCAACCAGTTCGAACGTCTGCTCGCCCGGCAGGGTCTTAAACGTCAGCCGGGTGAGGGCGCCCAGGCCTTTGCGCAGCGTGCTGCCCCGCAACTGCCGGCCCACGCCGGGGCGATCAGAGATTTTGTCCACGAGTTCGAGGCCCAGCGCTACGCCGGGGCAGACGGCTCGGTTGGTGCATTGCGTCAGCGCCTGAAATGCCTGCGCCGCAGCCTGCCTTGGCGTTTGTCCACTGCGAGGGGCAAGCGGCCGTGAGTCATCAGACATTCATCTTCAACCTAGGAGTGTTTCATGTCAGCGATGGTCGATCACCTGGTCGCCGAGATTATCGGCCTTAACATCAAGCTGCTTGCCTGCCACGCGCGGTTGGAGGTCTCCACCGACAGCGAAGCGCTGCACGACCTGCGCACCAACGTCCGCCGCCTGCGCAGCGTTTTGCGCCCGCTGCGGGGGCTGCCAGGGCTGGATCAGGTGGAAGCGGCGGCCAAGGAGGTCGGCGCGCTCACCACGCCTTTGCGTGACATGCAGGTGCTGGCGGCGTTCCTCGATGAACAGGGTCTGCCCCAGGCGGCGGCCAAGCGCGAGCAATACCTGAAAACCGCGTGCCCGAAAGTGGCCAGCTCTGCGGAGCTCAATCGTCTGTTCGGCGTGCTGGATCAATTGCCGGCCCTGCTGCGCACCCAGGAACGTCACGGCCTGCTCGACAAGCTGGAGCGGCGCATCGAAAAGCGTCTGGACAAACAATGGAAACAACTGCGCGAAGCCATGGGCGACCCTGCCCACGACCGCCATCGCCTGCGCCTGTTGATCAAACGCGTGCGCTACGCCGGCGAGGCCTACCCGGAACTCAGTCATCAGCCAAAGAACATGGAGCGCCGGTTGAAAGCGGCCCAGGGCGCTCTGGGCGATTGGCACGATCACCTGCAATGGCTGGAGCAGGCGCGGCATCAGGCGGATCTGGCGCCGTGTGTGGCCGGGTGGGAATTGGGCATTCATCGCGCCGAGCAGAAGTCTGATCAGGTTCTGGAGCGATTGTACAAGGCGTGCTTCGGCAAACATTCTCCACGCTGACGCTGGCTGGTCCGCAGGATTGGCGCTTATCAACCCTGTCCTGCGGCGGCTGCCTCGTTACCATTTGCCCATCCCGCCTGCCACCCTGGAACGCCCATGAAATTCTCCGAGCTGCTTGACGCCGTCCGTGCCCATCCCGAATCCGTCAGCATCCCCGCCTCATGGGCACAGGGGCGAGCCTGCTTCGGCGGGCTGATGGCGGCGCTGATGTATGAAGCGATGCGCGCGAAGGTCTCGACCGAGCGGCCGGTTCGGTCGCTGGCGATCTGTTTCGTTGCGCCGCCGGCCATCGACACACCTATTTCGTTTGAGGTGGAAGTCCTGCGCGAAGGCAAAGCGGTCAGTCAGGTCTTGGGCCGGGCGATGCAGAACGGCGAGGTCATGACCCTGATTCAGGGCAGCTTCGGCGCGCCCCGCGAGTCGATGATTTCGGTGCACGCCGAGCCAGCGCCGGTCTTCAAGCCGGTGGACGAGATCCAGCCGTTTCCGTTCGTGTCCGGCGTGATGCCGGAATACTTGCGTTTTATTGATCTGCGCTGGGCGCTCGGCGGCCTGCCGTTTTCCAACACACCGTCACCGGCGATTGGTGGCTATGCACGCTTGCGTGACGTGGAAGAGGAGCCCTTGACCGAAGCGCATCTGCTGGCGCTGGTCGATACCTGGCCGCCTGCGGTGCTGCCCCATCTGAACAAGCCGGCGCCGGGAAGCTCGTTAACCTGGACGATCGAATTTGTGCAGCCGTTGCCCGCGATGACCACCCATGACTGGACCCAGTACCGAGCGGTGATCGAGCATGCCCGCGATGGCTACGGTCATACCGCAGCGGCGCTGTGGACGCCAAAAGGGGAATTGGTGGCGATCAGTCGCCAGACGGTGACTGTCTTTGGCTGATCAGATCAGATCAGATCAGAGGTGAGGTTGCTGACAACGTCATCAGGTGACGCATCTCTGTACCGGGCAAAAGCCAGGGGCCTTATTGGCCTCTGGCTTTAATGGCTTGCGCGGCAATCAGACCCAGCACACCGATGGCGGCGGACGTCAGGCTGCTGTTGAACGCGCCGTCCAGCAGAAGCAAGCCGGAGACGATGGACAGCGGGAGCGCCAGTGAGGACAACACGGCGTTCGACGGCAGACCGTCCTTGCGTGATGGGTTGAAGAATTCGCCGATGTGAAGATCCGTAATGAACTTGGGCATGACGCTTACCTCGGTGAAACGTGAACAAGAAGTGTTTTCGATAGAGGTGAGAATAGGCCCGGAGGTTCACTTCGGCGAATCGAGGATTGCTATCAGCCTGATAGGCAGGATGTGCCTGAGCAATCGCAGGGGCGCGAGGCAATCAGCCCTGTAATTTCAGCTGCCCGATGGCCGTGTTCAAGGCGCCGGCCAGTGTCGCCAGCTCATCGCTGGTGCCGGCCGAGTCCACTGTTTGTCGGACGGTGCGCTCGGTCACGTCGCGGATGCTTACCACGGCCCGGTTCATTTCTTCGGCGACCTGGCTCTGTTGTTGCGCCGCTACCGCAATCTGAGTGTTGCTCTCGCGCATCTGCGCCACTGCTTCAGTGATCGCCGTCAGCGCCTGACCCGCTTCCCGCGCGCGCTGCACGCAGTCGTCGGCCTTGTGCGAGCTTTCCTGCATGAAATCCACCGCATCGCGGGTACCCGCCTGCAGAGTGCAGACCATGGTGGTGATCTCGTCGGTGGACGTCTGCACCCGGCGCGCCAGATGTCGCACCTCATCGGCCACCACCGCGAAGCCGCGTCCCATCTCCCCAGCGCGGGCCGCTTCGATGGCGGCGTTGAGGGCGAGCAGGTTGGTCTGTTCGGCGATGCTGTGAATCACGCTCACGACGCCGTTGATTTTCTGACTGTCCTCGGCCAGCCGCTGGATCATCCCGGCCGTCTGTTGCACCCCGCTGGACAGCCCGGCGATGGACGTCTCTACCCGATCAACCACGGATTTGCCGGTGCCCGCGAGCCGGTCAGCGTTCCGGGATTGATCACGGGTGGCACCGGCGTGTTCAGCGATGTGGTGGACGGTGGCGGTCATTTCATTGATGGCCGTTGCCACTTGATCGGTCTCGCTCTGCTGGCCGAGCATGCCTTGGCGCACCTCGCTCATGCCCGACGCCAGTTGGCCCGCGCCTGCATCCAGGCGGGCGGCGGAGTGGGCAACGGTGGTGACGATGCGTTGATAACCGGCTTGCATGGCGTTGAAGGCCTTGGCCATCTGCCCGACTTCATCCTCACCGGCCAGGGGCACGCGCGCCGAGAGGTCGCCGCTGCTTTCTACCTGCAGCATCACGTCTTTGAGGGTGTTGAGGTGCGTCAGCAGAAAGCGGATCAGCAGTTGCGACGCGCCGAGCATGGCGAGCATCAGAATGAACACTGCGACGGCGTACTGGACGAAACGCACCTCCACCCATTGCAGCAGGTGTGGCGCAGCGGCGAGCACGGCGATGCGTTGGTCACCGCGCTGGATGACATAGGCGCCGATCAGTGGCGTACCGTCTGTGTCGGAAACACCCGTCAGGTCAGTCCAGCCGGTAACCGGGCTCAGCGAGGGCAGGGGCTGACCTTTGAACACCGGCACCTGTCCCGCTGGATACGTCAGACGGTGGGCTGCAGCTGGCAGTGATTGCCCGGCGGGCCACGCGGTCAACAACTGTGCCTCGGCCTGCGCGGCGGCTCTGGCATCGTTGGCGCGGGTGTGTTGTTCCAGCTGCAGGGCGTAAAGCACCAGCAACAGCGTGGTGAAAAACGCAACGGCGTTGACCGCCCAGAACTTGTATTTCAGCGAAACATTGCTAAGCCAGCGGGCCATGGTGGAAGTCTTCTGTGGGTGCACGAAATAAGGCAGGGTGCCATCATTTTGTGCGCTTTAAAGACGCGAAGCGTTGATCTGGATCAATGGTGTTTATGGGATGACAGGTCAGACGGCGCTCCTCCCGTTTTGACCTGCGGAACAAGGCAGAGCCTGTTGTTACGATGCGTGAACGGCAGATTCCACCGCCGGCAACGAAAAAAACGCCCGAGCGCAATTGGTGGTGTGGGCCGCAACGTCGTCCGGGCTTTCGCCTCGGTGCAGCGCCACTTCGCGCAGGACCTCGGGCAGATAGGCCGGTTCGTTGCGGCCGTTCTTTGGTTTGGGCCGCAAGGTGCGGGGCAGCAGATACGGCGCGTCGCTTTCCAGCATCAACCGGCCGCGGGGAATCTCGCGGACCAGCGGGTGCAGGTGCGTGCCCCGGCGTTCGTCGCAGATCCAGCCGGTGATGCCGATGTGCAGGTCCAGATCCAGATAGTTGAACAGCGCGCGTTTTTCCCCGGTGAAGCAATGCACCACCGCCGCCGGGAGCTGATCGCGGTAGTCCCGCAAAATGGCGAGCAGTCGCTCGTCGGCATCGCGCTCATGGAGAAACACCGGTAATTGCAGCTCGACGGCCAGTGCCAGATGCGCTTCCAGAACCTTTTCCTGCTGCGGGCGAGGGGAGAAGTCGCGATTGAAATCCAGCCCGCATTCACCCACGGCGCAGACGGTCTTTTCACGCAGCAGCGCCCTGAGCTGGCTCTCGGTTTCGCCCGTCCAGGCGCTTGCCGAGTGCGGATGAATACCGGCAGTGCTGAACAGACGTTGGGCGCTTTCATCGAGCTGGCGGGATAACGCCAGGGCCTGTTCGCTGCCTTCGACGTCGGTGCCGGTGAGGATCAACTGGCCGACGCCGGCGGCGTACGCGCGTTCCACCACCTCATGTTCGCGGGCGGCGAAGCTGGGGTTGGTCAAGTTGACGCCAATGTCTATTAGTTGCATGGTGCTACCTCAGGCCGGAGGCCGAGAAGAATACCAGAGCGATTGAAGCGATAAAAAACAAGCAGGCTCAACTGCTTGGAATACCCAATCCTGTGATCCCGCTTTTGTTGACGCATGCCGCGATGCACGCGACGAGCCGTTCAGCTGCGCGACACAGACTTCAAGCCCGTTTTTTTCGGCCTTTCATCGGAGCGTCAATGATCCGAGCGTCCCTGCTTTCCCTGATGTGCGTCCTGGCCGTGCCCAGCCACGCGTCGCCGCGCCCCGCCGGCCCGCCGGTGGTGATCAAAAAGAGTCAGGTGCGCGACCTGCCGGCGATCCGCAGCGGCAAAGTCCTGCGGGTGCTGGTCAATCAGAGCCGCAACAGCTCCGCCGAAGTTCAGGGTGAGCCCGTTGGCGTCGAGTGCCGTCGCTTGCAGGCGTTCGAAACCTACCTCAACAGCCACGCCCGCGACGGTCAGAAGATCTCCCTCAAGCTCATTCCCAAAGCCAAGGACCAGCTGCTCGCCGCGCTGCAGCGGGGCGAAGGCGACATGGTTGCGCCGGGCGAACTCCTCGACGCCAGCGCCGCCCGTTACGTCGACGCGTCTGAACCGGTGGTCGCCCAGGTGCCGCTGGTGGTGGTGGGCGTCAAGGGTGAGCGCGGCCTCCGGCGTCCCGAACAGCTCTCCGGCCGCACACTGATGCTCACCAGCGGCAGCGCCGCCGATGAGGCCATCCTGCAGCTGAATCAGAAGCTGGCCCTGCGCAAGCTGCCACCGGTGAAGATCGAATGGGTTGACCCGAGTCTGGCCGTGGAAGACGTGCTGGAAATGGTTCAGGCCGGTGTTTATCACCTGACCGTGGTCGAGCAACCCATCGCCGAGCGCTGGGCCAAAGTGATGCCGAAGCTGCGGATCGACCGCGCTGCTGCCTTGAGCGATCCGGGGGACATGAACTGGTTCGTGCGCAAGGACGCCGTGGTGTTGCGCAGCGCCGTCGACCATTTCCTGCAAACCTACGAACCGCCGCGGAATCAGGACGCCGCCTTCCAGACCGCCTACAAGGACCGCTACCAGATCCACAATCCGCTGGCGCGCGAAGACCGTCAGCGCCTGGAGAAACTGCGTCCCACGCTACAATTGCACGCCGACAAACAGAAGATGGACTGGCTCGACCTCGCCGCCGTGGCCTTCAAGGAGTCGGCGCTCAACCCGGTCGCCAAGGGTGGCAGCGGCGCCACCGGTCTGCTGCAGATCACCCCGTCGGCCGCCCAGCGCGTCGGCGTCGACAACATTCACGACCTCGACGGTAACGTGCAGGCGGCGAGCAAATACATGGCGCTGCTGCGGCGCAAGTTTTTCGCCAGCCCGAAAATCAACGAGCGTGAGCGCATGGCGTTTACCCTGGCCGCCTACAACCTCGGCCCGGAGCGCGTGCAGGCCATGCGAGCGGAGGCGAAGCGCCAGGGGCTCAACCCGAACCAGTGGTTTTTTCAGGTCGAGCGCGTGGCCATGGAGCAGGGCGGCAAGAACGTCGTGAGCTACGTGAACAGCGTCAACAAGTACTACCTGGCGTTCGACCAGGCCCGCAGTTCATTGGAACGTCCTGAGGCACGGTGACAGATCCAATGATTCGATACGTATGACGCGTATTTTGCGATTTTCATATTTATAGAACCGATTAAGATGGCGCCATTCTCAACTCAAACGGAATTAACCGCCATGAATGCTCAACTTAAATCGATCTTCAACACCCATGCCGGTTTCGGCATCACCGGCCTGCGGATTCTCATCGGCATCATCCTAATGGCCCACGGCAGCCAGAAACTGTTCGGTATGTTCGGCGGCTATGGCCTGGAAGGCACTGGCCAGTACATGGCGAGCCTGGGCCTGAACCCTGGCTACCTGATGGCGTTGATGTCCGGCAGCGCGGAATTCTTCGGCGGTCTGGCGCTGTTCCTTGGCTTGCTGGCACGGCCTGCAGCGCTGGTGGTGATCGTGATGCTGGTGGTGGCGATTCTCTCGGTGCACATCCACAACGGCTTGTTCATGGCCAACAACGGTTATGAGTTCGGACTGGCGCTGATCGCCGCTGCGGTGGCGGTGCTGTTCGAAGGCGCGGGTCGCCTGTCCGTCGACCGATTGATCGCGCGTCGCTGATTCACCCGTTCAAATCCGTAGCAGCCACATTGTTAGCAAACAAAAATCCCGGCCTCTCAGAGCGTCGGGATTTTTTTGCGTCCGGTTAGACAGGAGCGCGACGGTATCCGTCGATTGACAATGCCTACAGCGCTTCTCTAGGATGCCGTTCATGCGCCGATTTAAACAGCTACTTGCGGGGCGCCGGGTGACGGTCATTCGTCATCGAAATTCCGCTAAAGCGCTGGTTCGGTGTTGCCTCTCACCGCTGCCCAGCGGATCAATGAGGCAGAGAAAACGACACTATGAGCAGTCATTCCCACCCGCGTCCCCTCGTTCGTCTGGCCCCCATCGCCAGCCAGTTCAATCGTCGTAATCCACAAATCCTTCTGGGCGGCGCCCATCAGCCGACGTTGCTGCGTTACCTGGACGGCTGGCCGCGTCGCCAGGGCGGCCCGCACGCTTTCCTCATTCAATTCATCGAAACCGACGATGCCCTTGAGCGCTTCAGCAACGATCAGTTCGACTTGGCCGTGATTCAGGCGCCCGCTGCCGAGCGCGCGGAAGCGGTGATTCACCAACTGATCCGCGTCGCCCGACAGGGTTTGATCACGCGCTGCTGACGGCTCGCCGCCTGGGTTGCAACGGCTGATCGGGATGGCGCAGGTTGAAGCGGGCACGCATACCATTGGCGTGACGGCAATGGGCGACCAGCGCGCTGCGCAGGGTCCAGTCGGTGTTGATGATGTAGAAATTCTGGATGAAGCTGTTCTCGTCCGTCGACTCGAACCACTGATCGATCTTCCCGCTCAAGTCACTGGGCGCGTGCAGCGGCAATGAATACTTGGCGCACTGGATGGCGGTCAGGCTGAACTCGGGTTTGTTTTCCACTGCCACTTCGTTGACGAACGCCTTCAGGGTGTTGGTGTTGAACAGGTTTTCTCCCGGCCAGCGCTGCTTGACCCCGTCCCACAACAGCTCGTCGCCGGAGCGCCGGTTATAGGCAAGCACGACGTTTTTGCCCGGATGATCACGCCAGATGCCTTCCAGCGTCAGCCTGCTCAGCTGCCGTGGCACAGCCCTCGGGCCAAGGGTTTTGGTTAGCAGGTTCTGAAATTCCCTGTGGGTCAGTTCAGTGAAATCCTTGAACTGATGGAAATCCAGAATGACGATTTCACGCGCCGGGGAGCCGTTCTGTTCCAGTTCTTCAAAAAATGCATGGACGCACGCCAGAATGTCTCCGGCGACCGTGCGCCCTGACGAGGTCAGGTGGAACAGCTGAAAACGCCGCGGGTCACCCTTTTCATACTTCGAATAAAACGCCACGCGCAAATCCAGCGCGCGCACCCCCTGGCGCAATTGCTCCAGGGGCGCGACGTCCTGGGCCATCTCCTGGGGGACGGCGAAGTTGGGTGACAGCTTGTCGCTGCCGGCGTTGTGGGCGCCGGGGAGGATGAGTTGGTCAATGCGCAACTGCGCGAGTTCGGGGATGTGCGCCATCCAGTCGAGATGGGGCGGACGGGGTGAAGCCGGTGGGTTAAGGGGCATACAGTCATTCCTTGACGTGTGGTGAGGCTCCGAGGGCGGAGCGGGGTGAGCGGTCATTCGCTCGGAAAGTCCTTTTCTGGAGTGTGGCCGCCGCGTCACCGACGTCAACCAAGGCAGTTCTTCAGGTCTGTTACCCCATGTGAATGGCGGCCTGCGCTCATCTGACTTTCAGCACCACGCGACCGCGCACGGGATGCTCGTCGAGGTGGTTGTGCGCCTTGCCGAACTGCTCGAAGGGCCAGGTGCGGTGGATGTCCGGCTTGAGCAGACTCTTGGCCGTCAGATCGTTGATAGCGTCCAGTGCCCGCTGCAGTGCGGGGCCATTCTGCTCGATGCCCAGCTCCGGTTTGCCGGTGAAGTTTTCCAGGCAATGCACGTGGAAGCGCATGTTCTTGCGGAATGCCTGCTGCGCCGGGAAAGGCGTTTTGTTGCCACCGCGCAGGCCGTACAGCACCAGGCTGCCGCGGGGCGCCAGCACGTCACCGAGCGTCGACATCTGCATGCCGCCCAGTCCGTCGAACACCGCTTCGATGCCATGGCCTTGGGTCAGCGACTCGATGCGCAGGCCGATGTCGTCCTCGTCGGTGACGATCACCCGATCGGCGCCGTTCGCCAGCAGGTATTCACGGTCTTGCCCATGGGGCGTCGCCGCGATCACCCGCAGGCCCAACGCCTTGCCCAACTGCACGAAGGCAATGCCGGGGCTGTACTGCGCGTCGGTGACGAGCACGGTCTGGCCCGGTTGCACGTTGGCAAGCTCGACGAAGGCAAACCAGGCCAGCAGCATCGGCGTGTAGTGAACGCTGGCTTCCACGGGCGTCAGTGCGTCGGGGTAAAGGGTCAGCGCATTGCGCGGGACCATCACGTGGTCGCCACACACCGGGTACTGGTTGGCGCTCATGGCTTTGAAGCTCGCCACCTTGTCGCCCACCTTCAAGTCGGTCACGCCAGCGCCCACGGCTTCGACGACGCCGGCCATTTCACTGCCCAGACCCGCTGGCAGTTGCACCGGTGCCAGTGACAGGTTCTGCCGCCACAACACGTCGTCCCAGCTGATGCCGATGGCTTCGGCACGAACCAGCACTTCCTGTGGGCCGGGGGACCGGTCAGGCTGCTCCTCGCAACTGAGCACATCGGCTTTGCCGAAGCGATGAAATTTGATGGCGCGTGACATTGTCGACCTCGATGCCTGTCGTTGAGTGTTGCAACGACTGTATCGATGGGGGCCACGGGGCACTATTTCTGTCGGTCGATACCCGACATGCCTGCTATCAATTCGCGTTGACGACTTCGCTGCCGTGAGCGGTTATTTGCCCCAGGCCCGTAAAGCATGTTCGACGAACTGCCGCACCTTGGGCAGGCGATAGCGGTCCTGGGGGTACATCAGCCACAGCGTACGGCTGGGCGGTTGATAGTCCTGCAGCAGTGGCACGAGCTTTCCGCTGGCGATGTCCTCGCTGATCAGCACGTCGGGCAGCATCGACACGCCCATCCCGGCGAGCACGGCCTGGCGCAGCGCCGGGGTGCTGTTGACGATCATCGAGCCCGACACCGGCACCTCCATCACGCCGTCGGGCCCGGTCAGGCGCCATAATTTGTCGGCGGCACGCCAGTCATCGCCGGCGGGGTAGGCGAACGCCAGGCAGTCGTGGTCGCGCAGGTCATCGGCGGTTTTCGGTGTACCCCGACGCTTCAAATAGGCAGGCGCCGCGCAGATGGTCAGGGTGTAGTCCTGCAGGGGGCGGGCAATCAGGGCCGAAGATTCCGGGGTGCCGAGGCGGATGGCGGCGTCGAAACCGTGCTCGATCAGGTCCATCGTCTGATTGCTGAGCACCACCTCCACCTTGATCTCCGGGTAGCGCTGGACGAAATCGCTGAGCAACGGCGCCAGGCGTTCGGCGCCGAAGGCTGGCGGGGCGGTGACGCGCAAGGTGCCGCTGGGCTCGGTCTGGGCCTGTTCGGCCATGCGCTCGGAATCATTCACCAGCCCCAGTACTTCGACGCAACGTCGGTAGTATTCGAGGCCAAACTCGGTCAGGCTCTGCCGGCGCGTGGTGCGCTGCAACAGGCTCACCCCGAGGCGCTGCTCCAGTGCTTTCAGGTGATTGCCGACCATGGTCGTCGACATTTCGCACTGGCGCGCGGCCGCGGTCATGCTGCCGCCTTCCACCACTTCGACGAAGACCGTCATCGCCAGAAATACATCCATTATCAAGCCCTGCTTTAAAGTCACTGAAGGATGGCGGTCTTTATACATCAGAACGGGCTAACGATACTGGCCTCACTTACCCCGTGATGGAGCCACCGACATGACCGCCGCCTGCCTGATGAACACCTACAAACCCATGCCGTTGAGCTTCATCCGCGGCGAAGGCGCGCGGCTGTGGGATGACAGCGGCCGTCTGTACCTGGACGCCGTCGCGGGTGTTGCGGTGACCAACGTCGGCCACAGCCACCCAAAGGTTGTCGCCGCGATCAGCGAGCAGGCCGGGCTGCTCTTGCACACGTCCAACCATTACCGCATCGACTGGCAGCAGAAGCTGGCGCAACGTCTGACCCGGCTGTCGGGGCTGGAACAGGTGTTTTTCAACAATTCCGGCGCCGAGGCCAACGAAACCGCGCTCAAGCTGGCGCGTTTGTATGGCTGGGCCAAGGGCATCGAGCATCCGCTGGTGCTGGTGATGGACAACGCCTTTCACGGCCGCACCCTCGGCACGCTGTCGGCCAGCGATAACGGCGCTGCGCGGCTGGGTTATCAGCCGATGTCCGGTGAGTTCGTGAAGGTGGCGTTCGGTGACATCGTTGCGGTTAAACAGGCGACGTTGGCGTATGGCGAGCGCATCGTCGCGGTGCTGGTCGAACCGATTCAGGGCGAGGGCGGTGTGGCGTTGCCACCGCCGGGCTATCTGAAGGCACTGCGCGACCATTGCACTCAAAACGGTTGGCTGATGATGGTGGATGAGATCCAGACGGGCATGGGTCGGACGGGGCGCTGGTTTGCGTTCGAGCATGAGGGGATCGTTCCCGATGTGATGACGCTGGCGAAGGCGCTGGGCAATGGCATTCCCATTGGTGCGTGTCTGGCGACGGCGGCGGTGGCGCGGCTGTTCACGCCGGGCAGTCATGGCAGTACGTTTGGCGGTAATCCGCTGGCGTGTCGGGTGGGTTGTACGGTGCTGGATATCGTTGAGGATGAGGGGCTTTTGCTCAATGCGGCGGTGCAGGGGGAGCGGTTGTTGGCGGGCCTGCGCGCTGTGCTGGCGGGGCACGCTGATGTGGCGCAGGTGCGGGGGATGGGGTTGATGATCGGGATTGAGTTGAGGCGGCCGATTCGGGATGTGTGTCTGGTGGCGGCGCAGGAGTATGGGGTGTTGATCAATGTGACGCGTGGGCAGACGATTCGGCTGTTGCCGCCGTTGGTGATTGATGCAAACGATGTGGACCGGATTGTGGCAGGCGTCGTAGGGGCGCTTCGCGGTTCAGGTTTTTAAGATCAAGATCAAGATCAAGATCAACGACCTTAAGATCAAGAGCGTCTGCCTGGGGGCAGACGTTTCGCCGTCGGCGAGTTACTTGGAAAAGCACCCCAAGTAACCAAGGGTGCTTGCTCCTGGTTGGGTTCCTCCTTCGTCGGAATACCCTCACTTCGACGACGCTCCGTGGGCCCGCGCCGAACGGACATCCATGTCCTGACGGCGCTCTCGCCGCATCCATGCGGCTCGGCCCACTCCGCGTCGTCTGCGTTCAGCCTGCACCAAAGTCGCGATTGGTGGTGACTGGACTTTTTGCGTCGTAATGATGATCAAAGGCGAAAATCAAAGCCCGTCTTATGTAGCCACGCCCAATTTTCGACGCAACCCAAAAGCTGGCAACTCGGTCTATCAGGCCATGGCACGTTTAAGCAAATGTGGGAGCGAGCTTGCTCGCGAAAGGCCCGAAGGGCAACAAAGTCGCGATCTATCGACAAGCTCTAAAAAGCGCCCCGCCTTATTTCCCGGACAATTCCATGATCATCGCCGCCGTCAGGTAGAGCCTCGGGGCGATGCTGGTGAGGTCCATGTATTCGTCGTCGGCGTGGAGGCCGGCGCCGACGACGCCCATGGTTTCGAGGACGGCGGGTTTTTGGCTGTCGGGGACGTAGGCGTAGCCGGCGTCGGTGCCGAAGCGCATGGCGATGGGTTCGAGGGCGCGGCCGGTTTTGGCGTAGATCGCCTGGGCGGTTTTGGCGAGGGCGTCGGTTGCGGGGTTTTTTGCCAGTGGGGGGCGGCCTTTTTCGAGGCGGAAGGTGACGTCGGTGCCGTCGATCATTTTGCCTTGCACGATGCGCTGTCCGTCGGCCAGCACGCGGTCGGATTCGCTCAGGTCTGAATAGCGCATGTCGCCCTCAGCCGCGGCGCTCGACGGGATAATGTTGCGCTTCTCGCCGCCTTTGATCAGGGTCCAGTTGACCGTAGTGCCCTTGGCCGGTTCGCCCAGGTCCTTGAGCTGCACCAGTTGATGGGCCAGTTCCATGGCCGCATTGCGCCCGGCTTCCGGGGCGGAGCCGGCGTGGGAGGATTTGCCTTTGACGTCGACGAACACGCCGTTGATGCCGTTGGTGGCGACCGTCACGGCGTCCTTGTCCGGTGGCTCGAACGAGAACACGTAGTCGTGCTTGCGGGCCAGCTCGGCGATGAGGGTTTTCGAGCCGGCGGACCCCGTTTCCTCGTCAGGGTTGAACAGCACGGTGATCGTGCCAAAGTCCTTGAACTTCTGGTCTTCCAGCAGCTTCAGGGTATGCAGCACCATGGCCACGCCACCTTTGGCATCGGCCACGCCGGGTCCGTAGGCGTGATCGCCATCGACGCGGAAAGGCCGCTTGGCGGCGGTACCCGGACCGAACACGGTGTCGTAGTGGATCATCAGCAGAAAGGATTTGCTGCCCGTGCCCTTGAGGGTGCCGACGATGTTATCGCCCGCCGAGGGCGTCGCCGGCGTGGTTTCCACTGTTGCGCCTAAGGCCTTTAGCCGTTCGACCAGCACCGCACTGACCATTTTCAGGCCGGGTGCCTGACCCGTTCCGGTGTCGATGTCGACCAGTTGCTTGACGGTGGTCAGATAAGGTTTTTGCTCGGCCTCGGCCTTCTTCAATAACTGCTCGGGGGAGACATCGGCGGCATAGGCGCAGCCAGCAAAAAAAGCGCCGCCGCTTAACAGCGCGGCGAGGATGGAAGTCGTCAGGGCGGTACGTCGAACGTGCATGCTGGATCCCTCAGATGATGGTCGAGTTGTTGTGATGTCCATGGGACCCACATCGTTCCCGCAGCATAGGTCGTCAGGCACTGACCGTGGGGCGGATTTTCCGGGAGAGCCGCTGCTGGCTGACAGGTCATCGGCCGGGCATGGTGCTTTTCCGCAGCCGCCGCGCTTTCCTACATCATTCACCGTAGAATCCCCGTCTGAAATAAAACGCGACGAGGTTGCAGCGGTGGATTTACAGCAGGGCTTCGTCCTGACCCGGCATTGGCGCGACACGGACGCCGGCACCGAAGTGGAATTCTGGCTGGCCACCGACGAGGGGCCGCGCCAGGTGCGCCTGCCGTACCAGACCTCCGTCGCGTTTATCCCGGAGCAGCACCGCGAGCGTGCTGAAGCCGTGTTGCGCAACGAGCGCCATGTCGAGCTCAAGCCACTGGAGCTGTCTGATTTCCGCCATCGCCCGGTGATGGGGCTGTATACGCGTCAGCATCGCCAGTTGATGAACCTGGAAAGCGATCTTCGCAAGGCCAGCGTCGATGTCTACGAAGCCGATATCCGTCCGCCCGAGCGCTACCTGATGGAGCGTTTCATCACCGCGCCGGTGCAGTTCAGCGGGCGGCCGGACGCCAACGGCCTGTTGCTGGACGCGCAACTCAGGCCCGATCCACGGTACCGACCGACCCTGAAACTGGTCTCGCTGGACATCGAAACCACCGAGCGCGGCGAGCTGTATTGCATCGGCCTGCACGGCTGCGGCGAGCGTCAGGTGTACATGCTCGGCCCGGCCAATGGCGATGACGCCCAGGTGAATTTCAAGCTCGAATACTGCGACACCCGCGTTGCGCTGCTGGAGAAACTCAACGAATGGATGGCCCGCCATGACCCCGACGGGATCATCGGCTGGAACGTCGTGCAGTTCGATTTGCGCGTGCTGCACGAGCACGCGCGGCGCTTGAATGTGCCGCTGCGTCTCGGGCGCGGCGGCGAGGTGATGACCTGGCGCGAACACGGCGCGCGCAACAATCACTTCTTCGCGGCGGCGGCCGGGCGGCTGATCATCGATGGCATCGAGGCGCTGCGTTCGGCGACCTGGAGCTTTCCGTCGTTCAGTCTGGAAAACGTGTCGCAGACGCTGCTGGGCGAAGGCAAGGCCATCGACAATCCGTATCAGCGCATGGACGAGATCAACCGCATGTTCGCCGAGGACAAGCCGGCGCTGGCGCGTTACAACCTCAAGGACTGCGAGCTGGTCACGCAGATTTTCGCCAAGACCGAGCTGCTCACTTTCCTCCTCGAACGCGCCACGGTGACCGGCCTGCCGGTGGATCGAAGCGGCGGCTCGGTGGCCGCGTTCGAGCATTTGTACATTCCGCTGATGCACCGCCAGGGCTTCGTCGCGCCGAACCTGGGCGAGCGCATGCCGGAAGCCAGCCCCGGCGGTTTCGTCATGGATTCGCGTCCCGGGCTGTACGAATCGGTGTTGGTGCTCGATTACAAGAGCCTGTATCCGTCGATCATCCGCACCTTTCTGATTGACCCCGTAGGCTTGATCGAAGGCCTCAAGCACCCCGACGACAGCGAGTCGGTGGAAGGCTTTCGTGGCGCGCGTTTTTCCCGAACCCGGCATTGTCTGCCGGCCATCGTTTCGCGGGTGGCCGAAGGGCGCGAGGTGGCCAAACGCGAGCGTAATGCGCCGCTGTCCCAAGCGCTGAAAATCATCATGAACGCCTTTTACGGCGTGCTCGGTTCCAGCGGCTGCCGGTTCTTCGACACGCGGCTGGCATCGTCGATCACCCTGCGCGGGCACAAGATCATGCACCAGACCCGGCTGCTGATCGAAGCCCAGGGCTACGAGGTGATCTACGGCGATACCGACTCGACGTTCGTCTGGCTGAAAAAAGCCCATGAGCAGGACGATGCCGCGCAGATCGGCACCGCGCTGGTCAAGCAGGTCAACGACTGGTGGCGCGCTCATGTGAAAGAGGAATACGGGCTGGAGAGTGCGCTCGAGCTGCAATTCGAAACCCACTTCAAGCGCTTCCTGATGCCGACCATTCGCGGCGCGGAGGAGGGCAGCAAGAAGCGTTATGCAGGTTTGGTGACCCGCGCCGATGGCAAAGACGAAATGGTCTACAAGGGGCTGGAGGTGGTGCGCACCGACTGGTCGCCGCTGGCCCGCACGTTCCAGCAGGAGCTGTACCTGCGGATTTTCCAGCGTCAGCCGTTTCAGGAATACATTCGGGAGTACGTGGGCCGAACCCTGGCTGGGGAACTCGACGGCCAACTTGTCTATCGCAAGCGCCTGCGCCGGGCCCTCGACGATTACGAACGCAACGTGCCGCCCCATGTGCGCGCCGCGCGGCTGGCCGATGAGTACAACCGCCAGCAGGGTCGGCCGTTGCAGTACCAG
Organism: Pseudomonas sp. GW821-FHT07F05; assembly: GCF_059418765.1. Taxonomy (NCBI): domain Bacteria; kingdom Pseudomonadati; phylum Pseudomonadota; class Gammaproteobacteria; order Pseudomonadales; family Pseudomonadaceae; genus Pseudomonas; species Pseudomonas sp. GW821-FHT07F05. Next base: position 104,497 of record NZ_JBWKQL010000012.1, read on the forward strand.
AATGGCGGCTGGATCAGCTACGTGATCACGGTCGCCGGACCCGAGCCGCTGGAAGTGCGGACGGCGGCCATCGACTACGACCACTACATCAGCAAACAGCTGCAGCCGATTGCCGACGCGATCCTGCCGTTCGTGATCTCGCGGACCATCGATCTCAGTTCCCAGGATCAGTTCAGCTTCGACTTTTGATCCGCATTTTTACGCCAGCGGATTGATCCGCAGCGCCTCCAGCACCACGCGAAACGCCGCCGTGTGCTGGCGCCGGCTGGGGTAGTAAAGGTGATAGCCCTCGAACGGCTCGCACCAGTCCGCGAGTACCTCCACCAGTTCGCCCTGCTCGATAGGCCCGGCCACCAGCCCCTCGGGAAGCTGCGCCAGACCAATGCCGTCCAGGCAGCCCTGCAAAATCTGAAACACGCTGTTCATGATCAACGGGCCGTCGACGCGCACGCGGATATCACGGCCGTCTTTGGCGTACTCCCATTGATACAACGCGCCGTGGGTCGGCAGGCGCAGGTTGATGCAGCGATGGCGGGGCAAGTCCTCCGGCACCTGCGGCGTGGAATGCCGCGCCAGGTACTCGGGGGACGCCACGGTCATCAGCCGCAGCGGCGGGGCAATCGGCGCGGCGATCATGTCCGCCGCGAGGGTGTCACCCAGGCGCACGCCGGCGTCGATGCGCTGGGCAACGATGTCGGTCAGGCCGTAGTCGGTGACCAGCTCAATGGTCATGTCCGGGTATTGATCGAGCAATGGTTTGAGGCGAGGCCAGAGCACGTAACGCGCGGCGAATTCATCGGCGGTGATGCGCACCGTGCCGGACGGGCGGCCGCTGTGCTCGATGGCGGCGTTGACCTGCTCTTCAATGCTGTCGAGCAGTGGCGCCAGCCCCTTGAATAACTGCTCGCCGACTTCGGTGCGGGTCACGCTGCGGGTGGTGCGGGTGAGCAGGCGAACGCCGAGACACTCTTCCAGCAGGCGCATGGTCTGGCCGACGGCGGAGGGGGAGATGCCCAGCGCCGCGGCGGCGCGAGTGAAATTGCCTTCTCGACCCACTGCAACGAATACCGCCAGATCATCAAGTTTGTAATCCGCCATTGCGAAGCGCTCCTTCATTTTGATCGAAGCATTCTACGGATACTGTCGCCAATGTGCCCTTGTTACGCTGGCTGCACATTTTCTGGAGACCTGACATGACCGCCACTGACAGCGCTGCTGAAGACATGCAAATCCACCGCGCCGGCTCGGCCAAGGCCATCAAGGGCCCCGCAGACTGGTTCACCGGCGACGTGCGCATTGACCGGATTTTCAACGCCCCGGCACCGGCGCGGGTCGGTCTGGCCATCGTGAATTTCCAGCCGGGCGCACGCACTAACTGGCACACCCACCCGCTGGGCCAGATCCTGCTGGTCACCGATGGCGTCGGCTGGACCCAGTGTGAAGGCGGGCCGAAAACCGAAATCCGTCCGGGCGATCTGATCTGGTGTAACTGCGGCCGTCGTCACTGGCACGGCGCGACCGACACCACCGCCATGCAACATGTCGCGGTCAACGAAGCGCTGGATGGCAAGCCGGTCGACTGGCTGGAGCCGGTGACCGAGCAGACCTACCTGGCCGTGCCGGTCAAAAAAGACTGAGGAGCTGGCACGGCGACGATCATGACGCCGCTACGGCTTGGCTGCGCAGCCGCGTAATGTCCTTTTTCGGCGGTGCGCCAAACAGCCGACCGTACTCGCGACTGAACTGCGACGGGCTTTCGTAGCCGACCTTGAACGCTGCACTGGCGGCGTCCTGATGGTCGTTGAGCATCAGCCGCCGGGCTTCGTTCAGGCGCAGCCATTTCTGGTACTGCAGCGGGCTCATGGACGTCAGGTTGCGAAAGTGCAGGTGAAAGTTCGGCGCGCTCATCTGCACCCGCGCGGCCAGGTCTTCGACGCGCAGGGCTGTCGCGTAATTGAGCTTCAGCCAGTCGATGGCTTTGGCGATGCGGTAGCCCTGACTGTCGACCGACGCAATGTGCCGTAGCAGCGGCGCTTGATCGCATGTGAGCAGACGGAAGTGAATCTCGCGCTGCAACAGGGGCCAGAGCACCGGAATGGCGTCGGGCTCCTGCAACAGGTCGACCAGTCGGGCCAAGGGATCGAGCAGCGCGGGCGTGAGGCTGGCGATGCCCGCGCTTGTGCCCACGGTGCGCGCCTTCGGTGTTGGCGCATCCCCTTGGGCGATCAGCTCGGTCAAGGTGCGCAGGTCAAGCTTGAACACCAGTCCCAGACACGGCGCGTCCGCGCTGGCGAGGGTCACGGCGGAGTTGGCCGGCACGTCCAGCGAGGTGATCAGAAAGCGCGTCGTGTCGTAGGGATAGACGTCGCTTCCGATGACCATTTCCTTGGCGCCCTGGACCACCAGCACGATGCTTGGCGCGAGGATGCACATGACCGGCGGCGAGGGCGCTTCGCGACGAAACAGGCCGAGGTCGGCGATGGCGGTGGGAAAGTCACCGGAGGCCGGCGTGAGGTGCCCGATGATGTTCGTCAGCGACCGCAGCTGCACGGTGTCCGAAGCGCGGCACGCGGGTGTAGAAGCGGATGTCAGTGGCATGTCTGCGGCCCTCGTAATCAAGTCGAAACTGTACGTGCCCGGCAAAACAGCCGTCCAGCCTCGCGCCTCGGGATTGATCGGATCAGGCAAGAAAACCACCGGATCGCTCTACGGGTTGCCCGGGCCGCGCCATGAAGATGTCCATCGCACACTTCATTTGCGCCATGCCCTGGCGCCGGAGACATTCATGAAACAGCTGATGATGGGGCTGGCCTTGCTGGTCAGCTCATTCGCGACAATGGGAGCCGATATGTCCAGCGGAGCTGACAACTTCTACACCAGTGAACAGGTCACCCGGCAGAAGGTGACGTTCAACAACCAGTACCAGATGAAAACAGTGGGCAACCTGTTCGTGCCCAAAGACATGATCAGTGGCCGCAAGTATCCCGCGATCATCGTCGGTCACCCGATGGGTGCCGTGAAGGAACAGAGCTCGAACCTGTACGCGCAGAAACTGGCCGAGCAGGGTTTCATTACGCTGGCCATCGACCTGTCCTTCTGGGGCGAAAGCGAAGGCCGGCCGCGCAGTCTGGTGTCCCCCGAGATCTACGCCGAAGACTTCAGCGCCGCCGTCGACTACCTCGGTAGCCAGGGCTTCGTCGATCGCGACCGCATCGGCGTGCTGGGCATCTGCGGCAGCGGCAGTTTCGCCATCAGCGCTGCGAAGATCGACCCACGCATGAAGGCTGTCGCGACCGTGAGCATGTATGACATGGGCGGCGTCAATCGCAACGGCCTTCAGCATTCGGTCAGTGTCGAGCAACGCAAAGAAGCCATCGCGGCCGCCGCTGCACAACGTGATGTCGAGTTTGCCGGTGGCAAAACCCAGTACACCAGCGGCACCGTGGACACACTCACCGAACACTCCAACCCGATCGAGCGTGAGTTTTACGATTTCTACCGGACCCCACGTGGCGAGTTCACCCCGAAGGGCCAGTCGCCGGAGTTGACCACGCATCCCACGCTGACCAGCAACGTGAAGTTCATGAACTTCTACCCGTTCGCTGACATCGAGACGATTTCACCGCGGCCAATGCTGTTCATCGCCGGCGGGAACGCCCATTCCCGTGAGTTCAGCGATGAGGCTTATCGCCTGGCCGGTCAGCCCAAAGAGCTGGTGATCATTCCGGGTGCCGGGCACGTGGACTTGTATGACCGGGTGGATCTGATTCCTTTCGACAGGCTCACGTCCTTCTTTCAGACCCATCTGAAGTAACTCTCAGACTGTTCAAGACGGCTCGATCCGGTCACGTGCCGGATCCTGCCGGAAGGGTCCTTTTTGTTGCACGCGCGGTTTTGCGCGCCGTTTGCTGATCACTGGCCCCGCTGCACGACGGGGCTGAATGAGCTGGAGCATGTTCATGGGCACCCCCGCTGTATCGATGACCGAAACAACCCACCGTGTGTGGGGCGCCGTGCTGGCGATGTCGCTGTGCGCGTTCGCGCTGGTCGCGTCCGAGTTTTTACCGGTCAGTCTGCTGACGCCCATTGCTGCCGACTTGAGCCTGACCGAAGGCCAGGCAGGTCAGGCGATCTCAATCTCGGGATTTTTTGCGGTGATCACCAGCCTGTTTCTCTCTGCGCTGACCCGTGGGCTTGATCGCAAGCCGGTGCTGCTGACCCTGACTGCCTTGCTGATCGTTTCGGGGGCAATGGTTGCCTTCGCGCCGAATTACCCGGTGCTGATGTTCGGTCGGGCGGTGCTGGGTGTTGCGATCGGCGGTTCATGGTCGATGAGCACGGCGGTGATGATGCGCATTGCCCCCGAGTCGATGGTGCCCAGGGCCATCGCCATGGTGCAGAGTGGTACGGCGCTGGCCACCGCCGTTGCGGCGCCTCTGGGCAGTTTTCTGGGCGGGCTGATTGGTTGGCGCGGCGCGTTCTTCTGTGTGGTCCCGCTGGCTGCATTGGCGCTGTGCTGGCAGGCCTTCACGCTGCCGCGCATGCCCAGTGAGCGCTCGTCCGGTTCGACGACGGACGTGTTTCGATTGCTGGGCCGCGCGAAGGTGGTCTACGGGATGGCGGCGGTAGCCTTCCTGTTCATGGGTCAGTTTGCGCTGTTCACCTACCTGCGGCCGTTTCTGGAATCGGTGACCAGAGTCGATGTGCCGAAGCTGTCGATCCTGCTGCTGATCATCGGCGCCTCAGGGCTGGCCGGGACGCTGATGATTGGCGCCGTATTGGCAAAAAGTCTGTACCGGGTACTGATCGCCATTCCGGTGCTGATGGCGGGCATTGCCATCGCGCTGCTGGCGTGCGGTCAGTCATTTGCCATGACCGCGGTGATGCTCGGGGCCTGGGGTCTGATCTCGACCTGTGCGCCGGTGGGATGGTTCACCTGGCTGACCCGCACGCTGCCCAAAGACGCCGAGGCGGGAGGCGGGCTGATGGTCGCGGTGATCCAGCTGGCGATCACGCTGGGCGCAACAGCGGGTGGCTTGCTGTATGACGGGATGGGCTACAGCGCGACATTTATCGCGAGCGGGGTGTTTTTGCTCGTCGCCGCGCTGTTGGCGTGGAAGGTGTCGCGGACCGCAGCGGTAACTGCATGAAGCGTTCAGGAGGCGTGACGCAGTCATGCGCCACGCTGCAGCCTCACTCCTTCACGTCCATGAAATCCTTGGCCCAGGCCACGTAGTTTTCCGGGAAGGTGTAGGTGTGGGTCAGCTCGGTGGCGCTGTGATTCGAGGTGCTGTGGGTGACCTGGCGCTGGGCGCGGAGGCTGTCGTAGGTAGCCTTGATCGCGGCGAAATACGCCGCGTGCCCGGCGACCACCACCCGCACGCCCAGATCGGCGAGGCGCTGGCGGTCATTGAGCTCGGGGTTGCCGTAGGTCACCAGCATCAGCGGCACGGTGAGCTTTTCCGAAATCTGCTCCAGGTGCTCGAAGTCCTTGATGCCAACGATGCAGATGCCGTCGGCGCCGGCCTTTTCGTAGGCCAGGGTACGTTCGATGATGTCCTGGACCGGCAGCACGCCGGCGTTGGTCCGGGCGACGATCGTCAGTTCCGGATCGACGCGGGCTTCAAGGGCGGCCTTGACCTTGCCGATGCCTTCTTCGATGGACACCAGGTCCGTGGATTTGCGGCCGAATTGCGCCGGCAGCAAGGTGTCTTCGATGGTCAGCGCCGCCACACCGGCGCGCTCCAGTTCTTCCACGGTGCGCATGACGTTCAGGGCGTTGCCGTAGCCATGGTCGGCGTCGGCAATAAAAGGCAGTTGCGCGACGCGGCCGATGCGGGTGGCCTGCTCGACGAACTCGCTCAAGGTGATCAACGCGAAATCAGGGGCTGCCAGCACCTGCAGCGACGCCACCGAGCCGCCCAGAATACCGACCTCAAAGCCCAGATCCGCCGCGATGCGCGCCGACATGGGATCGAACACTGAAGCCGTCTCGACGCAGTGCTGCGAAGCCAGCTGCTCACGGAATTTGCGACGCAAAGCGGAGTGGGAAATTCTGGACATAAGGCTTCCTGATTCTGGCCGTCATCTAAATGCCAGCAATGCTACCGCAAATTCAGGCTGAAACGTCTCACCTCGACGAGCGACGTGCATTGATTTGCGTAGGTGGCCGCGCGGCCCCGACCGCCGCAGCGCCTGGGAGGACCGGCTTCAGCCGGGAAGGCGTTTGCATTACACCGAAGAATTGAGGGTGAACACCCCGGCCTCTTCCCGGCTGAAGCCGGTCCTACGGAAGCAGTCTTTCTGCCACCAGGTGATGCCGATCGTTCCCACGCTCTGCGTGGTAATGCCGCCCCGGACGCTCCGCGTCCAGCAGAAGACGCGCATTCGAGAGCGGGAGGTGACGCGGAGCGTCACAGGCTGCATCCCCACGCGGAGCGCGGGGACGATCAAGGGCAGGGCTGACCTCTGCCGCGGTGGGTAGGACCGGCTTCAGCCGGGAAGGCGCCAGACCTCGCGCCGCAAACCCCAAACTCCAAACTGTAAATACCGAAGCAAGCGCTTGCGTGAATCGATTCAGCTGTTCTAGGATTCAGCTGTTCCGAAATATTACAAAGCAATACCCGAGTGCCACCCGCAAAGAGGTGGCCCAGGCATAAAAACAAGAAACCTCGGAGATCCACATGATCAGCTCGTCTGCTCGATTGCCGCGTGTGCTGTCCGCGCTCGTCATTGCTGCTTCATCGGCCGCCCGGCCATGAGCGCCGTCCTCGCTATGTCCCCTCAACCCGTGCTGGAAATGACCGCCATTTCCAAGACCTTCAACGGCCTGCGCGTGCTGAAAAATGTCGCTCTCAAGGTCTACGCCGGTGAGGTTCATGCCCTGATGGGCGAGAACGGCGCGGGCAAGTCGACGCTGATGAAGATTTTGTCCGGCGCCTATCAGGCCGATGCCGGTGGCGAAATCCGCATCGACGGCCAGGCCCTGAGCGCGTTCGACCCGTTGTCCGCCAAAGCGCGCGGCATCGCGGTGATCTATCAGGAACTGAGCCTGTGCCCGAACCTCAGCGTCGCCGAAAACATTTACCTGGGCCGCGAACTGCGCCGTGGCTGGAGCATCGATCGCAAGGCGATGGAAGCCGGCTGCGTTGATGTGCTGGTGCGACTGGGTGCTGATTTCAAGCCGTCCACCAAGGTCAGCGTGCTGTCGATTGCCGAGCGGCAGCTGGTCGAGATTGCCCGGGCCCTGCACGCCAACGCGAAAATTTTGGTGATGGACGAGCCGACCACGCCGCTGTCGTCCCGGGAAACCGACCGGCTGTTTGCGTTGATCAAACAGCTGCGTGACCAAGGCCTGGCGATCATTTACATCAGCCATCGCATGGCCGAAATCTACGAGTTGTCCGACCGGGTCTCGGTGCTGCGCGACGGCGAGTACGTCGGCATGCTGGAGCGCGACGCGCTGTCGGCCGAAGCGCTGGTAAAAATGATGGTCGGCCGCGACCTGTCCGGTTTCTACAAGAAAGAACACGCCGCCTACGACCCCGGTGCGGTGGTCATGCGCGTGCGCGACATGGCCGACGGCAAGCGCGTCAAGCCGTGCAGTTTTGATCTGCACGCCGGCGAAGTGCTGGGCATCGCCGGGCTGGTCGGGGCAGGGCGCACGGAACTGGCGCGTCTGATTTTTGCCGCTGATTCACGCACCTCGGGCACCCTTGAAGTGGCCGGCAAGGCGATCACCGATCTGAGCAACCCCACCGACGCCATCCGTGCAGGCGTGGTTTACCTGACCGAAGACCGCAAGGCCCAAGGCCTGTTTCTGGACATGAGCGTGCGCGACAACATCAACGTCTGCGCCTGCGTGCCCGATGCCCATGCCGGTGGCGTGCTCGATCGGGGACGTGGGGCGAAGCGGGCAATTGAGGCGATTCGTTCGCTGTCGATCCGCGTGGCGTCGGGCAAGGTCAATGTCGGCGCGCTGTCCGGCGGCAATCAGCAGAAGGTGCTGCTGGCGCGGCTGCTGGAGGTCAAACCCCACGTGCTGATTCTTGACGAGCCAACGCGCGGCGTGGACATCGGCTCCAAGTCAGAGATCTACCGAATCATCAACGAACTGGCCAAGGCCGGCGTCGGCATTGTGGTGATCTCCAGCGAGCTGCCGGAAATCATCGGCACCTGCGACCGCGTGCTGATCATGCGTGAAGGGGAGCTGGTGGCTGAAGTCGGTGGAGCGTCCGGGCAGGAGATCTCTCAGGAACGGATCATCGATCTGGCAACAGGCAGCGCGCAGGTGGCTCATGTCTAGACCGACACCGAAAGCGCGTTAAAAAAAAACACGGCTACGTTGCAAATTTTCCTGCGGATGAACGAACTGTGGGAGTGCCTGCCGCATGACAGCGCGGCGTCTGGTCGGTGGTGTAGATCAGATGTCATCAATCAACAACAATAAAAAGGAAACCAGGCCATGAGTCTGCCCCTGGAAAACTCGCCCACCGTCGCCGCCATCAGCAAGCGTGAACGTGCGCGCGAATTGATGCGCTCCGTTGGCATGCTGCCGGTGCTGATTCTATTGCTGATCGGCTTTTCGCTGATGACCGACACCTTCATGAGCTGGCAAAACCTGTCGATCATCACCCAGCAAGCCTCGGTCAACGTGGTGTTGGCGGCCGGCATGACCTTCGTGATTCTGACGGCGGGGATCGACCTCTCGGTGGGGGCGATTCTGGCGGCCTCCGCAGTGGTCGCCCTGCAAGCGTCGATGTCGCCGCAGTTCGGCATGCTCGGCATTGCCGCCGGCGTCGGTTTCGGCCTGCTGCTGGGGCTGGTCAATGGTGGGCTGATTGCCTTCATGCGCCTGCCGCCGTTCATCGTCACCCTCGGTGCGCTCACCGCCATGCGCGGCCTGGCGCGTCTGCTGGCCGATGACAAAACCGTGTTCAATCCCGACCTGCCGTTCGCCTTCATCGGCAACGATTCGGTGCTCGGCGTGCCATGGCTGGTGATCATCGCCGTGGCGGTCATCGTGGTCTCGTGGTTCATCCTGCGCCGCACGGTGATGGGCGTGCAGATCTACTCGGTGGGCGGCAACCCCGAAGCGGCGCGCCTGTCCGGGATCAAGGTGTGGAAGGTGTTGCTGTTCGTCTACGCGGTGTCCGGTGCGCTGGCCGGGCTCGGCGCAGTGATGAGCGCCTCGCGACTGTTTGCTGCCAACGGCCTGCAGCTCGGCCAGTCCTACGAGCTGGACGCCATCGCGGCGGTGATCCTCGGCGGCACCAGTTTCACCGGCGGCGTCGGCACCATCGGCGGCACCCTGATCGGCGCGCTGATCATCGCGGTGCTGACCAACGGCCTGGTGCTGCTGGGCGTGTCCGATATCTGGCAATACATCATCAAGGGGATCGTGATCATCGGCGCGGTGGCGCTGGATCGCTATCGCCAGTCCGGTGCGCGAACCTGATTCAACGCTGTCTGGCTGCACGCGTTTCAACGAAGACTCCGACAATAATCACAAGAGAGAACCCATGAACTTCAAACGCAAATTCCCTGCTGTCATGTCCCTGTGCCTGGCCGCGCTGCTGTCCCAGGGCGTCGAAGCCCGCGAGCTGAAAGCCGTCGGCATCACCCTGGGTTCCCTGGGCAACCCGTATTTCGTCACCCTGGCCGACGGCGCCAAGGCCAAGGCCATGGAGCTCAACCCCAATGTCAAAGTGACCTCCGTCTCCGCCGATTACGACCTGAGCAAGCAGTTCTCGCAGATTGACAACTTCATTGCGTCGGGCGTTGACCTGATCCTGATCAACGCCGTGGACCCGAAGGCCATTGCTTCGGCGATCAAGAAGGCCCAGGCCGCCGGCATCAAAGTCGTGGCCGTGGACGTCAGCGCCGCCGGTGTCGACGCCACCGTGCAGACCGACAACGTCGAAGCGGGCAAGCTGGCATGTCAGTTCATCGTCGACAAGCTGTCGGGCAAGGGTAACGTGATCATCGAGAACGGCCCGCAAGTCACCGCCGTGACCGACCGCGTCACCGGCTGCAAAACGGCCTTCGCCGCCGCGCCGGACATCAAGATTCTTTCCGACGATCAGGACGCCAAAGGCTCCCGCGAAGGCGGCCTGAACGCGATGCAGGGTTACCTGACGCGCTTCCCGAAAATCGACGGTCTGTTCGCGATCAACGACCCCCAGGCCATTGGCAGTGACCTGGCCGCCAAGCAGCTGAAACGCAGCGGCATCGTCATCACGTCGGTGGACGGCGCGCCGGACATCGAGCAAGCGCTCAAGTCCGACACCTCGATTCAGGCCTCCGCCAGCCAGGACCCGTGGGCCATGGCGCAGCAGGCAGTGGTCATCGGCAACGATTTGCTCAACGACAAGAAGCCGGCTGAAGCGGTCACTCAACTCACGCCGAAACTGATCACCCGCGACAACATCGGTTCCTACAGCGGCTGGTCCAGCAAGCACTGAGACGCAGGCCTGAAGGAGTCGGCGCAGTGATCAAAATGGAAGACGTGGCGAAGCGGGCGCGGGTATCGACGTCGACCGTTTCCCACGTGCTCAACGGCACGCGCAAGGTCAGCGCCAAGACGGTGGAAGCGGTGCAGCGGGCGGTTCAGGACTTGGGCTACATCCCCAACACCCTGGCGCGCTCGCTGGCCCGTTCGCGCACCAACACCATCGGCGTGGCGATTTCGGCGCTGTCCAACCACTATTTCAGCGAGACCGTGCACGCCATCGAAACCGAATGCGCGCGCCACGGCATCATGATGTTGTTCGTCGACACCCACGACGATCCTGCTCAGGAACTGCGGGTGGTGCAGGCGCTGCACCATCGGCGTGTGGACGGCATTCTGCTTGCGCCGTCCAGCGATCCGCAGCAGGCAGCGTTGGCGTACTTGCGCAGCAACGCCATTCCCAGCGTGTTGGTGGACCGCATGGCAGTCGAGGGTTTCGATCAGGTCGGCGTCGAGAATCGCCAGTCCACCGCTGAGTTGGTGACCCACCTCATCGGCCACGGTCATCGGCGCATCGGCATGATTGCCGGGCATCGCGGGCTGAGCACGACGGAGGAGCGTATTGAGGGCTACCGGCAGGCGCTGGTCGAGGCTGATCTGCCGTGGGATCCGCAGTTGCTGATCGACGGCGAGTCGAACAGCGAATCGGCACGGGTCGCCACGTCCGCGCTGTTGCGCCTGAACCCGCCGCCCACGGCGATTCTGGCGGCGAATAACCTGATGACCATCGGCGCCATGCACGCGCTGCGCGACGCCAGCATTGAGGTGCCGCAGCAGATGGCGCTGGTGGGTTTCGATGATTTCGACTGGGCGGACTTTTTCCTGCCGCGCTTGAGCGTGATCGCTCAGCCGGTGCAGGCCCTGGGCGCGCGGGCGGTGCAGTTGCTGTTGCAGCGCATCGATAAACCCGAGGGCAAACGACTGTCGGAGCGACTGGCGCCGACGTTACGCATTCGCAATTCGTGCGGATGCCTTTAGGCGTCCGCTGACAGGAATGACACCTTCATGAAGCAGCTTGTTTCCCTGGGCATCGACCTCGGCACGTCCGAGCTGAAGGCCATTTTGCTGAGCGCCGAGGGCGAAGTGCTGGCCCAGGCCGGTGCCCGGGTGGAAGTCAGCCGCCGGCAGTCGGGTTGGTCGGAGCAGAATCCGGCTGACTGGTGGCAGGCCTGTCTGTCAGCGCTGGGCCAGTTGCGGGCGACTAACCCCCAGGCATGGGCGCGGGTCGGCTGCATGGGTTTGTCGGGACAGATGCACGGCGCGGTTATGTTGGATGCGGCGGAGCAAGTGCTGTATCCGGCGATTCTCTGGGACGACTCCCGCGCGGTGCTTCAGGCGTCGCGGCTGAACGAGGATTTCCCGGATTACGCCGAGGTCACCGGCAGCCTGGCCATGGCCGGGCTCACTGCGCCGAAGCTGTTGTGGATGCAGCAGCACGAACCGCAGCTGTTCGCGCGCATTGCCAGCGTGCTGTCGCCGAAGGATTACCTGCGTTTGCTGCTGACCGGCGAGCAGGTCAGTGACATGTCCGACGCCGCTGGCACGGTGTGGCTGGATGTGGCAAAGCGCGAGTGGTACGCGCCGATGCTCCACGCCACCGGGCTGACGGTCGAGCACATGCCTCGGTTGCTGGAAGCCGATCAACTGTCTGCCCGGCTGAGTGCCGAGGCGGCGGATGCGCTGGGTTTGCCGCTGGGTCTGCCCGTGGCCGCAGGCGGGGGTGATAACCCGGTTTCGGCGGTGGGCATCGGCGCGGTCAACGCCGGCGATGCCTTTGTCACCCTCGGCACCAGCGCGGCGATCGTCGCGATCACCGATCATCCGGCGGGCAATCCGGCCAGCGCCGTGCACAGCTTTTGCCACGCCCTGCCGCAGCGCTGGTACACCATGGGCGCGATGCTGGCGGGGGCGAGCTGTCTGCGCTGGGTCACCCGATTGTTGGGTCAGCCCAGTGAGCAGGCCTTGCTCGATCTGGTTCACGCGCAATGGCCGGTCGATCAGCCGGTGGCGGTGTCCAGTCCGCTGTTTCTCCCGTACCTGGCGGGCGAGCGCACGCCCCACAACGACCCGCTGTTGCGCGGGGGATTCATGAACCTGGGGCACGACAGCACGCCGGCGATGTTGGGTTACGCGGTGCTTGAAGGCGTCGGTTTCGGGCTGCTGGACGCGATGAACGCTACGTTGTCCGCAGGGGCCACGGTCAACGCCTGCGCCCTGGTGGGCGGTGGCGCACGCAGCGAATACTGGGCGCAGTTGCTGGCCAACATTCTTGATCGCGAGGTCTACACCTTGCACGGCAGCGAACTGAGCGCGTGCATTGGTGCCGCGAAACTGGGGTTGCTGTCGATCAGTGAGGGGGCTGAGCTGTTGGGGCAGGGGATGGCGGAGAAGGCGCGGTATCAGCCGATGCCGGCGGTGCAGGATGTATTGAGCGCGCGTTACGGGAAATTCAAAGGCTTGCTGGGTGCCGCGCAGGGATTGCGTGCCTGACAAGATGATCGTTCCCACGCGGAGCGTGGGAACGATCAATCAAAATCAAAGGCTTCCCGGCTAAAGCCGGTCCTACTGACTGCACGCGGTGAGTAGGACCGGCTTTAGCCGGGAAGAGGGCGCTCAGCCCGCTGGAATTTCCGGCTCAGACCCTCATCGTGGGCGGCAACTCCATCAGCTTGTCCAGCGTGATCGGCAGGTCCCGAATCCGCTTACCCGTGGCATGTGAGACAGCATTCGCCACCGCTGCAGCCAGTCCGGTGATCCCGATCTCGCCAATCCCGCGAGCGCCGAACTCGTTGAGCTCGAAGTCCGGGTAGTCCAGCAGGATCACATCGATCTCCGGCTGGTCAGCGTGCACCGGCACCACGTATTCGGCGTAGTTGTTGTTCACCGGCATGCCGTTGCGCTCGTCGAAGTCGGTCGCCTCAAACAGCGCCATGCCGACGCCCATGACGATCGCCCCTTCAACCTGATTGAGCGCGGTTTTCCGGTTGATCACCTTGCCCACGTCGATGGCACTGACCACCCGCGACACCCGCAGCCGTGAGATGCCCGGGTCCCAGCGCACTTCGACAAAATGCACGCCGAAGGAGCGGAACGAGTGCTTGCTGGTGTCGTTCATGCCGGTTTTCGCTTCACCAAAGGCGCTGCCCTGCTTCTGCGCCTTGAGCACATCGGCGATGGCAAAGGTCTTGTCGCCGCTTTTCAACTGACCCTGCTCGAAGCTCACTTGATCGGCCTCGGCTCCGGCAAACACGCCCTTGGGCGCGGTCGCGAACGCCTTCAGCTGTTCGACGGCCTGGCGGGTGGCTTCGGCGATGGCTGGCAGCACGCTCGCCGTTGCCCATGAGCCGCCGGACACCGGCGCCGGCGGGAACGACGAATTGCCCAGCTCCACTTCGATCCTGTCCAGCGGAATGCCGGTGATGCTGCTGACCACTTGAGCAACGATGGTGTAGGTGCCGGTGCCGATGTCCTGCACACCGCAAATGGCCCAGGCCGTGCCGTCGGCGCGCAGCACGACTTGCGCTTCCGCCGGGGTGCGATAGGCGTCCCAGTTACAGGCGGCCATGCCATAACCGATGATCTCGGTGCCGTCCTTCATCGACCCCGGCGTCGGGTTGCGTTTGCTCCAGCCAAAGCGTTCGGCGGCCTTGTCGATGCATTCCTGCAGATGATTGCTCGACCACGGCAGGCTCTGGCTTTCGTCGCGCTCGGAAACGTTGAGCTTGCGGAACTCAAGGGGGTCCATGCCCACTTTATCGGCCATCTCGTCCATGGCCGATTCCAGCGCGAACAGCCCCGGCGCTGCACCCGGCGCGCGCATGGAGGTGGGCGTGCCGCGATTGACCTCGATGATCTTGTGGGTGACCAGCACATTGGCGCAGCTATAAAGGCTCTTGGTCGAGGTGCCGCAGTTTTCCTTGTACGGGTCGGTGAAGGAGGTGGTGTTGATGGACTCGTGGCGCACCGACACCAGCTTGCCTTTGTCATCGGTCGCCAGGCGCATGCGCTGCCGTGTTTCCGGGCGGTGGCCGGTGGTGGTGAACATCTGCTGACGCGGCACCACCAGTTGCACGGGGCGCTTGAGCACCTTGGCCGCGCCGCAGGCGGCGACCGAATGGGGCCAGATCCACAGCTTGCTGCCGAAGCCGGAGCCAATGAACGGCGCCCGCACCTCGACCTTCTCCGGGATCAGGCCGAAGATTTTCGCCAGGGAATTGCGGTGAGCGACCACGCCCTGGGTGGCTTCATAAACGATCAGGCGCCCGTCTTCCCAACTGGCAACGGTGGCGTGCATTTCCATCGGGTTGTGGGTTTCGACCGGCGTCGAGTAGGTGGCGTCGATGCTGTGGGCGGCGCTGTCGAACGCAGCGGCGGCATCACCCCGGGTGTGGTTCGGGCTGCCGTCCTGCAAGGCGCCGGCTTTTAGGCCCTGGTCGAGATTGGCCACGGCGTCGGTCTTGCTGTAGCTGACTTTGATCTTGTAGGCCGCGGCCCGCGCGTGCTCAAAGGTATCGGCCACCACCAGGGCAACGAACTGCCCGGCGTAATGCACCGTGTCGTCTTCAAACGGCAGGCGGCTTTCGTCGGACTTGGCCGCTTTGAGGATTTGCGCGAAGGACATCGGCAGCGTCGAGTTGTGGTAGAGCGAGGGGAAGTTGCCGTGGTGCAGAATTTCCAGCACGCCGGGGGACTTGCGCGCGTCGTCCAGCTTCAGTTCGGTGATCTTGCCGCTGGCAACGGTGCTGAACACGCCGTAGCCGTAAGCCATATTTTTCAGGTGATGGTCGGACGCGTACATCGCGCTGCCGGTGACCTTACGCTGGCCATCAATGCGGCGGGGTGCCGAGCCAATCATTGCATCAGTCATGGTGAATCCTCCGGTCAGGCGTTCAAGGTGCCGAGGTTGCGCACGATGGCCTGCTGCCCCAACGCGATCTTGTAGGCGTTGTGGCGATAGGCTTTGGCGCCCTTGAGGGCGATGGCGGCGACTTTCTCGAGGGTCTGCGGCGTCAACGTCTGGCCTTTGAGCGCTTGCTCGGCTTCAAGCGAGCGCCAGGGTTTGGTGCCGACACCGCCCAGCGCCACCCGCGCGTCACGCACAGTGTTGCCATCCATGACGACGATCACCGCGCTGGATGCCAGGGCGAACTGGTACGAGGCGCGATCTCGCAGCTTCAGGTACGCAGACTTGTTGCCGGCCAGCGGCGCGGCGAGCACCACGTGGGTGATCAACTCATCGTCCAGCAGTGCGTGCTCTTTCCACGGCGTCGCACCAGGCAGCAGGTGGAAGTCAGCGAAGTCCACGCTGCGCTTGCCCTTCGGCCCTTGCACCTCGACGGTCGCGCCAATGGCGACCATCGCCACGCACATGTCCGAAGGATGGGTCGCGATGCACTGGTCGCTGGTGCCGAGCACCGCGTGAACACTGCGGTTGTGGCCGTCAATGGCCGCACAGCCCGAGCCCGGCTCGCGCTTGTTGCACGGTGAATAACCGTCGCGGAAATAGTTGCAGCGCACCCGTTGCATCACGTTGCCGGCAGTCGTGGCCTTGTTGCGCAGCTGAGTGGTGGCGCCGGACAGCAACGCCTGGGACAGCACGGCGTAGTGCTCGACGATGTGCGGGTGATGCGCCAGTTCGGTATTGCTGACCAGCGCGCCGATGCGCACGCTGCCGTCCTTCTGCACCTCGATCTGCTTGAGGGACAGGTGGTTGACGTCGATCACCTGATCCGCCGGCATGATGTCCAGCTTGACCAGATCGAGCAGCGTCGTGCCGCCGGCGAGGAAGAACGTGGTCGGGCTTTTCGCGTGGGTGGCCACCGCCTGTTCGACGCTGTTGGCGCGCACGTAATCAAAGGCTCTCATCAGCTCACCTCCTGGACGTTGATGCGCGCCGACTGGATCGCCGCGAGGATGTTCTTGTAGGCGCCGCAACGGCAGATGTTGCCGCTCATGGCTTCGCGCACGCTGTGATCGTCGGTGCCGATGTTTTTGTCTTTCAACAACGCCGCCGCGCTCATGATCTGCCCGGAGGTGCAGTAGCCGCACTGATAGGCGTCGTGTTCCCAGAAGGCTTCCTGCACCGGGTGCAGCTTGCCGTTCTGGGCCAGGCCTTCAATGGTGGTGATGTCATCGCCTTCGTGCATCGCCGCGAGGGACAGGCACGAATTGATCGCCACGCCGTTGACGTGAACGGTGCAGGCGCCGCACTGGCCGTGGTCGCAGCCTTTCTTGGTGCCAGTGAGTTGCAGGCGATCGCGCAGCACATCAAGCAGCGCCGCGTTGGCCGGCAGGTTCAGGGTGTGGGCCTGGCCGTTGACCTTCAGGGTCATGCGCCGCTCGTCCGGCGCGGGCGGATCAATGTCATCGGCGACGGCGGCCTGGGCTGCCAGCGCCTGGGTCCAGATCGGCGCCGTCGCGGCAGCGAGGCTGGACACGCCGATGGACTTCAGGAAGTTGCGGCGGGACGGGACGGTAAAGGCCTTGAGGTCACAAGACAGTTCTTCTTTGCTGGGGCGATCAGGCTGATCGGTCATGAGCGGG
This sequence comes from Pseudomonas sp. GW821-FHT07F05, assembly GCF_059418765.1. NCBI lineage: Bacteria > Pseudomonadati > Pseudomonadota > Gammaproteobacteria > Pseudomonadales > Pseudomonadaceae > Pseudomonas > Pseudomonas sp. GW821-FHT07F05. The sequence goes on from NZ_JBWKQL010000012.1 coordinate 121,550, forward strand.
TTCCTCGTCAGCGTTGGGTCAGACCTGGCGGCCGACGGTGGGCGGACGCGCGGGCAGGGACGGCAGGTGGAACGGTATCCGGTATGGCTGGGGCCAATGGCAGTCTTCAAAAGACGGCAGTCTTCAACGATAACCAATGCGCAGGCACTGCATTCGGTTGAATCCGTGCATGCACTTGTGAGTCGTGCTCTCTAATCCGTGGCGCTTGTGTCAGCAGCGAGGGCTGGCGCCTTGTCGGCTCAGGAAAGCAGGCGGTGTTGGCCATGGCTCAAGGGTTGTGACCGAAGCACCGGGGGATGGTTGCGGATATTTCACGAGCGGAAAAATCACAGCATGTTACGAGTGCCCGGGGCGGCGAAACCGCACCCGGGAACTCCAGGCATCAGGCGGCTGACGCCTCTTCTTTCAGGGTCGCCATGTCGATGACAAAGCGGTACTTCACGTCGCCCTTGATCATGCGTTCGTAGGCTTCGTTGATGTCCTTCATATGGATCATCTCGATGTCCGAGACGATGCCGTGTTTGGCGCAGAAATCCAGCATGTCCTGGGTTTCCTGAATCCCGCCGATCAGCGAGCCGGCAATGCTGCGGCGCTTGAAGATCAGGTTGAACACCCCTGGCGACGGGTGCGGCTGATCCGGCGCGCCGACCAGGGTCATGGTGCCGTCGCGCTTGAGCAGGTTCAGGAACGGGTCAAGGTTGTGCGGTGCCGCCACGGTGTTGAGGATGAAGTCGAGCTGATTGGTCTGGGTCGCCATTTCATCGGCGTTTTTCGACACGATGACTTCATCGGCGCCCAGGCGCAGGCCGTCTTCGCGCTTGTTCGGCGAGGTGGTGAACAGCACCACGTGGGCGCCCGTGGCGTGGGCGATCTTCACCGCCATGTGACCGAGACCGCCCAGCCCGACCACGCCGACCTTCTTGCCCGGGCCGACTTTCCAGTGGTGCAGCGGCGAGTAAGTGGTGATCCCGGCGCAGAGCAACGGCGCGACGGCGGCGAGGTTGTCGCTGTGGGAAATCTTCAGGACAAACTTCTCTTTCACGACGATCTTGTCGGAGTAGCCGCCGAAGGTGTTCTCGCCGCCAAATACCGGGCCGTTGTAAGTGCCGGTGAAGCCGTTTTCGCAGTATTGCTCTTCGCCTTCCGTGCAGGACGCGCAGTGCTGGCAGCTGTCGACCATGCAGCCGACGCCAGCGAGATCGCCGACCTTGAAGTGGGTGACGTTGGCGCCGACTGCGGTGACCTTGCCGACGATCTCGTGGCCCGGCACCGACGGATACAGCGTGTTGTTCCACTCGTTGCGCGCGGTGTGCAGGTCCGAGTGGCAGACGCCGCAGAACAGGATGTCGATCTGCACGTCATCGGCGCCCGGCTCGCGGCGTTCGATCTGCAACGGAGCCAGCTTGTCAGTGGGTTTTTGCGCGGCGTAGCTGTAAGTCTTGATCATGGGGTGATCATCTCCAGTGGGGCAAAAAGACGGGTAACAGCAATCAGTGACAGGCGAGGGCGCGCAAAGGTCAATGCCGAAACATGAAACCGTCACTGCCGGGCTGTTTGACGAGCCGTGTGAATAGAGTGCCGGGTTAAATCTTTCCGTTTGCGGGCCGCTATAGGGCTGTGCAGCGTGTGATTTCAATAAATGTCGTGGAATACAGTTTTTTCGTCGCGAATAGACCGCAAATCCGAATATGCCGCTTGCAACCTTCTGTCACACCCCATGAAGATAGCTCAGTCCGACGCTGGCAATGGAGCGCCTATGAATTCCCCACTTTCCACCCTCTCCGGGTACACGCCGATTGCCGACGAGCGGATCTCCGCACCCGGCGATAACGGCCTGTCGGCCGTGGGGGGATTGACCGAGGAGAGTTCGCTGGACGCCCTACTGCGCGCCGCACGCGAGGCTGCACCGGAGTTGAGCTGGGCCGCTTACCGTGCCGGCCAGCAAATGCACCTGTTGGGGCAGGGCAGTTCCGCCACGGACTGGCCGACGTTGATACCCCGTGAAGAATTCGACGGCTACTGCCGCAAGCACCATTTGCAGCGTTGGGTGACCGGCCATGGCGAGTCCGCGCTGGGCTGGCTGTTGATGCCGGACGCGCACGCCGGCGATCCGTTTTTCGCCGAACTGGCCGGGCGTCTGGGCCTGCGCCTGCAGACCGATGCGCTGGCCCGGGCCCAGGCCACCCAGCGGGTGCTCTATGAAATCACCTACCTGGCCAGCTCGACCCGTGACCGTTCGGCGTTTCTGCAAGGCGTGCACAAGCAGCTCTCGACCCTGATCGACGCGGAAAACTTCTACCTGGCGCTGTACGAAAGCCACAGCGGCAAAATCACTTACCCCTATTACATCGACATCACCGACCTCGACGCTCTCGAGGCGGAAACCTACGAGTTTCTCGATCCCGAGCGGCTGTCCATGACCGGTTATGTGCTGACCACCGAGCAGGCGCTGTTCGTCGATGCCGCCGCCATCGAGCGGGCGCGGGCGCTGGATCGCTTCCACTGCGTGGGCCATCGCCCGGAATTCTGGATGGGCGCGCCGCTGAAGAACGCCTCTGACGACGTGTTCGGCATGCTGGCGATGCAGGTCTATGACGTCGCCCGGGTCTACAGCGTCGAGGATCAGGAGCTGTTTCTGGTGGTAGCCCGCCACGTGGCCATGGCCCTGGACCGCATTCTGCACCGCGCGCAACTGGAAGAAACCGTCGCCCGCCGCACCCTTGAGCTGTCCCGCCTCAACGACGCCCTGCGCAATGAAGTGGCCGACCGCGAGCGCGCCGAGCACTTGCAGAGCGCGCTGTTCCAGATCACGGAGCTGTCCAGTCAACCCGGTGACATGACCGACCTGTTCAAAAGCCTGCACGGCATCGTCGGCGAACTGCTGTTTGCCCTGAACTTCTATATCGCGCTGTTCGACGACGCCACCGGCGAGGTGACCTTCCCGTACTACGTGGACGAACGCCTGACCCGCCGCCCCGATCCGCGCCGTGGCGAGCGTGGCTTTACCGAATACGTCATCCGCCAGCGCCGGCCGTGCCTGATCGATGGCCCGGAGGCGCGCTGGCTGGAAAGCATCGGCGAGATCACCCTGCAGAACGAGGTCAACCGGTCCAGTTCATGGCTGGGCATTCCGCTGTTCGACGGCGATGTGGTCCGCGGTGTGCTGGCAGTGCAGAGCTACACCTCCCATGTCAGCTACTCGTTGCGCGATCAGGAGCTGCTGACCTTCGTCTCCCGCCACATTGACACCGCACTGTCCCGGCGCAGCGCCGCCGAGGCCATTCACACCGCCAACCTGCGCCTGGAAGCGCGTGTTCAGGACCGCACCCGGGAGCTGGACTACGCCAACGCCAAGCTGCAACACGAAAACGCCCACGACGCGCTGACCGGCCTGCCCAACCGCAGCCATTTGCAGCAGCGCCTGAGAGACGCGTGGGAGAAATTCTCCCAGAAGGGCGAGGAACTGGCGGTGATGTTCATCGACCTCGACCGCTTCAAGATGGTCAATGACAGCCTCGGCCATCACTCGGGCGATCTGCTGCTGATTCAGGCCGCCGACCGCTTGCGCCACTGCATGCGAGACAGCGACTTGCTCGCCCGGCTGGGCGGCGATGAGTTCGCGGTGCTGGCGTACGCCGCGCCGCCGGATGTCACCGTGGCGATTGCCGAGCGCATCCTCCTGGCCTTCGACGTGCCGTTCTACATCGACGGCCACGCGGTGTTTTCGTCGTGCAGCATCGGCGTGGTCGGCGCCGACCTGCAGTTTCACAGCGAGCCGGCGGATTTGCTTCGCGACGCCGATACCGCGATGTACCGGGTCAAGAACGCCGGGCGAGACAGCTACGCGGTGTTCAACCAGGAAGTGCGCCGCGAGGTGTCCGACCAGATGGAGCAGGAGACCGCGCTGCGCAACGCCCTCAAGCGCACCGACGAACTGCTGCCGTATTTCCAGCCGATCATCGATGTGGCCAGCGGCCGGATACTGGCCCTCGAAGCGCTGATTCGCTGGCGTCAGGCCGATGGCCGTATCGTCGCGCCGGGTCAGTTTCTGCCGGCGCTGGAAGGCCTGCGCCTGATCGGCCGTCTGGACCTCTACATGCTGCAGCAGGTGATAGTGATCCTCGCCCATCCCGACCACGCCCATTGGCCGACGGTGCACGTCAACTGCTCCAGCTACAGCATCACCCGCCCGGAGTTCTCCAGCGAAGTCCTCGGTTTGCTGAGCCAGCACGGGGTGGCGCCGTCGCGCATCTGCCTGGAACTCACCGAAGGCGCGCTGGTGGCCGAGCCTGAACTGGCGCGTCAAGCCATGAAGCATTTGGCGGACAACGGCGTCTCGGTGGTGCTCGATGACTTCGGCGCCGGGTTCTCGTCCCTCAGTTACGTGCACCAGTACCACTTCAGCGGCCTGAAAATCGACAAGTCCTTCACCCTGGAACTGACCACCAGCTCGCGCAGCCGGGCCATCGTTCGCGCCATTGTGCGCATGGCCGAATCCCTGGGGCTGACGGTGGTGGCGGAGGGCGTGGAAGACGCCGCGACCCTGGACCTTCTGCGGGACATGGGCGCAGGTCAGGCTCAGGGTTACTACTTCTCGATGCCGGTGCCCCAGGACAGGCTGGATTTGAGCGCGTTGCGGTAAACGGCGCGAATTAACGTTTCAGCATTTTCCTCAGTGCGCGCACGACATCCCTTTTGCACTGCTCCGTCAGGGCGCCGGGGTGGAAGTCGAACATGTGTGGCACGCCGGGGTAAACGTGCAGCTCGACTGGAACTCCGCTGCGAGAGAGCTTGCCGGCCCACGCCATGTCCTCATCCAGGAACAGGTCCAGCGCACCGACGGCGATAAAGCTCGGCGGCAGGTGACTCAGGTCATCAGCCAGCGCGGGGGAAAACAGCAGCGCGCGGTCATCGTCGCAGAGGTACTCGCCCCGGTAGCACTGCCAGCAGAATTGATTGGCCTCCCGGGACCAGCTGAACCTGCCCGCGCCAGGGTTTTGCACGGGAGCCCCAGGGGGGCCAGTGCGGTGGTCGAGCATCGGATACATGAGCACCGAGCCGGCGATGGAAATGTCACCACGGTAACGGGCGAGCAGGGTCAGCGCCGCCGCCAGTCCGCCGCCTGCGCTGTGGCCCATGATCACGATGCGTTCGGATTCACGCTCAGCGCAGCCTGCTGGTGGAGCAGCCACTGGAGGCTGCGATAGCAGTCTTCCAGCGGGGCAGGAAAGGGATGCTCGGGGGCGAGCCGGTAATCGACGGCGACGATCAGCGCGCCTGACTCACTGGCCAGATCCGCCAGGTAGTCGTCGGCCATTTCCGGGCACCCCAACACGAATCCCCCGCCGTGCACGTACAGAATCGCAGGGAGGTCATGGGCGTCGGCGCTGTGGTCAGGGCGGTAAAGGCACAGGCGCAGGTCGTTGCCGTTTGCAGGTTCACGGACCCAGCGCTGTTCGCCGCGAGCGAGGTCCGCGGGTTTGAACGCAGCGTGGATGCGTGTGCGAATGGCGGCGAGGTTGTCCCGGCTCCATTCGCTGGACACCTCGTCGCGGAAGAAACGGTACTCGGGATCCAGCAACTGATCGGGGTCCACACAAACCTCCTGAGCGAAGACGGGGGACTGGAAAGCCCCCCCCCCGTTGTTCTGCGCTTACAGCCACGCCTTGATACGCGAGCACACCGCCGGGGTGGAAATTCCATAGCGGTCATGCAGCGTCGGCAGGGCGCCGGCGTCGAGGAAGGCGTCGGGCAGGGCGATCTGCCGGAACGTCGGGGTGACTCCGTTACGTAACAGCACCGTCGCCACCGCTTCACCCAGCCCGCCGATGATCGAATGGTTTTCCGCCGTCACCACCAACCGCCCGGGTTTTCGCGCTTCGGCGAGAAGGGTCTGCTCGTCCAGCGGCTTGACGGTCGGCACGTGCAGCACTGCTACGTCGATGCCATCGGCCTGCAACGCCTTCGCCGCTTCCAGCGCGCGCATGGTCATCAGCCCCGTGGAGATGATCAGCACATCGTTGCCGGTGCGCAGGGTCTTGGCCTTGCCGATCTCGAAGGTGTAGCCGTATTCGTCGAGCACCAGCGGAACGTTGCCGCGCAACAGGCGCATGTACACCGTGCCCTGATGCGCTGCGATGGCTGGCACCGCTTGTTCGATTTCCAGCGCGTCGCAGGGGTCGACGATCATCAGATTGGGCATGGCCCGGAAGATTGCCAGATCGTCGGTTGCCTGATGGCTCGGGCCGTACCCAGTGGTGAGGCCGGGCAATCCGCAGACGATTTTGACGTTGAGGTTTTCTTCGGCGATGGCCATGCAGATGAAGTCGTAGGCCCGCCTCGATGCGAATACCGCGTACGTGGTGGCGAAGGGCACGAAGCCTTCGCGGGCCATGCCGGCTGCGGCACTCATCAGCAACTGCTCGGCCATGCCCATCTGGTAGAAGCGCTCCGGGTGGGCCTTGGCGAAAATGTGCAGATCGGTGTATTTCGACAGGTCGGCGGAGAGCCCGACGATGTCTGCGCGTTGCTCGGCGAGGGCGGCCAATGCGTGGCCGAAGGGTGCCGGGCGCGTGGCCTGGCCTTCGGAGGCGATCGAGGCAATCATCGCCGACGTGGTCAGGCGTTTCTTGCCGGGCTCGTTGTGGGTCAGTGCGCTCATGCCGTTCTCCCGATTTGCAGGTTTTCCAGTGCCAGGTCCCACTCGTTTTCATCGACGCGAATAAAGTGGGTTTTCTCGCGCGTCTCCAGAAACTCCACGCCTTTGCCCATTTTGGTGTCGCAGATGATTACCCGCGGTTGCGCGCCGACATGGTTGCGTGCGGCATCGAAGGCGGTGACCAATGCCTCGATGTCATTGCCGTCCACGCGCTGGGTGAACCAGCCGAAGGCCTGCCAGCGGTCAACGATAGGTTCGAACGCCAGCACCTCGCTGGAATGGCCGTCGGCTTGCTGATTGTTGACGTCGATGATCGCGATGAGGTTGTCCAGCTTCCAGTGCGATGCGGACATCGCCGCTTCCCAGGTCGAGCCTTCGTTCAGTTCGCCGTCGGAAAGCAGGTTGTAGACGAAGGAGGCGGCCTGCTTGCGCTTGAGCCCCAGACACGCGCCGACGGCGATGCCCAGTCCGTGGCCCAGCGAGCCTCCGGTGATTTCCATGCCCGGCGTGTAGGCCGCCATTCCCGACATGGGCAGGCGGCTATCGTCGGCGCCGTAGGTTTCCAGCTCGTCCACGGGGATGATCTCGGCCTCGATCAACGCGGCGTACAGCGCGATGGCGTAGTGACCGATGGACAGGTAAAAGCGGTCGCGGCCTTCCCATTCCGGGTCCCGGGGCTGGTAGCGCAAGGCGTGGAAGTAAGACACGGCGAGCAGATCGGCCGCGCCCAATGCCTGCCCGACATAACCCTGGCCCTGAACCTGGCCCATGCGCAGGGCGTGGCGTCGGATATTGAAGGCGCGCTGGGCCAGCGACAGCGCCGGTTGATGTGATGGACTGATGTTCATGTGAGTGGCTTCTCTTTGTTAGCGATTGACGGACGCGGCGGGGATGCGCAACACCAGCAGGGCGCCGATGCACAACACGCCGGTAATCAGGTACATGCCGATGGCGCTTGAGCCGGTGGAGGTGGTGATCCAGCCGATCAGGTACGGCGAGCAGAAGCCGGCGAGGTTGGCGAAGCTGTTGATCCCGGCGATCCCTGCGGCGGCGGAAACGCCGCCCAGCAGCGTGGTCGGCAGCATCCAGAACAGTGACGACGCCGAAAGCACCCCGGAGGCGGCGAGGCACAAGCTGAGCACCGACAGCAGCAGATTGCCGCCCAGTAACGCCGCCAGCGACAGGCCAACGGCGCCGGCGATCATCGGGGCCACCAGATGCCAGCGTCGCTCGCGGTGCTTGTCGCCGCTGCGGCCCATCAACAGCATGGCCGCGATGGCGCACATGTACGGCAAGCTGGTGAGCAGGCCGATGTGCAGCGGATCAGCGACGCCGGCGTTACGGATCAGCGTCGGCAGCCAGAAGGTGATCGCGTACTGACCCATGACCACGCAGAAATAGATGCAGGCCAGCAGCCACAGACGCCTGTCGCGAATGAACTCCCCGACCGAGCTGTGGGTGACTTTCTGGCTGTTATCCTCGGCCAGCTCCTTGTTGACCAACTCCTTTTCCTCGTCGTTGAGCCAGGTGGCCTGGTGCACGCCGTCCTTGAGGTAGCTCAGTACCAGCAGCCCGACGATGAGGGTGGGAATGGCCTCGATCACAAACATCCATTGCCAGCCGGCCCAGCCGTGCACGCCGGCGAAACGGGTCATGATCAGCCCGGACAGTGGCCCGCCGATCATTCCCGACAGCGGGATGGCGATGAACCACAGCACGGTCATTCGTGCGCGGCGATAGGACGGAAACCAGTAGGTCAGGTACAACAGCAGACCCGGCGCCAGGCCGGCTTCGGCGATGCCCAGCAGAAAGCGCAGGCCGTAGAACTGCCAAGCGGTTTCAACGAAGGCGAAGAGGGCGGAGATGATGCCCCAGGAAATCATGATGCGGGCAATCCAGCGGCGGGCGCCGACCCGGTGCAGGATCAGGTTGCTCGGCACTTCGCAGAGAAAGTAGCCGAGGAAGAACATGCCGGCGCCGAGCCCGTACACCGCTTCGCTCAGGGCCAGGTCGTTCATCATCTGCAGCTTGGCGAAGCCGACGTTGACCCGGTCCAGGTAGGCGCACAGATAGCACAGCATCAGGAATGGCATCAGCCGCCAGGCGGTTTTGCGGTAGGCAGTGGTGCGGACGGAAACGACCGCATCCAGGGAGAGGGTAGTCATGATGGTCTGATCTCTTGTTTTTATGGTCAGCTGCGGCTGAAACGTCGATTCAGAACAGCGCCGACGACCTCGGCCGGCGCAGAAAACATCAATGAATGAGCATGCCGCCGTTCACGTCCAGGGTGATGCCGGTCAGGTAGGACGACAGGTCGCTTGCCAGAAACAGCGCGGCGTTGGCGACATCCTGCGCCGCGCCCAGTCGGCCCAGCGGGATGCCGTCGATGATGGCGTGGCGGCGCTCGTCCTGCATCAGGCCGCCGGTGATGTCGGTGTGGATCAGGCCCGGCGCAATGGAGTTCACGCGCACGTTGTCCGGGCCCAGTTCCCGAGCCATGGCTTTGGCCAGGCCCAGTACGCCGGCCTTTGCTGCGCTGTAGTGAGGCCCGCCGAAAATGCCGCCGCCACGTTGTGCCGAGACCGACGACATGCAGACGATGCTGCCGGATTTTTGCTCGCGCATCAGCGGAATCACCGCCTGGGACATCAGCAAGGTACCGCGCAGGCTGACGTCGAGCACTTTGTCGTAGTCGCCGGGGCGAATATCGAGGGTCTTGAGGGGCTGGGTGATGCCGGCGTTGTTGATCAGTACGTCGATGCGGCCAAAGTGCTCGATGACCCGCGCGACGGCCTGTTTCACCTGCGCTTCGTCGGCGACATTGGCGGCAAGGCCCAGATGACCTTCGCCCAGTGAAGCGGCGGCGTCGCGGGCGGCGGATTCGTCGAGGTCGAGGATGACCACGCGGGCGCCGTGTTGGGCGAAGGTGGCAGCGGTGGCCCGGCCAATACCGCGAGCAGAGGCAGCGCCGGTGATGATTGCAATTTTGCCTTGAAGGAGCATGGGCGTGATCTCGTGTGATTATTGTTATGGGCTGGATCAGCGGGAAGCGAACTTTTTCGCTGTCCGACTTCTCTGGCCAGGTCAGCTTGTGCTCCGTGCCAGGGGTGAGCAATGACGCAAAAGTCATTGGATGCTGAAAAAAATTCAGCACTCGTCACGGCCTGTGCCGGGTGATTGAATGGCGGGTCTGGAGATAACAACAACAAACGTGGAGCCATGTCCCCATGAAGCGTATCGACGAAGCCCCGCCCAGCGTGCCACCGCTGAAAGCCATTCAGGCCTTTGAGCAGACCGCGCGCTTTGGCAACGTTGCACGGGCGGCGGAAGTGCTGGACCTGACGCCCTCGGCGGTCAGTCATCAACTCGCCAGGCTGGAAGCGATGATTGGCCGTCAGCTGTTCGTGCGCGCGGCGCGCGGCGTCACCCTGACCCCGGTGGGCGAGCAATACCTGAAGGATATTTCCGGGTTGTTGCACAGCCTGGCCATCGCCACAGAGCGGGCGGGCAGCGACGTCAGCCTCGACTGCCTGCGGCTGCATTCCTCACCCAGCTTCGGGCTGCTTTGGTTGATGCCGCGACTGGAAGCCTTTCGCCTGAGCCACCCCGACATTCAGATCAATCTGTCGTGTTCCTACGAGTCGCTACATTTCAGTCGCGACAAGATCGACGTCGACATTCGCCACGGCGAGCCCAACTGGCCGAGCTTCGAAGTGCGCACGGTGCGCAACGAAACCTTCGCCGTACTGGCTTCACCCAAGCTCATTGAAACGCGTCCGGTCGCTCAGGCCTCCGATCTGCTGGACCGCGATTTGATTCTCTCGGAAGCGACGCTGCTGCGCTGGCCGGCCTGGTTCGCCCAGCATGGTCTGGCGCGTCCGGAAAAACCCTACGCGCTGAGCTTCGATCGCTCTTACATGACGCTCGAGGCCGCCAGCCACGGTTTGGGTTTCGCGCTGGAGAGCACGCTGCTGGCACAGAAATACCTGGCGAGCGGGGCATTGGTCGAGGTGGCGCCCGAAGCGCTGTCAGCGCCGGTCGCAGCGCATCATCTGGTGTTCCCGAAAGCGCACTCCGGCTTTCCCAGGGTGCGGCGATTTCTGGAGTGGATGGAGAAGGAGTTGGGGCATGGGTTTGTGTTTTGAGAGGTCAACTGCTGACCGCGGCTACACGTCTGTAATGTGTATCTGTGATCGCGCCTCTCATCGCAGTACGATGAAACATTCCGCAACATTTCTCTTTGCCGCGAGTCAACGCTACATCTCCCTGCAAAGAATTATTCATGAAGACTCCTCGACCGTCCGCACGCCTCAAGCCACTCAACGAATTACGCAATCTGAAAATGGCCCGTTCCGCCCACGCCTATGTGCGCGGCAGCACGGTGCAGTTTTACGAATGGCTGCACAGCCAGTCAGGCCGACGTCTGCCCAGCGGTCCGCCGGTGTGGATCTGCGGCGACTGCCACGCCGGTAATCTCGGGCCGACCGGGGATTCCAAAGGGCGCATCGACATTCATATCCGCGATCTGGATCAGACGGTGATCGGCAACCCGGCCCACGACCTCGTGCGTCTGGCGCTGTCCCTGGCCACTGCGGCCCGGGGTTCCGATCTGCCCGGCGTCGCCACCGCCAGAATGCTCGAAGAGATGATGCAGGGTTACGAGCTGGCGTTCGAAGATGGCGCCGATGAGGAGCCCGCACGCCCGGCGCAGGTGAAGGCAGGGATGCGCAGCGCGGTGCAGCGGACCTGGAAGCACCTTGCTCAAGAGCGTATCGAAGACACCCGGCCGACCATTCCGCTGGGCAAGCATTTCTGGTCGTTGTCCCGCGATGAGCGTCATGGCCTGAAAGACCTGTGCGCGACGCCAGAGATTCATGCGCTGGTCACCTCGCTGAAGGGCCGATCCAAGGATGACCGCGTCGAGATGCTCGATTGTGCCTACTGGGTGAAGGGTTGCAGTTCGCTGGGTCTGCTGCGTTATGCGGTCCTGTTGAGCGTGGGCGATGACGAAGATCAGGAGTATTGCCTGCTCGACGTCAAGGAAGCCGTCGCTGCTGCCGCACCGCGCACCCCTCGCGCGGGCATGCCTCGGGACAACGGCAAGCGCGTGGTGGAAGGCGCTCGGCATCTGTCGCCAGGGCTGGGTAATCGCATGATCGCTACGCGCATGCTCGATCACGGTTTCTTCGTCCGCGAGCTGTTGCCCCAAGACATGAAGCTTGAGCTCGATCAGTTGAGCGAGCGCGAAGCCATGAAAGCCGCCGGTTACCTGGCCCGCGTCGTCGGCCTGGCCCACGCCCGGCAGATGGACCTCGCCACGCGCTCCTCGTGGATGCGCGAACTGCAACTCAACCGCTCTCAGACCCTGGATGCGCCGTCGTGGCTGTGGAGCAACGTCGTGCATCTGGTGGGCAGCCACGAACAGGGCTATCTGGAGCATTGCCGGCGGTATGCGCTGGAGAATTGATTCGCCCTGGAAAATCGATTCGGACGGGAGCGCCCCCTTGACCTCGACTTAGGTGGAGGTTCGAGACTGGGCGCTCCCACGTTCAGGATCATTCCCATGCCGCAAACCCACCTTGCTTCACCCTTCGCGTTGTCCAACCCGCCAGGCTTGTATGATCCGGCCCCCAACGCTTATTCCCATCTCGCCGCCGTGCGCCCCAACGCCGAGTGGCTGTTCATCGCTGGGCAGGGCGGTGAGGATGCCCAAGGTCAGCTGTCCCCGGTCTTCGCCGAACAGGCAGCCCAAGCCATATCCAACGTCCGCACCGGCCTGCAATCCCGCGGGGCCGACCTTCAGCACATCTTCAAACTGACGCTGCTGATCGTTGATCACACGGAGGAACGGTTGCGCATGTGGGTCGAGCAGGCGGATCGGGCATGGGCCGGTCATATGAAGCCGGTGTGCACACTGATCCCGGTACCCCGCCTGGCATTGGACGGGATGCTGATCGAGATCGAAGCGGTGGCAGCGCGCATGCCTAACGGGTGAACGATAGTTCGTCAGAATGCACGCTCGTAGAACCTGCTTCAGCCGGGAAGAGGCCAATGTGAGCACCCTCAATTCTGCAGCGTGACTGCCGACGCCTTCCCGGCTGAAGCCGTTCCTACAGATGAATGCTCAATCCCCGGACGCCACGGCTTCACCGGCACACCGCGGAAGCCTCACCGTGAAGGTCGTGCCTTCCGCCGCGTCGGAAACCACGGACACATCACCACCATGGGCCCGGGCGATCTCGCGGACGATAAACAACCCCAACCCCACGCTTCGCAGCTCGGCGTCAACATCTACGCCGCGAGTCAGCGGCTCGAACAGACGGGTGCGCTGCGCTTCCGGAATGACCGGGCCGAAGTTATGCACGGCAATCAACACCGTCCCGGCCTCCAGCGCGGAAGTAATGGTCACCGGTCTGGCAATGTCCCCATACCCCACGCTGTTCGCCGTGAGGTTGCCGATCACCTGAAACAGACGGTCGTTATCCAGCGCCATGAGCCCCGTGCCATCCGAGCAGTGCGCCAGCTCCGCGCGGGGGAAAGCAACACGCAGTTCATCAACGCAATGGCCGATGAAGGTGTGCAGATCGACTTCCGTGGGGTTGACGCTGATGCCGCGCCCGACCCGGATCACCGTCAGGTCGAGCAGGTCGGCGATCATCCGGGTGGCGCGCTGCACCGAATCGCCGACGTGCTTGAACAGCCGGGTTTCCTGGGCCGTGCGTTCACCGCGAGCGAGCAGGTCGGTGGCCATCTTGATCGCGGTGAGGGGGTTCTTCAGGTCGTGGCTGACGATCGCCACCATCTGTTCGGCAAACGTGGCGCGTCGCTGAGCGGTTTCGTAAGCCTCGTTGAGTTCCGCCTGGGCCTGACGCAACGCAGCTTCGGCGGCGGTTTTTTCCTGCAGCAGCTCTTCCGCCGCCTTGCGTGCCTTGAGCAGCTCGCGCTCGTATTTGTCTCGGTCAGCGGTGCCGAAAAACGCCAGTTCGTTGTAGACCTTGCCTTCATGCTCCCGGCGCACGCCGTTGAGCAGCATGATGATCTGGCGACGGTCGCGATGAACGATGCTCAACTTGACCTCCGCCACCGAGCCCTGCAAGCGCATCAACGGCGCCCAGTGGGTCTGGTGGAAGATGCGCCCGCCGACCGTGAGCAGGTTCTGGAAAAGCCTGCCGCTCAGCTCGTCGCCGGTGTAGCCCAGCCAGTCGCAGAACGTGCGGTTGGCGCGCAGGATCCGCCCGTCTTCGTCGGTGACCACCAGACCGCACGGCGCGCCCTCGAACAGTTCGACGACGTCCGGTGCTGCCGCGAAATCACTCGGCATTGAGGCTGACCCACCGCCCGAGGAACGCATCGATCGCATCGGAACAGGCGGCGGGCGCACTTAAGTGAGGGCAATGGCCGACATTATCGACCAGCTTCAGGGTGCTGTTGGGCAACGCGGCGTGCAGGTATTCACCGACGGCAACCGGAGCGATGAGGTCGTCGGTCGATTGCAGGATCAGCGTCGGCGTGGTCAGGCCGGCGACGTCCTTGCGGTTGTCCGAGAGAAACGTGACGCGGGCAAACTGCTTGGCGATCTCCGGGTCGGTGCGGCAGAAACTGTTGGTCAGCTCTTCGCCCAGCGCCGGTTGCCCCGGCGCGCCCATGATCACCGGGGCCATGGTGCTCGACCAGCCCAGGTAGTTGCTGTCGAGGGTATCGAGGAGCGAATGCACGTCCTCTTCGGAGAAGCCGCCGACGTAATCCCCGGAGTCCACGTAGCACGGGGAGGGGCCGATCATCACGTGGGCGGCGATCAGCCCTGGGGCCTGTCGGTCCGCCAGTACGCCAATCATTGCGCTGACCGAGTGGCCGACGATGATCACCGGGCCCGTGCCGAATTCGCGGACGAGTTCCGCGAGGTCGTGGGCGTAGCCGTTCAGCGTGGCGTATTTCTCGGGATCGTAGGCCTCGATGGCCGAATTGCCAGCGCCCACCAGATCGTAAAGTACGACGTTGAAGCGGTCGGCGTAATGGGGGCTGATCAAGCGCCACATGGCCTGATCGCAACCAAAGCCGTGGGAAAAAATCAGGGTCGCCCGGCCGTCACCCATGACGTGCACGTTGTTGCGCTGCTGAAGGTTCATTGAGTGTCCGGAAAATGGCGGTGGGCGCGAGTGGTGCCGAGCCTATAGGGTTATCCCGGATAAATCACCTGCAAAACCCATAACAGGCGGACCGGCCGGACCGCTTGCTGGTAAATTGGCGCACGCTTCATTTGTTGAGCCATTATTGGCGCCAAAAAGGGTAATTCGCGCGGGCAGGCCAGTCCTTATCCCCGACGCTTATTCTTGTTCAATCTTTCCTGCTGAAGGGATTTACACCATGCGGCAATTTGCGGCCCTCGCTCTGTTTCTCAGTCTCAATGCCTTCGCTCAGGACGCGCCCCAGCCGGTCGCCAAATGGACGCTGCTCGACCAGTTCGACAAGGCCTACACGCTGGACGACCAGGCCCAGGTGCTGTTGATCGCCCGCAGCATGTCGGCGGCGAAAATGGTCAACGCCGCCCTTGAAGAGGGTCCCGAAGGTTACTTGGAGCAGCGCCACGTGGTGTACGTGGCGGACATCGAGAAGATGCCCTCGCTGGTGAAGATGGTGGCGGTCCCGGCGATGCGCTCGGCCAAGTACCGAATCCTGCTGGACCGCGACGCCCGTGTCGCCTCGGCGTACGACGGCGACCGCGACACCGTGCAGTGGCTGACGCTGAAAAACGGCGCGGTCATCCGCCAGGAACGATTCTCCGACGGCGAACAACTCAAGCAGGCCATCGCAAAACTGGGTTCGCAGTCGGCTAGCCGTTGACCGCGGCTTTCTCGAAGATCAGCCGCAGGTAGCCGGCGATGGTCGAGGCGTCGCCGTAGACCTCACGCAAGGCCTGCTCGGCGCTGGACAGGTGCAGCACCAGTTGGCGCCTGACCTTGTCCTCGCCGTACAGCGAAACGAACGTGGATTTGCCGTCGTCCTTGCCTTGATCCTTGTCGCTGTCGGCGCAGCGGTCGCGCAGGTCGTCGTACATCTGGAAGGCCTGGCCCAGCTCCATGGCGAAATTCTGTAGCAGCGGCCGCTGGTCTTCCCGGGCGCCGCTGATCAGCCAGGCCATGTCCATGATCGCGCCGAACAGCACGCCGGTTTTCAGGTTGTTGGTCAGGGCGATCTCGTCCGCGTCGCGGCTGTGCTGGCCGTCGCGCAGGTCCTGAAACTGCCCGCGCACCAGGCCTTGCATGCCGACCGTATTGGCCAGCACTTCGACCAGCTCGGTGCGGGTGGTGGCGGCCAGATCGCTGATGGTGGCAACGACACCGAACGCACGGCTGAGCAGGGCGATGGCGGTCAGAATCGCCACGTCTTCACCGAACTTCAGGTGAACCGTGGGCTGACCGCGCCGCAGCGACGCGTTGTCCATGCACGGCATGTCGTCGAGCACCAGCGATGCGGCGTGGATCATCTCGACGGCGCAGCCTAGGTCCACGGCCTGTCGCCTGATCGTGCGGCTGTTTTCGCGGCCGTCCTCAACCAGTCCTTCGGCAGCGAGCACCAACAGCACCGGGCGCATGCGCTTGCCCGGTGCCAAAGTCGATTCGCGCATGGCCAGCGCCACCAGGTCGCGCTCGTTGCCGGACTCGGGCAGCAGCTCGGAGAGCCGCGTTTCGATGGCCGCCCGGACGTCTCCCAGTCGCCCGGCAAAGCCCGATTTGATTGTTGTGTCGAGGTTACCTGCCATCGGTCTTTCCCTATGCTTTAGCGGTAAAACTGTTCGTCGCGGAGCGGTTCGGCGTGCGAGACCGGTCATCACGGAACGACTGCTGTTTCTTAATGCCTCAAGATACGGCAAGGTTGTACAGGAAAATCGGCTTTGTACAAGATTCCGTATGCAGAAGACCGTATAGCCCGTTCAATAATTCAGCTGCAGGGAGCGAGTATGACTCACAGCGATATGGGTCGTCGCAAAGACGATCACCTTGATATCGTGCTGGACCGACGCGCCAGCGTGCGTTCCTCCTTCTCCGGACTGGACGACATCCGCTTCGAACACTGTGCGCTGCCGGAGTTGAATCTGGACGACGTTGACGTCAGCAGCTCACTGCTGGGCATCGCCTTGCGCGCGCCGCTGCTCATCAGTTCCATGACCGGCGGGGCCGACCGGGCCACCGCGATCAACCGTCATCTGGCCGAAGCCGCCCAGGAGCTGGGCATCGCCATGGGCGTCGGGTCGCAGCGGGTGGCCTTGCAAAGCGGCAGTGATCAGGGCCTGACCCGCGAACTGCGGCGTCTGGCGCCGGACATCGCGCTGCTGGGCAACATCGGCGCCGCGCAGCTGATCGAGCCTGACGGCCTGGACATGGCCCGCCGTGCGGTCGACATGCTTCAGGCCAATGCGTTGATCATTCATCTGAATCCGTTGCAGGAAGCGGTTCAGGCCGGCGGCGACCGGCGCTGGCAGGGCATTCTCGAAGCGATCCACCGCGTGGTGCTGGATGTCGGCGTGCCGGTGGTGGTCAAGGAAGTGGGCGCGGGCCTGTCTGTCGATGTGGCGCAGGCGCTGGTGCAAGCCGGGGTGCACGTGCTGGACATCGCCGGGCTCGGCGGCACCAGTTGGGCGGCGGTCGAGGCCGAGCGCGCCGAGAACCCGGCCGATCGCGAAGTCGCCATGGCGTTTGCGCAATGGGGCATTCCGACTGCAGTCAGCCTGGCCATGGTCCGCCAGGCACTGCCGGACACCCCGCTGATCGCGTCCGGCGGCATTCACAATGGCATCGACGTGGCCAAGGCCATTCGCCTGGGCGCGGACGTCGTCGGTCAGGCCGCAGGCGTGCTGCGCAACGCGACCCTGTCGACGGCTGCAGTCATCGAACACTTCGACATTGTCATCCGCCAGCTGCGCATCGCCTGTTTCTGCACCGGCTCGGCTGACCTTCGCGCGTTGCGCAGCGCCCGGTTGCTGGCGCCCAACACCCTGCAGACGTTGCTCTCATGACGCATTTTGCCGTTGTGGCGCCAGCGTTCTACAGCCACTTTCAAGGGTTTCAGGCGTTGGCCGGGACATTGATCGACCGCGGTCATCAGGTGACCTTTTTCCAGCAGGCCGATGCACGGCGCTGGCTGACCGACCCGCGCATCGGCTTTCATGCCCTCGGCGCCCTCAGTCATCCGCCGGGCAGCCTCGAAGCGGCGCTGCGCCGTGCCGCCTGTTCGAATAATCCCCTGCGCCTGCGACGGGTGATTCGCGACCTGTGCGACACCACCCGCATGCTGTGCGCCGAGCTGCCGTCTGCGCTGGCGGTGCGGCAGATCGAGGCCTTGCTCTGCGACCAGATGGAAGCAGCGGGCGGGATGGTCGCCGAAGGGCTGGGCTTGCCGTATGTCTCGGTGGCCTGCGCCTTGCCGGTCAACCGCGAGCCGCAACTGCCGCTGGCGGTGATGCCATTTGTCTACGCCACCGATGAACGCAGTCAGCATATGTATGAAGGCAGCCGCAAGGTGTACGACTGGTTGATGAGGCCGTTGAGCAAGGTGCTGCGTGATGCGTCACGCCGACTGGCCATCGAGCCCCGCGACGGCCTGCATGAATGCCTTTCACCCTACGCGCAGATCAGCCAGACCATCCCCGGTTTCGATTTCCCCCGTCAGCATCCGCCTGTGAATTTTCACGCGGTCGGGCCGCTGCGGGCGCCTCAAGCCGAACAACAGGGCGAGTGGCCGATTGACCCTGACCGGCCGTTCATCTTCGCCAGCCTCGGCACGCTGCAGGGCAGTCGTTTTGACATGTTCAAGCGCATCGCCACGGCCAGCCGACAATTGAACGCGCAGTTGCTGGTGGCCCATTGCGGCGGGCTCGATGCACGGCAAGAGCAGCGGCTGATCAAGGCCGGCGCGACCTGGGTGACCGATTTCGCGCCGCAACAATGGGCGCTGCAACACGCTGACGCGGTGGTGACCCATGGCGGCTTGAATACGGTGATGGACGCCATCGTCGCGCGCACGCCGATGCTGGTCATGCCCATCGCCTTCGATCAGCCGGGCGTGGCGTCCCGGGTTACCCACGCCGGCATTGGCCTGCAACTGCGGCGCGGCGCCCGGGCAGGGCAGATTCGTGAGCGGCTCACGCAACTGCGCGGGCTGTCCACCGAACCTTTTGATCAACTGGCGACCGAACTGGCCCAGGCCGGCGGCACGTCTCGCGCCGCCGACATTGTCGAAGCCATGGTGCGCACGGGCGAGCCGGTGCTGGCGAGGCAGTTGCCATGACGTATGACTTGATTCTCGCCGGCGGCGGACTGGCCAACGGGCTGATCGCCTGGCGCCTGAAGCAGCTGCGGCCGGAGCTGTCCGTGCTGTGCATCGAAGAGCAGACGCACCTGGGCGGCAACCACACCTGGTCCTACCACGAAGGCGACCTCACGGCCGAGCAGCATCAATGGCTGCAGCCGCTGGTGGTGCAGCGCTGGGCGACCTATGACGTGCACTTCCCGCAACGTTCGCGGCGGCTGAACAGCGGCTACGCCAGCATTACGTCGGAACGCTTTGCCGAGGTCATCGAGCCCGCCCTGGGCGATGCGCTGCTGACCGGTCGACGCATCACCGAACTGACCCCGCGCACCGTCGTGCTGGACAGCGGCGAGCGGCTTCAGGCCCGCGCGGTGATCGACGGCCGCGGCGTGCAGGCCACGGCGCACATGGTGCTCGGGCAGCAGGCGTTTCTGGGACAGTTGCTGCGCGTGAAGGCACCCCACGGCCTGACCGCGCCGATCATCATGGACGCCCGCGTCGCGCAGAGTGAGGGCTATCGCTTCGTCTACGTGCTGCCTTTTTCGGCCGACACCCTGCTGATCGAAGACACCCACTACGTCGATCACCACTCGTTTTCCACCGAGCAGCTTCGTCAGCACATCGCCGATTACGCTGCCGCCCATGGCTGGGAGATTGCCAAGTGCCTGCGCGAAGAACAGGGCGTGCTGCCGATCACCCTGGCCGGGGATTTCGCCGGGTTCTGGCGTGAGGCGGCGGGGCAGCCGCGATCCGGTTTGCGCGCCGGACTTTTTCATTGCACCACCGGCTATTCGCTGCCCCATGCCGTGCGGCTGGCGGAGTGGATCGCCGCTCAACCCACGCTGGATGCCGACTCACTGGACGCAGGCATCCGCGCCATCGCGCAGAAAGCCTGGCACTCCCAGCGTTTCTATCGGCTGCTGAACCGCATGCTGTTTCTGGCCGGACGTCCGTCGAATCGCTGGCAGGTGATGCAGCGGTTCTACGGCCTGTCCGAAGGCCTGATCAGCCGTTTCTACGCAGGCCGCAGCACCCTGGCCGACAAGCTGCGCGTGCTGACCGGCAAACCGCCCGTGCCGATCAACGAGGCTGTCACAGCCGCTGCCCGTTACTTACCCAAGCATTACCTGCCTAAGCATCATGAGAATTGACATGACCCAAGCAAAAACCGCAATTGTGATTGGTGCCGGTTTCGGCGGCCTGGCCCTGGCCATCCGGCTTCAGGCGGCGGGCGTGCAGACGACGCTGCTGGAAAAACGCGACAAGCCCGGCGGCCGCGCCTACGTCTACGAAGATCAGGGTTTCACCTTCGACGCGGGGCCGACGGTGATCACCGACCCGACGGCCATCGAAGAGCTGTTCACCGCCGCCGGCAAATCCATCAAGGATTACGTCGAGTTGCTGCCGGTGTCGCCGTTCTATCGCCTGTGCTGGGAAGACGGGACGAAGTTCGATTACGCCAACGATCAGCAGTCCCTGGACACCCAGATTGCCGCGATGAACCCCAAGGACGTCGCCGGCTATCAGCGCTTTCTGGCGTACTCCAAAGCGGTGTTTCAAGAGGGTTATCTGAAGCTCGGGGCGGTGCCGTTTCTGTCCTTCCGCGACATGGTCCAGGCCGGCCCGCAGCTGGCGAAGTTGCAGGCGTGGCGCAGCGTGTATTCGATGGTGTCGCAGTTCATCGAGGACGACAAACTGCGCCAGGCGTTTTCCTTTCACTCGCTGCTGGTCGGTGGCAACCCGTTTGCAACGTCCTCCATTTACACGCTGATTCACGCCCTTGAACGGCAATGGGGCGTCTGGTTCCCGAAGGGCGGGACCGGCGCGCTGGTGCAGGGCATGGTCAAGCTGTTCGAAGACATCGGTGGGCGTGTCGAGCTCAACGCCGATGTCGCCAGCATTGACACGAGTGGTCAGCGAGTGACCGGCGTGCGGCTCAAGGATGGTCGGCAGATTAATGCCGACTGCGTGGCCTCCAACGCCGATGTCATGCACACCTACGCCGAGCTGCTCGGCGGCCATCCCCGCGGGGTCAAGGAAGGCGCACGGCTGAAAGGCAAGCGCTTCAGCAATTCGCTGTTCGTCATCCACTTCGGGCTCAAGCGCCCGCAGCCCCAGTTGCAGCACCACACCGTGTGCTTCGGCCCGCGCTACAAGGCGCTGATACAGGAAATTTTCAAGGGCGCGGCGCTGGCCGAAGATTTTTCGCTCTACCTGCACGCGCCGTGCATCACTGACCCGAGCCTGGCGCCACCCGGCTGTTCGAGCCATTACGTGCTGTCGCCGGTGCCGCACCTGGGCAATGCCGATATCGACTGGGAAGTGGAAGGGCCGCGTTATCGCGACCGCATTTTCGAGTACCTGGAAAAGCACTACATGCCGGGGCTGCGCGAAGATCTGGTCACCAGCCGCATCTTCACGCCGCAGGATTTCAAGGGCGAGCTCAACGCGCACCTCGGTTCGGCGTTTTCCCTTGAGCCGATCCTGCGCCAGAGCGCGTGGTTCCGCCCCCATAACCGCGACGCGAGCCTGAGCAATCTGTACCTGGTCGGCGCCGGCACACACCCGGGCGCGGGCGTGCCGGGCGTCATCGGTTCGGCCAAAGCCACGGCCGGGCTGATGCTGGAGGACCTGCACTCATGAGCGTCGCCGATCAGGCGCTGCTCGACCACGCCACCCAGAGCATCGAAGTCGGCTCGAAAAGCTTCGCGGCGGCGTCACGCCTGTTTGACCCGGTGACCCGGCGCAGCGCCGTGATGCTTTATGCGTGGTGCCGGCATTGCGACGACGTCATTGACGGTCAGGAAGCAGGGCATTCGGCGACGGTGGTCAGTCAGCAGGAAGTCACCGAGCGGCTGCAACGGCTAATCGCCCAGACCCACGCCGTGTACGCCGGGACGCCGACCCACAGTCCGGCGTTCGAGGCGTTCAGGGAGGTTGTCCTGCGCCATGGCATCGAGCAGCGTTATGCCCTGCAGCATCTGGATGGCTTCGCGATGGACGTCAGCCAGCGCGAATATCGGCGCATCGACGACACGCTGGAGTACTGCTATCACGTGGCTGGGGTGGTCGGGTTGATGATGGCGCAGATCATGGGCGTGAGTGACGAGGCTACCCTCGACCGGGCCTGCGATCTGGGCCTGGCGTTTCAGCTGACCAACATCGCCCGGGACATCGTCGAAGATGCCTCGGTGGGACGCTGCTACTTGCCGGGGGACTGGCTGGATGAGTTGGGCATTCCCCATGATCGCCTTGCAGCTCCGGAGCATCGTCCGGCATTGGCGGTGCTGGCGAAGCGCTTGGTGGACATGGCCGAGCCGTATTACGAGAGCGCCAATGCCGGCCTGACCGCGCTGCCATGGCGATCGGCGTGGGCGGTGGCGACGGCGGGTTGCGTCTATCGGGAGATCGGCGTGAAGGTCAGGGAGCGTGGCGCCCGGGCGTGGGATGCGCGGGTCTCGACCAGCAAGCTGGACAAGCTGCGACTGGTGTTGGTGGGGGCGTGGAAGGCTAGCGCGTCTCGAGGTCGGCACTGGCCGGCGCGACCGGCGCACCTTTGGCAACGTCCGGGTCAGACTTGTGCAACGGGCCGTCATGCAAGCGTCGAAGCTGGGCGCGTAACCGAGTGACGCTCGGCGCGTAGAGAAAGCCGAACGACACGCAGCGCTCTTTGCCCGACACCGCGTGATGCATCAAATGCGCCTGATACAGGCGCTTGAGATAGCCATTGCGCGGCACGTATTTGAACGGCCAGCGCTTGTGCACCAGACCATCGTGGGCGATGAAATACAGAAAGCCGTAAGCGGTCATGCCCGCGCCGATCCATTCCAGGGGATGGGCGCCTGCAGTGCCCAGCGCGATCAGCACGATGGCAAACCCGGCGAACACCACGGCATACAGATCGTTCTTCTCGAACCAGCCGGTTCTCGGCTCATGGTGCGACTTATGCCAGCCCCAGCCCCAACCGTGCATGATGTACTTGTGCGCAAACACGGCAAAGCCTTCCATGCCGATCACGGTTGCGAAAAAGACGAGGGCATTGATCATCGGGTTCATCCGCGGGGAAAGTCTCAACGTCAGACCGTAAAAGGGCCGACGGTGTTCGGTGCGTGATTGTCGCATGCCGATGGCTGAAGGCGGAGGTCGGTTTGTCAGTTGCTGGTTTGGGCGTCACCGTCCGTTGTTTTTGTAGCGTGACGTCTGCCGCCTTCCCGGCTGAAGCCGGTCCCACTATCAGTCCGCGGTGTTCCAGTGGACTGCATTGCTTTTCGTGGGACCGGGTTCAGCCGGGAAGAGGCCGGTGTTAACACTCTCAATCTTGCGGTGTAACGCCCGACGCTTTCCCGGCTGAAGCCAGTCCTACACGTCGAGCGTGATGCTTTTCGTGGGACCGGGTTCAGCCGGGAAGGGGCCGGTTCGTGCGCCCTCGGTCTTCTGCCGATGCCGGTGCTTGGCACCGCGCGTCCACGTGGACTGAACTGTGCGCGCCACGTGCGGCCTCAGACTTACACCCGCTAAAGGAGGCCAAGGCCATGAACCACGACGAATTCAATCAATACGACGCAGAGCGCTTCCACGGTCAGGTCGCCGAGCAACTGGGCATCAGCGTGGAAGAGCTG
Organism: Pseudomonas sp. GW821-FHT07F05; assembly: GCF_059418765.1. Classification (NCBI taxonomy): domain Bacteria; kingdom Pseudomonadati; phylum Pseudomonadota; class Gammaproteobacteria; order Pseudomonadales; family Pseudomonadaceae; genus Pseudomonas; species Pseudomonas sp. GW821-FHT07F05. The sequence goes on from NZ_JBWKQL010000012.1 coordinate 145,133, forward strand.
AAAACCTGGATGATCAACGACATCGAGCGGGTCACTGAGGGCGGCGAGGAGGTGGGGCACATGGTGGTGTTCCGCGAGTCCACGCCGGATGAGGTGCTCGACAAGCTCAAGAATCCGCAGAGTCGTTATACGGCGATGACGGGTGTGATCAAGACCGAGTAAGCCATCGGCGTTCGCCAGAAATGGCCAGCCCATGACTTGAATCGCAAACAACAAAAAGCCCGATCACTCGGGCTTTTTGTTGCCGCTCAGCCGCTGATTACTTCGACGGCAGGGCGTAGGCGATCAGCGAGTCACCCATCTTCGTACCAAACGAGCCATGCCCGCCGGCCATGATCACAATGTACTGCTTGCCATTGCTCTCATAGGTCATCGGCGTGGCCTGACCGCCCGCTGGCAAGCGCGCTTCCCATAGCAGGTCGCCGTTGGTGACGTTGAAGGCGCGCAGGTAGTTGTCCTGTGTACCGGCGATGAACATCAGGTTGCCGGCCGTGGAGATCGGCCCACCCAGCATTGGCACACCGATTTTCAGCGGCGGCAGCTGGATGCCTTTCAGGCTGTCGCGGATGGTGCCGATGCGTTTGCGCCAGACCACGTCGTGGGTCTTCATGTCCACGCCGGCCACATAGCCCCACGCCGGCTCTTTGCACGGCAGGCCGAGTGGCGACAGGAAGGCGTTGATTTCAACGCCGTAAGGCACGCCGTACTGAGGCTGAATGCCCATTTCGGTACCGCTGCCGGTGGCCCCTTCTTTAGGCCACAGCGGGTTGTTCGGGCCACGGGGAATCAGCTTGGACACGAACGGCAGGGCCATCGGGTTCATCAGCGCGACCTGACGGTCAGCGTTCACCGAGATACCGCCCCATTCGAAGACACCCAGGTTACCCGGGAACACCAGCGTCCCTTGCTCGGACGGCGGCGTGTACTGGCCGTTGTAGGACAGCTGCTTGAAGATCACGCGGCAGACCAGCTGGTCAAACATCGTCGCGCCCCACATCTCCTTGTCGGAAAGGGTTTGAACGGACGTCAGATTGAGGTCCGAGCGCGGCTGGGTCGGGCTGACCCGATCGCCTGGCGCCGCTTCACCGGCAGGCACCTGCATTTCGTGAACAGGCACGATCGGCTTGCCATCGCGACGGTCCAGCACGAACAGGTTGCCTGCCTTGGTCGGCACGTACACCGCAGGGACGGCTTCGCCGCTGCCGGTTTTGACGTCAGCCAGGGTAGGCTGGGCCGGTACGTCCATGTCCCACAAGTCGTGGTGCGTGGTCTGGAAGCTCCACACCAGTTTGCCGGTGGAACCGTTCATCGCGACGATCGAGCTGGCGTAACGCTCCATCACCGGGGTGCGGTTGCCGCCCCAGATGTCGGGCGTCGGGTTACCGGTTGGCACGTAGACCACGTCGGTTTTCGCGTCATAGGCCAGCGGAGCCCAAGCGTTCGGCGAGTTGTTGACCAGGGTTTTGCCATCGCCCGGAATCGCGTTCGGGTCTTCGGCACCAGTGTCGAAGATCCACTTCAACGCGCCGGTGTTGACGTCGTAGCCACGGATCGCGCCGGACGGCTCGTGCACCGACAGGTTATCGGTCACCGAACCGCCGATAATCACGGTGGTGCCGGTCACGACAGGCGGGGAGGTGGGTTCGAGGCCGCCCGGATACGGGTAGGGCTGCAAGTGCAGCAGGTCCAGCTCGCCGTTTTTGGCGAAGTCGGCGCACGGTGTGCCGTTGTCAGCATTAATGGCGAACAGGCGACCGTCGTTGACCGGCAGGAACACCTTGCGCGGGCAACTGGTGGCGACCGGTTGGGTGCCTTCCAGGCTTTTTGCAAACTGAGTGGTGTCAGCCTGATCGAAGTACGCGACGCCACGGCAGGTCAAGTGTTGGAAAGACGGATCGGATTTGAGCTTGGGATCGAATCTCCACTTCTCTCTACCGGTGGCCGGATCCAGCGCCACCAGAATCTGGTGAGTGGTGCAGATGTACATGTTGTCGCCAACCTTGATCGGCGTCAGCTCGTTGGTGGTTTCGCCGGAGTCATTGGCGGTTTTCGATTCGCCGCTGTTGAAGGTCCAGGCCACCTGAAGGTCTTTGACGTTGCCTTCGTTGATCTGAGTCAGCGGGGAATAACGCGTGCCCGACTGCGTGCGGCCGTAAGCAGGCCAGTCGCCGTTGGCGATGCCTTCGACAGGCTGATGCTGCGCGGGTTGCGCCGTCGCCATGCTGCCGTTGATTTCCTGCGGGTCGTTGAAGATGGAATACACCATCACCACGATCGCCAGGGCCAATGTCGCGGATAAAAAGGTTTTGCCCGGCTTCAGACGCTCCGGAATGTCACGGGTGACCCCCGGGATCAGCAGCCACAGACCCAGCACCCCGAGGATGTCGAAACGCGGTACCAGCGCCCAGAAATCCGTGCCGGCCTCCCACAGGCCCCAGACCACGGTGATCAGCATCAGCGCGCCGTAGAGCCAGAGCGATGCAGCGGAACGTCGCCACAACAGGACGGCGAACACCAGCAGCTCGACGCCCAGGAACAGATAATAAAAAGAGCCGCCCAATGAGAGCAGCCAGATACCGCCAACCACCAGAAACAGGGCAAAGATGCCTGCAATGATGGAAGTAAAACGCCTCAGCCCTGAAGCTTTTGATAAGTCATTCATCGATGTTCCCCCTTGGGATGTAGTGCATGGACTGTGCGCCTTATAGGGGGTTCAACTCCGGAACCTGGAGTCTGGATAAAATTTTCAGCGCCACTGACCATCCACTCTTTCGAAGCATAGGCCGTGTTTGCAATCTGATCACGGGGGAAAAGCATTCAGATGGCGAACGGCGCGGCGTTGGGCGAGATCGGCTCACGATGACGAGGGCGGAAAGGCGGCTACAGAGTGCGTTGGAGAGGGGCCAGGTCATGCACGCGCCGGTGCATCCCATCGCTCAAAGTTGCGGGGGTTGTGGGGGCAGACTAGAGTCGGAAACAGCCCCACCTAACTTTGTTACCGCAGGCGCATGAACGAGTGAAGTCTTTGCACTTCCATCAAGCCTGCGAGTCAATAACAAGCTGGAAGTAAGTTCGCTATGCATAAACGTTTTAGCAGAGCGCGAACCACACTAACGCTATTATGTGCGGCGTTTGTGTTGTGCGCGTCTGGCTGCAGTGGCACCGCCAGTAATACCAAAACAACCGGACTGTCGTTAGTGGATTACACCTCCGTGAGCGCGTCTTCCCCACCCGAGCACCTTACCGGACTCTGGGCCGGCCCCCATGCCGGCGGCACGTTCTACGTGGAAATCTTCGACGACGGCGACCTGCGCACCTGCTTGAGCGCTCCGCCTTATTACCACGCGATGGACGGAAAATACGCCGATGAGGCGCTGTATCTGGAAGACGGCACCCGCATCGAATTTCAGCCGGTGGGGGCACGGCAGATCACCATTTATTCCCCTCCCGGCAGGCCGGTCACCACGCTGGAACGCAGCGCACCGGGTCACTCCGCCAGCCAGTGTCTGGCAGGTGCCGCTGACGTCCAGCGCAAACTGTCCCACTGGGCTTCGCATTAGCGGCAGGGTTCGATAATTGAGGCAGTGCGCGGGTATCATGCACGGCTCGAACCCACCGCCCGACCCCGGATTCAGGATCACAATGCCCAGCCCCACGTTTACCGTCATGCGCCTCGACGCCATGCCGCCGGAATCGATCAAGAGCCAGATTATGCAGATGGTGATCGACTACGTCACCGAGCTCAGCATGGTCGCCATCGCCCCGAGCAATCCGTTGTACCCGCTGTATCAATACGGCGTCGGCCATGAGGTGCATCAGTACGTGCAGGCGATGGACGGATCGCGGGGGATTGCGGTGGAATTGATCGTGGCGCTGGATGCCGAGGACCCTTCGGTCGTCATCGGCTTCTTGCTCTATCTGCCGGTTCAACAGGACCCGCAGGCGTGCGCCGTGGCGTACATGGCAGTGCAGACGGCGCGCCGTCGTCAGGGCGTGGCGCGGGCCATGCTGGAGAAAATGACCGAACGCTATCCCCATGCCGAGCTGGCGTGCTTCGTTGCGAAAGTGCCGGTGTTCGAGGCGCTGGGCTTTCAGGTGCTGGGAGCACGCGGGCCGCAGGTGTTGATGAACACCCGTGACCAGCAAACCGACGGCTTGTTGGCCGTGCTGGACATCGCGCCGATCTACAACTCGCTGGAAGTGCGGCAGATCCACAGCTATCTGTTGAAGCAGCACGGCAAGCGTGCGATGACCGATGCGGAAAAACAGCGCGATCGGCACATTGACCAGTTGACCCGGCAGGCGCGCCTGTTCGTCAACGGACTGCTGGGCGAGTCAGGCGCGCAGGCCTTCATCGGCCCGCAGCTTGTTTAATCCAAAGCTCAGCGAACGGCCTCGTTGAGGTCGATTCCGCGTGAGTCCTTGCTCCACATTTCCAGCAGGAAATCCCGCTCGGCGTGATGCAGCGTGCGTTCCATCGCCAAGTGCCGCGCGAGGGCCTGATGCACTTCGCGGCCTTCCATGGGGCAGCCTTCGATGGGGTGCAGCCAGTGGCACGCCAGCACCGCGCCATCGGGCGTGAGGCTTTCACGAATGCGCTCAATGATCTCGCCAAAGGCATCCGGCGTCAGGTAATAGGCCCATTCGCTGATCACCACCAGATCGAATTGCCCGGCAGGCCAGTCCTGGGGCAGACAACCTTCCAGCACTTGCACATGGGCGTGCGCACTCAGGCGATCGCGGGCCAGGGTGACGGCCCGGGGGCTGAGGTCCATGCACAACAATGCGTCGCACCGTTCGGCCAGGCGCAGGCTCAATTCGCCATTGGCGCAGCCTGGCTCGAAGATGCGCGCGTAGCGCTGGCGCGGCAGGGAGGCGAGGGTCAGATCGCGTTTGCGATGCTCGTACCAACGGGTGCGAAAGGCCCAAGGGTCGTCGCTGCTGGCGAACAGTTCGTCGAAATACTCACCTGTGATGCTCACAGAAACACCAGTTCGAAGGGTTGAAGCAGACGCTCCAGCGTTTGCGGGTTCAGCACCGCGGGCGCGCCGGTGCTCGGGTCGTTTTCCAGCTGGCTCAAGTGAGCACCGATGGCTTCACGCTTGCGCCGCAGTTGCTCATCGCTGAGCCAGAATTTGCGGGCCTGTTCCCAAGGGATACGCGGGTCATTCGGTTCCGCCCAATGCCAGGCCCACACCGGAATTTCCACCAGTGTCGCGCCGATGTTGGCCACCGCCTGGGCCGCGCAATGGCCGACGGCTTCGTGGTCGCAGTGGCCGTCGTGGCGCCAGGTGGTCAGCAACACATCCGAGGGACGCAGGTCTTCGCTGAGCAGCGCAATCAATGACTCGGCATGCTCCGCAACCTGACCATCGCCCATGCCGAGCCGTTGCCAAGACAACCTCGACACGTCCAGGCCCAGGTGCGCGACGGCTTGCTGGCTTTCCCGCCGACGCTCGGTGCGCAGGCGTTGCATGGGCCACAGCGGCGAGTGCGGATGGCTGCCTTCGCCGTCGGTGACGGCAACCAGGTGCACATCGTTCTGCCGCTGGGCCATCGCTGCGAGCAGTCCGCCGCAGGTCAGCACCTCGTCGTCGGGATGCGGCGCGAGCACGATCAGGCGGGAGCCGGGTGGAACCAGTTCTTCCAGGGTGATCGGGCGCACACCGCGCAACGCCACGCTGTTCTCCCAGGCGCTCAACGGTGTCCCGCTGACGCCGAATGGCTGTGCTTCGTTCATAGGGACCAATCCTCGGGTTCGACCGTGGCGACTCGCTGGCCCAGATGCGCCAGGTCACGCTCGGCGTGGCTTTGTCGGATAAACACCTGGAGGTCGGCGGCCAGCCGCGCAAAGTGCGGATCGCGGCAGAACGGTGTTGCGCCCAGCGCCCGGCCGACATGTCGGCACACCTGTTCAACCGCCATCTCGACCTGCGCCCGCAGGCGCTGCACCCTCAGGCTCGCGTCGTCCTGCGGATGGGCGTCGATCCATGACGCGCATTCGCGCAAGGCCGCCGCCGCGCCACACAGCGCTGCATCGACGCTGCCCAGATGGGCGTCGGCGTGGGGTTCTGGCCGTCCGTGGTGTCGGTGCGCGCGCAAGCTTTTCGCCAGCGCCACTGCCGCGCCGTACCAAGCGGCAGCGATCCCGGCGCCGCCTTGCCAGAACCCTGGCCGGGTCAGATAGTCGCCGTTGTTGCCCACGCAAATGCCGACCGCGCCGTCGAAGTGCACATCGCCGCTGGCGGTCCCGGCCATGCCCACGGCCTGCCAGGTCTCGCTGCTGAAGCGAACGCCCGGCTGCTTCAAATCGACGGCCACCAGTTGCGGCGCCTCATCGCTGGCCCAGGCGGTGAGCAGGGCGTAATCCAGCTGTTGGGCGCCGGAGCACCAGGCCTTGCGGCCGTTGAGGCGGACCTTGTCGCCGTGGCGCTGGCTGACGCCGACCTTGGCGTCGGGCGGTTCGGCGGCCCACACGCCCCAGATGCCGGGTGCTTCGAAAGGCGCGGCGCCAAGCTCTTTCAGAATGGCAAGGGCGTCGGTATGGCCCTCGTAGAGTTTGAGCAGCGCCAGATCCAGGCCCGCCACGGTTGCCAATTGGCGCCAGCGTTCGAGGGTGCGACCGCTGCCGGGCAACGGCAGTTGATCGATTCCGCTGTCGAGGCAGCGCTGCATGGCGTGCCGCAGGGGCGCGTCCGGCACGTGGGGATTGTCACGGTGGGCGAAATCCGCCAGCAGTGATTCAAGTCCTTGTGCATCGTCCCGCATGGCTGACTGTCTCCGACCCGTTGACGCCGACGCGAGGTGCGCGGGCTTTTGCCTGGCCCGCTTGCGCGGCCTGCTGATGGAATTCGGCAGCGCCGGCGGGGCGGGGTTCAAACATTTCTTCTGCCAGCCGGTTCGGTTGCCTCTGGCAGGGAGCACGCAAGAGGGCGGTGATCGGCGCCTTGCAGTCAGGTGCGCGGTTTTGTCGCAGTGGGCGTTTCCCGACCCATGGGCGTCAAGGCGTGCAGCGTCGTCGGATGGCCTGCGTAAAATCCGCTCGTAACCTATTCAAGCCGGTTTTGCGCGACACTGTCGGGCACCTGTTTTTTTTCGCTTCGTCCCTCGCTGCTGCAGTGCGACTGCCAATCAACGCCTGCGCCCGGCGAGGTGGACGAAAAAAGGGTTGGCGTTGGCGCCAGCCGCTGCTTTCGAGAGTTTGCCAGATGAATGAGTTTCTGACCCGCCGTCAGGTGGTCACCGGCATGGGCCTGATGGGGCTGGGCCTGCTGGCCGGCTGTGACGGTTCGACCACTGCGCTGGATTTCAAGTACGGCAAAGATCTGAGCAACAAGATCATGGGCCGGACCTTCAAGTTGACCGACACCGACGGTGAGGTCAAAACCCTGTCGAGTTATCGCGGGTTGATGCCGATGGTGTTTTTCGGCTTCACCCAGTGCCCGGCGGTGTGCCCCACGGCGCTGGCCCGCGCTGCGCAGATCAAAAAGATGATGGGCGAGGACGGCAAGACGCTGCAGGTGATCTTCATCACCGTCGACCCCGAGCGCGACACGCCGCAGATACTCGACGCCTACGTCAAACAGTTCGATCCGACGTTCGTTGCCCTGCGCGGCACGCTGGAAGAGACCGCCCACGTCGCCAAAGAATTCGGCGTGTTCTACGAAAAGGTCCCGGCGGGAAACACCTACACCATGTCCCACACCGCCATCAGCTTCGTGTTCGACTCCCGGGGTAACCTGCGCCTGGGGCTGTCGCCTTCGCTTTCCGCCAAGCAATGCGCGGAAGATTTGCTCACTGTCATGGAAGTCTGCTGATGAATGCTTTGTTGAATGCTGTATCGCGCACGTTGCTTGTCTCTCTGTTGGCCGGCGTCAGCCTGAGTGCGGTTGCGCAGACGCGGGTCGAGGATCCGTGGGTGCGTGCAACGGTGGCCGGGCAGCCTTCATCCGGTGCCTTCATGCACATCACCGCCGACACCGACAGCACGCTGCTCAGCGTCAGCTCGCCGGTGGCGAAGGACGTGCAGATCCACGAGATGAGCATGACCAACGACGTCATGCGCATGGGCCCGGTCGACGCCGTGCCGCTGCCTGCGGGCGAGACCGTGGCGCTGGACCCCGATGGCTACCACGTCATGCTAATGGGCCTGAATGGTCAGATCAAAGAGGGCGACCAGGTGCCACTGACCCTGACCGTGAAGAACGCCGAGGGCGAGACCGAAGTGGTGAACGTCACCGCACCGGCCCGCGCCGCGACAGCCCCGATGGACATGGCCCATGACCACGGAATGACGCATTAAGCAGGAGCGCTTATCTGCGAACCTCTCGTAGGACCGGCTTCAGCCGGGAAGGCCTCAGGTGCCAGGCCGCAGAAAAGAGGGTGCTCGACCCAGCGTCTTCCCGGCTAAAGCCAGTCCCACGAAGACACCGCGTACCTCAGTAGGACCGGCTTCAGCCGGGAAGGCCTCAGGTGCCACGCCGCAGAATTGATGGTGTTCGAACCGGCGTCTTCCCGGCTAAAGCCGGTCCCACAAATAGAATGCGTTCTCCTGTTGGACACGCTTCAATCCCCAAACGCCCCCAGCAGCAACACCACGTTCAGCACGATGATCAACAGCGCGATGCCCCAGGCCAGGGTCGTCAGAATGGGCCCGGTCACGAAATCGCCCATCAGCTTGCGGTCCGACACGAAGCGCACCAGCGGCACGATGGCGAAGGGCAGTTGCATCGACAGGATGACCTGACTCAGTACCAGCAATTTAGCCGTGCCCTGAGCCCCATAGATGCTGGTCACCACAATCACCGGAATGATCGCCAGCCCACGGGTCAGCAGGCGGCGGATCCAGCCCGGCAGGCGCATACGCAGAAAGCCTTCCATGACGATCTGCCCGGCCAGGGTCGCCGTGACTGTGGAGTTTATCCCCGACGCCAGCAACGCTACGCCGAACAGCATCGACGCCATGCCCACGCCCAGCATCGGCGAGAGCAAATGGTAGGCCTGTTCGATTTCCACCACGTCGATCTTGCCGGCCTTGTGAAAGACCGTTGCCGCAGTGATCAGAATCGCCGCATTGACGAACAGCGCCAGGGTCAGCGCGATGGTGCTGTCGGTCACTGCCCAGCGCAGGCCGATGCGCCGGCCTTCATCCGTGCGCGGATAGGCGCGGGTCTGCACGATGGAGGAGTGCAGGTACAAGTTGTGCGGCATCACCGTCGCACCAATGATGCCGATTGCCAGGTACAGCGCCTCGGGATTGGTGACCACCTCGGCCTTGGGAATGAAACCGGCGAACAGCTCCGCCAGATCAGGCTGGGCCAGCACCATCTGGATCGCGAAGCAGCCGAAGATGACCAGCAGCAGTGCGATGACAAACGCCTCGAGCGCCCGAAACCCGCGGCCCATGAGCAGAAAAATAAGAAACACATCGACCGCCGAAATCACCGCGCCCCAGATCAGCGGAATGCCGAACAGCAGGTTCAGCGCAATGGCGGTGCCGATCACCTCGGCCAGGTCGCAGGCGATGATCGCGATCTCGCAGGCAATCCACAGGGCGATGCACACCGGCCGGCTGCAGCGCTCGCGGCAGGCTCGCGCCAGGTCCCAACCGGTGACGATCCCAAGACGCGCGGACAGCGCTTGCAACACGATGGCCATCAGATTCGACAGCAAGATAACCGACAGCAGCAGGTAACCAAATTTCGAACCGCCGGCGATGTCAGTCGCCCAATTGCCCGGATCCATGTAGCCCACGGCGACCATATAGCCGGGGCCGGTGAACGCGAGCAGCCGCTTGAACCAGTTGCCGCTCTTGGGCATGGCGACACTGGCGCTGGGCATGCCCCCGCCGAGTGTGTCGTCGCCGGGGCGGGCAGGGTGGTCGATAGGCGGCATTAAGGATTCCGGCGTTGGACACTGAGTGATCAAAGGTGGCGACAGGCAGGGGCTGCTGTGCGGTTTTGGCGAGTGCGCCCGGCAACCATCAGCTCGACAGCGACGCCGCTGCCAGTGAGTTTAGATAATCCCCAAAGCCTTCCTTGCACCGGTAGTCCTTTCGTGCGCTGGTGGTGACGCTGTTCGCGGAAATCCACGCGATGGACGCACCGATGCGTTGCAGATCGGCGACCAGATGCACGTCTTCATGGGCCGCCAGCGCCTTGAAACCGCCGGCCCGCTGATAGGCATCGGCGCTGACGCCCAGGTTCGCGCCATGGATGTGCCGATGGTCATCCACCGGGCGGTACAGCGCGTCATAGCGTTGGCGCACATGGTCGGGATGGCCTGACCAGTCATCGACTTCGACGATGCCGCACACCGCATCCACATTCAGGCTGACCTGATGCGCCAGCCAGGCATAGGGCACTACGCTGTCGGCGTCGGTGAACGCCAGCCAGCGCGCGCCACGTTCCAGCATCAGCCGTACGCCTTCGGCACGGGTCATGCCAACGTTGCGGTAGGCGCAAACGTGCGTGTTGACGCCGTGGGCTGCGGCGACCCGGGCCGAAGCGTCGGAGCAGTCATCGAGCATGATCAGGATTTCCACGGGCTCGCCGTGGAGGTCTTCATGGACAGAAGCGGCGATCAGCGACTTGATGCAGTCGTCCAGGAAATCTTCTTCGTTGTGCGCGGGGACAATAATTCCAATCATTGAAGTGTCTCGTCTCGGCACCTGCGCTGATCGCGGCGTCCTTCGATGTCGACCGAAGCGAGGGAAATTTGGTTTCAAGTATTTTCGTTTACGAAGACCACCAACTCGCCTGGCAGCGTTGAGGCATATCCCAAACGCAACGACGCCGCTGAATAGCGGCGTCGATGGCTTTGCGTTACGGCGAGACCCTACGGCGTGGGAATCAGGGTTCAGCCCGCCAGCAGTGCCTTGGCGATGGCCTCGTTGAACGCTGGCAGATCGTCCGGGGTGCGGGAGGTGATCAGAGTCCAGCCGTTGGCCGGGCATTCCTTGACCTCGGCATCAACCCAATTGGCCGCGCCGGCATTGACCAGGTCAGTGCGCACACTTGGGTAAGAGGTCAGGGTTTTGCCTTTGATCACGCCGGCATCGATCAGCAGCCATGGGCCGTGGCAGATCGACGCGACGGTCTTCCCTGCGTCGGCGAACGCCTTGACCAGTTTCTGGGCATCGCTGTCCTGGCGCAGGGTGTCGGCGTTGACCGTGCCGCCGGGGATGACCAGTGCATCGAAATCATTGGCAGACAGGCCGGCCAGCTTGGTGTCGGAGGTCACGACGGCGTCTTTGTCGGTGTCGTTCAGGAACAGTTGCGCAGTGCCGCCTTCGATGGAGGCGTGGGTCACCGCAGCACCCTGACCCTTCAACGCTTCCAGCGGCTTGAGCAGTTCGTCGCGCTCGATGCCGGTGTTGGACGTAATGATCAAAACCTTCTTGCCGTTCAGTTGATTGCTCATGTTTTCGCTTTCCTCTGAAATAAAAAGTGCTGAACTGCGCCCGCTATCAGCGGGCGGTGTCACTTTCAGAGGGAAACGGAAAAGCGAAAGTTCAGCCTGATTGCGTGGCCGGGCTGAAGGTCGATGGCGACGACTCAGGCTAAGCACCCGGATTTCGGGCGCCGGGATCACCGCCGTGCGACGAAACGGCGCAGCGTAATGACACCGTCGTCACAAGCACTCGCGGACCGCTTTTTCCAATGCATTGCGGCCAAAGGCCGACGACAGCGGGGCGCGCTGGTACAGGAAAACCCGGGTATTGGGGTTGCCTTTGTAGACCTCGAGAATTTCATCGGAGGCGATCTTGCCGGAGATCAGCAGTTTGTAGTGACCCTTGCTCTCGGTCATGGTCGTGCCCGGCTTGATCTGCTGCCACTTGGGGTAGATGCATTTGGCGTAGTCAGATGGCGTCTTGGCGGTATCGAAATTAAACGACGGGTTGTTCGGCGTAGAGCTGCAACCGGCCAGCACTACGGCGATGGCGCAGCCCAGTAACGAGTACGGTGATAAACGGCGCATCAATTCATCCTGAATTAGAAAACGAAAACAATTTGATCGGGTCGATGGGCGCCTATGTTGACCAGCAACCGTGCAAATGAAAAGCGCACGCTTTGAAATATTTCACCGCGGGTTAAAGCCTGGCTTGCGCTGCCGTCACCGAGCTTCTGGACGGGTCATCCTGATCAATGGGTTCCCTCAGTCGATCGCTGCTTATTGCTCGATTGGTTTGCATATTGCTCGATCCACGAATAGAGTGAGCGAAAACGAGCGCTCACTTAAGCATGTGCCCGTTCGTTACGGCCTGAATGACGGAGAACACATGTCACACGACGAACTGCAACGGGCTGCCCGGTCAGTCCTGATGCCGGCGATTGCCAGCCTGGCGCTGGACGAACCTGTGCGCCGCCATCTACACGCTGGCGGCGTATCGATCCTGCTGGGTGAGACGCGTGATGAGTACCTGGCCCGAAACATGAGTTTCGAGCGCCGCCGGGAAGAAACCGATGCGCAGTTTTCCGCGATCGCCAGGGAGGCGGCACTGTGCGCGGCGGCGCCGGTGCTGATCGCCGTGGATCAGGAGCTCGGCGGCATCCAGCGCTTGCACGGTCTGGTGCCCGGTATGCCGAGCTCGACCGAACTGACCCACATGAGCACCGCCGACATCGAGTCGCGCTGTTATGAAATGGCCAGCTCGGCCAGGGTCATGGGCGTCAATCTGTTCCTGGCGCCGATTGTGGACGTGGTCAGCGGGGTCAACCCCTGGCTGCACCAGCGCAACCTCGTGCCCGATGCCGCCGAAGTGGCGCGCATTGCCTGCGCGTTCATCCGGGGTGTGCAGCGTGCCGGCGTGATTGCCACGGCCAAACACTTTCCGGGTCATTACCAGGTCGAGCACGACCCGGCGGTGGCGCGGGCTACTGTGCCCGACAACGCCGCCGCGCTCAGCGACGGGCTGGAGGTGTTCAGGCAGGTCATTGCCGCAGGCGTTGGCGCAATCATGCCCGGGCCTGCGGTGTTCCCGGCGCTGGATCCGCAGCAGTCGGCCAGCACCTCGGCGGCGATCATCGGCCTGCTAAGGGATGCGTTGGGTTTTGAAGGGCTGATCGTGTCCGACGACCTCGACGCCGTTTCCATCCTGCGCGGCAACAGCATCGCCGACACCGCCGTCGCCGCCCTGAATGCCGGTGCGCACCTGTTGCTCCTGTCGGCGGAGGCCGGGCTTGACGACATCTCGCGCGCCATCGTCGATGCCGTAAACAATGGAGGACTGGATGCGCAAACCCTGCTTGCAGCCGCGCACACAGTTCGCGCCCACGCCCAAAGGTCGAGAGCCCAAGTGGACTCAGGCCTGTACGTGTCCTACCCGGTCTCAGGCGGTCATCTCACCCGCCGAGTCATGATCTGAACACCCGCTGTTGCTGCCGACCACGTGCAGCTTGCAGCTCATCGCTCACCCTATTTGTACTCGCGGCCCGCGCGTTCTACTCTCGCCACTCTGTCCACCCAGAAGGAAGGCACGATGAGCTGGTCCGCCAGGCAGTATTCCATGTTCGAGCAGCAACGCACCCGACCGGTCCGCGACCTCGTCGCCGCCATTCCTCTGGCCTCGGCGCACACCGCAGTCGACCTCGGCTGCGGTCCCGGCAACTCCACCGAAGTGCTGGCCGAGCGCTTCCCGGAGGCTACGGTGACCGGGGTGGACAGCTCCGACGACATGCTGCGCGACGCCCGTCAGCGGCTGCCGAATGTTGCATTCGAACTCGCCGACATCGGCAGTTGGAACCCGGCACAGACTTACGACGTGATTCTCGCCAACGCGTCGCTGCAATGGGTGCCTGACCACGCGACGCTGTACCCGCGGCTGGTCAGCCTGCTCAACCCTGGTGGCGTGCTGGTGGTGCAGACGCCGGACAACCTGGAGGAGCCTGCCCATCGTCTGGCCCGTGACATCGCGGCGAGTGCGGAGTGGGCGAGCAGGATTGGCGACGTCAAGCACCCCGACCGACACCCTGCCGCCTATTACTTCGAACTGCTGCAAGGGCATTGCGCCGAGGTCGATGTCTGGCGCACCACGTATCACCATCCGCTTGCCGGCGGGCATGGGGCAGTGGTCGAGTGGTTCAAGGGTTCGGCGCTGCGGCCCTATCTGCAAAAGCTCGACGAAGCGGCGCAGCAGGATTTTCTCGACACCTATTTGCAGGCGATCAGCCAGGCCTACCCCGCGCTGGACGACGGCACGGTGCTGCTGCCGTTCCCGCGCTTGTTCATCGTTGCGACACGTTGAAGCCTGCGGCTTGCGTTAAGCCGCTGTGTTGCGAGCCGTGATCGACACCGCCTTTTTCTGATGGAGTGAGCATGAGCAATGACCCCGGCGAACTGGCCGCACGGCTGATTCGCAATTTCAATGAAGTGCCGCTGCAACACGAGCGCCGCGACCCGCTGTACGAAAGCCATGCCGCCCGCCTGGGCACCGGCACCGCCGCGCAGAAACTGGGCGCGTCGGTGGACATCGTCGCACCCGGCAAGCGCTCGTGCCCTTATCATTTTCATTACGCGCAGGAAGAAATGTTCGTCATTCTGAACGGGCAGGGCACCTTGCGCGTGGCGGGTGAAATGCTCCCGATCCGCAGCGGCGATGTGATCTTCATTCCGCCGGGGCCTGAGTATCCCCACCAGATCATCAACACCTCTGACGCGCCGCTGAAGTATTTATCCATCAGCACCCGCGAGACGCCGGAAGTGTGCGAATACCCGGACTCCGGCAAGTATCAGGCGATGGTCACCATCAACGGAGCACGTGCGTTTGCGGCCGTGCAGCGTCCTGATGCGACACTGGCTTACTGGGAGGGCGAGCCTTGATTCAATCGGCAGCCCTGTGCCCGTAACCCATTTGGTTATAACCATAGAACGTCTCGATCTAGGCGCGATATAAGAAAAACAGCAGTCCTTAGAGCAAAAATCGCTATCCTGCCCGCCGGCTTTTGAATGTGCAGTCAGGCAGAGCAATGGATTTTGGCAACGCAGGTTTCGTCGTCGCAGGGCTGGTGGTCGGTTTCATCGTAGGCATGACGGGGGTGGGCGGTGGATCGCTGATGACCCCGATCCTGCTGTGGTTTGGCATCAATCCCGCCACCGCAGTGGGCACTGATCTGCTGTACGCCGCCATCACCAAAAGCGGCGGCGTGCTGGTTCACAAAAAGAACGACAACATCGACTGGGGCATCACCGGCTGGCTGACTCTGGGCAGCGTGCCGGCCGCTGGCCTGACGCTCTGGTTCCTGAGCAGCCTGCACACCGCGCCGGACGCGATGAATCAGGTGATCAAACAAGCGCTGGGTGTGGTGCTGCTGCTGACCGCGCTGGCGATCTTTTTCAAAAAGCGCCTGCTGGCGTTTGCTCAGCGCCACGCCGGGGATCGTTATCGCCTCAGCAGCAGAATGCTGAACGGGCTGACGGTGCTGACCGGCGTCATCCTCGGCACCATGGTCGCGCTGACGTCCATCGGCGCCGGCGCCCTCGGCACGGTGGCGTTGTTCCTGCTTTATCCCTTCCTCGAAACCCGTCGCCTGGTTGGCACCGAAATCGCCCACGCCGTGCCCCTGACCCTGATCGCCGGCATCGGCCACGCGAGCATGGGCAACATGAACTGGTCGATGCTGGGCTACCTGCTGATGGGCTCGCTGCCCGGCATCTACATCGGCAGCCACCTGACCGGCCGCATCCCCGACGCCATTCTTCGTCCATGTCTGGCGCTGATGCTGCTGGCGATCGGGTACAAGCTGGTGTTTTAACGCTGCATGGATGCGCCTGTCGACGTAGCAGTCATGGGCGCTGGTTTGCTGGGGGGCATCCGCTGTCTCTCCAGCGGCCGAAATGCCGTCTTCGTGAGCAAGCTCACTCCCACAAGGTATGTGTTTGCTGCAGGACATTCAGCGCCTGCACCTCTGAGCTGACTTCTTGTCTGCCCCCCAATAGCGCTGCGTCTCGATGAACAGGACTTGTTGATCCAGATCAATACCGGGTCACTTCAGGCGAGCACACTGGCCGTCGGTTGATTCAGGTCAGCCACCGCCAAGCACATCGCGATCGTGGGAGGCTCATGAGGCAATTCCATGACTGATCATTCGCGCCCGTTACTCGAACTTAGCCCGTCTCAGGCAAAGGAAAACGCCATGAAAGGCAAAATGAAGGCCGCAGTTGTAGAAGCATTCGGCAGCCCGCTGATGCTTCGCGAGTGGGACATTCCCACGCCGGGCCCCGGGCAGATCCTGATCAAAACTGAAGCCTGTGGCGTGTGCCATACCGACTTGCACGCGGCACGGGGAGACTGGCCGGTGAAGCCTTCGCTGCCCTTCATTCCGGGACATGAAGGCATCGGCATCGTGGTGGCCCTGGGGGCTGGCGTGACCAGTGTGGGCGAAGGCGATCGCGTCGGCGTGCCGTGGCTGTATTCAGCGTGCGGTCACTGCGAGTATTGCCTGAGCGCGTGGGAAACCGTGTGCGCCAGCGCCGAGTTCGGCGGCTATACCCGCAATGGCGGGTTCGCCGAATACATTCTCGCCGACCCTGAATACGTGGCGCACATTCCGGCCGGGCTCGCACCCCATGAAGCCGCGCCGATCATCTGCGCCGGGGTCACCACCTACAAAGGCATCAAGGAGGCCGATGTCAGGCCGGGTCAGTGGATCGTGATTTCGGGGATTGGCGGCTTAGGGCATTTGGCCGTGCAGTACGCCAAAGCCATGGGCCTGCGCGTGTGTGCGGTGGATGTCGACGACGGCAAACTGACCCATGCCACCAGGCTGGGTGCAGACGCGGTGGTGAACGTCCGTGCGGGTGATCCGGTGCAGGCCGTCAGGGACGTCACCGATGGCGGGGCGCACGGCGTGCTGATCACCGCCCCTTCGCTGGCGGCGTTCAAACAAGGGGTGGGCATGACGCGCAAACGTGGCACGTGCGTGCTGGTCGGGCTGCCGCCGGGCGAGTTTCCGCTGTCGCTGTTCGAGGTGGTCGCCAACTGCATCACCGTACGCGGCTCGTTCGTCGGCACTCGGCAGGACATGGCCGAAGCCTTGGCCTTCGCCGCCGAAGGCAAGGTGAAGGCCGACATCGAGTTGCGGCCGTTGGCCGAGATCAATCAGGTGTTCAGGGAGTTGGGGGACGGCGAAGTACAGTCGAGGATCGTCATCGATTTTCGCGGGTGATTGACGATAACTGCCCCATGCACCCATTAGGACCGGCTTTAGCCGGGAAGGCATCAGTCGTCACGCCGCAGAATTGAGGGTGGTCTCACTGGCCTCTTCCCGGCTGAAGCCGGTCCTACTGCACCGCGTGCATCCAGCAAGAACCGGCGCGCATTCAGGTCAGTTCCCCGAGCGGAACGGAATAGGCTGGCGGGGCGCTTCGGGTGTGGTGTGCGGCTGCCCGACCATTTCGTCGTAGACCACCGGGTGCACGATGAACAGCTTCACGTCCTGAAGGGACGACAGGCATTTGCGCGCTTCGTCGACCGAGGCCACGTGCAGCGCTTTGCCGTCCGGGCTGTTAACGGCATTGGACTTGCCGTCCATGAGCGCATGGATGGCATACGAGCCACCTTCGATCGACACCAGATTGACCTCGGTGACTTCCCCGGCCTTGACGTGTTTGCTGAGCTTGTCCAGATCCATTACGGCACCTTAATTACGCACGCGGGCGTTGTCTGTTCCATGGATTGATGCGGAACCGTCGACGCGGTTCGCTTGCATTGGAAGAGGATGGCGGTGCCAAGTTCAACGTAAACAGGGGAGGCGGACGAGGGGGCGTTGGCGGGGGCTTGCAACGGGATCAGCGCCGCGAAAAAAACCACCGTTGCCTGCCCATCGAAAACAGGCAGGCAACGGCTTTTCAATCAGCAGAGCTTGTCAATAACGCGCAGGCCAGGCGCTTGCTGCACGGCGCCCCATTCACTGCTCAGGGTTTCCAGTACCTGGCCGAGGAACTGCTTGTCCGCCGCGGCCTTCTTGCCGACATAACCGTGGCCCTTGCGGTACATCTTCAGCCGGGCACGCATGCGCGGATGCTGACTCTCGAATTGTTCTTCCTCGGTGCAGGCACCCAGGCCGTCCATGTGCACGTTGCCTTCCTCGCACACCCAGAGGATGTGGCTATCAAGGGAATCCTTGCGTGCGGCGAACAGTCGAGCCAATTGATCAATGGTAGGTTGGTTGTTCAGGTTCATGGTTGTTACCCCTTTTTGACCACTGGTTAATCTATCGAGTGAGTTCAAACGCAATGGCGAATCGTCCGTCGATTCGCAGTCCTTCCAAACGCTGACAAGCAAGGTCCGTCGGTACACAGAGCCGGTGCCGGGCCGCAAACGTGTGGGTATTGATGAAGTCAGAGGGGAAAGATCGGCCCTGGGCGAGAAGGGCGGACGCCTGGAAGACACGGGCGACTGGGTGGTCGACCACAAGTGTCATGAGGACGTGTCGCCAGCGCTCGGCCTGGTGGGTCGATCATGCCGGTTCGGCTTCATCAATCTGCCTTGTGGGCAGCACACATCCAGAGGTTGTTCGACGGCTGTGTCGAACGGGCCCGGAATACTTTTGCCAGCTCTCCCGATCGGGGAGACGCCTGCACTATGCAGTCGGCAAAAGGCGTCGTCAACGGTTTTGTAGTGATTATTTTCGTGCACTACATATTTTGTAGTTTCAGAACATGGAGGTCGATTCGTGACTACAAAGTCAATGAATCCGGGGTTGACAGCGCGGGCGTCGGGCGGGGGGCATGAAAGAGTGGTGCCGAAACGACGCTTGCCCGCGACCGGATCAGCCAGCCATTACCTCTGGCTGACTGACCCCATCGCGGGCAAGCAGGTGTCGCTATGAATCCAGGCGCGAACAGTTACGCCTGTGGAGCCTTCTGCAGTTCAAACAGCAACAGCGAACGCGGCGTGACCGTGTACTCGCTGCCGAACTCGAACTGGTCCTTGCCGTCGATTTCCGGCTGATTGGTGTCGATCAGGCTGGTCCAGTTGAGACCTTCCGGCACCTCCGGCAGCGTGAAGTTGACGCCGTCGTGGTGTGAGTTGACCACCAGCAGCAGCGTCGCTTCGGAGCCGCGACGACGGATACCGGTTTCCTGCGCGCGGCCGTCCATCA
The DNA here is from genome assembly GCF_059418765.1 of Pseudomonas sp. GW821-FHT07F05. NCBI lineage: Bacteria > Pseudomonadati > Pseudomonadota > Gammaproteobacteria > Pseudomonadales > Pseudomonadaceae > Pseudomonas > Pseudomonas sp. GW821-FHT07F05. Next base: position 164,236 of record NZ_JBWKQL010000012.1, read on the forward strand.
ACATGCCCAGGCAGCGGCCGTTCGGGTCTTCCCACTGCTCGATGGTCATCTCTTCGCCGCTTGGCGACAGCCAAGTCACGTCCTTCACGCCCAGTTCTTCGTTGTAATCGCCCACCAGGAAGCGGCTACGACGCAGGATCGGGTACGACTGACGCAGCTTGATCAGACGCTTGACGAACGCCAGCAGGGCCTTGCCGTCTTCGTCCAGGTCCCAGTTGACCCAGCCGATCTCGCTGTCCTGGCAATAGGCGTTGTTGTTGCCGTGCTGGGTACGAGCGAACTCGTCACCGGCAACCACCATCGGCGTGCCTTGGGCCAGAATCAGCGTCGAGAAGAAGTTGCGCATCTGACGCAGGCGCAGCGCGTTGATTTCCGGATCGTCGGTCGGGCCTTCGACGCCACAGTTCCAGGAACGGTTGTCGTTGCTGCCGTCCTGGTTGTTCTCATCGTTGTCCTCGTTGTGCTTCTCGTTGTACGACACCAGGTCATGCAGCGTGAAACCATCGTGGGCGGTGATGAAGTTGACCGAAGCGTAAGGGCGGCGGCCACGCTGGTTGAACAGGTTGCCCGACGCCGTCATGCGGTTGGCAAAGTCCGCCAGTTGGCCTTCATCGCCTTTCCAGAACGCACGGATGTTGTCGCGGAATTTGTCGTTCCACTCCGCCCAGCCCGGCGCGAAGTTGCCGACCTGGTAACCGCCTGGACCGCAATCCCAAGGCTCGGCGATCAGTTTCACCGAACGCAGCACCGGATCCTGGCGGCAGGCCACGAGGAAGCTGTGGCGCTCGCTGAAACCATCGTGGTAACGGCCAAGGATGGTGGCCAGGTCGAAGCGGAAGCCGTCGACGTGCATCTCGGTCGCCCAGTAGCGCAGCGAATCGGTGACCATCTGCAGCACGCACGGGTGGCTCAGGTCGAGGGTGTTGCCGGTGCCGGAATCGTTGATGTAGTAACGCTTGTCATCCGGCATCAGGCGGTAGTACGAGGCGTTGTCGATACCGCGCATCGACAGGGTCGGGCCGCGCTCGTTGCCTTCGGCGGTGTGGTTGTAGACCACGTCCAGGATCACTTCCAGGTTGGCGTGGTGCATGTGCGCAACCATTTCCTTGAACTCGGAAATCTTGCCGTGGGCCAGGTAGCGTGGATCCGGGGCAAAGAACGCCAGGGTGTTGTAACCCCAGTAGTTGGTCATGCCTTTTTCCAGCAGGTGCTGGTCGTTGACGAAGGCGTGGATCGGCAGCAATTCGATCGAGGTGACGCCCAGACCTTTGATGTGCTTGATCACGTCATCGACCATCAGGCCGGCGAACGTGCCCTTGACTTCATCAGGCACGGACGGGTGACGCATGGTGAAACCGCGGGTGTGGGTCTCGTAGAAAATCGTCTTGTCCCACGGCACGTCGACGCGCTGTTCGCGGCCCCAGGTGTACGCAGGGTCGATGACCTTACACTTGGGCACGAAGGGCGCGCTGTCACGCTCGTCGAAGCTCAGGTCGTCGTCCGGGTGACCGATGGTGTAACCGAACAGCGCCTCGGACCACTTCAGCTCGCCGACCAGTTGCTTGGCATACGGGTCGATCAGCAGCTTGTTGTGGTTGAAACGGTGGCCGTTCTTCGGATCGTACGGACCATAGACGCGATAGCCATACACCTGACCCGGGTGGGCGTCGGGCAGGTAACCGTGAAAGATCTCGTCGGTGTATTCCGGCAGCTCGATGCGCTCAAGCTCCACTTCACCGGCCGAGTCGAACAGGCACAGCTCGACCTTGGTGGCGTTGGCGGAAAAGATGGCGAAGTTGACGCCGAGGCCGTCCCAGCTGGCGCCGAGCGGGAAGGGCAGACCTTCCCGAATGCGCGATGCCGTGACTTCGGGGCTGCCAGCGTTGCCGGATTCATTCTGTGTAGCGGTGCTTTTATCTTGCGTGCTCATGTGTATTCCTGACGTTCGAATGAGTTCCTGAAGGCGAACAAAGCCGTGGCCTCAGTACGTGACTGCGCCATCGATGCAACAGGTTTGAAAATTACCGCAGGGTGACGACCGTTTTAAGGCGATCCCTGCGGTAGGGGTGTTAGCGGCGCAACAGTGACGCGTTAAAGCAGTTGATCAAGACGCAGGCTTGGCTGCGGCAGGCTTCTTGGCAGAAGACTTGGCCGCCGGCTTGGCCGGTTTGGCGGCAGCATCGGTACCGCTCGCCGCAGCCTTGGGTTTGGCGGGCGCCTTGGCTGCCGGTTTAGCGGCAGGCTTGGCGTCAGCTTTTGCCTCGGATTTGCTGGCAGCCTGATCAGCGGAGCTGCCTGCTGATTTTGCGGCTGATGCGGCTGCGGGTTTAGCCGCAGGCTTGGCAGCAGATTTCGCCGCCGGTTTGGCTGCACCCTTCGCAGCGGGTTTGGCAGCGGCAGCCTTGGGCTCCGCTTTGCCGTCGAGCTTGGACTTCGCCGTCTTCGCAGCAGCCGGTTTTTTAGGCGACTTCGCCTCGGCGGCGGCCAACTTGCTAGCCATTTCCCAGTGGCGGGCATCTTGCCCATGTGGCTTGCCTTCCGTTTCCCAGATCTGGTGGGCAAGCTCGCTGATTCTTTTATCGTCGGCACTCATCTCGACACTCCCGGTATCACAAGGTTTGTATAAGCAGGTTTACAGAAATTTCCTTGAGCGCTGCGCTGAGCAACATTTCCTTGCTGGATGTGACTGTAGCCTGAGAAAAAAGTCCCTTCCAATTTGGATGTGAATCAGCGAACGGCAGGTTGATTCGTGTATCGCCCCAATTTGCTGCATTGATGAATGGAGTTTGCGCAGTGCCCAATAGTTCAGCCGGCAAGCGCGGAACCACAACAATAGCCCGCATCTCTTTCGTTACCCGGGCAAAAGCGATGACGTGATCGGCTTTTTCACCCACCACTTCAAGGGGTTGATATTTGCCTTCACTGAACAGCGCGGGGTACTCATTGCGCAGGCTAAGCACCTGAGCAATCAACGCCTGCTTGATCCGGCCGTCATGCCACTGGTTCAACAGCTCGGTGACCGGCACGGATGCCTGCAACGCACGTTCGCGAGCGGGGTAATCCACCGGACGACGGTTGTCCGGATCCACCAGGCTGAAGTCCCAGAACTCGGTGCCCTGATACAGATCAGGCACACCGGGCGCAGTCATTCGCAGCAAAGTTTGCGCCAGACTGTTGAGCGCGCCGGCCGTCGCGATGCGATTGGCCGTGGCACCGATGGATTGACGCAGTGCCAGACCGTCGGCGTTCAGCAGCAAGTGCTGGAGAAACTCGCGGCACGCTGTCTCGTACGGCTCGTTGGGCGCGCTCCAGCTGCTCTGCAGTTTGGCTTCGCGCAGGGCCTTTTCCTGCCACTGGGTCAGTCGCTTGGCGTAGGCTTCGAAAGCCGGCTCGCCTTCGAGGTCCAGCGGCCAGCTGCCGATGATTGCTTGATACAGCATCAGCTCGTCACCCGGGCTGATGTGGGTGTCACCCGCCTTGAGCGGCGCCGACAGCTGCTGCCAGCGCTCGACCTGCTCGGCGTACCAGGGCGCCAGTTCGCTGAGCACGGCCAGACGGGTGCGGGTGTCTTCGCCGCGCTTGTGGTCGTGGGTCGCGGTGGTCAGCAGGTTGTTCGGGAAGCTCTTGTGCCGCTCGATGGAGACTTCATGAAACGCCTCCACCGGCGCACTGAAATGTTGCGGGTGGAAACCCACATCGTTGCGCGAGAGCAGCACGGCGGAGCGATAGAACGACGTGTCTTCCACCGATTTGGCCGCCACTGGCGACGTCAACTGCTGGAAACGGTTGCCGGCCTTGCGGCGCATTTCGCGCAACCGGCCCGTCGGGTAGTCGCGCAGCTTCTCGCCACCCAGCCACAGCTTGAGGGAATCCAGCACCGGCCAGTCGCCTTCGCTGAGCATCTCCCGCGCACCGTCCATGGCCTGCTGGAAGAAGCGCTCGTCTTCGGCAGAACGGCCGCAGGCGGTGAGGTAGGTGCGGTAGACCGGGAAGTTGCTGACCAGCGCCAGCAGCGCGCGACGGATGGCGCCAAGGGTCATGTCGCGGGTCATCACGTCACTGCGCGAGACCTGCAGCAGTGCCTGGGCCAGGTTTTCGAAATCACCCGCCAGCGTGCCATGGAGCACCAGATCGCGGGCTTCCAGCACTTCCTGATTGAAGTCGGCCGTGCGTCCGCTGATGCGGCTCCACAGCTCGCCCAGTACGGCTTCACCTTTCGGATCGTGCTGCAGCAGCGACACCTGGTTCATGAATTCATAACCGGTGGTGCCGTCGACGTTCCAGTCAGTCCGCAGTTGCTCGTCGGGGCCGAGGATCTTCTCGACGAAAATCGGCAGACGTTCCAGTTCGGTGCCGGCCGGGCGCAGTTTCATCAGGCTGTCGACGCGACGACGCAGCTTGCGGCAATACCCGCGCGGATCGGCGAGGCCATCGATGTGGTCAATGCGCAGACCGTCCACAAGCCCTTTGGCGATGAGTTCGAAAATCTTCCCGTGGGTTGCTTCGAACACCTGCGAACGCTCGACCTTCAGGCCGCCCAGCTCGTTGATGTCGAAGAAACGCCGCCAGTTGATGTCGTCACCCGCGGTGCGCCAGCTCGCCAGACGATAGTCCTGCTGCTCAAGCAAACGGTGCAGGCGGTCGAAGCCTTCCGGGGTGCTGGAATCAAACTGCGCGAGACCTTCTTCAACGGCCTTGACCAGCTCGGGTTTGGCCTTCACCGCTTCGGCCAGCTCAGCCTTGGCCTGACGGGCACGCTCGTAGGCCTGCGGATAGTTGTCGAGGTCGGCGAAGCGCTGGGCCAGTTCATCCAGCTCGGAACGCTTCGCTGCCTTCAACAGCGGCGCGTACGTGGCGGGGTTGATCGGGAAGAGATGCTGATAGTGCTCGGCGTGGAAGGTACCGTGCTCCGCATCGAAACGCAGGGGCACTTCACCCTTCTGCAACACGGTGCCGTAGTCGGTGCTAAGGAACGGCAACAACAGCTGGCCCTTGAGCAGCGGGTCCGGGGAATTCCACTGGATGTCGAAAAACTTGGCGTACGGGCTGCGCTGGCCCCATTCGAGCAGGTCGAGCCACCAGGGATTGTCGTTGCCGCCGACTGCCATGTGGTTGGAGACGATGTCGAGAATCAGGCCCATGCCGTGCTCACGCAGCGCCGCGACCAGACGCAGCAAGGCCGGCTCACCGCCCAGTTCGGGGTTGATCACCCGCGGGTCGACCACGTCGTAACCGTGCATGGAACCGGCGCGGGCTTTCAGCAGTGGCGAGGCGTAGATGTGGCTGATGCCCAGGCTGGCGAAGTACGGCACCAGCTTGGTGGCGTCGTCCAGCGTGAAGTCTTTGTGAAACTGCAGGCGCTGGGTGGCGCGCAGGGATTTAAGAGGGGTACTCATTTTTGATCACGCTCCGCGGCTTGTTGCCGTGCCGCTGCCAGAATTTCAAGTCGTCGTGCTGCATCGGCGTTGTTCAGCAGAGAACCGCTGTCGCCGTTGAGCCGACGTCGCCAATTGGGATGACTGTCGATGGTGCCGGGGAAATTCGCCTGCTCATCAATGCCGAGGGCGTCCTCGATCGGGAGCAGCACCAACGGCGCCGGGGTGTGGCCGAGGTACGCAATGCTGTAGTCGATGACGTCTTTGGCGCTCACACTTTCACCGCTGCTCGGCAGGGTGTAGTTCTGCTTGAGCGCCGTGATCAACCCCTTGCGTTCCCGTTCGCGGCCGTCGCGCATCTTCTGCTCGGCGTCGTCATCGACAAGCCCGAGTTTTTTGTTCCAGTCGACATCCAGTTCGCTCAGCCAACCGGTGAGGGTAGGCAGGTCGTGGGTGCTGGTGGTGGCCAGTGCGTCTCTGGACCACTTGGTGATGGGCTTGAACGTCGCGTCGTCCTGTTCGAACAGCAGCACGCGCATCCCGAGGATCTCGCGTTCGGACAGCTTCTCGTGCAGACCTTCGGGCACCGTGCCGAGGTCTTCGCCCAGAACGATTGCTTCGTGACGCCACGATTCCAGGCTCAACAGCCGCAGCATGTCGTCCAGCGGGTAATTCAGGTAAGCGCCTTCACTCGCCGGGGATCCCAACGGGACGACCCACAGGCGCTGCAGCCCCATCACATGGTCGATGCGCAGGCCACCGGCGTGGGCGAAGTTGGCCCGCAGCATTTCGATGAACGCCTGAAAACCATTGCGCTTCAGGCCGGTCGGCGAGAACGCCGAGATGCCCCAGCTCTGGCCCGAGCGGTTGAGAATGTCCGGTGGTGCGCCCACGGTCAGCGAGGAGAGCAACTCGTCCTGACGACTCCAGGCCTGGCTGCCGGCACCGTCGGCACCCACAGCCAGATCACCGATCAAACCGACGCTCATGCCGCTCGATCGTGCGGCGGTCTGGGCGCGTTCGAGGCCACGCGCGATCAGCCATTGCGCGAAGGCGTGGAAACCGATCTCTTCGCCGTGCGCCTTGGCGAACGCGTCGAGGGCAGGGTTACGCGGGTTCTTGTACTGCTCCGGCCATTCATGCCAGTTGCCGCCAATGCCCAATTCGTCGCCCGCATCACGCAGGGCTTCGAAACGGCAGTGGTTTTCCAGGGCTTCACCGCCCGCTTGGCGGAAGCTCTTGAAGTCCTCGTGGAAGGGATGATCGCTGCCGATGAAGCCGGCATACAGCTCGCGCAGCAGGGCATATTTTGCTTTGGCGGCGGCGGGCCATTCGATCAGCTCCAGTGATTCCAGACGCTTGAACTCGTCGGCCAAGCCGGCTTTCTCGATTGCCAGCTCAACCGCGCGGTCACCGAGAATGGTCCCCGGCGCCGCATACAGCGCGTTGAGGAACAGGCGACTGGACGGCGAGTACGGGCTGTAGCGCTCGCTGTCGTTGGAGAACATCGCGTGAACCGGGCTGATCGCCACGGCCGAGGCACCACGGGTGCCTGCAGCGCGTACGAAAGCCTCCAGCCCCTGGGTATCGCCGATACCGCCATCACCTTCACGGCGCAGGTAGTACAGCTGAGTGGTCAGGCCCCAGTCGCGGGCGATTGCTTTCTTGCTGGCCATGTTCAGGCTGTAGCACGTCTTTGGCGCGACGGCGACGGTCAACTGCTGGCCGCCCACGTCCAACTGGTGATAACCCACTGTGGCCAAGCCGGGCAGGCCAGCCTTGTCGGTGAGCTTCGCTTCAAGCAGCGAGCCGTCTTCCAGCGTCAGCGTGAACGCGGTGGCTGGGGCGAACCAGCTCGACAGGTCGAGATCCTTGCCATGGTCGACGGTCATCAACGGCGGCGGGGTGGCGGGCTGACTTTCTTCGTTCAGGCGTTTAAGGCTGGCTTCGACGTCTTCTTCTGTCTCGGCGGGGTAACCCAGGCCGCTGAGGACCTTGCGCAGGACCTCGGGGCTTACGTGTTGCGGTTTGGCGTTGGCGTCCTTCCAGTCAACCGACAGGCCCGCCTGGGCTGCCAGTTTTTCCAGTTGCTCATTGCTCATCCTGTTCCTCCACAACGTCACTCGATTTCAGGCTGACAATGGCCGTGTATGGATTGAGGGTGGCGGATGGGGAAAGTTCTGCGGACTTGGCACGGGATTGATGAAGCACTCTGTAGCCGGTGTGATCATCAGTGTCGACCGCCTCGCTGCCGAGGTTCAGATCAATGCGCAACTCGCTGCCGTCGCCCAGCTTCCAACGTGCGCTGACGGCTTTGTCGCCGAGCTCTTTCACGCCCAACGCACTGGCGCCGTGCAGGCGAGGGAACAGCTCGGTCTTGCGAATCTGCAGCAAGGTTTTGTAGAGCTCAAGCCAGTTGCGATGGTCCTGACCCTTGTCGGTTTCCAGCAGCAGCGCATCGAACGCCGGACGCGAGGCCTCGAAAGTTTTAAGAGCATTGGGATCAGGGATCTGCTCGCGCTTGGCCGGATCCTTGAACGCGGCGAAATCCTTGAACTCGCCACGACGTCCTTCACGCACGGCATCTGCCAGCTCGTCATGGAAGTCAGTGAAGAACAGAAACGGCTCGCTTGCGCCCCACTCATCGCCCATGAACATCAGCGGGATCATCGGTGACAGCAGCAACAGCGCCGTCGCCGCCTGCAATGCAGGGGCCGGGCTCAGCTGAACCAGACGCTCGCCGAAGGCCCGGTTGCCGATCTGGTCGTGGTTCTGCAGAAACAGCACGAAAGAGGTCGGCGGCAGATGGCCGCTCGGTTCGCCCCGGGCGTGGCCATGACGGGTGGATTCGCCTTGATAGACAAAGCCTTCGCCCAGCAGACGCGCAAGCTTTTGCGTGGGTTTTTCGGCGAAGTCGGTGTAGTAAGCGTCGGTCTCGCCGGTCAGCAGGACGTGCAGCGTGTTGTGGCCGTCATCGTTCCATTGGGCTTCGTAGCCCTGATCCATGCGTCCAGCTTCGTTGAATTCGTTTTCCAGGGTCAGCCACACGTGACGCTCCGACGGAATCGTCTCGCGTACGTGTTCTGCCAGGTCTTGCAGAAAGGTCGGGTCTTCGATGGCGTGCACGGCGTCGAAACGCAGGCCGTCGAAGCGGTAGTCCTGCAGCCACATCATCGTGTTGTCGATAAAGAAGTCGTGTACTTCACGGCGGCGGAAATCGATTGCGTCGCCCCACGGCGTCTTCTTGTCGCTGCGGAAGAAATGACTGGCGTAGGCGCCGAGGTAATTGCCGTCCGGGCCGAAGTGGTTGTAGACCACGTCCAGAATGACCGCGAGGCCCAACCCGTGGGCGGTGTCGATCAGGTGCTTGAGTTGGTCGGGCGTGCCATAGGACGACTGCGCGGCGTAAGGCAACACGCCGTCGTAGCCCCAGTTGCGATCACCCGGGAATTGCGCGATAGGCATCAGCTCGATGGCGGTGATGCCGGTGTCCACCAAATGCTGCAGACGCTGTTCAACGCCTTCATAGCCACCCAGTGCACCGACGTGCAGCTCGTAGATGACCGCCTCGTGCCAGGGCCGTCCCTGCCACTCGGTGTTCTTCCACTGGTAGGTGGCCTGGTCGACGACGATGCTGTAGCCGTGCACGTCGCCGTCCTGAGCCCGGGAGGCCGGGTCAGGAACAGTAAGGTTGTTTTGTCCATCGAGAGCGACGTTGAAGCGATAGCGCGTGCCAGCTCCACACTCGGTCTCGACCACGAACCAGCCGTCCTGCTCTGGCTGAAGGGCCTGTGCAGGCCCGTTTTCGAATTCGACGCTGACGCTTTGGGCGTCCGGTGCCCAGAGGGCAAACCGGGTGTGTTGTGGATCCAGCATGACGGCGCCGTGGCGCCAGTTTTGATCCGTGCGCGAAGGCATCCGTAATTCCTTGATCAGTGGGTTATCAATAATGCAGTGCCACGCCTGCGTTTTTCTTCAGCAGCTCCTGGTAAAGATCGGCGTAGGGTTCTACCGCCTTGTGCCAATCGAACGGAGCGGCCATGGCGCGGCAGCGCATGGCGTTGAGCAGCAATGGACTTTCGAAGACCTTGAACGCGCGGGTCAGGGCTTCGGTGTAGCTCTCGACCGTGGATTCGTCGAACAGGAAACCGGTGCAGCCGTCTTCGATGGTGTCCGCGAGACCGCCAGTGCGGCGTCCGATCGGCAGGGAGCCGAAGCGCTGCGCGTACATCTGGCTCAGGCCGCAAGGCTCGTAGCGCGAAGGCATCAGCAGAAAATCACTGCCGGCGAACATGCGACGTGCGTCTGTCTCATTGAAGCCGACGCGCACGCTGACCTGACCCGGGAAGCGGGCGGCGAGGGCGCGCATGGCGTCTTCTTCTTCAGGTTCGCCACGGCCGATGATCGCAATCTGGCCGCCGTTGTTGACGATGTGCTCGGCAACCCCGATGGTCAGGTCCAGACCCTTCTGGTAAACCAGACGGGAGACCACGGCGAACAGCGGGCCGGTGGAAGGCTCCAGTTCAAACAGCTCGCGCACGTAGTCAGCGTTGATTTCCTTGCGGGTCCACTCGTTCGGAGCGAAGCGGCAGATCAGGTGCTCGTCGGTGGCAGCGTCCCAGCTCTCGTCGATGCCGTTGGGAATGCCGCTGAGCTGACCGCGGTCGGCTTTGCTCTGCAGGAAGCCTTCCAGGCCACAGCCAAAGTCCGGGGTGGTGATTTCTTTCGCGTAGGTCGCGCTCACGGTCGTGATATGGCTGGAATACGCCATGCCGGCCTTGATGAACGAGAGCTGACCGTAAAACTCCATGCCTTCCGGGCTCAATGCAGAGTCGGGAATGCCCAGCTCACGGCTGGAGGCAATGCTGACAAAACCCTGATACGCCAGGTTGTGGATAGTGAAGATCGACGGCGTGGTCTGGCCGCGCCATTTCATGTACGCCGGCGCCAGGCCTGCTGGCCAGTCGTGAGCGTGAACGAGCTCGGGGCACCACTGGGTCTTCACCGCGCCGGCCGCAAAATCGGCAGCCGCCAGGCCCAGGCGGGCAAAGCGAATATGGTTGTCGGACCAGTCGCGGCCGTCATTGTCACCGTAGGGCGTGCCTTCACGCTCGTACAACTCGGGACAGATCAGGACGTAAATGACCAGACCGTCTTTCATGTCCATCCGGCCGATCTTGCAGGGAGGCAGCGCGGCGTGACCGGGCAGCTCGCTGATGATGTGGATCGGGTTGCCACTATTGATGACCTGTGGATAGCCGGGAATCAGCACGCGTACATCGTGCAGGTGGCGCATGGCGCGCGGCAGTGCGGCTGACACATCGCCCAGACCGCCGGTTTTCACCAGGTCGGCCATCTCTGAAGTCACGAACAGGACTTTCTTGCGGGTTACCGAAGAAATCACTGGTTGAACAGGAGGCAGTTGCAGCACGGGTGCGCTCGTCGTTGCGAAGACCGGCAGATGGGTCAGCTCGCTGGCCGGCTGATTAAAACTCTCTCCCTTCTGGGTTTTGACAGCGGCACTAATCATCGTTTTCTCCAGTTCGATATGCAGTGTTGGTACAGCACTTAAGGTGTAAGCAGCCATTTCCTATGGCCAGGCACACAAGACCTACGCAAGATCGATACCGATTTACCGACTGCACATTAGAGGACAAGGTGAAAGCGGACTCTGCTTCGATTTTTCAACAGCATAGTTGCTCTATTCACATGACCCATGCGCCTGTGCAGAAGTTTCGACAATTTTTCCGGGCCATGTCTGGCATGCGGGATTGCGATGCGGGGTATTGTGGAATTCAGGGTGATGAAGCGATCTGCGAGGCCCTAAATGCGCCGTTGTGGAGCATGGGGTGTAGGCCTTCTTACAGGGGTGCCGTCGGTCGGATTGTTGGACAATTACCGGGCCGATGGTCTATCCGCGCGCAGCCCCTGCGCTGTTGTGGGACACCGTAGGCACAATTTGCTCGCACTGCCTTTTCCCGGTGCGCGCCGGAAGAATTCCTGACCGATCAGAGACATTTCCTACTTCTGTATAAGGATATTTTTTCGGCCAGGGCGTTAGAATCGCCGCCACGCGGCACGTCGGCACACTGAGTCGACTGCCTGTTGAGGTTTCTCCAGCGGTAGAGGAAGTCAATGCAAGCCCCTGAGGTTCTGGTACTGCAAGCCAGCTACAGCAATTCGGTTCACGCAGAAGCGATCGGATTTCTGCTCAATCAATACGCCGAGGACGCCATGGGTGGCGGTCAGTCGCTGTCCATGGACACCCGTCAGCAATTGGCGATCGAACTGGCCAAGCGCCCCCATGCTTTCAGCGTGCTGGCGTTCATCGCCGGCGAGCCGGTCGGTCTGGTCAACTGCTTCGAGGGCTTCTCGACCTTCGCCTGCCGGCCATTGGTCAACGTGCATGACGTGGTGGTGATCGCTTCGGCACGAGGCCAGGGGATCAGCCAGAAGATGCTGGCCAAGGTCGAGGAAATCGCCCGCCAGCGCGGCTGCTGCAAAATCACCCTGGAAGTGCTCGAAGGCAACGAAGCCGCCAAAGGCGCGTACCGCAAGCTTGGATTTGCCGACTACCAGCTGGACCCGCAAATGGGTCGCGCGCTGTTCTGGCAGAAGTCGCTCTAGCGAAGCGCTGTCAGTGGGACCGGCTTCAGCCGGGAAGGGGCCGTTTTGAACACCTTCAATTTTATGGTGTGACGCAATAAGCCTTCCCGGCTAAAGCCGGTCCCACTCAATACCCGCGGTGTTTCTGTTGTTGCCCAGGCAACACCTTCCAAACCATTTGTAACAGTTCTGTCCTGTAAGGCGATTCCGAGAGCGCGATAGGATCGCCTGCCGTATTGCTTTCAGGACACACATGTCGCTCTCTCTGGAACCTCCCAGTCGCCGATTCCCCTCAAACAGGGTCGCAGGCGTTCACTTCGCTTTATCCCGCTTAAACAAGATTTCTGTCTGGCTCGACCTGCCTTCCGGCACGTCGGGCCTTTTCGTGTCTGTGCCATTGATCGAGAAGGGGCGCTGACCCATGGAATGGATCGCTGATCCCACGGCCTGGCTTGGCCTGTTGACCCTCATCGTGCTTGAGCTGGTGCTTGGCATCGACAACCTCGTTTTCATTGCCATCCTCGCCGACAAGCTGCCGCCCGAGCAGCGCGACCGCGCGCGGGTGCTGGGCCTGTCGCTGGCGTTGATCATGCGCCTGGGCCTGCTCGCGAGCATTTCGTGGATGGTGACGCTGACCGAGCCGCTGTTCGAGGTCTTCGGCAAGAGCTTCTCCGGTCGTGACCTGATCATGCTGTTCGGCGGCGTGTTCCTGCTGTTCAAGGCGACCATGGAATTGCACGAGCGCCTCGAGGGCCACGTCGCTCAGCGGGCGGGCAGCACAACCTACGCGCTGTTCTGGCCCATCGTCGCGCAGATCGTCGTGCTCGACGCGGTGTTCTCCCTGGACGCCGTGATCACCGCCGTGGGCATGGTCGATGAGCTGTCGATCATGATGATCGCCGTGGTGTTCTCGATCGGCATCATGATCATCGCCAGCAAGCCGCTGACCGCATTCGTCAACGCCCATCCGACGGTAATCATGCTGTGCCTGGGCTTTTTGATGATGATCGGTTTCAGCCTGACCGCCGACGGCCTGGGTTTCCATATCCCCAAGGGCTATCTGTACGCCGCCATCGGTTTCTCGATCCTGATCGAGGTGTTCAACCAGATCGCCCGTGCCCGCCGCAAGCGCAGCGTGAAAGGTGACTTGCCACGCCGCGAGCGCACCGCCCATGCCGTGCTGCGCCTGCTGGGTGGCCGCAGGCCGAGCGCCGAGGAGGTCGGTGAGGAGATCGCCGACATGCTCGACGGCGACAGCGACGAGGTGGTGTTCGACCGCCGCGAGCGGGTGATGATCAGCGGCGTGCTGCAATTGGCCCAGCGGCCCATTCGCGGTGTGATGACGGTGCGCAACGACGTCGACGTGATCGATCTGGATGACACGCCGGAAGGCATTCGCCAGCGACTGGTCAACTCGTCGTACTCGCGACTGCCGCTGATCCGCGGGGGCCGCATCGACGAGCCGCTGGGCTTCGTGCACAAGAAGGAAATGCTCAACGCCTGGCTGTCCGGTACCGAGCCGAACATCGAACACCTCGCCCGGCCGACGCTCAATCTGCTGGACAGCTTCTCGATCCTCAACGCCCTGGAACAGATGCGCGCGCAGTCCACCCACATCGCCTTCGTGATCAACGAATTCGGCGATTTCGCCGGTATCCTGACCATGACCGACGTCCTCGAATCCATCGCCGGCGAGCTGCCGGACGCCAGTGAAATCGAGGGCCCGGACCTGGTCGAGGAAGGCGGGGGCGTGCTGGTCAATGCCGCCATGAACCTCAGCCATCTGCGCGAACGCATCGGCTTCAAGGCGCGGGCAACGAGTGATTATCAGACCCTGGCGGGACTGGTGGTGAGCCTGCTGGATCGTTTGCCGGTGATTGGCGACGAATTGCAGTGGGAGGGTTGGCACCTGAAGGTCGTGCAAGTGCAGGAACGGCGGGTGACCCGCGTGCTGCTGCGTCAAACACCGGCTCCCTAACCCTGGTTGAAGCACACCCATGCCGACGAACAAAAAAAGGCCTGCATTGCGCAGGCCTTTTCGTTTGCAGCGAACGTCACTTCGCCTTTTTTACTTTTGCACCACTTCGGGCATGGTGCCGGGCTGGCTGGCGGCCTTTTCCATGTGGGCAAAATCACTCAGCCCCTTCGGCGCATAGGGATCGCCGATCATGCGTGGGCGCGCCTTGAAGTCTAGGCTGACCAGGCTTTTGGTGGTATCGAGCTCATCAAAGCTCAGGCCTGCCAGTTGCGCCCAGGTGTGGATCAGGTTCGAACTGGTGTAGGGCCGATCGTGGATGCTCTCGAAATTCCAGTCATGGGTCTGCTTCCACTTCGGCGAGGCGTAGGCAATGAAGGGCACGGTGTACATCGGGATGGTCGGTTTGTTCTCGTTGCGGCCCAGGGTGTTGCGGCCTGGCGAGTCATAAACGTCTTCGCCGTGGTCCGAGAGGTACAGCAGGAAGCCGTTCGGGTCGGCCTTGCCATATTCCTTGATCAGACTGGACACCACGAAATCGTTGTAGAGCACGGCGTTGTCGTAGCTGTTGTAGAACTCCAGCTTGCTGTCATCGATGTCCGCCGGCACGCCATCACGTCCGCTGAATTTCGCGAACTCCTCCGGGAAGCGGTACTGATAGGCCATGTGGGTACCGAGCAGGTGCACCACGATCAGTTTGCGCGGTGCGGCATCGGTCAGCGCTTTGGTAAACGGCGCGATCACGTCGCCGTCGTACTGCCGAGCGTTCTGATTGCGGTTGTTGTTCAGGTAGACCTGTTCGTCAGCCTGTTCGGAAAAGGTGGTCAGCATCGTGTTGCGCTTGGTCATCGTCTGCTGGTTGGTAATCCAGAACGTCTTGTAGCCCGCCTGTTTCATCACGCTGACGATCGACGGCGTCTTCAGGTAAAGGTCCGGGTTTTCCTCATCGGCGAAGGTCAACACCTGCTGCAGCGCCTCGATGGTGTAAGGCCGAGGCGTGATGACGTTATTGAACACCTGCAGCTGGTCCTTCATGGCGTCCAGGTTCGGGGTGGTCTGGCGCGGGTATCCATAAAGGTGCATGCGCCCGCGGTTGGTCGACTCTCCGATCACCAGCACCAGGGTGGTGGGCAGATTGGCCTGCTGGTCCTTGAGGTTTTTCAGCGGCGCAATGTTGCTGCTGCTGGTCAGCATGTCCTGCATGCCATCCAGTTGCTGGGTGTAACGGTGATAGGCAACGATCATCTGCCATGGCACCGCTGGCTCGATGCGCGACTCGAAGGCTTCGAGGGCCGAGGCGGTGTCGTCGTGGCGGGCCAACTGTTTGGCCAGCGGGTAACCGATGATGCCGATCAACAGCGCTGCCGCAACGGCGTAGGCGCGAGCGCGTGGCATGTACACCGGACGCAGGCGTGTCCACAGGAAGATCGCGAACGCGGTGTGGGCGATGAACGCCAGCACGATCCACCACGCGAAGTATTGGGTCATGTACTCGCCGGCTTCAGAGATGTTCGATTCGAACATGATGAAGATGACGCTCTGGGAAAACTCCTGCTGGTAAATGAAGAAGTAACCCAGGCTCGCCATGGAGCAGGCCCATAGAATCACGCCGATGACCGCAGCCATGATGCGGGTCTTTTGCGGGAACATCAGCATGGGCGCGAGCCAGATGCCGCTGATCACGAACGCCTGACGGAAGCCGGCAAAACCGGTGATGCCGGTGAGTTGGATAAGCAGTTGCGTGATGCCGGAGAAGTACCAGAAAAACACGAACAGCCAGATCACTCCCGCCCAGTCGAACCCTTTCGGAGTCGTAGTGCTCCGTTTCATCGTTGTCATCAAGCGCTCCGCTATAGACCGTTCAGGCGACCAAACACCGCCCGAATGAATTCAAGTGCCAGCATCTGGCCAGCAATCAATGTGTTGAGGGTCGGGATTATGTTTTCAACGGGGTGAAAATTTTGTCAGGAGGGTGTTGCGAAACCGCCAAAATCGGCTAAAGACGCGGAGGCTAGAGCAGGCCGGGGAACGTAACGACGTGTGTCGGGTCCGACGGAGGGTCGAAAACCGTGTCACGTGTGCGGCAATGCAAGGCGCTGCCGAGGTACGGCGGAGGGTGGATTCAACGATGCGCCGGCAAGCCTGCAGATCAGGCTTGCCTTGAAGGGTGTGGTGCGGGGAGTCGTGAATCAGGCGTGCAGGGCGGTGCCGTTGCCGATGAGCTGGGCGTGTTGCAGCATCGAAGTCAGCTGGGCGACTTTGTTCTGCAATACGGCGCGTTCTTCCCTGAGCTGGCGCAGCTCGTCACGACGGATTGTGACGTAAAGGGTCTGTGGAGCGTTGGCTGTCAGTACTGTGCCCATTGCACACCTCGCAAATGGCGGGTTCAACTTCATAAGGTTCAAGCAAGGACGTCTGCTACCTGGCAAGTCCTGCTCACTACCTCTATCGGCCGGAATTCTGATTTCTTTTGCGTAAAAAAGGAACTTTTTTATTTATGATTGTCGCGAACGTTTCTTGATCGCGAAAACCTGCGTCATAGGGCAGTCTTGCAGACCTCTGTGCCGATGCACATGAAACATTTTTCACCGGGAAACCATAGTTTGCCTCCCCGGACTAACCCACTATGCGGCACTGGGCTATAAACTGAGGCACCTCTGAATTTGATTAAGGAGCACCTCTACATGCAACTCGGGATTGTTGGACTAGGCCGCATGGGCGGCAACATCGCACGTCGACTGATGCTCAATGGCCACACGACTGTGGTCTATGATCGCGATGAGAAGTCTCGCACCGTGCTCGCCGCAGAAGGCTCGACCCCGGCAACAGACCTCGCCTCACTGGTCGCTGCCCTGGAAAAACCGCGAGCCGTCTGGGTGATGTTGCCTGCTGGCGCTCCAACCGAAGACACCATCAACGAGCTGGCCGACCTGCTCGATGCCGACGACGTGATCATCGACGGCGGCAACACCTTCTATAAGGACGACGTACGTCGCTCCGTGGCGCTGAAAGACAAAAACCTGCACTACGTAGACGTGGGCACCTCCGGCGGCGTCTGGGGTCTGGAACGTGGCTATTGCATGATGATCGGCGGTGAAACCGACGTCGTGACTCGCCTCGACCCGATCTTCAAGACCCTGGCCCCAGGCATTGGCGACATCCCGCGCACCAAGGACCGTTCCAAAGACGCTGATCCCCGCGCCGAGCACGGTTACATCCACGCCGGCCCGCCGGGCGCAGGCCACTTCGTCAAGATGATTCACAACGGCATCGAGTACGGCATGATGCAGGCCTTCGCCGAAGGCTTCGACATCCTCAAGACCAAGAACTCGGAAAACCTCCCTGTCGAGCAGCGCTTTGACCTGAACCTGGGCGACATCGCCGAAGTCTGGCGTCGCGGCAGCGTGGTCTCCTCCTGGCTGCTGGACCTGACCGCCGACGCTCTGGCCACCGACCCACAGCTCAACGCCTATTCCGGCTCCGTCGCCGACAGCGGTGAAGGCCGCTGGACCATCGAAGCGGCCATGGAGCAGGCGGTGCCGGTTCCGGTGCTCTCCACTTCGCTGTTCGCCCGCTTCCGCTCCCGTCAACAAAGCACGTACGGCGACAAGATGCTGTCCGCCATGCGTTTCGGATTTGGTGGTCATAAGGAACCAAAATAATGGGTTTATCCCGCAGCAAGCAGAATGCTCCGGTCGCTCCGGCGACCACGCTGTTCCTCTTCGGCGCCCATGGTGACCTGGTCAAACGGCTGTTGATGCCGGCCCTCTACAACCTGTTTCGCGACGGGTTGGTGGGGGAGGACCTGCACATTGTCGGCGTTGACCACAACACCGTCAGCGATGCCGATTTCGCCAAGAAGCTCGAGGATTTCATTCGTCAGGAGGCGGCCAGCAAGGTCGCCCAGGGCGGCGAAGAGCCTCTGGATCCGGCGCTGTGGGGCAGCCTGTCGAAGCGCATCACGTACATCACCGGCGATTTTCTCGACGATTCCACGTACGCGGACATCGACGCGAAGATCAAGAGCACGGGCACCCGCAACGCCGTGTTCTACCTGGCGACCGCGCCGCGTTTCTTCAGTGAAGTGACGCAGCGTCTGGGCTCTTCCGGGCTGATGGTCGAAGATGACGAGAGCTTCCGTCGCGTGGTGATCGAGAAGCCGTTCGGCCACGATCTGCCCAGCGCTGTGGCATTGAACAACTGCTTGCTGAAGGTCATGAGCGAGAAGCAGATCTACCGGATCGACCATTACCTGGGCAAGGAAACGGTGCAGAACATTCTGGTCAGCCGTTTCTCCAACGGTCTGTTCGAGTCGTTCTGGAACAACCACTACATCGACCACGTGCAGATCACTGCGGCCGAAACCGTGGGCGTCGAGACCCGTGGCAGTTTTTACGAGACCACCGGCGCCCTGCGGGACATGGTGCCCAATCATCTGTTCCAGCTGCTGGCGATGGTCGCAATGGAACCGCCCGCTGCATTTGGCGCCGATGCCGTGCGCGGCGAGAAGGCCAAGGTGGTCGGTGCGATTCGGCCCTGGTCGGAAATGGAAGCGCTGGCCAATTCGGTGCGCGGTCAGTATTCCGAGAGCAGCATCGATGGCAAGGCCGTCACCGGCTACCGCCAGGAAGACCGTGTCGATCCCGAGAGCAACACCGAAACCTACGTCGCCCTCAAGGTGATGATCGACAACTGGCGCTGGATGGGCGTGCCGTTCTACCTGCGCACCGGCAAGCGCATGAGCGTGCGCGACACCGAGATCGCCATCTGCTTCAAGCCAGCGCCGTATGCGCAGTTCCGTGATACCGATGTCGACAGCGTCGCGCCGAATTTCCTGAAGATCCAGATCCAGCCTGACGAAGGCATGTGGTTTGATCTGCAGGCCAAGAAGCCCGGCCCGACCCTGGACATGCAGACCATCGAGCTGGGTTTTGCCTACAAGGACTTCTTCGAGATGCAGCCGTCGACCGGGTACGAAACCCTGATCTACGATTGCCTGACCGGCGACCAGACCCTGTTCCAGCGCGCCGACAACATCGAGAACGGCTGGCGTGCCGTGCAACCGTTCATTGATGCCTGGGCCAAGGATCCGCAAGTGGACCTTTACCACGCAGGCGAGGACGGGCCCTCGGAGGCCGATGAGTTGCTGGCCCGTGACGGCCGCACATGGCAGCGCCTGGGATGAGTGACGTTTCGCAGCCCCTCATCCAGTTCATGCTGTCCGACATCGACGGCACGCTGCTGCACCCCGATCACAGCCTGAGCCAGGCCAACATCGATGCCGTGCGTAAATTGCAGGAGGCCGGGATTCATTTCTCGGTCGCCAGCAGCCGTCCGCCGCGTGCCATGCGTCAGCAGATCGAAGCCCTGGGCATCACGCTGCCGACCGTGGCGTTCAACGGCGCCAACATCATCAACCCGGACGGCAGTTTGTTGAAGGCCCACCGCATTGATGCCGCGGCGGCCCGCACCAGTCTGGAGTTGTTCGCCAGCGAGGCGGTGGCGGTCTGGGTCTTTGCCGATGACCAGTGGCTGCTGCTCAATCCCGAAGGGGATTACGTCGACCACGAACGCAACACGCTGGGCTACGACTTCGTTCAGGTCGACAGCTTCGACGAGTACCTGGACCGCATCGACAAGATCGTCGCGGCGAGCAAGGACTTCGAGCTGCTCAAGCGCCTGGAGGCCACGCTTAACCCGCTGATCGCCAAGTCTGCGTTGGCAGCCCGTTCACAATCCTACTACCTGGACGTCACCGCGCTGGACGCCAACAAGGGCACTGCCCTTGAGACGCTGGCCGATGCGTTGGGCGTGCCGCTGGCCCACACCGCGGCGATCGGCGACGCGGGCAACGATGTGGCGATGTTCCTTCGCGCCGGGCTGTCGATTGCGATGGGGCAGGCCGAGGTGGGCGTCAAGACCCAGGCCAACTACGTCACCGACAGCAATGCCGATGACGGGCTGGCGAAGGCCATCGAGCGTTACATCCTGCCCCGTTGATTCGGGGCGGCGGTTGCGCTGCCACTCATGGGTACCGCTACTCAAGGGCACGGCGCACAACAAGAATAAAGTGCTCACCAAGAGGGATAACCGCCCGATGGCTGTATTGATCGAAGATTACGCGCTGCTCGGCAACTGCCGGACCGCAGCGCTGGTGGCCCGCGACGGGTCGCTGGACTGGCTGTGTTTCCCGCGCTTCGATGCGCCGGCCTGTTTCGCCGCGCTGCTGGGCGACAGCAACAACGGGCGCTGGAAGCTGGCGCCGGTTGACGGCAGCACCCGGTCCCGCCGCAGCTACCGTGACGGCACACTGATTCTCGAAACCCTCTTCACCACCGACACCGGACAGGCGCTGCTCATCGACTTCATGCCCATGGAGATCGACAGCAGCGTGGTGCGCATCGTCGTTGGCGTAGAAGGGCGCGTGGATTTTTCCATGGATCTGGCGATCCGCTTTGACTACGGCAGCACCGTGCCGTGGGTCGAAAAGCGAGATCCGCATACCATGACCGCCGTTGCCGGCCCGGACATGCTGGTGCTGCGCACGCCCGCCGAACTGCACCCGATGGACCATCACACCGAGAGCCTGTTCAGCGTTGAAGCCGGTCAGCGGCTGGGCTTCGCGCTGTCCTGGCAGGTCTCCCACGAGCCGGTGCGTGCAGGGTTCGACGTGGAATCGGCGCTGCAGCAGACCGAAACCTTCTGGCGTGATTTTTCCGGCCGCTGCCCGGATGTCGGCCCCTGGACGGATCAGGTCAAGCGTTCGCTGATCACCCTCAAGGCCATGACCTATGCGCCGACCGGCGGGATCGTCGCGGCGGTAACCACCTCGTTGCCGGAGCAACTGGGCGGCGAGCGCAACTGGGATTACCGCTTCTGCTGGCTGCGCGACGCGACCATGACCCTGCTGGCGTTCATGAACCTGGGCTACTTCGAAGAAGCGACCGCGTGGCGCAACTGGCTGCTGCGCTCGATCGCGGGCAACCCGGAACAGGTGCAGATCATGTACGGCCTGGCGGGGGAACGGCGCTTGCTGGAGTATGAGTTGCCGTGGCTGGCCGGCTACGAGCATTCGCGTCCCGTGCGGGTCGGCAATGGTGCGGCCAGTCAGGTGCAGCTGGATGTGTACGGCGAAGTCGCCGACGCCATGACCCAGGCCCTTAAAAACGGCCTGCCGGCGCTGCCGCGCAGCACGGACATCCAGAAAGTGATCATGCCGTTTCTGGAAAAAGTCTGGCATCAACCGGACGCCGGCATCTGGGAAATCCGCTCGGCACCTCGGCATTTCACCCATTCCAAAGTCATGGCGTGGGTGTCATTCGACCGCAATGCCGGGGTGTTGGCCAAGAGCGATGACCCGGAAGACCGCGAGCGGGGACGGCATTATCGTGAGGTCGCCGATCAGATCCACGCCGACGTCTGCGCCCACGGCTTCGACGCAGAATTGGGCAGCTTCGTGCAGACCTATGGCGGCCAGGAAATGGACGCCAGTCTCCTGCAGATCGCGCTCACCGGCTTCCTCCCCGTCGACGACCCCCGCGTCACCGGCACCGTCACACGGATTGAACAGTCGCTGATGAAAGACGGCCTGCTGCTGCGCTACGACAGCGAACGCAGCACCGACGGCGTGTCGGGCAGCGAAGGGACCTTCCTGGTGTGTTCGTTCTGGCTCGCCGACGTCTACGTGCTGCAAGGCCGCGACGACGAGGCCCAAATCCTCTTCGAACGCCTGTGTGGCCTGTGCAACGACGTCGGCCTCCTCGCCGAACAATACGACCCGCAGCAAAACCGCATGCTCGGCAACTTCCCCCAAGCCTTCAGCCACATCGGCATCATCAACACCGCCCTGAACCTTCACCGCGTCATCTGCCCCGTAAAAAGCCGCGCGGCCACACCGTCCTAGCGGGACCGGCTTCAGCCGGGAAGCTTTTGCCGTTGCTTTTGATCTTCTACGCAGCAAGTCCAGGCGACGACAATCGCGACTTGGGTGCAGGCTGAACGCAGGTCTCGCGGAGTGGGCCGAGCCGCATGGATGCGGCGAGAGCGCCGT